>NZ_BAAABU010000008.1:198576-214593 GCF_039521145.1 Saccharothrix mutabilis subsp. mutabilis
GCCGCGCCGAACCTGCCGCGCCGAACCTGCCGCGCCGAACCTGCCGCGCCGAACCTGCCGCGCCGAACCTGCCGCGCCGAACCTGCCGCGCCGAACCCGCCGCGCCGAACCCGCCGCGCCGAACCCGCCGCGCCGAACCCGCCGCGCCGAACCCGCCGCGCCGAACCCGCCGCGCCGAACCCGCCCCGCCGAACCTGCCCCGCCGAACCTGCCCCGCCGAACCTGCCCCGCCGAACCTGCCCCGCCCAACCCGCCCCGCCCAACCCGCCCCGCCGAACCCGCCGAGCAAGACCCCGAGTCACCGCCGACGGACGGTCAACCTGAACCCCTCCGGCTTCAAGGTCAACATCTCCACCACCCGCAACCGGTACTCCGGATCCGGCGTCAACTCATACCGCCGCAACACGGACCCCAACGCCAAAGTCGCCTCGTGCAACGCGAACTGCCGCCCGATGCAAGCCCGCTCCCCGGTCCCGAACGGCTTGTACACGTGCCCAGCCCGAGCCCGAACCGCCTCCGGCGCGAACCGGTCGGGATCGAACCGCTCCGGTTCCGGCCACACCGTCGGATCCCGGTGCACCAGCGGCAACAGCACCAATGCCCACTGCCCCGCACGCATCGGGTACCGCGCACCCAGCACGGTGTCCGTCCGAGCCTCCCGCGCGTACCCCGGCGCGGTGGGCCACAAGCGCAGGGCCTCGTCCAGGATCCGCCGCACGTACCGCAGCTTGGTCACCTGCTCGAACGCCGGCGCCTCGGCCTCGCCCCACACGGCGTCGATCTCCGCACGCGCCTTCTCCACCACCGCCGGGTTGCGCGACAGGTAGTACAGCGCGAACGACAGCGCCCCGGACGTCGTCTCGTGCCCCGCGATCAGGAACGTGATGACCTGGTTCCGGACGTTCACCTCGTCCAGCGCCCCCGACGCCAGCATCAGGTCCAGCAGGTCCGGGCGGTCCGCCGACGGGCCCGACGCCACGCGCGCCCGGATCACCTCGTCCACGACCTCCGCCAGGTACGCCACGTCCGCCCGGTAGCGCTCTTCGGCCGCCCGCCCGAAGAGCTTCGCCGCCAACGGGAACTGGAAGCTCTTCCGCTGCGCATGACGCAACGACCCCATCATCGCCCGCACGAACGGGTGCGCCTGCTCGCGTCGGAACGAGTCGAACGGGTAGCCGAAGCCGACCCTCCCGATGGTCTCCAGGGTCAGGTTGGTCATGTCCGCCGACACGTCCACCACGCCACCCCGGTCCCACTTGCCGACCAGTTCGCCCACCACGTCCACCATCGCCGGGTGGTACGCCCGCATGGCGCTCTGCGTGAACGCCGGCATCAGGACGTCGTGCGCGGCCCTCCAGTTCGGTTCCTCGTTGTATGCGGTGAACAGGCCGTCGCCGCCGATGACCCGCAGCTCCTCGACCCCCAGGGCGAGGTGCTTGGCGAAGCGCTTCTCGTCGGACAGCTCGGCGGTCAGGTGGGCGCCGCCGATGAAGACGATCTCCCGGTCCAGGAACCGCCGGCTGAAGATCGGCCCCAGGTCGCGGCCCTGGCGCATGGTGTCCTGCACGGGCGTGCGCCTTGACGTGCCGATGACGTCGCCGATCAGCGGCACCCGCCAGCGCGGGTGGGGGATGGCCGACGTGTCCATGACCGGGGCGGCCATCAGCGCTTGGCCCTGTTCTTCGCGGACATCCGCTCCATCACGTCGTCCGCGCCCGTGCGCCGCTGGATCGCCTCCACGAACCCCGGGAACGCCCCGCCGAGCGTGCTGGCCACCCGCAGCTCCACCGGGGCCACGTTGACCTCGGCGCGGTTGCGCTCGATCGCCTCCACCACGCCGGCGGCGACCTGCTCCGGCGACACGGTCCGCATGCCGGCCGGCGGCTTGGCCCCGGTGTCGGCGAACATCCCCGCGTCCCGCACGAAACCGGGCTGCACCACCGACACCCCGACGCCCGTGCCCGCCAGGTCCTGCCGCACCCCCAGGCCGAAGCCGCGCAGCCCGAACTTGGTGGCGTTGTAGAGCGACGCGTAGGGCGAGGTGACCTTGCCCGCCAACGACCCGATCAGCACGACGTGCCCGCGCCGGCGTTCCACCATGCCCGGCACCAGGGCGTGGGTCAGCGCGATCGGGGCGTCGAGGTTCACGCTCAACGCCCGCCGCACCTCCTCCGGGGTGAAGTCGGTGAGCTTCCCGTTGGCCGGCAGCGCCGCGTTGGCGACCAGCACGTCCACCTCGCCCGCCGCCGCCACCAGCGCCCGCACCCCGTCCGGCTCGGCGAGGTCGGCGACCAGCGCCCGGCCGCCGGTCTCGGCGGCCAGCGCCGTCAGCTCGGTCTCCTTGCGGCCCGTGAGCACGAGCCGCGCGCCCCGTGCGGTCAAGGCGCGGGCGATGGCGTGCCCGAGCCCGCCCGTCGCGCCGGTCAACAGCACGGTGCTTCCCCTGACGTGCATCGCGGTCCTCCCCGGTGGATACTGTTCGTTCGAACGAACAGTATCCGAAATCGCACGCGGCGACGACCGGGCCACTGGTCCGGTGCGGGAAGATGGGGTCATGACCAGACCGGCCGAGACGCGGCAGCGGATCATCAGCGCGGTGCTGCGGATCATCGGCGACGACGGCGTGGCGGGCGTCACCAACCGCCGCATCGCCCAGGAGGCCGGGGTGTCGCTGGGCTCGGTCACCTACCACTTCGCCACCCAGCAAGACCTGCTGCGCGCCAGCCTCCTGCACTTCGTCGACTGCGAGACCAGGCACTTCGGGCAGCTCGCCCGGGAGTCGCAGGGGGAGTGCGCCGACCTCGGGCACGTGGTCGAACTGGTCCGCGAGGTCGCGAACACCATGCCGCAGGACAGCGAGCGCATCGCTCCCTACGAGCTGTACCTGCACGCCGGCCGGGACCCCGAGCTGCGCGACGCGGCCTCCGACTGCTTCGCCGCCTACGACAAGCTGGCCGCGACCGTGCTGACCGCGCTGGGCGTGCCGGACGCGGAGAAGGTGGCGGGCGCCGTCGTCGGGCTGATCATGGGCATGAAGCTGCGCGCCCTCGCCACGGGCTCCGGCACGGACGACCTGGTGGACGGCCTGTTGATGCTGGTCAAGGGCGCGGCGGAACCACCGCGCCCCGACTGACCGGGCTCAGACCAGGCGGCGGTCCGAGGCCCACCGCGAGAGCTCGTAGCGGTTGGACAGCTGGGTCTTGCGCAGCACGCTGGACACGTGGGTCTCGACCGTCTTCACCGAGATGAACAGCTCCGACGCGATCTCCTTGTACGCGTAGCCGCGCGCGAGCAGCCGCAGCACGTCCCGCTCCCGGGGCGTCAGCAGGTCCAGCTCGGGGTCGCTGATCGGGGCCGCGCCCGGCCGGTCCGCGAACGCGTCCAGCACGAACCCGGCCAACCGGGGGCTGAACACCGCGTCGCCCTCGGACACGCGCACCACCGCGCGCACCAGCTCCTGGCTGGAGATCGTCTTCGTCACGTACCCCCGCGCGCCCGCGCGGATCACGGCGATCACGTCCTCCGCCGCGTCGGACACCGACAGGGCCAGGAACACCACCTCGGGCAGCGTCGTGCGCACCTGGCGGAGCACCTCCGCCCCGCCGCCGTCGGGCATGTGGACGTCCAGCAGCACCACGTCCGGGCGGACGTGGTTGATGCCCACCACCGCCTCGCCCACGGAACCCGCCTCGCCCACCACGTCGACCTCGTCGGTGATCGAGTCCAGCTCGGCGCGCACCCCGGCGCGGAACAGCGCGTGGTCGTCCACGAGGAACACCCGCACCGGCGTTTCCCGGCCTGTCACGTCCGCACCCCTCCTAGTTCCCGGACCTCGGCATGTAGAGCTGCACTTCCGTCCCCTCGCCGGGGGTGGTGCGCAGCCGCACCTCGCCGCCGTGCCGGTCCATCCTCCCCCGGATCGAGTCCGCGAGGCCATGCCGGTCCTCGGGGACGGTGTCCGGGTCGAAGCCCTTGCCGCGGTCGCGCACGAACACGGTCACCCGTTCGGGTTCCACCTCACCGTAGACGCTGATCTCGGCGACGCCCGCGTGCTTGGCCGCGTTGACCATCGCCTCCCGGGCCGCCTGCACCAGGGCGAGCAGGTTCGGGTCCAGCTCGCAGTCGCCGACGACGACCTGCTGGACGGTCAGCGCGAAGTGGTCCTCGACCTCGCCGGAGGCCTTCGCGATGGCCGCGGACAGGGTGGTCGGCTGGTTGTTGTCCTCGACGTTGCGCCCGTAGAGCCACTCGCGCAACTGGCGCTCCTGGCCGCGGGCCAGGCGCTTGACCTCGCGCGGGTTCTCGGACTGCTTCTGGATCAGCGCAAGCGTTTGCAGCACGGAGTCGTGCAGGTGGGCGGCGATCTCGGCGCGTTCCTCGGTCCGAATGCGGACCCGGCGCTCCTCGCCCAGGTCGTTGATCAGCTTGATCCACAGCGGCACGGTCAGCACGGCCACGCCGCCCAGCGTCGCGACCACCGCGAGCAGCGCGAACCTCAGCTGGTCGATGCCGTAGCTGTTGACCAGCAGCACGCCGATGCCGATGGCGACCAGGGCCACGCCCGCGAGCACCCGCACGACCGCCGACCGGCCGCTGCCGAGCAGCCCGGACTTCGCGCCGTCCCGCCAGCGCCGCCGCTGGGCCTCGTCCGCCTCGCGCCACACCACGGCCGCGCCGACCAGGGCCACCGCGAGCGGTCCGACGATCCAGCCGCTGACCGGCCCGGACACCAGCCCGCTGATCACCGCCGCGCCGATGCCCAGCGCGACCAGGCCCAGCGCCTGCTGCCGCTCCTTGGACCCCGACGGCCGCTCCGGCGCGTCCACGTCCCGCTGCGGCACGAACAGCCACAGCAGGCCGTACGCGACGATGCCGACGCCGTTCAGGGCGGTCAGGGCCGCGAACGCCGCGCGCACCCAGAACACGTCCACGCCGAGGTGGTCGGCCACGCCGCCGGCGACGCCCGCGACGACCCGGCCGCCGCGCCGCCGGCGCACCGGTTCGGGCAAGCGGGACGGCCTGGCCGCGGTCGGTTGCCTGTCCACGGTCTCCACCACCTGCGAGGTCACGGTCCGATCGTCACACGAGCGGATCTCGGATTCATCAGGGTTCCACCCGATGCCGGGTTCAGGGTGGGTCCCCGATGCGCATCGTGCCCGGCAACGGCGATGCTCGTCATCGTGAGCGGGAACCTGAGCACAGCCGGCGTCGAGCAGACGCTCAAGGACTTCTGGGTCAGCAGGCCCAGGCGGCCACACGAGGGGCGCAAGGTCGCCGGTGTCGCCGCCGGTATCGCGGAGCGGTACCAGATCGACCCGGTCATCGTCCGGGTCGCCTTCGTCGCCATGGCGCTGTGCAACGGCGCGGGCATCCTGATCTACCTGTTGGGGTGGTTGTTCCTCCCCCAGGAGGGTGACGAGACCTCCGCGGCGGAGGCGCTGGTCGGCCGGGGCCGCAGCTCCACCCCCGCGCCGCTGACCGTGCTGCTCGGGCTGGCCGTGCTGCCGGCGTCCGGGCTGTTCGTGGACGGCGGCTTCACCATGGTCGGCGGGCTCCTGCTGTCCGTCGGCGCCATCTACGCGCTGCACCGAGGCCGCGGCGCGCTGAACCGTCCCGCCCCGAGCCCCGAGGTGAACCCCGTGGACCCCGCAGACGCCCAGACCACCCGCGTCACGCCGCCCGCCTGGGACCCGCTGGGCGCCGCGCCGTTCGCGTGGGACCTGCCCGAGCCGACCCCGACCACCCCGCCCGTGCCGGTCACCCCGGCCCGGCCGCGCCGCAAGTCGCGCGTCGGCGGGGCGACGTTCGGGCTGGCGCTGGTCGTGCTGGCCGGGTCGATGGTGGCCGCCGGGTACAGCGACTGGTTCACCGCGCCGCACGTCATCGGCCTGGTGGTCGCGACGCTCGGCCTGGGGATGCTGGTCGGCGCGTTCCGCGGTGGCGGCGGCAAGGGCCTGATGGGCCTGGTCGTGCCGCTGAGCGTGGCCGGGGTGGTGATGACGACGGTGGACTTCCCGGAGTGGAGCGAGTCCGACCGGTACGGCGACGTGTCGGTGCGGCCGACGGCGGTCGTGGACGTGCGGCAGAAGTACGACTCGAACATCGGCACGGTCGACGTGGACCTGACCGGGCTGCCCGCGTCCGGCACGGTGAAGACGGCGGTGGAGATCGGCCTGGGGGAGGCGCGGGTGATCGTGCCGGAGAACGCGGACGTGGTCGCCGTCTGCCACGCCGACATGGGCGCGGTGACCTGCCTGGACAAGCGGGCGGACGGCAAGGGGCCGACCGAGCGGGTGACCGACAACGGCGCCGACGGCGAGGGCGGGCTGAAGATCGAGCTGGACGTGAAGGCCGGTATGGGAGAGGTGGTGGTGAGCCGTGGCTGACGGGGAACTGAAGGAGAAGCGGGGCGTCGACGTGGTGGGCGCGGTGTTCGGGGTCGCGGCCCTGGTCGCCGCCGCGTACATGCTGTCCGACGGGGCGGCGTGGCCGGACTTCCTGGACCTGCGCTGGGCCCTGGCGGGCGCCGCGATGGTCATCGGCCTGGGCCTCCTGGCCGGTTCCGCCCGCCGGCGCTGACCCGGACCGTCAACGCTCACAACGCGAAGGGCCGCTCCTCACCAGGAGCGGCCCTTCGACACGTCCGCGGCGGGATCACTCCCACTCGATGGTGCCCGGCGGCTTGCTCGTCACGTCCAGCACGACCCGGTTGACCTCCGCCACCTCGTTGGTGATCCGGGTCGAGATGCGCTCCAGCACGTCGTACGGCAGGCGCGTCCAGTCCGCCGTCATCGCGTCCTCCGACGACACCGGCCGCAGCACGACCGGGTGACCGTACGTCCGCCCGTCGCCCTGCACGCCCACGCTGCGCACGTCCGCCAGCAACACCACCGGGCACTGCCAGATCGTGCGGTCCAGGCCGGCGGAGGTCAGTTCCTCGCGGGCGATCGCGTCGGCCTTGCGCAGGATGTCCAGGCGCTCCGCGGTCACCTCGCCGATGATCCGGATGCCCAGCCCCGGCCCCGGGAACGGCTGCCGCTGCACGATCGTCTCCGGCAGCCCCAGCTCTGTGCCGACCCGGCGCACCTCGTCCTTGAACAGCGCCCGCAGCGGCTCCACCAGGGTGAACTGGAGGTCGTCGGGCAGGCCGCCGACGTTGTGGTGGCTCTTGATGTTCGCCGTGCCCGCGCCGCCGCCGGACTCGACCACGTCCGGGTACAGCGTGCCCTGCACGAGGAACCGGTAGTCGCCCTCGGCCTTCAGGTCGCGCTCGGCCTGCTCGAACACGCGGATGAACTCGCGGCCGATGATCTTGCGCTTCTCCTCCGGGTCCGTGACGCCCTTCAACGCGCCCAGGAACCGCTCGCGCGCGTCCACGGTGACCAGCTTCACGCCGGTCGCGGCCACGTAGTCCCGCTCGACCTGCGCCCGCTCACCGGCCCGCAGCAAGCCGTGGTCGACGAACACGCAGGTCAGCCGGTCGCCGATGGCGCGCTGCACCAGGGCCGCCGCGACGGCGGAGTCCACGCCGCCGGACAGGCCGCAGATGGCCTTCCCGTCCCCGACCTGCTCGCGGATGCGGGCGACCTGCTCGTCCACGATCGACGACGTCGTCCACTGCGGCCGGATGCCCGCGATCTCGTGCAGGAACCGCCGCAGCACCTCCTGGCCGTGCGGCGAGTGCCCCACTTCCGGGTGGTACTGGACGCCCGCGAACCGGCGCTCCCGGTCCTCGAACGCGGCCACCGGCGCGCCGTCGCTGGACGCGGTCACGGTGAAGCCCTCGGGGGCCCGGGTCACGCAGTCGCCGTGGCTCATCCACACCGGGTGGTTGCCGGGCAGCTCCTCGTGCAGCAGGCCGCCGTTGGACTGGACGTTGACCTCGGTGCGCCCGTACTCGCGGGTGCCGGTGTGCTCGACGGTGCCGCCGAGAGCGCCCGCCATGGCCTGGAAGCCGTAGCAGATGCCGAACACCGGGACACCCACGTCGAACAGCTTCGGGTCCACCTGCGGGGCGCCCGGCTCGTAGACGCTGGAGGGCCCGCCGGACAGCACGATGGCGGCCGGGTCCTTCTCCAGCAGCTCGGCCACGCTCGCGGTGTGCGGCACGACCTCGGAGTACACCTGTGCTTCGCGCACGCGACGGGCGATCAGCTGCGCGTACTGCGCACCGAAGTCGACGACCAGAACGGGGCGGCTGCTGCTCTCAGACACGGCTGACATCGTCTCAGACCTGCGCCGGGTGCTCAGAACGGCCTAGGTTGTGCCCCATGGACGCGTTCACCCCGCAGCCACGCCCCTGCTGGATCGCCGGACGTCCGGAGCAGGGCGCCGGGGCCACCACCGTCACCCACCCCTACGACGGCACGGAGGTCGCGTCGGTCGCCGTACCCGGTCCCGACCAGGTGGAACGGGCGGTGGCCGCAGCGGCGGCCGTGGCCAGGGAGTTCCGCCGCACCCCCGCGCACGTCCGGGCCAAGGCGCTGCTGCACGTCTCCCAGGCCCTCGCCGAACGCGCCGAGGAGATCGCCGAGACCATCACCGCCGAGAACGGCAAGCCCCTGAAGTGGGCGAACATCGAGGTCCAGCGGGCGGTCAACACGTTCCGCTTCGCCGCCGAGGAGGCCCGGCGGTTCACCGGCGACCTCCAGCGGCTGGACACCGACGCGAACGGCGAGGGCCGCCTGGCGGTGGTCCGCCGGGTGCCGCGCGGCCCGGTGCTGGCGGTGGCCCCGTTCAACTTCCCGCTCAACCTGGTCGCGCACAAGGTCGCCCCGGCGCTGGCGGTGGGCGCCCCGGTGATCGTGAAGCCGGCCTCCGCGACGCCGCTGTCGGCGCTGCTGCTGGGCGAGGTCCTGGCCGAGGCCGACCTGCCCGAGGGCGTCTTCTCCGTGCTGCCCGTGCGGGGCGCGGACATGAAGTCGCTGGTCACCGACGAGCGCCTGCCGGTCATCTCGTTCACCGGCTCGACCGAGGTGGGCTGGTCGCTGACCGACAGCGCGCCGCGCAAGCACGTGGTGATGGAGCTGGGCTCGAACAGCGCGGCCATCGTGTGCCCGGACTGGCCGGACCTGCGCTGGGCGGCGGCCCGCATCGCGACCTTCGGCAACTACCAGGCCGGCCAGTCGTGCATCGCGGTTCAGCGGGTCCTGGTCCACCGGGACGTGGCGGACGAGTTCGTGCCCGAGCTGGTGGCCGCGGTCCGCGCGCTGAAGACCGGCGACCCGCACGACCCGGAGGTCGAGGTCGGGCCGCTGATCGACGAGGACAACGCCCGCCGCGTGGAGGAGTGGGTGGCCGAGGCCGTGTCCGGCGGCGCGACCCTGCACGTGGGCGGCGGCCGGACCGGGACGTCGGTCGAGCCCGCCGTGCTCCAGGACGTGCCCGTGGACGCCCGGCTGTGGCACCAGGAGGTCTTCGGGCCGGTGCTGGCGGTGTCCGTCGTGGACTCGGTGGAGGAGGCGTTCGCGCAGGCCAACGCCACGGAGTACGGCTTGCAGGCGGGCGTGTTCACCCGGGACGTGACGGTGGCCTTCGAGGCGGCGGCCGAGCTGGAGGTCGGCGGGGTGATCATCGGCGACGTCCCGTCCTACCGCGCGGACCAGATGCCCTACGGGGGCGTGAAGGGGTCGGGCACCGGGCGCGAGGGCGTGCGGTCGGCGATGGAGGACTTCACCGAGGAGCGCACGATGGTGCTGACCGGCATCGCCCTCTGACCGCACCGGGTCGCGGGGCCGGCAGGCGTCGCGCGAGGGGCCGCGCCCGGGGGGAAGACGTCGGCGGCCGGGCCCGGCCGGTCGCCGCGCGCCTCGGGCGCCGCGTACGTGGGGGTGTCGGTGGGCGCGTCGGTGTCAGTGGGCGCGCCGGTGTCGGTGGGCATGCCGGTGTCGGTGGGGGCCGTCCAACCGAGTGGTAGGTGCCGGAGCCGGTCGGCTCCACCGGCCGCCTCGGGGTCCGGCAGCGCGTCGTGCGCCCGCCGGCCGACGCCCGTGGCGCCGCCGACCCGCGCGACCGGCGCGTGCCGCCCGTCGACCGTCGCCCCGACTCGTGCACCGGAGGGGTGGCGGCCGGGGTCAGTTGGTCGAGACGAGCTTGGCCAACTCGCGGTCGAAGTCGATCCACAGGTCTTCCTCGCCGGGCTGGACCACGTCGTAGGTGAGGTCCAGGAACTCGGCGATGTCCTCGGCCTGGGCGGACAGGATCGCGAAGCCGGTCGGCGCGTTCAGCTCCAGCAGGACCCGCTCCGGGTCGTCGGCGGCCGGGCGGACCAGGATGTCGCCCTCGCCGGACGCGGTCAGCAGACCGTCGGCCAGCAGGTCCCGGGCGAAGATCCACTCGACCTTGCCCTGCCCGGTGTGGAACAGGACGGCGACCGCGTACGGGTCTTCCGGTTCGTAGTGCAGCTCGGCTTCCACCGGGGCCGGCGCGACGCCGGGAACCAGCAGGTGGAACGTCGTCGTGGTGGTGATGCTCTCGGCACTCATGTCTCTGGGATTCCCTTCTCGGTTCGACCCTCTCAGGAGAGGAGACGTCCGGGAAGGTGAATCGGGACGTGGTTCGCCTGAACACCACGCGATCGGGGGAGACCTGCGTCTCAGGTCCACCCGTTTGCCCACATCGACCGTCTCAACTGGCCGTACCGGCGAGTAACACTGCGTCAGCGCAGGTCACTTGAGCGTAGTCGCGGGCTCCTGCTGGACCGGGACGATCGCCGTCGCGGGCTGCTTGCGGGTCAGCCCGACGCCGACGAGCACCACGACCATGCCCAGCACGACCCGGAGGTTGAGGTCCTCCCCGAGGAACGCGGCACCGAGCAGGACCGACACCACGGGCAGCAGGTAGCCGACCGTCGTGGCGTTGGTGGGGCCCTCGTCCTCCACGATCCGGTAGTTGATGATGAACGCGAGGCCGGTGCCGAAGACGCCCAGGATCGCGACCGCGACCAGCGGCTGCCACGACAGGTGCGGCTCCTCCAGGCCGCCGACCGGCAGCACGAACACGGTCAGGCCGCTGGCCAGCACGAGCTGCGTGGCGGAGATCTGCATGGACGTCAGGCCGGTCCCGGAGACCGTCCGGCCGACGTAGGTGTAGGCGACCGCGTAGGAGGCCGCCGCGGCGAGGCACGCCAGCGCGCCCCAGCTCGCCAGGCCGGCCTTCTGCCACGGCGCGAAGATGAGCAGGGTGCCCGCGAAGCCCAGCACGAGCCCCGCGAGGCGGGCCGCGCCGCGCTGCTTCTCGAAGCCGAACGCCAGGCCGATGGCCAGCGCCCACAGCGGGGTGGTGGCGTTGAGCACGCCCGCGACCCCGGAGTCCACGGTCTCCTCGCCCACCGCGAACAGCACGAACGGGATGACGTTGCCGAACACGGCCGCGATGGCGAGGTGCCCCCACACCGCGCGCCCGCGCGGCAGCCGCTGCCCGCGCGCGAACAGCAGCCCGGCCACGACGGCGGCGCCCAGCACGGTGCGCACGAGGGCGATCTGGACCGGGGACAACCCGGTGAGCGCGATCTTGATCCAGAGGAAGCTGGAACCCCAGAACAGGGCGAGGACGCCCATCCTGACCAGCGTGCCGGGCTTGTTCACCGGGATATCGTGCGCCTAGCGAAGCTTCCAGGACAAGTGAATAGAAGTGCACGACCTTTAAGCACAGCTATACGCTTGGTCCATGTTGGACGTGCGACGCATGCAGGTGCTCCGCGCCGTGGTCACCACGGGCTCCATCACGGCCGCCGCGGTCAACCTCGGCTACACCCCCTCGGCGATCAGCCAGCAGGTCGCGGCCCTGGAGAAGCAGGCCGGCCTGCCGCTGCTCGACCGCGTCGGCCGGGGCGTGCGCCCCACGCCCGCCGGCCGGATGCTCACCGAGCACGCGGCCCACATCACCGACCGCCTGGTGGAGGCCGAGGCCGCCCTCGCCGACCTGCGGGCGGGCCGGACCGGCCGGCTGCGCGTCCGCTACTTCGCCACCGCCGGCGCGGCGCTCGTGCCGCCCGCCGTGGCGGCGTTCAAGGAGAAGCACGCCGACGTGCAGCTCGACCTCAAGCTCACCGAGCCCGTCGACCCGATGCTGGAGATCGCCGCCGGGCGCGCGGACGTGGCGCTGACCGTGTTCCCCCGGGACGTGGACGCGCCGCGCGGGGTGGTGTTCGTGCACCTGCTGGACGACCCGTACCTGGCGGTGCTGCCGCGCGGCCACGAGCTGTCCCGCAAGCGCGTGCTCGACCTCGCGGACCTGGCCGACGAGCCGTGGGTGGACGCGGTCAACCCGCCCGGGCCGTGCCGGGACATCGTGCTCAACGCGTGCGCGGGGGCCGGGTTCGCGCCGAACTTCGTGCTGGAGTCCGACGACTACCCGACCGCGCAGGGCTTCGTGGCCGCCGGGCTCGGCGTGACGATCGTCCCCAAGCTCGGGCTGGGCGTCGTGCACCCCGGCGTGGTGGTCCGCAAGCTGCGCCGGCCCGAGCCGGTGCGCATGATCCACGCCGCGGTCCGCGAGGACGCCCTCGGCTCGCCCGCCGTGCGCACCCTGGTGGACGCGCTGAAGGCGGCCGTCGCCTAAGCCGCGCCCAGGTTCTGCTCGCGGAACAGGTACAGGCCGCCGTCCTTGAACTGCAGGACGATCAGCTTCCGCTCCTGCGTCACCGAGTTGTCCTTCTTGGTGATCGTCAGGTCGACCTCGTAGGCGTAGTCGGAGTTCTCCTTGATGTTGGTCAGCTCGACCTTCTTCACGGAGCCCCAGTAGTTCCGGTAGCCGTTCGCGCCGCCCGAGCTGCCCTGCATCTCGGGCGCGAGGCGGCTGAAGCCCTCGTCGACGTGCGCGGGCAGCAGCGCGTAGTAGTCCCGGATGGTCTGCTCCATCTGGGGCTTCGTCGGGTCGACCGTGTACTTGGTCGGCGGGGCGACCGGCTTCTTCGACGAGGACGTCGACGGCTCACCGCCGCCCGCGACCTGCGTGGCCGTCGTCGTCTGCCCGGCCTGGCCCTCGGTGCCGCCACCGCTGGAGAGCATGCTGGCCAGCAGGATGCCCACCACGGCCGCGCCGACGATCGCCAGCGCCGTCACCACGGTGGACCGCTTGCTCTTGATCGGGCCGCGACCCGCCGGGCGGGGGCGCGCCGGCGCGGCGGCCGGGCGCGCCGACTGCGGCACGGCGTGCACCGGGCGCGGCGGCGTGTGCGGGCCCTGCACCGGGGACCCGACCCGGGTCGCCTGCGGGGCCGGGTTGTGCGGCGGCGCCGGGTTCTGGGGTGGCACGGGCGTCATCGCGCGCGTCGCCGGTGCCGGGACCTGGACCGGCGCGCCCTGCCACGACGGCGGGTGCGTCTGCTGCACCGCCACCGGGAACTCCGGCGCGGCGCGGCCCGCGGCGACGGCGGCCAGCGCCTCCTTCGCCTCGGCCATCGTCGGCCGGTCCTCCGGCTCGGCGCGCAGCAGGCGCATCAGCAGCGCGGTCAGCGGACCGGCCTGCTTGGGCGGCGTGACCTTGCCCGACGCGACCTTGTGCAGCAGCGCGATGGTGTTCTCGTTCAGGCCGAACGGCGGCATGCCCTCGACCGCCGCGTACAGCGTCGAGCCCAGCGAGAAGACGTCCGACGGCGGACCCGGGTCGTAGCCCTTCGCGACCTCGGGCGCCAGGTAGGCGGGCGTGCCCGCGAGCATGCCGGTGGCGGTGACCGTCACGTCGCCGGTCGCGCGGGAGATGCCGAAGTCGGTGATCTTGACGGTGCCGTCGTCGCCGAGCAGCACGTTGCCCGGCTTGATGTCCCGGTGCACGATGCCCGCGTTGTGCGCGGCGGCCAGCGCGCTGGCCACCTGCGAGCCGATCGCGGCCACCTCGCGCGGCGGCAGCGTGCCGCGCTCGGCCAGCACCGTCGAGAGGCTGCGCGACGCCAGGTACTCCATGACCAGCCACGGCTGGCCGTCGTCCTCGGCCACGTCGTACACGGCGATCGCGTGCGGGTGCTGGAGGCGGGCCGCGATCCGGCCCTCCCGCATGGCGCGGCGCTTGGCCTCGTCCGTGTCCGACTCGGCGAGACCCGGCTGGAGCAGCAACTGCTTCACCGCGACGGTGCGGTGCAGGCGCTCGTCGTGGGCCTGCCAGACGATGCCCATCGCGCCGCTGCCGATCCGCCGGCCCAGTCGGTAGCGGCCGGCAACCAGGCGGCCATCGTCGGTCACGGGTGCTCCAAAGCTGCTCGGGCCTACGGATCAGTGGCGAACACCGGTGCCATCGCCACTCGGACAAAGGACGTTGCATCACCCGATCGGGTTCAGCACCACCTTACGAGGTTCTAGTTGGCTGGAGACGTCGTCGTCGCGTTGTTGCTCGTCGGTGCCGGCGTGGTGGTCGGCGGCGGCGTTGTCGTCGGCTTCGCCGTGGTGGTCGGCGGCGGGGTGGTGGTCGGCGGAGGAGTCGTCGTGGTCGGCTCCGTCGTCGTCGGCTCCTGGAACGTCGTGCGCACGGGCTCTTGTGTGGTCGGTATCACAGCCGAGGACGAGGTCGTCGGGGCGGGCGTGCTGGAACTGCTCGTCTCGCTCACGGGCGGGACGGTCGGTTCCTTGCGCTCGAACACGTTCAGCGCGACCAGGATGAAGCCGATCAGCAGCAGCAGGCCCAGCACCGCCGCCGTGATGACCAGCGGGCGGGTGTTGTTCGTCGGCGGGGGCGCGACCGGGGCCGTGGCGCCGGTGGTGCGCGGGCTCGGGCGGACCACGCGGGTGCGCTCGGGGTCGAGCACCGACGTCGCGCCGGCGGGCACCGCGAGCGGCACCGCGTTCAGCCCGGACACGCTCGGCTCCCGGCCCTGGGCGACCGCGTTGAGCAGGTCGCGCGCCTGCGCCATGGTCGGCCGCTGCGCGGGGTCGTAGTTGAGCAGGGTGAGCAGGACGTCGGTGAGCGGGTGGTCCAGCGTCGGCGGGTTGATCCGGCCGGCGGCGACCGCGTGCAGCACGCCCAGCGTGTTCTCGCTCAGCCCGAACGGCGGCTCGCCCTCGGCCGCCGCGTACAGCGTCGAGCCCAGGGAGAACACGTCCGAGGCGGGCGTGGGGTCCTGGCCGCGCGCGATCTCGGGGGCCAGGTAGGCGGGGGTGCCCGCGATGAGGCCGGTCTTGGTGACCGTGACGTCGTCACTGGCGCGGGAGATGCCGAAGTCGGTGATCTTGACCAGGCCGTTGTCGGACAGCAGCACGTTGCCGGGCTTGACGTCCCGGTGCACGATGCCCGCCGCGTGCGCCGCCGCCAGCGCCGCCGCGGCCTGCGCGCCGATGCGGGCGACCTCCTCGGGGTCGAGGGGGCCGTGCTCGGCCATCGTGTCGGCGAGGCTGTAGGACTGCAGGTACTCCATGACCAGGCACGGAGCGCCGTTCTCCTCGACCACGTCGTAGACGGCGATCGCGTTGGGGTGGTGCAGCTTCGCGGCGATGCGGCCCTCGCGCATGGCGCGCTGGATGGCCTCGTCCTGCTCGGTGGCGTCGAGCCCCGGGGCGAGGAGCAGTTGCTTGACCGCGACGATCCGGCCGAGCCGCTCGTCCTGGGCGCGCCAGACGACGCCCATGGCGCCGCTGCCGATCTTGTCCAGGAAGCGGTAGCGCTCGGCGATCAGCCGGCCTTCGGCGGTGCTCACCGGACCACCTCGCAAGGGCGTTGCGGGACCGCGGCGGGGGCAGCAGGTCTCACGCTCGTGCTCCTCGTCGTGCGGATCGGTGCGCGGACAGCCTACCCCGGCGGTGACGACGGCTTTCGGACCGTTGCGCAGGTCACGCGAGCTTTGTCCGGACCGGGAAGGGATACCCGAATCCGGTCCGGGAGGCCACCTGTTCGGGTGAAGATCGCGTCTTTTGACTCCGAACGGCCCAACACGGGCAGAACCGAGCGGGCCCCCGGCCACATCCAACCACGCCGGGTCGTGGCGCCGGCGGCGGGACACGGCGGCCGGTCGGATCGCGGCGGTGCCGCGCGCGTTCGGGGCGGTGCCGCGCGCGGTCGGGGCGGGCGCGGTCGGGGCGGCGCGGTCCG
>NZ_BAAABU010000008.1:214692-311338 GCF_039521145.1 Saccharothrix mutabilis subsp. mutabilis
GGATGGCGCGGTCCGGATGGCGCGGTCCGGATGGCGCGGTCCGGATGGCGCGGTCCGGATGGCGCGGTCCGGATGGCGCGGTCCGGATGGCGCGGTCCGGATGGCGCGGTCGGGGCGGCGCGGTCGGGCGTGGGGGTTGCCGGGTTGCGCGGGATTACTCGGCCGGGGCGAAGAAGTCGAAGCCGCCGATCGGGGCCAGGACGCCGCCGAGGTCCAAGCCCAGGCCCAGGCCCGGCTTCGACGGCTCGGTCGAGGACGGCGGCGGGGTGGACGAGTCCGGCGTGGACGGGGACGACGTGGTCGCCGAGCTGCTGGCCGAGCTGCTGGTGGGCGGCGGCGCGGTGTCGCTGCTCGGGGGCGTCGTGGTCGTCGGCGCGGTGGTCGTGGTCGACGGCGGCTGTTCCGGGGCCGGGGCCTGTTCCGTCGTCGTGGTGGTCGTCGGGGCCGGCTGCTGGGTCGCGCGCGGCTTCTGGGTGGCGGTCTGCGCCGGGGTCGTGGTGTCCGTCGTGGACTCCGCCGTCTGCGGCGCCTGCTGCTGCGCGGCGGCAGCCGGGGCGAGATCCTTGCCGACCGTGTTGGTCGCCCGCGCGGCCGGCCGGGTGTCGTAGCGGACCTCCGCCAGCGGGCGCTCGTCGGGCGACGACAGGAGGTTGCTCGCGGTGAATGCGACCGTCCCGGCCAGCACCACGCCGCCACTGGCCATCGCCACCAGCTTCGGCACGGAGAACCCGCCGCCGCGCTCCTCCTCGCCCGCCCGGCCCTCGCGCTTGAGCAGCTCGGTGACGTGCAGCTCACGCCCGGACAGGTTGGGCGCCGCCTTGAACCGGACGGTCTGCTCGTCGGTGATCCGCGGGATCGGCTGGGTTTCGGCTTCCCGCCGGGCGATCAGATCGGCGACGCACAGCTGGGCCGTCGTCCCGTCCCGTCGACGGCGTTTGTCGTCGTTCGACACCGAAGGTCACCTTTCCCGGAGAGTGCGTTGCGCTACCGGCCGGGAACATGGATACCGAATCGTGACCGAGTTCGTAACCCCTTCGGGCGAACTTTCCTCGACAACAACCCCGCGAAGTCACTCCCCGTCAAGTCGCCGTTCAAGATCCATACCCACCGTCAACTGCGCTGGGCCGAAAGGACACGCGTTCCGGTGATCCTCGGCTGACTCGTCTCTGTGAGCCAGAACACCTGCTCGACGCGCATCCACCGACCGGTCCGCTCCTGCATCGAGACCACCGCGAGCACCGACCCGTCCGGCCGCGCCGAGGTCGACTCGATCGTGATCGACTGGATGCGGTCCCACGCCGCCACGAACTCCCGGCCGCTGCCGCCGACCAGCTCGGGCGAGAGCAGCCGGGCGGCCTCCGCGGGCTTGGCGGGCAGCAGCTCGTAGAACCGCCGCACCACGTCCACGCGCGGGTTCGGCCCGGTCGCCACGCTCGGCGGCGGCACCACGGACGGCGCCGCCGGATCGTCGGCCGCCATCGGCAGGGGCGCGACCTCGGCGGGACGGCCCGGCTCGGCGCCGTCCCCGGTCCGCGTGGACCCGCCCGGCTCGGCGGACCCGCCCAGCTCGGCGGAGAGCACGTCCGGCCGCAGCGCGGAGTGCCCGCTGATCTCCCGGGGCGCGGCGGCCCGCGGGCGCTCCGGACCGGGCGCGCGGTGCCCGGCCAGGACCGCCACCGCCGCCACGGACGTGATCAGCACGAGCGCGCCGGTGACCAGCCCGGCGATCCGCGCGCCCCGCCGGGACGGCGGCGGCGCGGACCGGTGGACCGGTTCGCCCAGCAGTTCCGTGACCAGGCCCTGTGTGGCGGCCTGTTCCGGAGAGGGGATGCGCAACGGGGTCCGCTGCTTCCTGATCAGCTCGGCCACCGAGACCGAGCCGGTGCGGTTGTGCCTGCGACCGCTCGTCGTAGGGCGCTGCACTGGCGACTCCCTAACCCTGTGTCGTCAGGCAGAACACGTACCGCGCACACAACATCGGAATCCAGACGCAACACGAGGGTTCACCCGTTCGTGGCGGCCAACGGTCCGGGCGGGCCGTTCCACCGAGCGCCCGGTGGCGTGCGCACGAAACGCTGTACGTTCGCGAACGACCGCTAAACCCCGCCGAACAGCCGCTCGGCGTTGATCAACGGGTCACCGCTCGTGGTGAAGACGAGCTGCCGCTTCTCGGTGGTGGTCGAGCCGTCTTTGTTCTTCACGTGCAGCGTGCTGATGGTGACGCCCCGGGCCGGGTCCACGCTGATCTCGGTCACCTCGATCGCCGAAACGTCCTTGAAGTGGCCGTTGAGCAGCGCCTTCGCGTCGGCTTCGAAGGTGTCGGCGACCATCTCCAGCACGGTCGCGGTGTTGGCCACGGCCTGCTCGTAGAAGCTCTCGGTCCGCTCCGCGACGGCGACCGCGTCCACCACCGGCGCGCCGGAGCTGGGGACCGTCGTGACGGTGGGCGACGCGGACGGCGCGGACGACGTGGGTGCCGCCGACGTGCCGCCGACGGCCGTGGCGGGCGTCTCCGGGGTCCGCTCGGGGGCCGCCAGCGCCTCGGGCCGCTCGCCGGGTTGGGGGCGGGGGGTCGGCGTGGCGGACGGCGTGCTGGTGCCGAACCCGGTCACGATCGGCGCGGACGTGGGGTAGCCGGGCATGCCCAGGCGGTCGGTCGGCGTGCCGGCCCCGACGAGCTTGACGGCGGCGTAGACGAGCCCGGCCAGGACACCGGCGGACGACAGCACGGCGAACCACGCGGCCCGCTTCCACGTGCGGGGCGGGGTGACGGAGGCGGGCACGAGCCCGATGTTGAAGCTGCCCAGCCCGATCGACTCGCGGTCGGGGTGGGGGTTGCGCTGAGCCGGGATCGCCGCCTTGGGGGGTGGGGGCGGCGCTGCGGCGGTGCCGGGGCGGACCCGGCTCGGGGCGGTCGGCTGGAGCGTTGAGGCGGTCGTGCTCAGCGGGAGTTGGCCGGTGGGGGCCGTGCCCGGTGGGCGGTCCGCCCGTGGTGCGGGGGCGTGGTCGAGTTCGCCGCCCAGCGGCAACCACGGTGCCGCGCCGTCCTCCAGCCGATGTCGACCCGATCGTTCCGGTTCCCCGATGTCCATGCCTGTGCAGACCCTCCCCAACCCCGGTCCTGACGCCCTCAAGGCCGCTGTTCACCTGTTCAGGGGCAGGGGATCGGGGGTGGGACGAACGAGACCCTGCGCCCACGCAGCAGCGTAGGTGCAGGGTCCCCGAGTGGCCCGACAGATCAGCCTTGTGACACCGAGGGACACTCTTCCGAGTGAGTTTCAGCCACCGCTGTTCAACCGCTTGCGACTGCTCTGCAACGCGTTGGTGGCAGCCAGACCCGCACCACCGGCGATCAGCGCGCCGATGACGTCACCGGACACGCCGGCGCCCGACGTGATCAGCAGGCCGACCAGGGCGATGACCGTGGTCACGCCGGCAACCGTCCACCTGCTCCGGACGTACTGCGCGATCGGCGCGCCCGCCGCCCGCTTCGACTTGGCGGCCGACCCCAGCATGGCCAGGTAGCCGTCGTGGGCCAGCGTCGCCAGCACACCGAGGATTGCGATGAGACCCGTGATGAGACCGATGACGCCCATGCACCCAGTGTGCCCTCGGTTTTTCCGGTTGGAACATCGGTGATCGCC
This sequence comes from Saccharothrix mutabilis subsp. mutabilis, assembly GCF_039521145.1. Taxonomy (NCBI): domain Bacteria; kingdom Bacillati; phylum Actinomycetota; class Actinomycetes; order Pseudonocardiales; family Pseudonocardiaceae; genus Saccharothrix; species Saccharothrix mutabilis. The sequence continues at coordinate 218,337 of NZ_BAAABU010000008.1, forward strand.
CTGATATCCCCCTGGTGTGGAGTTGTACTGGCACGACGCCTGCCTGGAGCACGACACCGGCACCGGCCTGTGGGAGCTGCCCGGCGACTGGACCTGGCTCGACACCCCCGAGCCGCACCCGGAGAACGCCGCCCGGCTGCGCACCTTCCGGCACGCCCTCACCCACGGCCCGGTCGCGCCGCACCTCACGTGGCACGAAGGTCGGTTCGCCACGGAAGAGGAACTGACCCGCGTCCACGCGCCCGAGTACCTCTCGTCCATATATAAGGCGTGCAGCGGCACCGAACGGGTGCTCCTGGAGACCAACACCGTCGTCGGCCCGGGTTCCTGGGACGCCATCCGCGCCGCCGCCGGCACGGCGCTGGCCGCGTACGAGTCGGTGGCCGCCGGCCGGACCCGCCTCGCCTACGCCCTGGTCCGCCCGCCCGGCCACCACGCGCAACGGGCGCTGCCCGACGGCTACTGCATGGTCAACAACGCCGCCCTGGTGGCCGAGACCGCCCGCCGCGCCGGCCACCGGGTGGCGGTCCTCGACTGGGACGTCCACCACGGCAACGGCACCCAGGACATCTTCAAGGACACCGACGACGTCCTCACCGTGTCCATCCACATGCGCCACGGCCCGTGGGGCGCGAACCACGTGCAGACCGGTGGTCCGGAGGAGAGCGGGCCGACGAACCTCAACGTGGAGTTGTCCCTCGGCGCGGGCGACACGGCCTACCGCCGCGCGCTGGACGAGGTGGCCCTGCCGGCGGTCGAAGCCTTCGGCGCGGACTTCCTCGTCTGCGCCTCGGGCTTCGACGGCTCGGCGTTCGACCCCAACGGCCGGCACAACCTCACGGCTTCGGGTTACCGCGACATCGGCCGCCGGGCCGCGGGGCTGGGGCTGCCCACCGTGCTCACCCAGGAGGGCGGCTACCTCCGCGGGTACGCCGCCCTGTGCCTGCACGCCCTGGTCGAGGGGCTGGTGGGGGTCGGCCCGCTGGTCGACGACCCCCTCGCCTACCTGCCCGACGACACCCAGTTGATCGACACCGACCTGGCCCGCGCGGTCGGGACTAGCGGCCCAGCGGGCCCCGGCCCAGCTTGAGCAGGATCATCGCGAGGTCGCGGCCCTCGGGACCCAGTTCCTTGTAGCGGTTGAGGACGTCGATCTCGCGGTTGTGCACGATCCGGGTGCCGCCGGCCGCCATGCGGGCCGCGCCGATCGTCCGGGAGACCTCGACGCGGCGCTTGACCAGGCGCAACAGCTCCGCGTCGAGGTGGTCGATCTCCTCGCGCAGGGCGTTGATGTCGTGGGTCTCGGTGGGAGCGGTGTCCGTGCTGTTCATCGGGGTGACCTCTCGCTGGTGGGGTCCTGACCCTGGGAAGCAGCGAAGCCCCGGGGTCCGAGGACTCCGGGGCTTCGTGGTGGCTTTATGCGCGCTAGCGGTCCACGGGAGCCGGAGTCCGGATCCCGTAAAAAAACTCGAAGTGGGCCATGCGCACGCCCACATCATGCCACAGGAGCCGCCCTGTCGGGGGTACCCGGTAACGTGAAGCCACGATGAGCGCCTTGTTCGACTTGCCCTCAAGTCCCCCCGCATCCCGGCCCTCCCGCCTGCTGGACGACCTCAACCCGGCGCAGCGCCGCGCGGTCGAGCACGCCGGGTCGCCGCTGCTGGTCGTCGCGGGCGCGGGGTCGGGCAAGACCCGCGTGCTCACCCGCCGGATCGCCCACCTGCTGGCCGAGCGCAACGTGCACCCCGGCCAGGTCATGGCCATCACGTTCACCAACAAAGCAGCCGCGGAGATGAAGGAGCGCGTCGCCGACCTGGTCGGCGCCCGCGCCCGGTCGATGTGGGTGTCCACCTTCCACTCCATGTGCGTGCGGGTCATGCGCCGGGACGCGAAGACGCTGGGCCTGTCGTCCAACTTCTCGATCTACGACGCCGACGACACGCGCCGCCTGATCACCCTGGTGGCCCGCGACCTCGACCTGGACCCCAAGCGCTACCCCGCCCGCACCCTGGCCGTCCACATCTCGAACCTGAAGAACGAGCTGGTCGGCGTCGCCGAGGCCAAGGAGCAGGCGGCCAACGACCTGGAGCGCCGGGTCGCCGAGGTCTACGAGAGCTACCAGCGGCGGCTGTCCACGTCGAACTCGCTGGACTTCGACGACCTGATCATGCGCACGGTCGAGCTGCTGCAGAACCACCCGGACGTGGCCGAGCACTACCGCCGCCGCTTCCGGCACGTGCTGGTGGACGAGTACCAGGACACCAACCACGCCCAGTACACGCTGGTCCGCGAGCTGGTCGGCACGGGCGAGGACGGCGTCGAGCCGGGCGAGCTGTGCGTGGTGGGCGACGCCGACCAGTCGATCTACGCCTTCCGGGGCGCGACGATCCGCAACATCGTGGAGTTCGAGCGCGACTACCCGCAGGCCACGACGATCCTGCTGGAGCAGAACTACCGGTCCACGCAGAACATCCTGACCGCCGCCAACGCGGTCATCTCGCGCAACCCGAACCGCCGCGACAAGCGGCTGTGGAGCGACCTGGGCGAGGGCGAGAAGATCGTCGGCTACGTCGCCGACAACGAGCACGACGAGGCCGCGTTCGTGGCCCGCGAGATCGACCGGCTGGTGGACTCCGGCGAGGCGAACAACGGCGAGATCGCCGTGTTCTACCGGACCAACAACCAGTCGCGCGTGTTCGAGGAGATCTTCATCCGGCTGGGCCTGCCCTACCGGGTGGTCGGCGGCGTCCGGTTCTACGAGCGGCGCGAGGTGCGCGACGCGCTGGCGTACCTGCGCACGCTGGCCAACCCGGACGACACGGTGTCGTTGCGGCGGATCCTGAACGTGCCCAAGCGCGGCATCGGCGAGCGGGCCGAGGCGTGCGTGGCCCTGTACGCGGAGCAGGAGCGGATCAGCTTCGTGCAGGCGCTCCGGGCCGCGGTCGAGGGCCGGGTGCCGATGCTGAACCCGCGGTCCCGCAACGCGATCGCCGGGTTCGTGGAGCTGCTGGACGAGCTGGCCGTGATGGTCGACCGCGGCGACGACGTGGCCGACGTCCTGGAGGCCGTGCTGGACCGGACCGCCTACCGGGCGGAGCTGGAGGCCAGCGACGACCCGCAGGACCACACCCGCGTGGAGAACCTGAACGAGCTGGTCACCGTGGCGCGGGAGTTCACCGAGCTGGGGTCGGCCACCCAGGTGCCCGCCGAGGACGAGGGGCTGCCCGCCGAGGGGTCGCTGGCCGCGTTCCTGGAGCGGGTGTCGCTGGTGGCGGACGCGGACTCGGTGCCCGACGCGGAGTCCGACGGCGTGGTCACGCTGATGACCCTGCACACCGCCAAGGGCCTGGAGTACCCGGTCGTGTTCTGCACCGGCTGGGAGGACGGCGTGTTCCCGCACATGCGGGCGCTGGCCGACCCGGTCGAGCTGGCGGAGGAGCGGCGGCTGGCGTACGTCGGGATCACTCGGGCGCAGCAGCGGCTGTACCTGTCGCGGGCGCTGGTGCGCTCGGCGTGGGGGCAGCCGTCGGCGAACCCGGCGTCGCGGTTCCTGGACGAGATCCCGGCGGACCTCGTGGAGTGGAAGCGGGTGGAGCCGAAGCGCTCGGCCCCGTCCACCGCGACGACGTGGGGCAGCAGGCGGTCGGACGGCCCGTCGCGGCCGGCGCCGACGAACACGGCGTGGAAGGACACGCCGGCGCTCAAGCTGGACGTGGGCGACCGGGTGAGCCACGACAAGTACGGGCTCGGCAGCGTCATCGCGGTCGACGGCTCGGGCCCGCGCGCGACGGCGACGATCGACTTCGGCACGGCCGGCAAGGTCCGGCTGATGCTCATCGGCGGCGTCCCGCTCGTGAAGCTGTAGCCCGCTTCGGCGGCTGAGCGCTGTCGAGAGCGCTCCACACCATCGTGTGCACAGGATCACCCTTCCGGGTGGTCTTTTGTGCGTGGCGCGTGTGCATGCAGGCACATGCAAGCCGGGAGTGTCACTCGGTCGTGTTTGGTTGGAATTCGTGGGCAACCCGGGAACAGGTCGGGCGTCTTAAGGGTTGTCAGAAGCGGGATGGCCGGGGCATTCGGGGTGAACCGGGCAGAGGTAGCCGCTTGACGACGGGGAGGCGGCGACCGCGTCGGGGGCGGGCGTCGTGACCCAGGGGATAACCGCGGGGGCGGTCTAGGGGGAAGGCCGGGTCGCACAGCGACCCGGCCTTTCACTTGCCCGAGTTGAAGACCAGACGCCGAGGACGCCGCCGAGCGCGCTCGAAGCCCGCCGTCACGCGCCGCGAAGCCGCCGCCGCCAAGCCGCCGCCACCAAGCCGCCGCCACCAAGCCGCCGCCGAGCCCGAGCCGCCGAGCCACGGCCGCCGCGCGGAGGCATCGCCGCTGCTCGGCCGCCGCCGGGCCGCTGAGGCCGGGCCGCCGCCGAGCCAGGCCCGCCGGCGCTGCGGGGAGCCGCCCGCCGGCCGGCACTGCCCGTGCCGGCCGCGCACCTACCCCCGCTACCAGCGCGATCGCCCCACCGCGCCCGCCTCCACCAACCACCCCACCAAGCACCCAGCACGCGAAAGACCCCGGGCGCGAACGTGTCGCCGCCCGGGGTCTTCCGCCGAACCTTCGCTCAGACGCTGATGCCCTTGGAGTTCAACCAGGACAAGGGGTTGATCTTCATGCCGTCCGGGTTCCAGACCTCGAAGTGCAGGTGCGGGCCGGTGGAGAAGCCGCGGTTGCCCATGCGGGCGATCTGCTCGCCGGCCTGGACGACCTGGCCCTTGCGGACCGAGTAGGTGTCCACGTGGCCGTACACCGTGACCGTGCCGTCCGCGTGCTCGACCTTCACCCACAGGCCGAAGCCGCTGGCGGGGCCCGCCTCGATGACGACGCCGTCCGCGGCGGCCAGGATCGGGGTGCCGATCGGGCCCGCGATGTCGATGCCGTAGTGCATGCCGCCCCAGCGACCGCCGTAGCCGGACGTGAAGTCACCGCTGGCGGGACGGGCGAACTTGGGGCGCCGGGCCTCGGCCTCGGCGGCTTCGCGGTCGGCCGCGATCTGCGCGCTCTTCGCGAGCTTCTGCGCCTCGGCGGCGGGGTCGGTCGTCTTCGCGACCGGGAGGATGTGCGGGGAACCGGCGTGGCCCTGGCCACCGACACCGAACGCGGCGGCGCCGTCGGCGGCGCTCGCGAGCGGGGTGACCTCGTCGGACGGCGTGTCCGACGAACCCAGGGCGTGCAGTGTCTGACCTGCGCCCGCGGCGGCGAACGCGCCGACCGCGACAGCGGCGACCACGATCCGACCACGCAACGCCGACGGGGGCGGCGGGAGCCGGTGTGATGCCACGGCGCGCACGGCGAGGCGTTCGGTCGCCTCTTCGAGCACTGCGGAACTGCTATGGCCGCCGGGGGAGCGGTGACGAGACAAAACCAGGCCTTCCGTCTTCGGGGAGTCCGGTCGGGACGCCGGGCGGGGGATCCCGGTGAGCCGGTCGGGGTACCGGCTCGGTGTCCTTCTGTGACCAGACCGTGACAACGGACCGGGGGACAGTAACGGGGCGGAAGGCGCGAAGGCAATCCCCGTCCACGATGTCTACCGTTTAGCGGTTAACGTCAACGCCGGAAGTGTGCGCTGTGACGCTAGGTCACCCCGCCGCCGCCAAACCCCTCACTTACAGGCACGATGTCGTGCGACACGCCGTCATCCGATCGAGTGATTGCGGTCACCACCGCGTGCAAAGCGCGCCTGTCAACGGGCAGTGAGAGGTGACCTGAATCACGTATCCGGTGCTCCTCGACGAGCAACGACGGGTGCTCCAGGCGGCCGTTCCGCTGCGGGATCACGACCTGGTCCATCTCGCTCCACACCACGACGAACCGCGTCCGGCACGGCCGGCAGGGTTCGGCCAATTCGGACAACAGGTCCGAACCCGGGCGGAGTTGCCTGGTCAGGGCGGTGGGGAAGAGGTAGGCGGACAGCGTCCCGCCGTGCGGGGTGCCGAGCGTGACCAGCGTCCGGACCCGCGCGTCGCCGTTCAGGCGCTGCACGTAGTACCGGGCGATCAACCCGCCGAGCGAGTGCCCGACGACGTGGACCCGCTCCGACCCCGTCTGCTCGCAGATCCGCTCGACGTGCTCGCCCAGCAGCGCGGCCGACCGGCGGACATCCCCCGTCAACGCCGTCAGCACGCTGTAGTTCACCGCGTGCACCACCCCGAAGCCCCGCCTCCGCAGTGCCCCCGACAGCACCGCGAAGGCGGAGCGGTTGTCCCCGATCCCGTGCACCAGCACGATCGGGGTGCCCGCCGCGTCCATGGCCGAAACAACGAGCCCGCGCGTCCGGGGCGACAACTGATCGGTTCGGTAGTGCCGCAGATGCCCTTCGGGGCGCAGTTGCTCCTCGACGACACCCCACGGGTACATCGCCGCGCGGGACGCGAGCCAGGCCGCCTCGACCACGGCACCCCACGCCCCACCTGGGGAAAGAGCCGCGCGTGCCACGCCCAGCGCGCCGCCGAGCAGGTCCCGGCCGGTGGCGGCGCCGGTCTCCACCGCGCCGTTCAGCCCGGTGCCCACCCGGTCGACCAGGGACCTGGTCCACCGCTGAACTTCACCCATAGGGCTGACGGTAGGTGAGATTTCCACAGGTTCGGGAGTACCCGAAGCACCTTCTCGCCATTCCGGTCGAAGTGGCCCGCCCTGCTAGTTTCGAGCCGATGATCCGCACCGCTGATCCGGTCTCCCCCGCGTCCACCGGCCTCCGCACGGCGCTCGGGCTCGCGGTCGCGGGCGCCGTGTGCGGCGCGGTCGGCCCCGTGCTGAACGTCGTGGACGACACCGCGCCGCCCGCCTTCACCGCGTGGCCGCTGCTGGCCCTGCTCGCCCTGCTGCCCGTCGCGGTGGCCACCTGCTACTACGCGCGCGGGCGTGCGACGACCGGCGCTGCGGTGCTGGTGCCGCTGGGCGCGTTCGCGGTGTGCCGGTTCCTGGTGGACCTGGCGATCGCGCTGGACCCGGTCGGCGTCTCGCGGCCGGAGCTGCTGCGGGTCACGACGCTGGCCGCGCCCGAGCCCGCCGCGGGCCTGTGGGTGCTGCTGGCGGGGCACGTGCTCACCGCCGCCGCGGCCGTGGTCGCGGTGACCCGGCTGGAGACCGAGGGCGGCCGGGGCGGTCGGTTCGGCCTGGCCACCGCCGCCGCCGTGGTCGCCGTGACCGGTCTGCTGTCGCCGCCGTTCGCCTCGCTCGACCCGTTCCTGCGGGCCGGGAGCCTCCTGGACGCCCCCGGCCCGGCCCTGGCCGGTGGCCTGCTGCTGCTCGTGGCCGTGCCGGTGGCGACCCTGCTGGCCGCCAGCTCGGCCGACGACGACGTGCGGACCGGCGGCCTGCTCGGCGTCGCGCTCACGCTGCCCGCCTTCGTCGCGCCGGGGTTGGCCGCCGTGGCGGTCCTGGACGAGATCTTCCTCGGCGTGGGCGCGGTGACGGTCATGATCGGCGCGGCCGGCCTGGTCTTCGCCGCCCTGCTGCCCGAGCACGTCCTCAAGGAGCGCGAGGGCGCGCTGCCCGGACTGCGCAGGTTGAACCTGGTAGTGACCGTCCTCGGCCTGGCGGCCGGGGCGTTCCTGCTGGTCGGGGCGCTCACGCCGCACCTGAGCGTGCCGGCCGGCCTGAGCGCGCCCACCGACTACGCGGCCCGCCTGCTGTGGCCGGCCGCCGCGTTCACCCTGCTCGCCCTAGCCCCGAAGGCCCGCCCGGCGTTCATCGCGGCGACCGCCGCCATCCCGCTCGCGGCCGGCCTCTCCCTGGACGCGGTCTTCGCCGCCACCCAGGTCGCCACCGTCCTGCCCGGACCGGGCGTCTGGTTCACCACGGTGGGCGTGGTCCTCGCGATCGCCGCCGTGATCACGGCCGTGGTCGCCGGCGCGGCCGAACGCGACGAAGAGGACGTCACCACGACCTCCCCGTCACTGCCCCTGATCGCCGTGGCGCTGATCGCGGGCCTGGTCGCCATCGGCGCCTTCGCCATGCCGGTCCTCCGCGCCCCGGACCTCACCCCGATCACGGCCCTGGGCCTGCGCGTCGGCTCGTGGGGCCTGCTCATCGCCCTGGCGGGCGTGCTGGCCGCCATCGGGTTGGCCCTGGCCTCGCGCCCGGTCAAGGGCGCGGCGCTGCTGCTGGGCGCGGCCGGCGTGACCCTGACCCGGGCACTGGAGTACCCGCTGACGGCGTCCCGCGCGGCGGACACCTCACCCGGGCCGGGCCTGTGGCTGGCGGTGGCCGCGACGGTGGCCCTGGTGATCGCGGCGGCGGTCCGCACGTCCCGCTGACCGCGAGGCCGCCTCCTTGTCGCGTCGCGAACGCCCCTCTTGACCGCAAGGCCGCGTCGGTTTGTCGCGCCGCACGAACGCCCCTCTTGACCGCGAGGCCGCCTCGCTTGTCACGTTCGCGCGAACGCCCGTCCACCGCGAGGCCGCCGAGCCGACTCCAGGGCGGCCGAGCCGCGCGACGGAGTCGCGCCATCCAACACAGTGATCGACCTCACCACCTTTGAGACGGACCTCACGGGTGTGGGGTGCGAGGTGGTCCGCGCAGGTCGATAGTGTTCCTCGCAGCCGCGTCGAGCCGGTCCCCCCACGGCTATGCCGGCGTTCCAGGTGATGCCTGGTACGTGTGGGCACCAGGCCCCAGCCTGGAGCGCCGGACCACGAGGACCGCACCACGGACGCGGTGTCCGACACCGACGTCGCAGGAGACCCGAGTGGACCTGTACGAGTACCAGGCGAAGGACCTCTTCGCCGCCCACGATGTCCCGGTGCTGCCGGGCGACGTGGCGAGCACCCCCGCCGAGGCCAAGGCCATCGCCGAGCGCTTCGGCCAGACCGTCGTCGTCAAGGCCCAGGTCAAGACGGGTGGCCGGGGCAAGGCCGGCGGCGTGAAGCTCGCCGAGACCCCGGACGAGACCGCCACCAAGGCCGAGGCGATCCTGGGCCTGGACATCAAGGGTCACGTCGTTCACCGCGTGCTGGTGACCCCCGCGTCCGACATCGCCGAGGAGTACTACTTCTCCTTCCTGCTCGACCGGGCGAACCGGACCTTCCTCGCGATGGCCTCCGTCGAGGGCGGCATGGACATCGAAGAGGTGGCCGCCACCAAGCCCGAGGCGCTGGCCAAGGTGCCGGTGGACGCGATCAAGGGCGTGGACCGCGCCAAGGCCGACGAGATCGTCGCCGCCGCGAAGTTCCCCGCCGAGGTGGCCGACCAGGTCGCCGACGTGATCGTGAAGCTGTGGGAGACCTTCGTCGCCGAGGACGCGACGCTGGTCGAGGTCAACCCGCTGGTCCGCGACCCCGAGGGCAAGATCGTCGCCCTCGACGGCAAGGTCACCCTGGACGAGAACGCGTCGTTCCGGCACCCGCAGCACGAGGCGCTGGTCGACAAGCAGGCCGAGGACCCGCTGGAGGCCAAGGCCAAGGCCAAGGGCCTGAACTACGTCAAGCTCGACGGCCAGGTCGGCATCATCGGCAACGGCGCCGGTCTGGTCATGTCCACGCTGGACGTCGTCGCCTACGCCGGTGAGAAGCACAAGGGCGTCAAGCCCGCGAACTTCCTGGACATCGGCGGTGGCGCGTCCGCCGAGGTGATGGCCAACGGGCTGGACATCATCCTGCACGACCCGGACGTGCGCAGCGTCTTCGTGAACGTCTTCGGCGGCATCACCGCCTGCGACGCGGTGGCCAACGGCATCGTCGCGGCGCTGGGCATCCTGGGCGACGAGGCCACCAAGCCGCTGGTGGTCCGCCTGGACGGCAACAACGTGGAGGAGGGCCGGCGCATCCTCGCCGAGGCCAACCACCCGCTGGTGACCGTTGTGGACACCATGGACAACGCGGCCGACAAGGCCGCCGAACTCGCGGCTGCGGGGGTCTGACGATGGCAATCTTCATCACCAAGGACAGCAAGGTCATCGTCCAGGGCATGACCGGCGCCGAGGGCACCAAGCACACCAAGCGCATGCTGGCCTCCGGCACGAACATCGTCGGCGGCGTGAACCCGCGCAAGGCCGGCGAGAAGGTCGACTTCGACGGCAACGTGCTCCCGGTGTTCGGCTCCGTGGCCGAGGCCATGGAGGCCACCGGCGCCGACGTGACCGTGATCTTCGTGCCGCCGGCGTTCGCCAAGGCCGCCGTGATCGAGGCGATCGACGCGGGCATCGGCCTGGCCGTCGTCATCACCGAGGGCATCCCGGTGCACGACACCGCCGCGTTCTGGGCGCACGCCGTCGCCACCGGCAACAAGACCCGGATCATCGGCCCGAACTGCCCCGGCCTGATCAGCCCCGGGCAGTCCAACGCGGGCATCATCCCGGCCAACATCTCCGGCGCGGGCAAGATCGGTCTGGTGTCCAAGTCGGGCACCCTGACCTACCAGATGATGTACGAGCTGCGGGACTTCGGCTTCTCCACCGCCATCGGCATCGGCGGCGACCCGATCATCGGCACCACCCACATCGACGCGCTGGCGGCCTTCGAGGCCGACCCGGAGACCGCGGCGATCGTGATGATCGGCGAGATCGGCGGCGACGCCGAGGAGCGGGCCGCGGCCTACATCAAGGAGAACGTCACCAAGCCGGTCGTCGGCTACGTGGCGGGCTTCACCGCCCCCGAGGGCAAGACGATGGGCCACGCGGGCGCGATCGTGTCCGGCTCCGCCGGCACCGCGCAGGCGAAGAAGGAGGCCCTGGAGGCCGCGGGCGTGAAGGTCGGCAAGACGCCGTCCGAGACCGCCGCCCTCATGCGGGAGATCATGCAGTCGATCGGCTGATCGCTCACCCGTTCGTGAAGGCCATCTCCCGTGGGAGGTGGCCTTCACGGCGTTGTGGCGTGCGTCAAGCCACGCGTTCGGGGGAACCGGGGAGATCCGGTCGTCGTCGGAGAGTGTGCATCGGCTAGCGTTCTGTCGTTGCCTTTGGTCCGTCGGTGGAGGAGGAGACCTCACCATGTCCGTGCCGTACGGCGCCCCTCAACAGCAGCCGGGTCCGGCGCAGCAACCGGTGGGCGTGAACCTGAACTTCATCCTCCCGCTGGTCGGCGCGGGCCTCGGCCTGATCGCCTACCTGCTCGCGTTCGCCGACGACGTGTCCACCGCCAGCATCGACCTCCTGCTCGCGGCCGGTGTCCTGTCGGGCCTGTCGGTGCTGCCGAAGATGCCGCGCCTGCTCCCCGCCGCCGCGGTGCTCACCGCCGTGCCGACGCTGCTCTTCCTCCAGGGCATGATCAAGAGCGAGGCCGACACCAAGGGCATGCAGATCGTGCTGCTCCTGGTCGCCCTCCTGGAGACGGCCGCGGTCGTGGCGAGCCTGCTGCTCGACGCGGGTGTGCTGAAGCTGGAGCCCAAGCCCGCCAACCCCTACGGCCAGCCCGGCGGCTGGAACCCGCAGTCCGGTGGCTTCCCGCAGCCGGGGCAGCAGCCGCCGCACCAGCAGCAGCAGCCGGGCCAGTTCAACCCGCCGTCGGGCCAGTTCGGGTCGCCGGTGCAGCCCCAGCAGCAGCAGCCGGGCGCGCCGCAGCCCACCTCCTACATGCCGCAGCCGGGCCAGTTCAACCAGCCGGGCCAGCAGCCGGGCACGCCGCCGGGCGGGTTCGGCCAGCAGCCGCAGGGCTGATCGTCTTCTCCGGGAAGGGGTGGCACCGCACGCGCGGTGCCACCCCTTCCCGCGTCCGGGCCGGGGCGAATTCCGCCGACACCGGCCCCGCCTCACCTGAACGGACCACGCCGACTGGGAACCTGGGGACATGCCGGTGCAAACGCCCTCGCACGCCGCCGTGACCGAGTCCGTGCGCCCGCCCGAGTTCTCCCGGGGCGAGCGGGCCCGGGTGCTGGCCATGACGGCCGCCGGGTCCGTGGTGGTCAGCTACGCCGCCGTCGCCGCGTTGCTCGCGCTGGTGTCGTCCACCGCCGCGCACGCCGAGTTCTCCACCACCGGGGTGCTGGCGGCGTCCGCGCCGGGCTGGCTGGTCGCCCACCACGTGCCGCTGCGCTTCGACGGCGGGCAGCTCGGCGTCCTGCCGCTGCTGCCGACCGTGCTGCTCATGCTGCTGGCCTCGCGCGCGGCGGCCGGCGCGGCGGACCGGCTGGGGCTGTTCGAACCGCTCCAGGCGCGCGGCGTGGTGCTGTCCATCGCGTCCGCGCACGCCGTGACCGGCGGCGTGATCGCGTTCCTGATGGGCGACGAGGGCGTGGTGCGGGCGACGCCGGCCGTGGCGTTCTTCGGGTGCGCGGCGGTGTCCGGGGTCGCGGCGGTGGCCGGCGTGGCGCAGCGGTGCGGGCTGGTCGAGGTCGTGTTCGAGCGGATCGACCCGGTGGCCCGGCACGGCCTGCGCGCGGGCGCGATGGCGTTGTTCGCGCTGACCGCGTGCGGCGCGCTGCTGTTCGCGTTCGGGCTGGTGGTGTCGTGGCCGTTGACCAGCTCGCTGTTCGACCAGACCGGCGGGACGCTGGGCACCGGGCTGGGCATCTGGCTGATGTGCCTGGCCTACCTGCCCAACGCCGTGGTCGGCGCGCTGTCGTACGTGGTGGGGGCCGGGTTCTCGCTCGGCGCGGTCACCGTGAGCCCGCTGGTGTTCACCGGCGGGCCGGTGCCGGCGGTGCCGCTGCTCGCGGCGCTGCCGGAGCAGCAGTCCCCGCTGCTGCCCCTGGTGCTGATCCTGCCCGGCGCGACCGGGGTGCTGGTCGGCTTCGCGCTGCGCGCGGCGGCCGGGACGCCCCGGGCCCGGCTGCGGGCCGTGCTGGTCGCGGCGGTGGCGGCGGGCGTCGGGACGCTCGTGCTGGCGGCGGTCGCGGGCGGCAGCCTGGGCGGTGGCGCGTTCAACCCGGTGACCATCCCGGCCGGCCTGCTGGCCGTGCTCACGGTCGGGTGGATCGCCCTGCCCGGTGGGGTGGTCGCGTGGTTCGCCGGCCCCCGCCCGCCGCGCGTGGTCGAGGAGCCCGAGCCCGTCGCGGATGACGAGCCCGAGGACGACTACGAGGACGAGGACGACGACTTCGAGGACGAGGACTTCGAGGACGACCTCGAAGAACTCGAAGAGGAAGCCGAAGAAGAGGACGACTACGACGACGAGGACGAGCCCGTCGCGGAGGAAACCGCCGAGGAGTTCGAGGAAGACGACGAAGACCCCGGCGACGAAGATCCCGGTGACGAAGACCCCGGCGGCGAAGACCCCGACGACGAGGAAGACCCCGAGGACGACCAGCCGGAGGACCGGGAGGACCTGGCCGACAAGCGCGACTAGGCACCGCTTAGGCTGCTCCTGAGCTGCTGTGACAGTCCCCAGCAAGGAGAGCACGCTGAGCGCCGAGACCACACTCCGGCTTCCCAACCCCGCGCGGGTCGTCGTCCTCGTCTCCGGCTCCGGCACCCTGATGCAGGCGCTGCTGGACGCCGCCGCCGACCCCGGCTACCCCGTTCGGGTCGTGGCGGTGGGCGCGGACCGGGCCCGCATCGAAGGACTGGCCCGCGCCGAACGCGCCGGGGTCCCCACCTTCAGCGTGCGCCTGAAGGACCACCCGACGCGCGACGAGTGGGACACCGCCCTCGCCGACGCCGTCGCCGCGCACGAGCCCGACCTGGTGGTCTCCGCCGGGTTCATGAAGATCCTCGGACCGGCCTTCCTGGCCCGCTTCGGCGGCCGGATGGTCAACACCCACCCCGCGCTGCTGCCCGCCTTCCCGGGCGCGCACGGCGTCCGCGACGCCCTGGACTACGGCGTCAAGGTCACCGGCGCGACCGTGCACCTGGTGGACGGCGGCGTGGACACCGGGCCGATCCTGGCCCAGGAAGCCGTCGTCGTCGGTGACGGTGACGACGTCGACAGCCTGCACGAGCGCATCAAGGTGGTGGAGCGGCGGCTGCTCGTCGACGTCGTCGCCCGCCTGGCCCGCGAGGGCTGCACCGTGAACGGACGAAAGGTGAGCATCCCGTGACCACTCCTGCCGAGAGGCGACCGGTTCGTCGGGCCCTGATCGGGGTGTCCGACAAGTCGGGGCTGCTGGAACTGGCCACCGGCCTGCACGCGGCCGGAGTCGAGATCGTCTCCACCGGCGGCACGGCCAAGACCCTGGCCGACGCGGGGGTGCCGGTCACCCCGGTGGAGAGCGTGACCGGGTTCCCCGAGGTGCTCGACGGCCGGGTGAAGACGCTGCACCCGCGCGTGCACGCCGGCCTGCTCGCCGACACCCGCAAGCCCGAGCACGTCGAGAAGCTGCGCGAGCTGGACATCGCGCCGTTCGACCTGCTGGTGGTGAACCTCTACCCGTTCACCCAGACGGTGGCGTCCGGCGCGTCGCCCGAGGAGTGCGTCGAGCAGATCGACATCGGCGGCCCGGCGATGGTGCGCGCGGCGGCGAAGAACCACGCGAGCGTGGCCGTGGTCGTGGACCCGGCGCGGTACGCCTGGGTGCTCGCGCAGGTCGCCGAGGGCGGGTTCACCCTGGCCGACCGGCAGGGCCTGGCGGCGGCGGCGTTCCGGCACACCGCGTCCTACGACGTGGCCGTGGCGTCGTGGATGGGCGGCGTGCTCAGCCCCGACGACGAGGGCTCCGGCTTCCCCGGCTGGGTCGGCGCGACGTGGAACCGCAAGCAGGTGCTGCGCTACGGCGAGAACCCGCACCAGAAGGCGGCGCTCTACACGCAGGGCGACGGCCGCACCGGCCTGGCCACCGCGCAGCAGCTGCACGGCAAGGAGATGTCGTACAACAACTTCGTGGACGCGGACGCGGCGTGGCGCGCGGCGTGGGACCACACCCTGCCGTGCGTGGCGATCATCAAGCACGCCAACCCGTGCGGCATCGCGGTGTCCTCCGTGGACGGTCCGGGTGCCATCGCCGACGCCCACCGCAAGGCGCACGCGTGCGACCCGGTGTCCGCGTTCGGCGGCGTCATCGCGGCCAACCGCGAGGTGACGGTCGAGCTGGCCGAGCAGGTCGCGGAGATCTTCACCGAGGTGATCATCGCGCCGTCGTACGCCGACGGTGCCGTGGACGTGTTGGCGCGCAAGAAGAACGTGCGCATCCTGGTCGCGTCCGAGCCGTCGCGGGGCGGTGCGGAGATGCGCGCGGTGTCCGGCGGGTTGCTGGTGCAGACCGTGGACACCATCGAGGCCGAGGGCGACGACCCGGCCAAGTGGACCCTGGCCTGCGGCGAGCCGCTGGACGCGGCCGGCCTGGCGGACCTGGCCTTCGCCTGGCGCGCGTGCCGAGCGGTGAAGTCGAACGCGATCCTGCTGGCCTCCGGCGGCGCGACCGTCGGCGCGGGCATGGGCCAGGTCAACCGCGTGGACGCGGCCCGACTGGCGGTGGCCCGCGCCGGCGACCGGGCCCGCGGGTCGGTGGCGGCGTCGGACGCGTTCTTCCCGTTCCCGGACGGGTTGGAGGTGCTGCTGGAGGCGGGCGTGCGCGCGGTCGTCCAGCCGGGCGGTTCGGTGCGGGACGCCGAGGTGATCGCGGCGGCCGAGGCGGCGGGCGCGACCGTGTACCTGACGGGGACGCGCCACTTCGCCCACTGAGCTTGAACCGAAGCCGCGCGGTCTCTTCCGTTGAGACCGCGCGGCTTTCGCGTTACTTGGCGACCATCTCCTCAGCCGCCTTGCGGACCACGGCCTCCGCGTCCGCGACCGGGAACGGGCTGTCGGTGATGAAGCCCTTGTCGCGCCCGAAGTACTCGATCGAGTAAACGACCTCGCCCTTGCGGACCACGAGGCCGACGTGGGTCTTGTCGGAGGTCGCGCTCGGCTTGATGAACATCGCCTCGTCGCCCAGGCCCTCGGTGGGCTTGGCCTGGTCGCCGGACAGTTGGGTCTGGCTGCCGAACGTGCTCCGCGCCTGCTCCTCGTTCTTCGCCTTGTCCTTGTTGAACACCCGGTAGTCGTAGACGTGGATGCTCAGCTTCCGCGGGTTCTTGCCGTCCTTGCCCTTGGCCTGCTCCCACATGCAGAGGCTGTGCTTGAGCCCGGACCGGCCGTCGTCGGGCTTGATGGCCAGGCGGAAGCTGCTGGTCTTCGCCTGCTGCTTCAGGCTGTCGCTGATGGCGCACGCCTCGGTGGGCTGCTCGCCGGGGCCGTAGCCGACGTCCTCGGTGTACTCCAGGTACATCGAGCCGACGACGCCGCCGATCGCCAGGACCACGACGCCGACGATGATGCCGACGACCAGGCCGGTCCGCTTCTTCTTGGGCGGCTGGGGGCCGTAACCGCCGGGTGCGCCGAAGCCGGGGCCGGGACCGGAGCCGGGTCCGGGACCGAAGCCAGGGCCGGGGCCGAAGCCGGGACCGTGGCCGGAGCCGGGTCCGCCCTGCGGCCACGGACCGCCCTGCGGCTGGCCGGGTCCATGGCCGGGCTGTTGTGGCTGCTGGGGCCAGTTCTGAGGAGCGTTCACGGTTCCCCCCGTGTGTCGCGGAAGCGTCGGGCCGCAGTCTGCCAGTCACCCGGTCGTGGCCATTGACACCGGGTGGTCCGGAGGCGATAAGATCGTGCTGTCGTTCGAACAGGTGTTCGACGGACAGGTCGCCGGCTTCCCACGGCGATCCGCGCACAGGGGTGCGCGCGGATTCGTGGGAGGAGGGTTGGTGTCGTCCAGGTCGGCAACGGCGACGTTGGTCGCGCTCGGGGTAGGCGCGGCCGGCGAGTCGGCCACGGCATCGGCTCGGGCTCTGCCGGTTCGCGGGGAACTGGCGGAGATCCTCCCGTGGGGCGGCCTGCGGCGGGGCAGCACGGTGTCGGTGCGCGGGTCGACATCGTTGCTGCTCACGCTGGTGGCCGAGGCGACGGCGGAAGGGTGCTGGGCGGCGGTGGTCGGTCTGCCGCGCTGTGGTGCGCTCGCGGCGGCCGAGTTGGGGGTGGCCGTCCACCGTCTCGCGCTGGTCCCCCGTCCTGGTCGGGACCAGGGCGAGGTCGAGCGCACCGTGGCGGCGTTGCTGGACGGCTTCGACCTCGTGTCGGTGGCCGCTCCGGTGGCGCCCGCGGCAGCGCGCAAGCTCTCCGCGCGGGCACGGCACCGCAAAGCCGTCCTGCTGCCGTTCGGGATCGGCTGGCCCGGTGCCGACGTGGAGCTGCGCGCCGCCTTCAGCCGGTGGACCGGCCTGGGCGAGGGCCACGGCCTGCTCACCGGCCGCACCGTGACCGTCCGCGCGTCCGGCCGGGGGGCTGCCGCGCGCGAACGGACCGCGGTGCTGTCCCTGCCAGGCGTTCCCGCGCGGGGAGGGGCGTCCCTGCCCGCTCCCGACCCCGCGCGGGAACAGTCCTGGCGACCGACCGCGACCGGTGAGCGCGTGCTGCAACCGGTCTCCGCGGAAGCGGGGTGACCGCGGTGCTGCGACGTCTCCTGGCCGCCCTGTCCTGCTCCGCGCCCGGCCTCGCGCCGTGGCGGACCGGCGGGTGGACCCGTTTCGGAGGTGTGCCCCGATGACCGGCTACACGCTCGCCGTCTGGTGCCCGGACTGGCCGGTCGTCGCCGCCTCCGCCGAAGCCGCCCTGCCGCCGCACGTGCCCGCCGCCGTCATCCGCGCCAACGAGGTCGTCGCCTGCTCCGCCGTCGCCCGCGGGGAGGGCATCCGGCGTGGCCAGCGCAAGCGCACCGCCCAGAGCCAGTGCCCCGAACTGGTGATCTTCGAGCACGACGAGGTCCGCGACGCCCGCCTGTTCGAACCGGTCGCCGCCGCCGTCGAGGAGTTGGCGCCGGGCATCGAGGTGGTCCGCCCCGGGCTCGTCACGGTCGCCGCGCGCGGCCCCGTCGGCTACTGGGGTTCACCCGAACGGGCGGCGGAGCGGATCGTGGACCACGTCGCCGTGCACGCCGGCGTCGAGGCGCAGGTGGGGTTCGCCGACGGCCTGTTCGCCGCGACCCTCGCCGCGCAGCGCGGTCTGGTCGTGCCGCCCGGCGGCGCGCGCGAGTTCCTCGCCCCGCTGGGCGTCCACGAGCTGGACCCGCCCGCCGAGCACCGCCCGGACCGCGCCGACCTGGTGGACCTGTTGCGCCGCTTGGGCCTGCGCACGCTCGGGGCGTTCGCCGCGGTCCCGGAGCGGGACGTCGCGAGCCGGTTCGGCCGGGACGCCGTGCTGGCCCACCGCCTCGCCGGCGGCCTGGAGGAACGCCCGCGCGTGCGGCGCCGGCCGCCGCCGGAGCTGTCCGTCACGCAGACCCTCGACCCGCCCGTGGACCGGGTCGACGCCGCCGCGTTCGCCGCGAAGGCCCTGGCCGAACGCCTGCACCGGGCGCTCGCCGACCGCGGCCTGGCCTGCACGCGGCTGGGCATCCGGGCCACCACCGAGAACGGCGAGCAGTTGCGCCGCGTGTGGCGGTGCGCGGACCCGCTGACACCGCAGGGCATCGCGGACCGGGTGCGCTGGCAGCTCGACGGCTGGCTGACCCGCGAACGCCTCACCTCCGGCCTGCACCTGCTCCAGCTCGACCCGGAGGAGGTCGTCGACGCCGCCGCGCTCCAGCTCGGCCTGTGGCCGGGCGCGGGCCAGGACCAGGGCGAGGCCGCCGAACGCGCCGCCCGCGCGATGGTGCACGTCCAGGGCCTGCTCGGGCCGGACGCCGTGGTCACGCCGGTGCTGCAGGGCGGGCGGGGACCGGTCGACCGGGTGCGCCTGGTGCCGTGGGGTGACGAGCGCGTGCCCACGACCGACCCGGACCCGCCGTGGCCGGGCCGGCTGCCCGCGCCGTCGCCGGCGACGGTGTTCGCGTCCCCGGAGCCGGTGGTGCTGGTGGACGAGGCGGGCGGCGACGTCGTCGTCACCGGGTACGCGGAACTGGTCGGCCGACCCGCCCGGATGGTCCACAGCGGACAGAGCAGGCGGGTCGTGGCGTGGTCCGGGCCGTGGCCGGTGGACGAGCGGTGGTGGGACGAGGGCACCGCCGTGCGGGCGGCGCGCCTACAGGTCCTGGGCGCCGCGCCGGACGGGGAAGAGTTGGCCTACCTGCTGATCCGCGCGGGCGGGAAGTGGGCGGTGGAAGGGGTGTACGACTGATGTCCGCGGACTTCTTCGAGACCGGCGACTGGCTGGACGGCTACGAACCCGGCGCGGGCGGCCTGGGCGCGGCCTTCGGGAGCACGCCCGACGCCGCTGTCGAGCCCGCGCACCCCGCGCGCTTCGGGTGGGCCCCGCCGCTGATCCCCCTGCCCCGCCGCGCCCCCGACGAGCTGTTCTGACGTGGGCTTCAGCAACCCGCCGGTCCGCTGGTCGGAGCTGGAACGCGCGCTGTCCGGCAAGCCGCAGCCGCCCGACGGCGGCGACAGCCCGGCCTGGACCCGCCACCGCGAGCGGTACGAGGCGCCGGCGGAGTTCGCGGTCAAGGTGGACGAGCTGGGCGCGACGCGCGCCCGCGTCCCGTACGTCGAACTGCACTGCCACTCCAACTTCAGCTTCCTCGAC
Source organism: Saccharothrix mutabilis subsp. mutabilis (assembly GCF_039521145.1). Classification (NCBI taxonomy): domain Bacteria; kingdom Bacillati; phylum Actinomycetota; class Actinomycetes; order Pseudonocardiales; family Pseudonocardiaceae; genus Saccharothrix; species Saccharothrix mutabilis. The sequence goes on from NZ_BAAABU010000008.1 coordinate 237,752, forward strand.
GGCGCGAGCCACCCCGAGGAGCTGGTCGAGGCCGCGCAGCAGCTCGGCCTGGACGGCATCGCGATCACCGACCACGACGGCATGTACGGCGTGGTCCGGTTCGCCGAGGCCGCGAAGGAACTCGGCGTGCGCACGGTGTTCGGCACCGAGCTAAGCCTGGGCCTGTCCGCCCCGCAGAACGGGTTCGCCGACCCCGCGGGTGAGCACCTGCTGTTGCTGGCCACGAACCCGGACGGCTACCACGCGCTGTGCCGCACGATCACCACCGGCCAGTTGGCGGCGGGCAGCGAGAAGGGCCGGCCGGTGTACGAGCTGGAGCAGGTCGTCGCGGACACGCGGGACGAGTGCGTAGTGCTCACCGGGTGCCGGAAGGGCGCGGTGCGGCGGGCGTTGGCGTCCGGAGGGCCGGAGGCGGCGTTCGCGGCATTGCGGCGGCTGGTCGCCCTGTACGGGGCGGACCGCGTGCACGTCGAGCTGACCGACCACGGCTACCCGGAGGACGGTCCGCGCAACGACCTGCTCTGGGGCATGGCGGCGGAGCTGGGGCTGCCGACCGTGGCGACGAACGCCGTGCACTACGCCGTGCCGTCGCGCGGGCGGCTGGCGGCGGCGATGGCGGCCGTGCGGGCGCGGCGCAGCCTGGACGAGATGACCGGGTGGCTGCCGCCGGGGCGCACCGCGTGCCTGCGGTCGGGGGAGGAGATGGCGCGGCGGTTCGCCCGGTTCCCCGGCGCGGTGCAGCGCGCGGCCGTGCTCGGCCTGCAGTGCCAGTTCGACCTGAAGCTGATCGCGCCCGAGCTGCCGCCGTTCGACGTGCCCGAGGGCGAGGACGAGAACAGCCACCTGCGCAAGCTGACCTACGCCGGCGCGCGTCGGCGGTACGGCTCGCCCGAGGAGAACCCCAAGGCGTACCGGCAGATCGAGCACGAACTGCGGATCATCGCCGAACTGGGGTTCCCGGGGTACTTCCTGGTGGTGCACGACATCGTGGACTTCTGCCGGCGCAACGACATCCTGTGCCAGGGCCGGGGGTCGGCCGCGAACTCGGCGGTGTGCTTCGCGCTGGGCATCACCAACGTCGACGCGGTCCGGTTCGACCTGCTCTTCGAACGCTTCCTCGCGCCGGCCCGCGACGGGCCGCCGGACATCGACCTGGACATCGAGTCGGACCGGCGAGAGGAGGCCATCCAGTACGTCTACGGCAAGTACGGGCGGCGGCACGCGGCGCAGGTCGCGAACGTCATCACCTACCGCGCGCGGTCGGCGATCCGGGACGTGGCGCGGGCGTTGGGCCACTCGGTGGGGCAGCAGGACGCGTGGAGCAAGCAGATCGACCGCTGGGGACCGTTGCGGTCCACTTTGGACGCTGCCGAGATCCCGCGCCCGGTGCTGGAACTGGCCGCGCAGCTGGAAAACTCGCCGCGGCACCTCGGCATCCACTCCGGCGGCATGGTCATCTGCGACCGGCCGGTGAGCGAGGTGTGCCCGGTGGAGAACGGGCGCATGAAGGACCGGACCGTGTTGCAGTGGGACAAGGACGACTGCGCGTCCATCGGCCTGGTCAAGTTCGACCTCCTCGGGCTGGGGATGCTCTCGGCGCTGCACTACGCGATCGACCTGGTGCGCGAGCACGAGGGCGTCGAGGTGGACATGGGTCGCATCGACCTGAACGACCAGCGCGTGTACGAGATGCTGCAACGGGCCGACTCCGTGGGCGTCTTCCAGGTCGAGAGCCGGGCGCAGATGGCGACCCTGCCCCGGCTGAAGCCGCGCGAGTTCTACGACCTGGTCGTGGAGGTGGCCCTGATCCGGCCGGGCCCGATCCAGGGCGGTTCGGTGCACCCGTACATCCGCCGCCGCAACGGCCAGGAGCAGTGGACCCACGACCACCCCCTCCTGGCCGGCGCGCTGGAGAAAACCCTCGGCGTGCCGCTGTTCCAGGAGCAGTTGATGCAGATCGCCGTGGACGTGGCCGACTTCACGCCCGCGGAGGCCGACGAGCTGCGGCGGGCGATGGGCGCGAAGCGGTCGACCCACCGCATGGAACGCCTGCGCGACCGCTTCTTCCAGGGCGCGCTGGCCAACGGGCTGGACGAGGAGCTGGCGGAGCAGATCTACGCGAAGCTGTTGGCGTTCGCGAACTTCGGCTTCCCCGAGAGCCACGCGCTGAGCTTCGCGCACCTGGTGTTCGTGAGCGCGTGGTTCAAGCTCTACCACCCGGCGGCGTTCTGCGCGGCGCTGCTGAGGGCCCAGCCGATGGGCTTCTACTCACCCCAGTCCCTGGTCGCCGACGCCCGCCGGCACGGCGTGCGGGTGCTGGGCCCGGACGTCAACCGCAGCCTGCCGCACGCCACCGTCGAACGCGTGGACGGCGAGCCCGCCGTCCGCATCGGCCTGGCCGGCATCCGCGACATCGGCCAGCGCCTGGCGGAAACCCTTGTCGCGGAACGCGCTTCCGGTCCCTACCGCGACATGGCAGACCTGGGTTCCCGGGTCCGCCTGACCACCAGGCAGGCGGAATCCCTGGCCACCGCGGGCGCTTTCGCCGGTTTCGACCTGGATCGCCGCCAGGCCCTGTGGGCGGCCGGCGCGGTGGCGGGCATCCGCCCCGACCGCCTGCCCGGCACCACGGTCGGCACCACCGCCCCCACCCTGCCCGGCATGGACGGCGTCGAGCTGGCGGCGGCCGACGTGTGGGCGATGAGCCTGTCCCCGGACACGTTCCCCACGGAGTTCGTCCGCGACCGCCTGGACGCGTTGGGCGCGCTCCCGGTCGCGGCCCTGTCGACGGTGCCGGACCGCACGGTGGTCCTGATCGGCGGGGCCGTGACCCACCGCCAACGCCCGGCGACCGCGGGCGGCGTGACGTTCCTGAACATCGAGGACGAGACGGGCATGGTCAACGTCGTCTGCACCACCGGCCTCTGGACCCGCTACCGCAAGGTGGCCCGCACGAGCCCGGCCCTGCTGGTCCGCGGGGTGCTGGAGAAGGCGGAGGGCGTGATCAGCCTGAGAGCCCAACACCTGACCCGCCTGGACCTGAGAATCCCGACCCGCTCCCGAGACTTCCAGTAACCCACCACGCCACACCTGCCGCCCGCCGCCCGCCGAGCCGCCGCCGGTCGCCGGCCGAGGCGCTGCGGGTCGGTGCTGCGCATGCGCGATCGGGGTGGCGGCTAGAGCCAGGCGCACCGCTGCCAGACCCGCCTCCGCGACCCCGACCAGGTCCGCGCGGGACCGGCCAAGCCGCGCGACTGGCAAGCGCTCCCGTCCGGGCCAGCGGCATCCCGGCCGGCTGCATCCCGGCCGGCGGCATCCCGGCCAGCGGCATCCCGGCCAGCGGCATCCCGGCCGGCGGAATCCGGGCCGGCGATATCCCTGCTGGCGGCATCCCGAGCGGACTGCGGGGTTGCGGGCGGGGTTCGGGTGGGGTGGTTCGCGCGGTGTTCCATGTTTCACCGAGGGGCGGTAACGGTGTTTTCGTACAGTTTCACGTTTCTTTCACCGCAAAGAGTGATCATGACCGGCTGTACGTCGCGAAAGTCACCCCTGTCGCGAAAACCCTACTCTCCACCTTCGCGAACCGTTGAGCAGGGAACTCCCCGTCGAACAACGGCACACCCCTCCCCAGGACGATCGGGTGGACCTTCAGGATCAACCTGTCGATCTCCGGCACCAGCGCCGCCGCCAGCTTGCCCCCACCGCACAACCAGATGTCCAACCCGGACTCCGCCTTCAACGCCCGCACGGCCGACAAGGCATCCGCCACCACCGTCACGTCCTCAGGCGCGCCGGTCAAAGTGCTCGACACGACGTACTGCCGCAAGTGCGCATAAGGGCTCGGCAACCCGCCGGGCACCTCATACGTCGCCCGCCCCATCACCACCGTGTCGAACGTCCGGTTCGGCTTCTCGTCCAAGCCCAAGGCCTGTCGCGCCACGGTCGGCAAAGCGTCCGGGTACTCCTCGAACAACGCCGTCATGTGGTCGCCCTCGAACAGGAAATCGTTGTACGTCCCGTCCGGCGCGGCGATGAAGCCGTCGAGGGACATGGCGACCATGTAGGTCAGGTTTCGCAAGATCGGCTCCCCAAGCTCCGGTAACAACGACGACTGTAGTACTCTGCCTGTAGTGGTTGTCAAGCGAACGCCTCGCGGACGTGCTCGGGCCCGTCCCGGCGGAAGACCTCGCCGTCCGGCTGCTCGACCTCGACACCGGTGAACTGGCCTGGTTCGCCGACACCCGCGCCTGGAACCGCCAAGCGCGGGAACCCTTGCGCCACTACCGCTCCTGGTGGCAGGGCCGTCGCCTGATCTCGTCCCCGAAGCCGCGCCTGGCCGAACTCCAGCGCCGCCTCACCCGCCACCTGCTCGACCGGCTCGACGTCCACGACGCCGCCCACGGCTTCCGGCGCGGCCGGTCGACCGGCACGTTCGCCGCGCCCCACGCAGGCAAACCCCTGGTCGTGCGGGTGGACCTCGAAGGCTTCTTCACCTCGGTCACCGGCACCCGCGTCCGCGGCCTGCTGGAGTCCCACGGCTACCCGCCCGCGGTGGCCGCCGCGATCACCGGCCTGCTCACCACCCGCACCCCGCCGGACACCGCGCTCCGGGCCGACTGGCCGCTGCGCCGCCGCCTCGCCGCCCCGCACCTCCCGCAGGGCGCGCCCAGCTCACCGGCCACCGCGAACGTGATCGCCCGCAACCTCGACCGCCGCCTCACGGGCCTCGCGCGCAGCCTGAACGCCACCTACACCCGCTACGCCGACGACCTCGCGTTCTCCGGCCCGGCGGACCTCCCCCCGCACCGCTTGCTGCCCGGCGTGCGCAAAGCCGTCCACAGCGAGGGTTTCCGCATCAACCCGGACAAGACCCGGATCACCGCGCGGCACCAACGGCAACGGCTCGCCGGGCTGGTCGTCAACCACGCGCCGGCGGCGTCCCGCGCCGAGTACGACGACCTGAAAGCCGTCCTGCACAACTGCGCCCGGCACGGGCTGGAGTCGCAGAACCGCCACGGCCACCCGGACTTCCGGGCGCACCTGCGCGGCCGGGTGGAGTGGGTGTCCGCCGGACGCCCCGCCCGCGCCGCCGAGCTGGCGGCGCTCCTGGACGCGATCAGCGGCTGAACGGGCCGCCGATGATGGTCATCGCCACGACGATCACCGAGAACCCGAACCCCGAGTAGAGCAGCGCGTCCACGCTCCGGCTGCGGATCGCGATGAGGCCGGCCTGCTCGTCGGTCACCAGCACCCGCAGCAGCGCCGCGAGCAGCAGCGCGACGCCGATCAGCACCGCGCCCTGCCGCCAGTGGTACTGCACGATCCGCACGATGCCCAGCACGACCACCGCGACCACCAGCGCGAACGGCAGGTGCTGCCCCGCCGCGGACCGCCAGCGCTGCTCCGGCATCAGCTCCACCGCCCTCAGCCCTCCACCGAACCCGAGCCCGAACCCGAGCCAGAACCCGAACCCGACCCCGAGCCGGAACCCGAGTCGGCAGCCGCCACGCCGCGCTCGGCGGCCTCGACGGTGTTGGTCAGCAGCATCGCGATGGTCATCGGCCCGGCCCCGCCGGGGATCGGCGCGAGGAACCCCGCCACCTCGGCCACGTCCGGGTGCACGTCGCCCACCAGCCCGGCGTCGGTGCGGGTGATGCCGACGTCCACCACGGCCGCGCCCGGCTTCACCATGTCCGCGGTGATCAGGCCGGGGCTGCCCGCGCCCGCGACCACGATGTCCGCCCGCCGCACCTCGGCGGCCAGGTCCTTGGTGCCGGTGTGGCACAGGGTGACGGTCGCGTTCTCGCTGCGTCGGGTCAGCAGCAGCCCGATCGGCCGCCCGACCGTGACACCGCGCCCGACCACGGTCACGTTCGCGCCCGCGATCGGCACGTCGTAGCGGCGCAGCAGCTCGACCACGCCGCGCGGGGTGGCGGGCAGCGGGGCCTCGTCGCCGAGGACGAGCTTGCCCAGGTTGACCGGGTGCAGGCCGTCGCCGTCCTTGGCCGGGTCGATGCGCTCCAGGATCGCGTTGGCGTCCAGGTGCTTGGGCAGCGGGAGCTGCACGATGTAGGCGGTGCACGCGGGATCGGCGTTCAGCTCGTCGATGACGGCTTCGAGCTGCTCCTGCGTGGTGTCGGCGGGCAGGTCGCGGCGGATCGACGTGATGCCGACCTTCGCGCACGCGGCGTGCTTGCCCTTCACGTAGGAGTGGGAGCCGGGGTCGTCGCCGACCAGGACGGTGGCCAGGCCCGGCGTCACCCCCCGCTCGGCCAGCTTCGCGACCCGCGCCCGCAGGTCGTCGAAGATCGCGTCCCGGGTGGCCCTGCCGTTGAGGATCGTCGCCGTCACGCGCCCCATCTTCGCATCACCGGCGGCTCGGCAGCGCGGCGACCGCCACCGCCGCCAAGGTCAACACCGTGCCCACGACGGTGAGGACCGACAGCCGCGAACCCGCCGCCGGAACGACCGCGTCGACCGCCACCGCGCCCACCAGCTGGCCCGCGACCTGCGTCAACCCGACCAGCAGCACGCCGGTGTAGCGGACGGCGAGCACCGCCGACCCGATCGTGCAGACGCCCAGCGCGCCACCGGCGTAGAACCACGGCTCGCTCGGCGCGGCGGTCGGGAATCCGCGCACCGCCACGTCCACCGCGCACACCACCAGCAGCACGGCGGTGCCGGTGGCGAAGTTGACCAGGGTCGTCACGCGGGTGCTGCCCGCGGCCTCCCGGACCAGCCCGTTGACCGCCTGTTGCCAGCCCAACCCCAGCCCCGCCAACGCGGGCAGCACCGCGAGCCACAGCGCGGCCGGCGAGCCGAAGTCGTCCGCCACCGCCACGGCCACCGCGGGCACCGCCAGCACCGCGCCCACCACGCGCGGCACGGTCAACGGCTGCCGCGTCGGCCCGAGCCCCGCCCGGTCCACCACCAGGCTGCCGACCACCTGCGCCGCCACCACCGCCACGGTGAACGCGGCGACGCCCAGCGCGGCGACCGTCAGGCCCTGCGCGGACACGAAGAACGCCCCGCACGCGCCGCCGACGCACTGCCACCACCGGATCCGCCCGCCGCGCAGGGCGTCCCCCAGCCGCCGCAACCCCTTCCGCCCGCTCTCGGCCGGCAGCACGACCAGCAGCAACAGCGCCAACCCGCCGCCGAAGGACACCAGCGCGGCCAGGAACCCGTCCCGGAACACGTGCCCCAGCTCGCCGTTCAACCGGCCCTGCACCGCCAGGAACACGCCGCCGACGAACGCGACCCCCGTCCCGACGACCTTCTGCCGCGTCTCAACCAACGGGGGCGCTCTCCGGCTTGGGCGCCCGCACCCGGCTCGCCAGCACGACCCCGAGCACCGCCGCCGCCGCGCTCGCCCCGGCCGCCGCGGCCGGTCCGACCAGGTCCAGCAGCCACCCCGCCACCGGCAGGAACGCCGCCTGACCGGCGGTGGTGAACGCGCCGAGCCAGCCGAACGCCTCGGCCTTGCGCCCCTCCGGCGCGATCTCGCTGATCCGCGTGTTGTTGGCGGCGATCGCGGGCGCGATGGCCATCCCGCCCACCCCGAGCACCAACCCGATCAGCCACACCGACGACGGCTGCGTGACCGGCGGCAGCACCGGCACCAGCGCCACCACGCCCAACGCCAGCAGCACCATCCGCCGGGTGAACCGCGGCTCCCCGTGCAGCCCGCCCGCCACCAGCCCGCCGACGACCGACCCGACACCCCACACCGCCGTCAGCACACCGGCCAGGCCCGGCGACCCGAGGTCCCGCGCCCACGCGATGATCACCAGGTCGATGGTGAGCAGCGACGCCACGATGCACAACCCGGTGGACAACGCGAACACCATCGGGGGATCGGCCAGCAGCGTCCGCCCCGAGTGCCTCGCCCCCGACGGCACCGGCTCGTCCATCCCGGCCCGCCGCAGCGCCGCCCGGAACCCGAACGCGCCCAGCACGGCCAGCGCGCCGCACATCCACAGCGCCGCGTACGGGTTGAAGAACGCCACCACCATCGCCGTCAACGCCGGCCCGATGACGTAGATGACCTCCTGCATGGACGCCTCGACGGTGAACACGGCGGTGCCCGCCGACCCGGTGGCCATGCGCGGGTAGGTGGCCCGGCTGATCGGCGTGACCGGCGGCATCATCACCCCGGCGACCGCCGCCACCAGCACCGACAGCGGCCACCACGACGGCGGCAGCACCAGCGGGACGACCCCCGCGGCCAGGATCGCCGCCCCGTAGCCCAACGCCGTGACCAGCAGCAACCGGCTCGCCGGACTCCGGTCGGCGGCCCGGCCGCGCACCGGGCTCGCCACCCCCAGCCCGACCGCGAACGCGCCGCCCACCAGACCCGCCGCCGTGTACGAGCCGGTCCACCCCGCGATCATGAACGACGAGGCCAGCGGGGTCCCCGGCATGTGGATGCGGCCCAGCAGCGACCACATGAGCAACGCGGGGAGTCCTGGTACGGACGCGAGTTCGCGGTAGGGCCGGAGCACGACCCCCACTCTGCACCCCACCCCCGACAAAACCGGCCCGAATATCGACGGGAACCCGGAGGCCTCGGCTAGCGTCAGCACCTCCTGGAGGCACAAGCGAGGGGATAGCTGTGACCGATCCCACGGGACGCCGGGCCGAGCTGGAGGCTCGCAACGCCGCCATGCGCGAGCACGTCGACAGCCTCCTCACGGAGCTGCGCGCCAAGACCGCGCAACTGCACGAGACCGCCGCGCGGGCCCAGGCGGTCAGCGCCACGGCGGTGTCCCAGGACGGCAGCGTCCGCGCCTCGGTGGACTCCACCGGCGCGTTGACCTCGCTGGAGTTCTCGCCCAACGCGTTCGAGCGCACCACGCCGGAGAAGCTGGCCCGGCTCACCACGGAGACCGTGCTGCGGGCCGTCGCCCAGGCCCGCGCCGAGGTCACCGAGGTCCTCGCACCGGCCCAGGAGGGCGCGAGCGTCGACCTGTCGGAGTTCCTGCCCGGCGTGCCGACGCTGGCCGACCTGATCCCGCAGCCGCCCGCCGTGCCGACCGCGACGCCGCCGCGCCGGGCCCCCGCTCCGACCGATGACGACGACGGCGACACCATCATGGACAGGAGTGGCTGGTGAACGGCGGCTTCCAGGTAGACGTGGCCGGCATGCGGCGCGGTGGTGCGCAGTTCAGCGCGGCCGGCGACGCCCTGACCGGGGTCTTCGAGGCGTTGAACGGCGCGTTGCAGGCCGAGGGCCAGTGCTGGGGCGGTGACGAGTCGGGGCAGGCGTTCGCGCAGCAGTACGTGCCGAACTCCACGGCGACCCTGGACGCCTTCAAGAACCTGGCCAAGGCGTTGCAGGACATCCGGACCGGGGTCGACGAGTCGGCCGCCGCGTACGAGGGGTCCGACCAGGGCAACGCGACCGGGATCTCCCGGACCTACTGACGTTTTCGGCTGAGGGGCGCGAGCGGTGGGCATCGAGATCCCGAGCGAGGTCACGTGGCTGTTCCCGATCGTGGTCGGGCAGAGCTGGCCGGAGGGCGACGAGACGGCGCTGCGGCGCATGGCCGACGCCTACCGGACCGCCGCGCAGGGCGTGAAGTCCGTGATCGACGAGGCCAACGGCGCCGCGTCCACGGTGACCGCCAGCCAGACCGGCGAGGCGGTGCGGCGGTTCGAGGAGTACTGGGGCAAGTTCGCCGGCGGTGACGACTCGTACCTGCCGAAGCTGCGGGAGGTGTGCGAGCAGCTCGCGGAGAGCTGCGACAACTCGGCCCTGGAGGTCGAGTACACCAAGTTGTCGATCATCGCGTCGTTGATCGCGCTGGCGATCGAGATCGCGGCGCTGATCGCGGCGGCGTTCGGGACGTTCGGCGCTTCGACCGCCGGCATCCCCATCGCGCAGCAGGCGACGCGGTTGATCGTGCAGTTCACGTTCCGGCAGCTGGTGCTGGCGATCCTGCGCGAGGTGGCCATCTCGGTCGGGATCGACGTGGTGATCCAGGGCATCCAGGTGGCGCGCGGGGACCGTTCGCAGTGGGACTGGGGCAAGACCGGTGAGGCGGCCGTTTCCGGGGCCGTGTCGGGTGTTGTCGGCGGGTTGTCCGGTGGGTTGAAGTTCGAGGGCGGCGGCCTGGCCGGGCAGATGGCCGTGGGTGCGACGCGGGGTGCCGTCGAGGGTGCCGCCTCGACCGTCGGCACGGCCGCGGTAATGGGTCAGGACATCAGCGCGCGGGACGTGCTGCTGGGTGCGACGTCCGGTGCGGTCTCCGGTGGCATCGGGGGCGCGAAGGACGGCCTGACCGTGGAACCGCCGAGGGTGACCGCGGGAGACCCCGTCTCCCGTCCGCCGGACATCGGCCCGTCTCCCGCTCCCACCGCGCCCGCTGCCGCTGCTGCTCCCGGCGGCCCTTCCGTTCGCCGGGACGGCCTGAACCCGGTCGGCAGGGACACCACGACCACGTCGGCGGTCTCCGCTCCGCCCGCCCCGAGTCCATCCGTCGCCGCGCCGCCACCGTCGGTCGGTGGTGACTCTTCGCCGCCACCCGTGGGTTCGGGCGGGCGGGCAACCGTTCCGACGGCTCCGGTGGTTAGCGGGACGTCGTCCATCACCGGCCGTCTGGGCGCACCGAGTGCCGCGCCCAGCACGCCGGCGGGCGGCCCTGCTCCGGTCGGTCGGACGCCTACGACGTTCAGCGGGACTCCGGTCCCGGGTGGTGCTTCGCCCGGGGTGCCGCACTCGCCGACTCCGGGGGTCGGGAGTTCTGGCGGTCCGGGGGTTGGCGGGGCTCGGCCGGGTGTGCCGGTGTCCGGGCCGATGCCGACGTTCGGGGGGACGACTCCCGGTGCTCCGGCTTCCCCGGGATCCACGCCAGGCACCCCATCCACAGGCAGCCCAACCGCCGGCACCCCACCACTGTCCGCCACCACTCCCGGCAGCCCGCCGCTCGCCGGCACCACACCGGGCGGACCGCCGCCGGCCGGCACCCCGATGTCCGGCGGCCCGACCGCGACCGGCGGCCCGACTCCGACCGGCGGCCCGACCGCGACCGGCGGCCCGACCGCGACCGGCGGCCCGACTCCGACCGGCGGCCCGACTCCGACTGGTGGCCCGATTCCGACCGGTGGCCCGACTCCGACCGGTGGGCCATCGCCTACCGGTGGCTCTTCGTCGGTCGGCGGTCCGGCTGCTACCGGTGGGCCGACTCCCGGGACCGCGCCGGTCGCCGGTGGGCAGGTTCCGGGCGGCCACTCCGGGGGGAGTGCTGCCGCTCCGGGCGGTGTCTCGCCGACTCCCGGTGGTCCCGTCGGCCAAGGGCACTCCGGGCAGGGTGGTGCGCCGATGGGGGCCGGCGGGGTCGCGCCTCCTCCGATGGGGGCCGCCGGTGGTCCTGCCGCCGGCGGTGGCGGTGGTGGGCGTGGGCCTTCCGCTCCCGTGGGTGGGTTCTTCAGCGACCCGAACCCGGGTGGTCGGGACCAGGGCAACCGTCCCCACGACTCCACGGGCGCCAGTTCGGTCACCGGGATCCCGTCCCAGCCCTACGCGGACGCACCGCACATCCCGCACCAGAACTCCCCGGTCATGCCCGAACAGCGCGGCCCGTCCACGCAACAACCGGGCACGCCGCCGCCCGCCGGCTTCGGCCCCCAGCCCGGCCAACCGGGCGGGTTCGGCCCCCAGCCGGGCGGCTTCGGCCCCACCGGCCACCAGCCCGCACCCACCGCGACACCGGCACCATCCCCGCGCACCGAGCCGACGCCACCCGCCCCGCGCACCGAAACCCCGGCCGCCCGAGGCACCGAAGCCCCGGCCGCCCGAGGCACCCAGAACCCGCCCCCCGGCAACAACACCACGCCGGCACCCGACACCACCCCGACCCCGGAACCGACCGCAGGCCCCACCCCGGACGCGCCGACCGACGCCACGCCGGACACCACTCCGGACACGCCGACCGACCCCACCCCCGACCCGACCTCGAACACGCCGGCCGACACCACCCCCGACCCCACCCCGGACACGCCGGCCGACACCACCCCCGACACCACTCCCGACACCACCGGCGAGCCGGGCGACGAGCACACCCCGGCCGACAGCCACGAGTGGCCCGAGGACACCCAGCCCACCCCACCCCCGGCGACCGACCCCTTCCCCCACAAGGGCGTCTGGGGCAACCCCGCCGGCGTGGTCCCGGGCTTCTCCCACGACGGCCCCTACCACTCCTTCCACGACAGCACCGGCCCCACGGACCGCGAAGTCGGCACCTACGACCAGCGCGCCGCCGCCATCGTCGAACCGACCTACCAGCCCTACGGCCCCCACGGCAGCTACGAGCCGTTCATCCAGGCCCACTCCAAGCCCGACGGCTCGATCAACTGGCCCCCGAACCAGGGCGCCGACGGCCCCCGCGTCGTGGTCGAACTGCCCGCCGGCACCGTCCTCGACCGGTTCGGCAGCCCCCAGGGCGACTTCCTCTCACCGCTCGACACGGACGGCAACGCCTACGGCTTCGGCGAGCGCGCGATCCTCCCGGACAGCCTCGGCAAGGGCTACCACGTCTACGTCCTCGACGCCCCGCTCACCGTCGAGCTCGCCCCGGTCGCCCCGGCCTTCGACCAACCCGGCGGCGCGCGCCAGCTCCAGCCCGTCGCGCACCCCGACCTGGTGGACCCGAACACCGGCCAGATGAGCGTCCAGCGCCTGATCGACCTGGGCCTGATGCGCGAGGTGGACGTCCCGCCCGCCGACGGCAAGGTGCTGCCGCCCGACTTCGGCACCTTCGACGAGAACGGCGACGTCCGCACCCCCGACCCCGTCACGGTGGACGAAGCCCGCAACGGCGCGTTCGACGACTACGCGCCGCACGAGCCCGCCCGCGACCTCGGCCCGGTCGCCCACCAGGGCCCGATCCCGCTCGGCGAGGTCTCGCAACGCGTCGACCAGGCGATCCGCAACAGCCACGTCACCGACGCCGGCGTCGCCCTCCACACCGAACCGCACCTCAACGACCTGGCCCGCCGCATCCCGCCCACCGACGGCCACGCGGTCCTGGACATCCACACCGACGGCGACGGCGTCCGCATCGGCGACCGGCACTACACCCGCGCCGAACTGGTCGAGCTGATCACCAACCACCCGGGCCTCGCGGACCGGCCGCTGGTGTTCGTCGGCTGCGACGCGGCGGCCGGCGGGGAGAACAGCCTCGCCGCGCACGTCGCCCGCGAGACCGGCCAACCCGTCATCGCGCCGGACCGCCTCGCCTGGTCCGACCAGCACGGCAACCTCTACTCCAGCTCCCCGGCCGAGTCCGGCGGCCCGCGGATCCCACCGGACGGCGGCTGGCACCGGTTCGAGCCGGACGGCACGAGCACCCCGGTCGGCGAGCACGGCATGCCGCCCGGCCACGAGCCCAAGGGCGACCTCGCCACCGGCGAGCACCGCGGCCGGCTCGACATCGAGCCCCAGGTCCAAACGCCCTGGCAGGAACCGCGGACAACGCACCGGCAGACCGTCCAGACCACCGAGTCGCTGTTCCGCCAGGGCGACCTGCCGCGCGACACCCGCATCGAGGTGCGGAACCCGAACGGCGAGGTCCGCACGGTCGTCCACGTGGACGCCGACGGCAACGTCTTCGTCGACGCCATCGCCCCCAACACCCGGCACGGCGACAACCCGGAGGTCCTGCACCCCGCGCCGAACGCCCACTACCGCGTCGAGACCGGCCACCGGCACGACGTGTTCGTGGCCAACCCGGACGGCACCCGCCAGACCACCACCGACACCATCAAGATCGGCGGCCAGGACGTCCAGGTCCAGCGCACGGTCTTGATCGACCCGCCGCCGCCCGCCGCGAACGGCCGCGTCACCATCGACCGCGACCACCCGATGGCCCCGAAGCCCGGCGAGGCGTTCACCGCGCGCACGGACCTCCCGCCGGACACCCGGATGGACGTCTACGACACCGAAGGCAACCACCGCGGCACCGTCCAGACCGACGGCGACGGCCGTCCGAAGTGGATCGCCGCGCCGGACTTCCTCGGCGACACCCGCAACCCCGAGGTCACCCACCCGGTCCCCGGCGCGAACTACAACGTCGACCGCGGCCCGCTGCACCAGGAGTTCACCACCGACGCCGACGGGCACCCGCAGAACGCCGTCGACCGCGTCGAACCGCCCACCGCGCAGCAGAAGTCGGTGGACGACCTCAAGCAGGGCCAGCCGTTCAGCCGGCCCGGCCAGGTGCACGATGCGAACACCGAGTACGTCGTCACCGACGAGCACGGCCAGCGCCGCGGCCGGTTCCTCACCGACGACGCCGGGCACGTCGTGTTCGAGGAGACCCACTCCGGCCAGCGCAGCCGGGTCAACGCCGAGATCGCCCAGGCCCCGTCCCACGCCCAGGTCACCTCGGACGGCTTCTACGGCCTCGGCCGCGCCGAACAACCCACCCGGACCTGGCCCGCGCCCGCCAACGAGGTCAAGCTCACCCTCGAACGGACCAAAGTGGACGGTGAGTACGCCTACTCCGTGAAGGTCACCGGCGACACCTCGACGTGGACGCCGCAGCAGCACGCCGCGGTCACCCGGCCCTTCGGCAACAGCGACCCGTTCGCGGGCCGCGCCGACCTGCCGCCGGGCACCCGGTTCGTGCTGGACGACCACAAGGAGCAGGGCTACGGCACGTTCCAGACCGGCGACGACGGCTCGGTGGGCTTCGTGCACACGTTCCGCCCGTTCAGCCCGGACCTGAACCTGCCGCTGCCCAACGCGGTCCTGGTCGCCGACAACGACATGTGGCGGGGCCGCACCAACCGCGACGGCGAGACGGTCGCCACGACCGGCCGGCCCGACCTGTCCTCCGGCGGCGCGATCCGCCGCGACGGGGCCGCCCAGGTCGAGGTCGGCACGCACGGCGAGGTCGACGGCAGCGGCAAGAAGCTGTCCGACGGCGGCCACCACCAGGGCAACGAGCTGGGCTTCCCGGGCGAGGCGGCCAACCAGTCCAGCCAGCAGCGCGACCAGAACCAGGGCAACGGCCGGCCCGCGTTCGCCACCGACGAGACGTGGCACCGGATGGAGCGGGACCGGTCGAAGTTCATCAAGGCCGGCGGTACGGTCGAGATCATCGACACCTTCGCCCTGCGCGACCCGCTGACCCGGCACCCGCACACGTACCAGACCCGCTGGCGCGTGACCCGCGCGGACGGCACGACCGAGATCTACGTCAGGAGCTACCCCAATGAGCACAACGCAGCCCTCTGGCCAGTCGGCTTCTGAGCGGCACGACGAGCTGCTCCAGGTCATCGGCGGCCTGCTGCTGGACGCCGCTCCCGACGGGTTCCGCCGCATCGACCTCCTGGTGCGGATGACGGTCGCCGTGCAGGACCTCGCGCTGACCGTCTACCTGCCGGACGGCTCGACGCCCGAGGTGCTGCCGCCGGAAGGGTTGGCGGAGGCGTTCGCGCAGCTGCGCCAGGCCAACTACCAGCCGGGCCGGGGCGCGTGGTTCTCGTGCCGGTGCGTGGTGAACGCGCCGCTGCGCATCGACATCACCTACAACTTCGACCACGACCCGCAGTTCGACCCGCCGGTGCCGGCCGCGGACTTCGCCCGCGACCTGGCGGCGTTCCCCCGGGACGAGGCGTTCGTGCCGGACTGGCTGCGGGCCAAGCTCGCCGAAGCCGCGACCGAGGAGCAGAACGCATGACCGCGCCGCAGTTGGACACCGAGGACCAGAACGCGATCCTCGGCTCCGTGACGACGCTGCTGGTGCAGCGGCTGCGCGGCGACTGGGAGCAGCTGTTCGTGGACTTCCGGATGGTCGGCCGGTACCTGGAGGCCGAGGTGTCCGGCCTGACCATCTACGGGTCGTCGTTCCAGTGGCGGCTGCCCGACGAGGCGCTGCCGTTCTTCGTGCAGCTGCGCGAGGGGATGGCGCGGCCGGGCGGCGGCACGTGGCTGTCGATGAAGTTCCACCTGGTGCACCCGGACACGTACTCGGCGGAGTTCAACCGCGACACCGACCCGGACTGGGTCTCGCCGCCGGACGCCGAGCACTACGCGCGCGAACTGGAACTGCACCCGCGGGACGCGGTCCCGGCCTGGCTGGCGCGGAAGGCCGGCCTCCCCGAGCCGCCGCCGACCCCGACCGCCGAGCCGCCCGCCCCCGCCGCCGAGCCGCCCGCCGCTCCCGCCGCCGAGCCGCCCGCCCCCGCCGCCGAGCCGCCCGCCGCCGAGCCGCCCGCCGCTGCCGCCACCTCGGAGCCGCCGACCGCGCAGATCCCGGTGCAGTCCCCGGCGGAGGGGGTCGCCGACCTCATCGCCGCGCCGCTGTTCGACGGCCTCGACGCGCAGGGCGTGCCGACCTTCGCCGACCGCCCCCGCCCCCACCCGCAGGAACTGGACGACCTCCTCGCCTACCTGGACGCAGCGCCGGTCGTGCTGGCCGCCCGCTCCTACGGCAAGGACGTGTTCACCCCGGACGCCAGCCCCGGCGTGCCGCTGTCCTTCCACACCGACGGCACCTGGGTGTGGCCCGGCGGCGTGGCCTACTACCTGCGCCACCACCACGTCCCACCGGTGCCGCAGCTCGTCCAGCACATCCGCGACAACGGCTACGCCGTCCCGCCGGTGTCGCCGCAGGCCGAGGCCGCCGCCACCGCCGTCGCCACCGGCCAGGCCGAGAGCGCGCCGCTGCCCCCGCACACCCCGCGCGTGATCACCGACGCGGACCGCCGCGCGCTGGACCGGCTCAAGGCCCGCCTCGACCACTACGGGGTCGCCGAGCACGAGTACGGCCTGGTCGAGCCCCGCCCGGACGCCCTGGTGCTGGAGCCCGCGCCCGGACCGTCCGGCTGGCAGGTCCAGTTCTGGGACGCCGACCGCGGCCCGCACGGTCGCCCGAAGGTGTACGAGCACGCCGTGGACGCGGCGAAGGTGCTGCTCGCCGAGCTGCTGTGGCGCGACGACCGGGACGCCGAGCGCGCCGGCGGCCGGGCACGGGCCGAGCAGCCGGTGGTGCAGCCCGTGGCGGACATCCAGCCGCTGCCCGACGAGCCGCCGCTGTCGCTGTTCAGCGACCGGGAGGCCGTCGTGCTGCCCGCCGGGACCGAGCTGGACCGGTTCGGGGCCGAGAGCGGCAACCTCGTCTACGCGGCGGGCACCACGTTCGGCCGGCGGTCGCTGCCACCGGATTGGCTGAACCGCCGCTACCACGTGTATCGCGTCCAGCAACCGGTGCCGGCGGTGAAGGGCGTCGCCGTGCCGTGGTTCGGGCAGGCCGGCGGGGGCACCGGGTACTTCCTCGTGGCGTCCGTGCGCGACCTGCTGGCCGACGGCCGGCTGCAAGAGATCGACAAGGCCACGACGCCGCCACCCGCGGTCTAGGGACGGTCGCACCCCGTGGTTCGTCCGTTCGGCGCAACGGGGTCCCGTGCGCGCACGGTGAGTCGCGGGGGAAGATGGTGGGCGTGTCCGAGCCGAAGCCGTTGAACCCGACCGAGCAGGACGCGCTGGTCAAGCAGATCGGCCTCACGCTGATGCGGGCCGCTCCGGAGGACTGGCGCCACGTCACTGCCGAGTACCGGGCCACCGGCCGGTACTTCGAGCTGGCCGCCGAGGTGCGGGGGGCGGACGGCGCGCCGCGCGCCTGGCAGCCGCCGCAGGAGGTGGCCGGCCTGTTCGCGCGGCTGCGCGCGGGCATGTACCGGGAGGGCCGGGGGAGCTGGTCGAACGCCCGCTACCAGCTCGACCACCCGTCCAGCTACAACCTCGACTTCGACCGCGCCGAGCCCGCGTGGCAGACGCCACCGCCGCCGCAGGCGTACGTGGACGAGATCCGCTTCTTCCCGCGCACCGAGGAGAACGTGCCGGACTGGCTGCGCCGCCGCCTGGCCGCCCAGCAACCGGCACCGCAGCAACCGGCACCGCAGACCCCGCCGGGCCCGGCCCTGCCCGCCCAACCCGGCCCACCGACGCCCCCCGGCGGCCAACCGCTCCAGCCCACCCCGGGCCACGAGCCCCACTCCTTCGACGCGGCCCACGAGCCTCACCCCTTCGGGGCACCGCACGACGCCGGCCACGACCCCTTCGGCGCACCGCACGACCCGGCTCACGACCCGCACGCGTTCGACCCGGCCCACGAGCCGCACCCGTTCGGGGCACCGCACGACGAGCCGCACCCGTTCGGCGCGCCCCACGACGCCGGCCACGACCCGCACGGCTTCGACGCGGCCCAGGAGACGCAGCTCTTCCCGCCGCCCCCGCACGAGGTCGCGCCCGCCGGCCACGAGCCGCACGACTTCGGCCCGCCCACCCCGGCGGACCACGGCCACGACGCGCACCTCCCCGGCCACGACGCGCACGTCCCCGGCCCGCCGACCCCGCCCGCCGGCCCGCCGACCCCCGCCGGCGGCCTGCCCGGCCCGTCGACACCCGGCGGCCTGCCCGGTCCCTCGACACCCGGGGCCGGTCTGCCCGGCCCGTCCACCCCCGGCTCCGGCCTGCCCGCCCCCGTCCCCCCGCGCGGCTTCCGGACCGCCCGCGTGTTCGACGGGGCGGGCCCCGGCGGCCGGCCGTCGGTGAACCGCCCGCCCGTGCCCGAGGGCGAGCGCGAGCTGCTGCGCAGCTACCTCGACCGCGCGCCCGTCGCGGTGATCGGGCGCGGCTTCGACGCCGACGTCCTCAACCCCGACGCCCCGGCCGTCGTGCCGGTCGCCTTCCAGACCGACGGCCACTGGATCTGGCCCGCCGCGGTCGGCTACTACCTGCGCGCCTACGGCGTGCCGCCCGAGCCCGAGCTGGTCGAGCGGGCCAAGGCGAACGACTACGTGCTGCCCGAGGTCCCCGAGGACGCCCGGGTCGCCGCCGCCGCGAACCTCGGCGCGCCCGCCGCGCCCCGCGACACCGTGCTGCCCGTCGCGGACGTCCCCGAGCCGTTCGAGGCGTTCGCCGAGCAGCCGCACGACGAGCCGACGGAGGCCCGGACGGTCGCCGCCCCGCTGCCGGAGCTGCCGGCCGAGCCCGTCGAGCAGCCCCAGCGCGCGGACGTCGAGGAGACCGCCAACCTCACCGAGCTGCGCTCCGACCGAGTCGAGTTCGCCGACAGCGGCCCGCCCTACCGGGTCCGGTTCGAGGAGGACGGCCCGGTCATCGACGACCGGTACCGCCGCGAGTCCTACGTGGACGGCATGGACCTCTTCGCGCCCGCCCAGTACGACCGGGACGCCGAGGACGTCGAGACCACCCAGGCGTGGAACCCGTTCACCGAGGAGGAGCCGCGGCCCGCCGAGGAGACCGCGGAGGTCGGCGTCGTCACCGACGAGCCCGCCGCCGAGGAGCCGGTGGAGGAGGAGCCGGAGTACGCCGACGAGCCGGTGGCCGAGGCCGAGGACCGGCCGGAAGCCGTCGAGCAGACCACCGAGTTCGACCAGTTCCACGAGGGCGACCGGTACGAGCAGGACCACTTCGACGAGGGTTTCACCGAGGAGCAGCCCCGCTTCGAGGACCCGGAGTCGCAGCACTTCGAGACGGCGGAGCAGCCCCGCTTCGAGGCCGCCGAACCGGAGCACTTCGAGGCGCCTGAGCACTTCGAGGCGGCCGAGCACTTCGAGACGCGCGAACCCGAGCACTTCGAGGCGCCCGAGCACTTCGAGACGCGCGAGCCGGAGCGCTTCGAGGAGCCGGAACCGCCCGCGCCGGTGGAGCCGCGCCAGGTCACGCCGGAGGAGGAGCAGCAGCTGTCCGGGGTGCGCCGCGCGCTGGACGAGCTGGACGTGCCGCCCGCCGCGTACCGGTTCGGCGAACCGGCCGACCGCACGTGGGTGCTGCGCACCGAGGGCCGCGACTGGGAGGTCTCCTGGTTCGACCACGGCCCGACCAACCCGGTCCGCTTCGACCGCGTCGAGGACGCCGCCGCCTACCTGGTCGGCAAGCTCGTCCTGACCGGCCGCCGCACCCCGCGCCCCCTGCCGCCCCCGCCACCGCGCCCCCAACCCCCGCGCCCGCCGCTCAACGGCGAACCGTTCCGCGAGGAACCCCACCGCCCGCCCCTGAACGGCGAGGGCTTCCGCGACGAGCCGCACCGCCCGCCGGTGGACGGCTTCCGTGACGAGCCGCACCGCCCGCCGGTGGACGGCTTCCGCGAGGAACCCCTCCGCGCACCCGGTGAGGGCTTCCGCGAGGACCGCCCGCCGCTGACCAACGGTTTCCGCGAGGAACCGCAGCGCCGCCCGACCCCGCCACCCCCGCCGCCGCAGCAGCAGGAGGCCCCCAAGCCCGCCTCCCGCCAGTGGCCGATCACCCCGCTCAACGGCGAACCCCCGCTCACCCTCTTCCGCCACAAGAAGATGGTCGAGCTGCCCTCCGGCATGGAGATCGACCGCTTCGGCGACGGCTCCGGCAACCTGGTCTACGTCGCCGGCACCCCGTTCGAGGAGCGTTCACTGGTCCCGTCGTGGATCAACCGCCCGTACCGCGTCTACCGCCTGCGCCGCCCGGTCGAGGTGCTGACCGGCATCGCCGTGCCGTGGTTCGAGCAGCCCGGCGGCGGCACCGCGTACCTGCTCCCCAAGTCGGTGGACGACATGATCGCCGACGGGGTCCTGGTCGAGGTCGCCAACCAGGAGGCCCCGGTTCACTGAACGCGGACGCCGTGGGCGGCGGCGAAGGCGACCGCCAGGTCGACGTCGACCACGGCGCCCCGCAGGGACGCGGCGACCAGCCCGTTCGCGTCCACGCGCGCCCCGCGCAGGTCCGCGCCCTCGAACACGCACCCGCGCAGCCGGGCGCCGGTGAGGTCGGCGTCCCGGAGGTCGGCGTCGCGCAGGTCGGCCTCCTCCAGGTTGGCCTCGCGCAGCCGCACCCCGCGCAACGACACCTCCCGCAACCGCGCCCGCGACAACCCGGCCAACGTGAGATCGGTCTCGACCAGCTCCACCGGCCGCAGCACGCAGTCCACGAACACCGACCCGAGCCACGTGCACGAGGTGAACGTCGCGGACGCCAGCGTCGCGCCCCGGAACGCGCACGACCGGAACGCCGTCGCCGAGTGCTCGGACGCCCCGAGGTCGGTGCGGTCGAACGTGCACTCGGTGAAGGTGCAGCCCGACGTCACCAGGCGGCGCAGGTCGGCGTCGGTGAAGTCGCACCGCTCGAACGCGCGCCCCTCCCACCGCTGCCCCACCAGGTCGGCGTCGCTGAAGTCGTCCCCCACGATGATGTCCACTGTCACACCTTGTCATCGTTCGCCGGTTGGTAACCTCACCGCGTCGGGCAAACCGCCCGATGCGCCGGTCCCGGAGTAGAGACCGCCGCTGACAGGTGCTGCCTGCCTAGTGGTCGTGCCCGAGGACTGAAGCCGTTGGATCGTCATTCGGGAAGGCTCATGACCCGCACGCCCGTGAACGTCACCGTCACCGGTGCGGCCGGCCAGATCGGCTACGCACTGCTGTTCCGCATCGCCTCCGGCCACCTGCTGGGCCCCGATGTCCCGGTCCGCCTGCGCCTGCTGGAGATCCCGCAGGCCGTCAAGGCCGCCGAGGGCACCGCGATGGAGCTGGACGACTGCGCCTTCCCGCTGCTGTCCGGCATCGACATCACCGACGACGCCAAGACGGCGTTCGACGGCGTGAACATCGCCCTGCTCGTCGGCGCCCGCCCGCGCACCAAGGGCATGGAGCGGGGTGACCTGCTGGAGGCCAACGGCGGCATCTTCAAGCCGCAGGGCGAGGCCATCAACGCGGGCGCGGCGGACGACGTCCGCGTGCTGGTCGTCGGCAACCCGGCCAACACCAACGCCCTCATCGCCCAGCAGCACGCGCCGGACGTCCCGGCCGAGCGCTTCACCGCGATGACCCGCCTGGACCACAACCGCGCCCTCTCGCAGCTCGCGAAGAAGCTCGGCGTCACGGTCAGCGACATCAAGAAGCTCACCATCTGGGGCAACCACTCGGCCACCCAGTACCCGGACCTGTTCCACGCCGAGGTCAACGGTCAGGTCGCGGCGCAGGCCGTGAACGACCAGGACTGGCTGGAGAACACCTTCATCCCGACCGTGGCCAAGCGCGGCGCGGCGATCATCGAGGCGCGCGGCGCGTCGTCGGCGGCGTCGGCGGCGAACGCGGCGATCGACCACGTGTACTCGTGGGTCAACGGCACCCCCGAGGGCGACTGGACGTCGGCGGCGGTCGTGTCGGACGGCTCCTACGGCGTGCCGGAGGGCCTGATCTCGTCGTTCCCGGTGGTCGCCAAGGACGGCCGCTACGAGATCGTGCAGGGCCTGGAGATCGACGACTTCTCCCGCGCCCGCATCGACGCCTCCGTGGCCGAGCTGGTCGAGGAGCGCGACGCGGTGAAGGCCCTGGGCCTGATCTGAGAGTCCTGAAACGAGAGCCCCCGCGTCCCGGACGCGGGGGCTTTCTTCGTGGAAGGCTGGTCGGCGTGACCAAGAACCCGTGGCCCGTCCCGCAGCCCGAGCTGTCGCCCGACGTCCACCCCACCCTGGCCGCCACGGCCCGCGCGGCGTCCCGCGCCCACCAGCAGGCCCGCGCCGCGCACACCCGTGCCGAGCTGCGGGAAGAGGTCGCGGGCGGTGCGGACGGCACGCCCACCATGCGGGTGGACGCGATCGTGGAGGCGGCGATCCTGGAAGCGGCCACGGCGGCGGGCGCGAACCTGCTGTCCGAGGAGGCCGGGTTCGTGGACAACGGGTCCGCCGCGACCCTGGTCGTCGACCCCGTGGACGGGTCGGCCAACGCGGCGCTCGGCGTCCCCCTGTCGTGCTTCGCGGGGGCCTTGGTGCTGGACGAGGAGCCGGTGGAGGCCCTGACCGTCTGGTTCGACACCGGCCGGGCGTGGTCGGCGAAGGCGGGGGAGCAGACGCCGTTCCGCACGTCGGGTCGGACGGTCCTCAAGGGCGCGTCGGTGTGCCTGATGCGACCCAAGCGCGGCACCGAAGAGGCTTGGATGCGCCTGGCCGACGCCGCCGACCGCATCCGCGTGCTGTGCACGACGTGCCTGGAGACGATGTTGGTGGCGGAGGGCTCGGTGGACGCCTTCGCCGACCCCGGCTCGGACACCCACCGCCTGATGGACCTGATCGCCGCCCTGGTCACGGTCCCGGCGGCCGGCGGCGCGCTGCTCGACCTCCACGGCCGCCCGCTCACCTTCGACCTCGACCTGACCCGCCGCTGGTCCGGCATCGCCGCAGCGACCCCGGCCCTGGCCGACGAGCTGATCACCACGATCCTGGGCTGACCGCTCAGCGGGTGCGGTACCACTCGACGGTCTTGGCGATGGCCTCCTCGTGCGGCGTCACCGGCAGCGGGTCGAAGGTCCCCTCGTACGCCGAGTGGTCCACGACCCACGGCTTGGTGCGCTGGTGGGCAAGT
Organism: Saccharothrix mutabilis subsp. mutabilis; assembly: GCF_039521145.1. NCBI lineage: Bacteria > Bacillati > Actinomycetota > Actinomycetes > Pseudonocardiales > Pseudonocardiaceae > Saccharothrix > Saccharothrix mutabilis. Next base: position 261,119 of record NZ_BAAABU010000008.1, read on the forward strand.
TCGCCCACGCCGCGCACCCGCTTGTCGAACAACGCCATGACCTGCACGGCCGCGTTCGGCAGCGCGATCGGCTTGGCCGGCTTGCCGACGACCCGCCCGGCCAGGGCGATGAACTCCCGCACGGTCAGGGTCTGGGCCGCGGGGGTGTGCCAGACGCCGCCGTCGGCCCTCGGGTCGTCGCCGAGCACGATCTGGGCGCGGGCGGTGTCGGCGAGGTAGGCGAAGGTGTGCCGCACGTCGAGCGGGCCGAACCAGAACGGCCGCCGGCCCGCCGCCAGCGGCTTCAGCACCAGCTCGCCGGGCAGGGAACCGTGGCCGCCCGGGCCGTAGTAGTCGCTGGAGCGGGCCAGCACCACCGGCACGGACGCGGTCAGCAGGCGCTTGCCCAGCGCGCTGCGCAGCTTCTCCTTCGGGCCGACCGGGCGTTCCGGCGTGGTCTCGTCGAACGGCTCCGGCACCGGGCCGTACGAGTACAGGTTGTCCGCGAGCACCAGCTTCGCCCCGGCTGACTCGGCGGCGGCGACCGCGTTGTCGAACATCGTGGGCAGCATGTCCGCCCAGCTGGTGTACGGGACGTTGGCCGCCAGGTGGACCACCGACGCGCCGGCCGCCGCCTTGACCGCCGACTCGCGGTCCATCAGGTCGGCCCGCACGTCCTCCGCGCCCTTCGGCACGCCGCCGGAGCGCGTCACGGCCCGAACCTCGCGACCGTCCGCCACCAACTGCCGCGCGACCTCGAACCCGATGCCCCGCCCCGCGCCCAACACCACGACCGTCATGCCCGCTCCCCTGAGATGCTCTAACTTCTGTTAGAAGTTCTAACACAAGTTAGAGTCCTTCTCAAGGAGGTGGGGTGCGGGTGGTCAACGACCGGCGCGTGAAGTACCGCGAGGAGACGAAGGAAGAGGCCAAGCGCATCGCGCTGGAGCAACTGGCGGAGCAGGGCGTCGGCGGCATCTCGGTCAACGCCATCGCCAAGCGCATGGGCGTGACGGGACCGGCGCTCTACCGGTACTTCAAGAACCGCGACGAACTGCTCAATGACCTGGTCCGGGACGCGTGGAGCGACCTCGCGGACCAGGTGGAGACGGCGGTGGCGGGCACGGTGGGCAGGCCGCACCGCTACCGCGTGCACAGCTTCGCGGACGCGTTCCGCGCGTGGGCGCTGGCGCAACCGCACCGCTATCTGCTGCTGTTCGGCACACCCTTGCCGGGCTACCACGCGCCACACGACACGATCGCCCTCGCACACCGCACGATGAGCGCGTTCCTGAGCGTGCTCGACCAGGCGTCAGCCGACCTGCCCCCGGTGGACCGGTCGTGGCAGGCGGCGGACTCCCCGCTCGCGCGGCAGTTGCGGGAGTGGGCGGCGGCGCGGGGCGAGGGCGGGCTGCACCCGACCGTGCTGCTGACCGGGCTGCGGGCGTTCACCAGGCTGCACGGCGTGCTGAGCCTGGAGGTGGCGGGCCAGTTCGGGCCGATGGGCTTCGACCCGGCGCTGCTGTACCGCGCCGAGGTCGAGTCCCTGCTGTCGGACTGACCGCGGAACGTGCCGCCCACGCGAACCCGGCGCGGCGAACCCGGCGCGGACCCGGCCGGCTCGGTGCCGAACCGGCGCACGCCCGGCCGGCGCGGCGCGGGATCGGCGCAGGCCCGGCGGGCGCGGTGCGAACCTGGTCGGCGCGCGGCGAACCCGGCGCAGGCTCGGCGCGAACCCCGCCCGGCTCGGCGCGGACCCGGCCGGCTCGGCGCAAAATCCGGCGGGCTCGCGCGAACCCCGTCGGTTCGGTTGGGCTAGTCGCCGGTCCGGGGCTCCACCAGGCAGTCGGGGCCGGGGTAGACCAGCCCCTCGTGGCCGTCGGAGAAGCGGACCAGGTACGGGGGCGCACCCTCCTCGCCGCGCACCTCCAGGATCTCGCCCACCTGCTCGTCGAGACCCACAGCGCGGCTGTGGACGTGCAACCGGTCGCCTACTGTCGCGTGCATCTGCAACACCTCCGGTGCGTCACAGCGTAGGACGCCTCCGAAGGTACCGACAGCCTGACGTTTCCGCTCAGCCGCAAGCCTGGGACAGCTTGTTCACCGTCTCCAGCTTCTTGGAGGTCCACTCGGCGAGCTTGGCCGGGTCGAGGTCGTTGACGGTCAGCTGGCCCATGGTGTCGGACACGCCGTTGATGGCGTCCTTGAGCGTGGCGTCACCGGCCTGCGCGGCCAGCTTCTCCAGCTCCTCCGCCTTCGCCTGGGTCTCCTGGACCGCCTTCTGCGGGTCGGCGGTGTTCGGGGTGAAGCCGGCGAGGGCGAGCGCGTCCAGGCACAGCTTCGCCTTGTCGGTCGCCTGGCCGACGGAGTTCGCGGTGTCCTGCGCCTGCTGCACGGCCTCGCACCCGGACACCGCGCCGACGAGTCCCAGTGCCAGCAGGATGGTGGCGACCGGACGACCTGCGCGCATGGTGACTCCCGTGAGTAGGTGGTGCGTGACCGTTTCGCCCGACTCTACCGACGCGCGTACAGCCGGCGCACCACATCGTCGATCTCGGGTTCCTCGACCACCAGGTCGTGCACGTCCGCGCGGGCCGCGACGGCGGAGATGACGGCCGCGGCGGTCGTCTCGCCCTTGCGGAACGTGAGGTGCTGTCGCAATCCGCCCAGGTCGGTGCGCACGTCCACCACGCCCGCGATGCCCGTGAGCGGTTCCGCCGGCTTCTCCAAGTCCACGACGAGGACGCGCTCGGGCACGACCTCCGCCCGCAGCGCCTCCAGCGGTCCGTCGGCGAGCACCGTGCCGCGATCGATCACCACCAGCCGCGGGCACAGCCGTTCGATGTCGTCCAGGTCGTGCGTGGTGAGCAGGAGCGTGGTGCCGCGCTGGGTGTTCAGGTCGGCCAGGAACTCCCGCAACCGCTCCTTGGACTCCAGGTCCAGCCCGATCGTCGGCTCGTCCAGGACCAGCAGTTCCGGGCCGTGCAGCAGGGCCGCGGTGACCTCGCCGCGCATCCGCTGGCCCAGTGACAGCTGCCGCACCGGCCGGTCCAGGAAGTCCGCCAGGTCCAGCAGTTCGACGCACTCGGCCAGGCGGCGGGCGTGGTCGCGGGCGTCCACCCGGTAGATCGAGCGCAGCAGGTCGAAGCTGTCCCGCAGCGGCAGGTCCCACCACAGCTGGCTGCGCTGCCCGAACACCACGCCGATCCGGCGCGCGAGGTCCCGCCGGGCCCGCGCGGGGTCCACGCCCGCGACCCGGACGTGCCCGGAGGTCGGCACGAGGATGCCGGTGAGCATCTTGATCGTCGTGGACTTGCCCGCGCCGTTGGGCCCGACGTACCCGACGGCCTCGCCCGCGGCGACGTCGAAGCTGACCGAGTCCACCGCGCGCACCCGGTGGCGTCGTCGCCGGAACCGCCCGGCCTTGGTGGTGACGGTGAACTCGCGGCACAGCTCGCGGACTTCGATCATGACCCGGTCCCTCGGTAGTGGCGGACGGCGAACCGCCACACCAGCCCCGCGCCGACGGCGGCGACCAGTGCGACCAGCGGTGAGATCCACCCCAGGACCGCGGGGCCGCCCAGCGGGTCGGCCCGGTCGAGCAGGGCGAGCCCGGGGTAGTAGGCGACGAACGCGCCGGGCACGACGAACGCCATGAACCGGCGCAGCCAGCCGGAGTAGACGGTGACGGGGTAGGAGGTGAACGCGTTGCTGCCGTAGGTGACGGTGTTGGCCAGCTCCTGCCCCTCGACCAGCCAGAAGCACACCGCGCACGCCACCACCCACACCGACCCGAAGATCACCGCGCCGGCGAGCGGTGCGACGGCGGCGAGCACGGCTTTCGCCGGTGACCACGCGATGTCGTTGTGGCTGAGGGCGTAGGCCATCGCGGCGAGCCCGAACAGCGTGCGGCCGATGCGCTTGAGGCGGATGTCCGCGACCATGACCTGGGGCAGGGTTCCCAAGGGGCGCAACAGGAGCACGTCGAACGAGCCGGTGCGGATGTAGTTCGGCAGCTCGTTGAGCTGGCCGGCGGTGAGGTCGGCGAGCCCGAACGCGGTCGCGGCGATCGCGTACATGAGGACCACCTCGTGCACGTCGAACCCGCCGAGCGCCTTGACGTGGCTGAAGACGATCGTGATGGCGGCGAGTTCGATCGCCTGCACCAGGGCCTGCGCGAAGACTTCGAGGGCGAACGAGGTCCGGTAGGCGAACTGCCCGCGCAGGCGTGCGACCAGCAGCCGGACGTAGGTCTCAACCACCCTGCACCACGACCTTCCGCACGGCCCGCGACAACACGAAGTGCCCCGCCACGAGCACGACGACGGCCCAGAACGCTTGCAGCGCAATGACCGTCCACTGTGGACCGCGTTCGAGGAAGACGTCGATCGGCGCCTGGATGAGGTAGGGGAACGGCGTGGCCCAGAGGGCGTCCCGCGCCCACTCCGGCATGAAGGCGAGCGGCACGATCAACCCGCACACCAGCCCGCTGGCCACCTCGTACACGTTGCGCACGCCCCGGCTGTCGAGCAGCCAGAAGGTGGTGCAGTTGAGGATGAACCGCAGGCCGAAGCTGATGACCAGCGCGAGCACGGCGCTGACCGCGAACAGCGGCCAGGTGTGCGGCGCGGGCCAGCGGAAGGGGAAGAGCAGCGCGCCGATGGCGACCGGCGGGACGAGCCGGACGACGACGGCGTACGCGGCCCGCCCGACGTCCTCGGCGAGCAGCGCGGCCTGAAGGTGCCACGGGCGGTACAGGTCGACGACGACGTCACCGGTGCGGATGCGTTCGGACAGTTGGGATTCGCCCCAGAGGACGACGAAGGCGAGCAGTCCTTGACCGAGCCACACGTAGGTGACGACGGAGGCGGCGTCGTACCCGGCGACCGGCGCGGCGCCCACGGTGGCGACGAGGACGGCGGTGCGGAGCAGGCCGAAGACGACGTTCGCGGCGAGACCGGCGAGCATCGCTTGGCGGTAGGTGGAGTAGCGGCGGAATCCGGCGAGCGCGAGATGGGCGTAGGCGCGCACGTCTTTCGACCCTAGGTCCGCCGGCAAATGGATTTCCCACCCGAGCCGGCCGGCCCGCGCATCGCCGGCTTCCCGCCCCCGACGCCCCGCCCGCCGGCCCGGGGAGCTAGCGGGGCGCGGCGAGGATGCCGTTGAGCAGGCCCGGGTAGAGGGTGTCGAGGTCCTCGCGGCGCAGGGTGCTGATCCGGGCCGTTCCCCGCGGCTGCACGCGGACCACGCCGGCCTCGCGCAGCGTGCGCACGTGGTGGGTCAGGGTGGACGCGCTGATCCCCAGGTCCAGCTGCACCCCGCAGGACAGCCCCTCCTCCGTGCGCGCCAGTTCGCGCACGATGTGCAGCCGCACCGGGTCCGCCAGGGCGTGGAGCACCGCCTCGATCCGGATCTCGTCGCGCTCGGGGTGCGGCAGCACTGCGGTCATGCGGCCCATCCTACGACGGCCATCGTATTTCGATGAATCTCGTAGTACGGTCACCGTCGAAACATCAAGCGACTGGGGGAACTCCGACTCATGTCTGCCCGCACCTACCTGCTCACCGCCGGTGCGTTCACCATCGGCACGAGCGGGTACATCGTGTCCGGCGTCCTGCCGGCCGTGAGCCACGAGCTGGGCGTCTCGCACGCCACCGCCGGCCAGCTGCTCACCGCGTTCGCCATCGCCTACGCGCTCTCGTCACCGCTGCTCGCCGCGCTGACCGGCCGGTGGGAGCGGCGCACGCTGCTGGTCGTCGCCCTGGCGGTGTCCGCCGTGGGCAACCTGCTCGCCGCGTTCGCCCCGAACTACCCGTTGCTGCTGGTCGCCCGCGTGGTCAGCGCCCTCGGCGCGGCCGTGTTCACGCCCGCCGCCACGCTGGTCGCCACCGTCCTGTCCCCGCCCGACCGCCGGGGCCGCGCGGTGGCGCTGGTGTTCGGCGGTCTGACGTTCTCGCTGGTCCTGGGCGTGCCGGCGGGCAACCTCCTCGGCGAACCGCTCGGCTACCAGGGCGTCTTCGGGCTCATCGCGGCCGTGACGGCGGTGGCCGCGGTCGCCGTGCGGGTCGGGTTGCCGCGCGTCGAGGCGCCGCCGGCCGTCGCGCTGCGCGAGCGCTTCGCCCCGGCCGCGGACCGGCGCGTGATCACCGTCCTGGTGCTGACCGTGCTGGCGTGCCTCGCGGTGTTCAGCGTCTTCAACTACATCGCGCCCCTGCTCACCGCGACCGCCCACGTCGACGGCCTCGCGATCAGCCTGCTGCTCGTCGCGTACGGCGTCGGCGGCGTGTTCGGCAACTGGGCGGGCGGCCGGCTCACCGACCGGTTCGAGACGCGGCCGGTGCTGATCGTGCTGTTCAGCGCCTTCACGGTGGTGCTGGCGACCCTGCCGCTGACCATGACGACCGTGCCCGGCGCGGCGATCGCGCTGTTCCTGTGGGGCGCGCTGACGTGGTCGGCGAACCCGCCGATCCAGGCGTGGCTGATCGCGCTGGCCCCGCAGAACAGCGGCTTGTTGTTGTCCCTCAACGCTTCCGCGATCTACCTGGGGGTCGGGCTGTCGGGCGTGGTCGGCGGGTTGGTGATCAGCCTGGTGGGCCTGCTGCCGCTGGCCCCGATCGCGTCCGTGCTGTCCGTGGTGGCGCTCGGGTTGGTGGTCTTCGTGCTCAAGCCTCAGGAACCGAAGGCGCTGGTGGTCGTCTCGCCGAGTTCGGGGTCCTTGGCGAAGCAGTGGAAGTAGCTGCGGTCGCCCTCGCTGAAGGCGATCGCCGTGATCTCCCAGGTGGACGTGTCCACGGTCGGCCGCGTGTTGGCCTTCATGGCGGCGGCCGTGCACACGTCCTTCACCTCGGGCGCTTTGACCAACTCGTCGTCGTTGACCTGCGGGACCGCGCCGGACAGCCAACCGCCCGCGTAGGCCTCCCAGAAGTGGGGGATCGAGCAGTCGGCGGCCCGGCGCGCGGTCGAGGCCTTGCCGCCGACCGAGTTGATGCCGTGGTAGCAGGTGGGTTCGGCGACGCAGAACCCGGTGGCGCAGGCCTTCAACCGCGGCGGCGGCTCTTCCTCGGCCACTCTGGCCCCGCCGGGTTCGACCCCGGCGGCGGTCCTGGTGTCTTCCCGGGAAACCCACCACCAGGTCCCGAACGCGACGACGATCGCCAACACCGCCGCCCCGACCACCACGGTCCACGGCTTCCTGCGCGGCAACGGCCCCGACTGCGCCGACACCCACTGCGCCGCCGGCCCCGACACCGCCCGCGGCACCGGCGCCCCCGCCATCCCGGCCGGCGGCATCCCTCCCTGCGCCATCCCGGCCGACGGCATCGCCGGATCCGGCACCCGCGGAGCACTAACCGCACCCCGCAGCCCGTCCCGCCACTCGTCCCGCAGCTCGCCCCTCTGCTCGCCCCTCAACTCATCCCTGAACCGGGCGGCGGAAGGCGTGCGGTAGGCGATGTCCGGCGTCAGCGCCCGCACGAGGGTTTCGTGCAGGTCCCGCGGCACTCCCGGCACCACCGGCACCGGTGACCGCAGCACCTCACCCAGGTGGTCGAACGACTCGATCGGCCACGGCACCGGCCGGGGCGGCTTCCCCGCCAGCAGGTCGTACAGCGTCGCGGCCAGGGCGTAGACGTCCCCGACGGGCGTCGGCTGGGCCATCGCGAACGCCTCGGGCGGCGCATAACTGGGGCTCAGCGCGTCCCGCGTGACCGTGGACCCGCCCTCGGCGTCCACCAGCGCCGCCAGCCCGAAATCGGCCAACTTCGCCGTGCCGTACCGGTCCACGAGGATGTTGCCGGGCTTGATGTCCCGGTGCAGCACGCCTTCCGCGTGCGCCGCCGCCAGGGCGTCGGCCAACTGCACGCCCAACTGCCGGACCCGTTCAGCCGGCAACGGCCCCTCGCGCCGCACGACGTCGGCCAACGACCCGCCCGTGCACAGCTCCATGACCAGGTAAGGCGTGCCCTGCGGCGTGATGTCGGCGGCGTGCACGGCCACGACGTGCGGGTGCCCGGACAACCGCGCCGCGGCGTGCGCCTCGCGCAGGAACCGCCGCCGGTCGCGGTCGGTCTGCAACACCCGGTTGTCGATCTTGACGGCGACGTCCCGGTTCAACCGCACCTGGCGGGCGCGGTACACGGTGGCGAACCCGCCCTGTCCCAACGGCGTGAGATCGGCCAACCCCGGCAACTGCACGCCGGGACTCTAATTCACCCCTTGGCCGCTGCCTTGGCCGCCTTCTTGAACTCCCGGACCTGTCCGAGCGACACGGAATCCACGACATCGGCCACGCTCCGCCGACTCCCGGCCTCGCCGTAAGCCCCGGCCGCCTCCCGCCACCCGTCCGGCTCGACCCCGAACTGCTTGCCCAACAGGGCGAGGAAGATCCGCGCCTTCTGGTCCCCGAACCCGGGCAACGCCTTCAACCGCTTGAGCACGACCTTCCCGTCCCCGTCGGCCCAGATCCGCGAAACGTCCCCGTCGTACTCCTCGACCACGGCCCGAGCCAACGCCTGCACCCGCTTGCCCATCGACCCGGGGAACCGGTGCACGGCGGGAGGCGTGGCCATGAACCCGGCGAACTCCTCCTCACCCGCCTCAGCCACGAGCCGCGGCGACCACCCACCCATCCGATCAGCCAACACCCTGGGCCCGCTGAACGCCTTCTCCATGGGGATCTGCTGGTCCAGCATCATGCCGACGAGCAGGGCGAACATGTCCTTGGCCAGGAGTTCGTCCGCCTCGGGGTTCTGGGCCAGGCACACCTTGCGGGTCATGGGCGAAGCATCCCACGGTGGCGCCGGGGGCGCTGGTGGGTTCCGGTCGGGCCTGGCCGACGAAGACGGCCTTGTCCGCGCCGAACGTCGGTTGGAGGGGGATCCGGAGTTCGCCGGGGTGTCGCAGCCGCCGCACAGCACGGTGCCGATCGCCGCGAGCACCGTGCGAAGACGCCCGACGCCCACCACGACGACCGTGATGTCGTTGAGGAAGATGACCGGCGAGCCGACGACACCGACGAACCTTGGGGACAACGACCTCGGTTCTTGCCACCCGATCGAGCGGTTTCCGGTAACACGGGTCAGCGGTCGAACTCGGGGATCAGGTCGCCGATCAGGCGGAGGCTCGTCATGACCGACTCGTGGGTCAGGCCGCCTACCTGGTGGAACGCCATCAGGCGGTCGATGCCCAGGTCCGCGTAGGTGCGCAGCTTCTTGCGGCAGGTTTCCGGGCTGCCCACGATCAGCGAGTCCTGCTCGTTCAGGGCCTCGAAGATCTCCTCGTCCGGGACCTGTTCGCCCTGCAGGACCCGGCCGATCACCAGTTGGGCGCGGTTCGGGCCGGTGAAGGCCGCTGCTTCCGCTCGCAGGAAATCGCCGGTCAGGCCGCCGCCGGACGGGTCTTCCATGAGGCGTTTCTGGTGTTCCACCGTTTCCACGAAAGCGGCTGCCGCTTCGAAGAACGTCAGGGCCTGAACGGTGTACCAAGCGGCGGCTGCCACCGCGCCGTTGCGGATCGCCTGTTCGTCGGTTTCCGCGCAGTGGACGAAGGTGAAGAAGGCGACCTGGTTGTTGACGTACGCCCCGACCGGATCGGTGCACGCCTCCGCCGCCGCCCGGTACAGGGCGACCATGCGGCGGACGCGCTCCACCGACTCCCAGATCGTGGTGCCCAGGACGCCGACGCCCCGGCGGCCCGCCTCCTCGAAGGACGCGGGGGAGGCGGCGGCCTGCCACAGCGGCGGGTGGGGCTGTTGCAGCGGCTTCGGCACGATAGGCACGTCGTGGATCTCGAAGTCCTCGCTGGAGTGCGAGAAGCGTTCGGACGTCCACATCTTCGGCACCATCTCGAACGCCTGCTGCGTCTGGCGGCGCACGTCGGCCGGGTCGATGCCGAACAAGCGCCACTCGGGCGTGGTCGAGCGGGTCAGGCCCAGTTCCAGCCGGCCGCCGCTGAGGACGTCGAGCATGGCGGCGCGCTCCGCCACCCGGATCGGGTGGTTGAACCGCGCGGGCGCCAGGACGGCCGCGTGGCCCAGGCGGATGCGGGACGTCTGTTGCGAGAGGGCCGCCAGCACCAGCTCCGGGGCCGACGACAGGCTGAACTCCTCGGCGCCGTGGTGCTCCACCTGCCACCAACAGCCGTAACCCAGCTCGTCGGCCAGCTTCGCCTGTTCCAGCGCCTCACCGATGCGGGCCGCCTGGTGGCCGGTCTGCCACGGTCTGGGGTCCTGGATCTCGTTGAAGACGTCGATCTTCATCGGCGGGGCTCCTCGGGACCGGGGCGGCGGCGTGGTCCGCGCGACGGTAGCCCGCGCGCACCCCCGGTAGGCAGCGGCCAAACGGCTGATCAGCGCACGATCGGCACGACCCGGCCGAGCAGCACCCGGTAGGCCTCCCGGTCCACCGTGGCGGGCTCCTCGGCCAGCCAGTCGCCGATCTCCTCCACGAACTGCGCGGGCGTCATCGGCGGCACGGGCACGTCCACGTCGTCCGCCGTCACCTCGCCCGCCCGGCTCGGGTACACCAGCAGCACGGTGCGGATGTCCAGCCACGGCAACAACTTCCGGTACAGCGCGAGGCTGCGTGCCAGCCGCGTCCCGCCACCGCGGAACGGGTGGCCGTTGCGCCACAGCGTCCCGTCGTCCTCGGCGGTGTAGTGGCCGGGCAGCCACGCCTTGGACTCGATCAGCACCAGCCGCCGCCCGCACAGCACGGCGTGGTCCACGTCGGCGAACACCGAGTCCGGCCACGCCAGGCCGTGGAAGATCCGCGCGCCCGGCAGGCGGGTCAGGTACCGGCTGAGCAGGTCGGCGGTGATCCGCTCGCACGGCCGGTCGTCGGTGGTGCCGTGGACGACGTCCGTGTCCACCGCCGCGGCGAAGTCGCGATCCGCCCGCACCGCCGCGATGTACCGCTTGACCAGCCGGAACGCCGCCACCGCCGCCGCCGCGACGACCAGCAGCCACAGGCCCAGCGTCAACGGCGAGAAGTCCAGGGAGAAGACCGGCAGCAGCAGGAAGAACCACCCGCACAGCGCGGCCAGCGCGGGCGCGTGCCCCGGCCCGGCGACCGGCGCGTACCGGACCCGCTGGGTCGTGTCGACCAGGTGCCACCACGCGACGCCGCCCAGGTCCACGGCGGGCTTCGGGGGTACGAAGTCGGGATCCTCCCCGAAGTTGCGCAACCGCCCGACCCGACCGGTGCGCGGCGGCCGGGTCGCCGTGGGGCGCGTGCCGGGCCGGGCGAACGTCCAGCCGCGGTCGTAGTCGCGGCGTCGGGCCGGGTCGCGCAGGGTGTCGTAGGCCTCCTGGAGCATGCGGAAGGTCACCGAGGAACCGCCCGCGTCGGGGTGCATGACCTTGGCCAGCGACCGGTAGGCGGTCTTGATCTCCGCCGGGGACGCGTTGCGACCCACCCCGAGGAGTTCGTAGTAGTCGACCCCGCGCACGAGGGCAGACCTTAGCGGCACTGTCAGTCCGGGTGCGGTCACGGCTAGGGTTGGGGGGCTCGCTGGGACCTGTAGCGCAGTGGTTGACGCGCCCTCACCTCGGTGCGGGAGGACGCCGGTTCGAATCCGGCCTGGTCCGCTCGGTGGAAGTCTTGCCCGGCAAGGGCAACACCCGTGCGGGGCGTTCGAGTTGCCGGGTGCGCGGGGGCGGAGCAGGCTGCGGCCATGGCGACTTGCGACGTCTGCGGCAACGACTACTGGATGGCGTTCGAGGTGCGCACCGTCGGCGGCGGCGTGCACACGTTCGACAGCTTCGAGTGCGCCATCCAGCGCCTCGCGCCGCGCTGCGAGCACTGCGACTGCCGGATCCTGGGGCACGGCGTGGAGGTGGAGGGCCGGTTCTTCTGCTGCGCCCACTGCGCGCGCAGCTCCGAGAGCCTGGGCGACCAGATCCGCGACACCGTGGGCGCACACCCAGGCTGACCTGGTCGCCAGGGGCCGGGTGGCGGCTGCAAGCCAGGTGCCTGCCGCGGGTCAATGGAGGTTAAGCACCAGCCGGCCGTTGACGAAGGCAGGCTGGAGGTCACCCCGCGCGTCGACGCTCTTGATCCCGTGCGGCAGGACCTCCTCGATCGCGCTGAACGCCAGGATGTCCGACACCCCGTACCGCCCGCGCAACGACCGCTGGCCGGGAAACCGCAGCGCACGGCCCTCGCGCCGGTCCCGGTGGGCCAACGCCGCCCGCAGCGCGCCACGCGCCAGGGGCTGCGGACCGGCCAGGCGCTGGAGGTCGCCGTTGTGCACGGCCACGCCGTAACCGCGCTCGATCAGCGTGGACACGGTGTTCTCCGACGGCACGTCGGTCAGCCGGAACGACATCGCGTGGTGGTCCTCCACCGCGTGCACGCACACCACCTGCGCGTGGAACAGCAGGGACTCGTACAGCGACACCGCCGTCGCGTCCGCTGTGGCCGGGTCGTCGTGACCCGCGTCCAGGCCGAGCCAAGTCGTCATCGCACGTCCACGAGAATCGGTGTCGCTGCCCGTTGTGCGGAGCCGAAGGTAGAACGGGTCCTGCCCGTTCCGGAAGTCCCGGGCCCAGCGCGAGGCCCCGACCTGCGGTTCCGGGAACGCGACAGGGCCGTGCGCCGGCGCGGCGGTGCTCGGCTGGACCCTGTGCACGCGGTGCAGACTAGTCCGATCGGGTGATGCTCGGGTAGCCGGCGGGTGGCCGGGACCCGAAATCTAGAGCGGCAGCAGGTCGAACCCTCCCAGGAACGGCAGGGCGCCGGCGGACTGCAACGCCGCCGCCGACAGCCACACCGACAGCAGCGTGATCAACGGCCCGACGATGGCCATCTCGACCGTCCCGCCGGTCTGCATGCGCATGATCTTCGGCGGCGCGACCGGGAACCACGTCTTGCCGGCCAGCGGGATCGGCCACAGGATCGGGCAGCCCTGCTCGGTGATCGCGTCGCCCAGGTAGTGGGCGACGCACCCGATGCCGACCGCCACGCCGCACGCCGCCGCGCTGGCCGGCGTCTGGGCCGTCCACGCCACGCAGACGACCGTGATCACGCCGGACACGACCGTGATGAGCAGCGCGTCCTTCTGCGGGCACCAGTCGTTCATGATCCCGCGCACGGCCAGACCCGCGAACACGAACATCAACGCCGGCAGCGCCCACTTCTGGGACTGCTGGACCACGGCGGTCGTGCCCACGGCGGCGGCCAGCGCGAACACCAGCGTGTGCGTGAGGCCCCGGTGCCCGCCGTCGCGATTGGAGTCCTTGCGGGTGCGCGTGGCCCGGTAGACCCACGAGCTGACGGTGTTGATCGCCGCCGACGCGCCCGCGCTGACCGGCCCGAACGTGCGCGATATGGTCGAGGACGGGTGGTCGAGGTCCGGCAGCAGCGCCGCACCGGTGGCCAGCACGGCGCCGACGGCCCAGCTCTGCGGGCTGAGCTGACCGATGGGATGGTTGTCGGCGAGCGCGGTCACCGCCGCCCAAGCCAGTAAGCCGCTCATGGCGTGCGTGGGTCCGGTCGACATGGTGCCCCCTCCAAGATCGTGTCCAGGAGGCTAAGGCATTGTGACCCCGTTCCCATTTAAGCCGTGGTGGGACACAAGCAGCCGGACATAGCAGTACGCTTGTCTTGCTTGCACTGTCGCGAGAGGAGCGCCCTGAGTATGGGCAAGATCAAGGTTCAGGGAACCGTCGTCGAACTCGACGGCGACGAGATGACCCGGATCATCTGGCAGTTCATCAAGGACAAGCTGATCCACCCGTACCTGGACGTCAACCTCGAGTACTACGACCTGGGCATCCAGCACCGGGACGACACCGAGGACCAGGTCACGATCGACGCGGCGCACGCCATCAAGAAGCACGGCGTCGGCGTCAAGTGCGCCACGATCACGCCGGACGAGGCGCGGGTCGAGGAGTTCGGCCTGAAGAAGATGTGGGTCTCGCCCAACGGCACGATCCGCAACATCCTCGGCGGCGTCGTCTTCCGCGAGCCGATCATCATCAGCAACATCCCGCGGCTGGTGCCGGGCTGGACCAAGCCGATCATCATCGGCCGCCACGCCCACGGCGACCAGTACAAGGCCACCAACTTCAAGGTGCCGGGCGCGGGCCAGCTGACCATCACGTTCACGCCGGAGGACGGCTCCGAGCCGATCCAGCACGTCGTGGCCAACTACGGCCCCGACGGCGGCGTCGCGCTGGGCATGTACAACTTCAACAAGTCCATCGAGGACTTCGCGCGCGCCTCGTTCGCCTACGGGTTGCAGCGCAACTACCCGGTGTACATGTCGACGAAGAACACGATCCTCAAGGCGTACGACGGCGCCTTCAAGGACATCTTCCAGCACGTGTTCGACACCGAGTTCAAGACGCAGTTCGAGGCCGCCGGCCTGACCTACGAGCACCGGCTGATCGACGACATGGTCGCCGCCGCGCTCAAGTGGGAGGGCGGCTACGTCTGGGCGTGCAAGAACTACGACGGTGACGTGCAGTCCGACACCGTGGCGCAGGGCTTCGGCTCGCTGGGCCTGATGACCTCGGTGCTGATGACGCCGGACGGCAAGACCGTCGAGGCCGAGGCGGCGCACGGCACGGTCACCCGCCACTACCGCCAGCACCAGGCCGGCAAGCCGACCTCCACCAACCCGATCGCGTCGATCTACGCGTGGACCGGTGGCCTGAAGCACCGCGGCAAGCTGGACGGCACCCCCGAGGTCACCGGCTTCGCCGAGACCCTGGAGAAGGTCATCATCGAGACCGTCGAGAGCGGCAAGATGACCAAGGACCTGGCCCTGCTGGTGGGCCCGGACCAGGAGTGGCTGACCACCGAGGACTTCCTCGGCACGCTGGACGAGAACCTGCAGAAGCGCATGGCTGGCTGAGTCCGATCGGCCGAACGAGGGGGACCGCTTCCGGGCGGTCCCCCTCGCGCGTTCCGGGGCTAGCCTCGACACCATGAGCGTGCGCGAACGGGCGGGCAGCCGGTGGCTGCGCCGCTTCGCCGCGCAAGTCGCCGGCCGGGTGATCGAGGACAGCGTCGTGCTGGGCATGTGGGGCACGGCCGCGACGGGCAAGACCGCCCTGGTGGCCGCGCTGGCCGCGGGTGTTCCGGTCGCGGCCTGGGACCGCCGGCCCGCCCGCGCCCTGGCACACCTGTTCGGCACCGGCGTGGCCACCCGCAAGGACCGTGAAGCGCTCGGCCGGCTGCTCCAGCGCCTCGCCGAGCTGCGCCGCCGGGTCGACGCGTGGCGGGCCGGCCGCCCCACCCGCTCCGCAGTCCGGATCGAGTTCCGGGTGCGCACCTCCCGGCCACCGGGCCGGGCGCTCGTCTCCTCCCGTCACGTGACGCGTGGCCCCGACGTCCCGCGAACGACCCCAGCCATGGTCGTCCGCGGGTAGCCGTGCGCTCCCGCCCTGTCGGTCGGGAGCCCTCGATGTCGCCGGAACTGCTCGTCGCTCTGGTCCAGTCCAAGGCGTTCACCACGTTGGTGGTGTTGGTCTGCCTGTGGCAGCTCAAGGTGCTGGTGCAGGCCGTGCCCGCGGTGACGCGTGCGCTCGACCGGCGTCGCGCCACGCGCGAGGCCCTGCGCGCGAAGACCAAGGCCGAGCGCGACCACGCGTGCGAGGTGCTGCGGATACTCCACGGCGAGGGCAACGGCGACCCGCCGCCCGAGTTGGGGTGACCGGGGCGTGACCGGGTCACTCGTTCGGTTCCCCTGCCGGGTGGATTCGGTTCGCAGACGTTCAGCAACGGCCTCCGTCGCGCTATATCTGCACTTCAGGAGCAGTGTGCGGGGAGGCGTGGGCGATGTTGGGCATTCCGTTGCGCGGCATGATCGTGATCGGGGTCCTGGGTGCGGCCGGGTTGATGTACGTGGCCAACGGCGGCAAGCAGCTCGGCCCCGAGCAGTTGACCGGGGAGTGCAGGGTGACCGTCACGGCGGACATCCTCAACGTCCGCTCCGGACCGGCGGACACCCAGCCCATCGTGGCGACCGTCCAGCGCGACGCCGTGGTGAAGGCGGAACGCACCGTGCAGAACGGGTTCCGCCTGCTCTCCGACGGCCGGTGGGTCAACGACCAGTTCGTGACGCCGACCTCGGACAGCGATTGCGCTTAGATGGGCCCATGTTCTTCCGATGGCGGACGTCCCGGCGCAACGAGGTCACGATGTGCGCCTGCGAGCCCGAGTGGCCCGAGCTGCGCGCGGAACTCGACGGCCACGAGGTGCGCGGCGTCCCCTCGCCCGGGGGCAGCAGCCCCATGGTGCTGTTCCTGGGACTGGTCGCGACGTGCGCCCGGTGCGGCGCGGTGTACCCGCACGGGTGGGCCGTCGCCGGCCGCGATTAGGCTCCTGCACCGTGCTGACCGTCTCCACCGTGAACGTCAACGGCCTGCGCGCCGCCGCCAAGAAGGGCTACCTGGAGTGGCTCGCCGCGACCACGGCGGACGTCGTGTGCATCCAGGAGGTCCGGGCCGAACCCGGCCAGCTGACCGACGAGGTGCGCGCCCCGGAGGGCTGGCACACCGCCCACGCCCATTCGGAGCTCAAGGGCCGCAACGGCGTGGCCGTCCTGACGCGTGAGGAGCCGCAGGCGGTGCGGGTCGGGTTCGGCGCGGCGGAGTTCGAGCTCTCGGGCCGGTACGTCGAGGTCGAGCTGGCGGACGTCGTCGTCGGCAGCCTGTACCTGCCCAGCGGCGACGTCGGCACGCCCCGGCAGGACGAGAAGGAGCGGTTCATGGCCGCGTTCCTGCCGTACCTGGTGGAGCTGCGCGAGAAGGCGGCGGCCGACGGGCGCGAGGTCGTGGTGTGCGGCGACTGGAACATCGCCCACCGCGAGGCCGACCTGAAGGCGTGGAAGACCAACCAGAAGTCGTCGGGCTTCCTGCCGTCGGAACGGGCGTGGCTGAGCGACGTCTTCTCGTCCGGTTACGTGGACGTGGTGCGCTCCCTGCACCCGGACGTGGCGGGCCCGTACTCGTGGTGGTCCTACCGGGGCAAGGCCTTCGACAACGACTCCGGCTGGCGCATCGACTACCAGGTGGCGACGGAGGGCCTGGCGGCCCGGGCGACCAGTGCGGTCGTCGAGCGGGCGGCGACGTACGGCGAGCGGTGGTCGGACCACGCGCCGGTGACGGTCACTTTTGACTGGCCGAGGACCTGAGATCGGGCACAATCGTGGCCGGGAGGTGACGAGGGTGCACCCGATCATCGCGGCCAACCTGCGCGAGGTGGAAGACCTGTGCCGGCGGCTGGGTGTCCGCCGTCTCGACGTCTTCGGGTCGGCGGTCGGTGAGTCGTTCGATCCCGAGTCGAGCGACGTGGACATCCTCGTGGAGTTCGACACCCGACCGGGGTTCGACCACTTCGGCAGCTACTTCTCCCTGAAGGAAGGGCTGGAACAGGTCTTCGGACGCCCGGTCGACCTCGTGAACAGCTCCAGCATCCGCAACCCGTACTTCCGAGAGCAGGTCATGGAGACCAGGGAAACGCTTTATGCGGCGTGATCCCCGCGCGTACCTGTGGGACGCGTTGCACGCCGCCGAACTGCTGTCCGAGTTCACCCAGGGCAGGACTTTCACGCACTACCAGGCGGACGCGATGCTGCGCTCCGCGGTCGAGCGCCAGTTCGAGATCATCGGGGAAGCGCTGAACAACCTCTCGAAGGTCGATGCCGACCTCGCGGCGGCGGTTCCGGAGTTGCGGCGCATCGTGGCATTTCGCAACATCTTGATCCACGGCTACGCCACCGTGGATGATGCTCTCGTGTGGCAGGTCCTGACCGAGAAGCGGCCCGGTTTGGAACGAACGCTCCGTGAATTGCTCGCCGAGCGTGACCGATGAGCCGTTCGACGTACGGCGAGCGGTGGTCGGACCACGCGCCGGTGACGGTGACCTATGCCTGAGTCGCTGGACGAGGTGCGGGCCGGGATCGACGGGATCGACGCGCAGTTGGTGCGGTTGCTCGCGGAGCGCCAAGGGCTGGTCAAGGCGGCTGCCGCGTTCAAGAAGGACGAGGACGCCGTGCGGGCGCCCGACCGGGTCGCGCAGGTGATCGCCAAGGTGCGGGCGAAGGCGGCGGACGCCGGATTGTCGCCCGAGGTGGCCGAGGCCGTGTGGCGGGCCATGATCGGGGCGTTCATCGAACTGGAGTTGGCCGAGCACCGGCGCTGAGCTGCACCGGTCCACCCGACGATCGTCTTCGCTCGTTCGGCCCCACTTCACCCGGAGTTCGTGACCGCGCCCCGCAAATCATGAAACTCTTTCACTCCTCGACGGGTGAAGGGCGGGCGAATGATCAACCGACGGCGTTTCCTCCAGGCCACCGGGTTCGCGGGCGCGACGCTGCTGTGGAGCGGCGCCCCCTCCTGGGCCGCCACGACCGGCACGACGCTGGACGTCGCGGCCACCGCCACCGGCACCGGTTACCGCAGGCTCGCCGCCGGGCCCGGCTGGCCGCTGGTGGTCCGCCCGGACCTCGCCCCGCCCGACCCCGCCCGCCGGGACCGCCGCACGCCGCTCGCGTGCTTCGTCCAGTTCACCGACATGCACATGGTGGACACCCAGAGCCCCGCCCGCTTCGAGTACACCCACCCGCTGCTCGGCGCGGGCGCGTTCCGGGCGCACGAGACCCTCGCCCAGCACACCAGCGCCGCCCTGGTCCGCAAGGTCAACACCATCCGGACCGGCCCGTTCACCGGCCGCCCGATCGACTTCATGATGACCACGGGCGACAACACCGACAACCACGAACAGGTCGAGCTGGACTGGTTCCTCACCGTCCTCAACGGCGGCCGGATCACCGCCAACACCGGCGACCCCGCGCGCTACGAAGGCGTGCAGAACTCGGGCGTCAAGGCCTACTGGAACCCGGCCGGACCGGGCGACGACTACCAGGACAAGGGCTTCCCGCGCCTGCCGCACCTCCTCGACGCCGCCATCCGCCCGTTCGACAGCCCCGGCCTGCGCATCCCGTGGTACTGCACGTTCGGCAACCACGACGACAGCGTCGTCGGCTCGCTCCCGGACGGCATCCCGTTCCTCGACGCCCTCTACACCGGCGACCGCAAGGTCATGGGCTTCGCGCAGGCCGAGAGCGCCCGCATCGCCCGCGCCATGACCGACCCCGCCCACGCCGCCGACGCCGCGACCGTCCTGGCCTCCAACGCCGGCCTGGTCCGCACGGTCACCCCGGACGCGCGCCGGAAACCGTTCAGCACAGCGGAATTCGTCCGCGCGCACCTCGACCCGCGCAACACCGGCCCCGGACCCGTCGGCCACGGTTTCACCGACGACAACGCCGACGGCATCGACGTCTTCTACACGTTCCGCATCGCGCCGGGCGTCACCGGCATCAGCCTGGACACCACCACGATGGCGGGCTTCGCGGACGGCTCGATCGGCCTGCACCAGTACCTGTGGTTGGAAAAGACGTTGCGCCGCAACAGTTCCCGCTACTACGACGTGTTCGGCGTCCAACACCGCCAGTCGGTGACCGACGAGCTGTTCATCCTCTTCAGCCACCACACCAGCTGGACCATGGGCAACGTCCTGCCCGACCGCCGCCGCCCCCTCGACCCGCGCCTGGCCGGTGACGCGCTGGTGTCCCTGCTCAAGCGCTTCCCGAACGTCGTCGCCTGGGTCAACGGCCACACCCACGAGAACCGCATCGTCCCGCACGGCGCCGGCGACCGGGCGTTCTGGGAGATCAACACCGCCGCCCACGTCGACCACCCGCAGCACGCCCGGATCATCGAACTGGCCGACAACGGCGACGGCACCCTGTCCCTGTTCACCACGCTCGTGGAACCGGACGCCCCCTACGCGACCGACTACGACGACACGAGCGCGGCCGGCCTGGCGTCCCTGGCCCGCGAATTCGCCTTGAACGACCCGCACGCCAACGCCGGCGCGGTCGGGGCCCTGACCGACCGCAACACGGAACTGCTGGTAGCGGGCCGCTCACCCGTGCGCTGACTCCGCCCCGCCCCCGGAAGGGTCGGCACCGTGCCGCACATCACTCCAAGTCAGAGGAGGAATACGAGCGGCCTACTGTCGTTGACGTGACCGTGGACATCTCGATCACCCCGCCCGAGCCCAAGCCGAGCGCGGCGGCCATGCGGCGCGCCCTGCGCCGGGCCGCCGACGGCGCTGTCCTGGACGTGACCGAGGCGTCCGTGCTGCTGCACGCGCGTGGTGACGACCTGGACGCCCTGCTGGACGCGGCGGGCCGAGTGCGGGACGCGCACCTGCTCGCCGAGGGCCGGCCCGGGGTGGTGACCTACAGCCGCAACGCGTTCATCCCGCTGACCCGGCTGTGCCGCGACCGCTGCCACTACTGCACGTTCGCGACCGTCCCGCACAAGCTGCCCGCCGCGTTCCTGGAGCGCGACGAGGTGCTGGAGATCGCCCGCGCCGCCGCCGCGCAGGGGTGCAAGGAAGCCCTGTTCACGCTGGGTGACCGGCCCGAGGAGCGCTGGCCGCAGGCGCGCGAGTGGCTGGAGGCGCGCGGCTACTCCTCGACGCTGGACTACGTGCGCGCGTCGGCGATCGCGGTGCTGGAGGAGACCGGCCTGCTGCCGCACCTCAACCCCGGCGTGCTGAGCTGGGAGGAGTTGCAGCGGCTGCGGCCGGTCGCGGCCAGCATGGGCATGATGCTGGAGACCACGGCCGAGCGGCTGTGGTCGGAGAAGGGCGGCCCGCACCACGGGTCGCCGGACAAGGAACCCGCCGTCCGCCTGCGGGTGCTCACCGACGCGGGACGGGTGAACGTCCCGTTCACCACCGGCATCCTGATCGGCATCGGCGAGACGATCACCGAGCGCGCCGAGTCGCTGCTGGCCATGCGCGCGCTGGCCAAGCAGTACGGGCACATCCAGGAAGTGATCATCCAGAACTTCCGCGCCAAGCCGGACACGGCCATGCGCGGCATGCCCGACGCCGACCTGCGCGAACTGGCCGCGACGATCGCGGTGGCGCGGCTGGTCATGCCGTCCTCGACCAGCGTCCAGGCCCCGCCGAACCTGGTGGGCGACGAGTTCGGCCTGATGCTGCGGGCGGGCATCGACGACTGGGGCGGCGTGTCCCCGGTGACGCCCGACCACGTCAACCCGGAACGGCCGTGGCCGCACGTGGACGTGCTCGACGCGGAGACGAAGGCCGCCGGTTACGCGCTGCGCGAGCGCCTGGCGGTCTACCCGCGGTACGTGCGGGCGACCGCCGGCCAGTGGATCGACACCCGCCTGACCGGGCACGTCCAGGCGCTGGCGCTGGCCGACGGCCTGGCCGACCCGGACGCGCCGGTCGTGGGCCGGGAGTGGCAGGAGCCCGACGGCGGCCTCGACACCTACGGCCGCGCGGACCTGAACACGGCGATCGACACCGAGGGCCGCACCGGCGACCGGCGCGGCGACTTCGACTCCGTCTACGGCGACTGGTCGTCGCTGAGCGTCCCGAAGGCCGTGGAACGGCTCCCCGAGGACACCGCGCGGGCGTTGCGGCTCGCGGCCGACGACCCGGCGCGGCTGCTGGAGGACACGGCGGCGGCGATGGCGCTGCTGACCGCCGACGGCGAGGCGCTGGAGACCATGGCGCGGCTGGCCGACGACCTGCGCCGCGACGTCGTGGGCGACGACGTCACCTACGTGGTGAACCGGAACATCAACTTCTCCAACGTCTGCTACGTCGGGTGCCGGTTCTGCGCGTTCGCCCAGCGCGAGCGGGACGCCGACGCGTTCCGGCTCAGCGTGGACGAGGTCGCCGACCGGGCGCGGGAGGCGTGGGACGCGGGCGCCACCGAGGTGTGCATGCAGGGCGGCATCGACCCGAAGCTGCCGGTCACGTACTACGCGGACGTCGTGCGGGCCATCAAGGCGCGGGTGCCCGGGATGCACGTCCACGCGTTCAGCCCGATGGAGATCGTCTCCGCCGCCGCGAAGGCGGGCGTGAGCGTGAAGGAGTGGCTGACCGAGCTGGCCGCCGCCGGCCTGGACACCATCCCGGGCACCGCCGCCGAGATCCTCGACGACGACGTGCGGTGGGTGCTGACCAAGGGCAAGCTGCCCGCGGCGACGTGGCTGGAGGTCGTCGCGACCGCGCACGAGGTGGGCATCCGGTCGTCGTCCACGATGATGTACGGCCACGTCGACCACCCGGGCCACTGGCTGGGCCACTTCCGGACCCTGGCCGCGTTGCAGGACCGCACCGGTGGCCTGACGGAGTTCGTCGGGTTGCCGTTCGTGCACCGCAACGCGCCGATCTACCTGGCGGGCGTCGCGCGCCCCGGGCCCACCCGGCGGGACAACCGGGCGGTGCACGCGTTCGCGCGGCTGGCGCTGCACGGGCGGATCGACAACGTGCAGGTGTCGTGGGTGAAGCTCGGCGACGAGGGCACGGCGGAGGTGCTGCGCGGCGGTGCCAACGACCTGGGCGGGACGCTGATGGAGGAGACCATCAGCCGCATGGCGGGGTCCGAACACGGGTCGTCCCGTACCGTCGAACAGCTGCACGCGACTGCGGCGTTGGCAGGACGCCCGGCCAGGCAGCGGACTACGACATATGGCCGAGTGGACGCTGTGAGGTAACCCCCAAGGGCGACCGGGTGATCGCGGCTGGCTAGTCTGCCGTCCGGTCGCGTTTCACCCGAATTCGACACGCGGAGCCCCACAGCTTCGGTAGGTTCGCGGCCGTCCGTCAACAAGGTTCACCCGTACGTGGTGGGTGACGCGTTGCGAGGAGGCTCGGCAGTGCGCGGTCGCAGTGCAGCACTGGGTGTGGTCGTGGGCACGGTGTCGACGCTGGTCACCACGGGTGTGGCGACGGCGGGCACGACCGTGGTCGCGGCGGCCCCGGTGTCGTTGAACGCGCCCGTCGGTATCGCGGCGGTGGCGTTCGGCGTGGTCGGCCTGGTGACGGGCCTGATCCGCCGCCGGCGCGCGGTGCAGCGCGTCGAGTCCGGCCCGAACGCGCGCGTCGAGCCGGTGCAGCCGACCGAACCCGCGGTGACCCTGCCGACGACCGCCCTCCCCACCCCGGCCCTGGACGCCGCGAAGAGCTGACCCCGCCGGCCTGCTGCCGGCTTCCGCACGCTGCCGGCTTCCGCACGCCGCCGGCTTCCGCACGCTGCTGGCTTCGCGTGGTCCGTTTTGTCGGTCCCCCGTGAGATGATCGACTCGGGGGCCGGAGGCCACGCCCGCGCATTCCGAACCGCCGAAGCTGCCGCCCAGGGGCCGCCGCCACTCAGGGGCCGCCGAAGCCGCCGCACTGACCACGAACCGTCGCTGCGCGCCCACCGCTGCCGCCTGTCCGCCGCGCCGCCTGTCCGCCCGCGCCGCTCGGGGCCGGCGCTCGCCTCGCGCTGCCGCCGCCCAAGCCGCCCCCCGCGCGCGGTGTGAAGCGGCAGTACGGGCGGCGGTGCGGGCGCGTGGTGGTCGCGGGCGTGCCGGGGCGTGCGGCGGTGGTGCGGCGTGGCGGCGGTGGCGGGGGGCTTTCCAGCGGAGCGGTGGCGGGGTGCTTTCCAGCGGAGCGGGGGTGGGTGGGCCGGCCGGGTTCCGGGGTGTGGGGGGTGCCTGGGAGAATTCCGCGCGTGTCTGCTGCGAACACCGCTGAGAGCCAGGCCACTCCGGTGAGCCGCCCCCGCGTCCTGTCCGGCATCCAGCCGACGGCCGGGTCGTTCCACCTCGGCAACTACCTCGGCGCGATCCGGCAGTGGGTCGCCCTGCAGGAGACGCACGACGCGTTCTACTGCGTCGTCGACCTGCACGCGATCACCGTCGAGCAGGACCCCAAGGTGCTCCGGCAGAACACGCGCACCTCCGCCGCCCAGCTGCTCGCCCTCGGCATCGACCCCGACAGCGCCACGCTGTTCGTCCAGAGCCACGTCCCCGAGCACGCCCAGCTCGGCTGGGTCCTCCAGTGCCTCACCGGGTTCGGCGAGGCCAGTCGGATGACGCAGTTCAAGGACAAGTCCGCCCGCCAGGAGGCCCAGGTCGGCGTCGGCCTGTTCACATACCCGATCCTCCAGGCCGCGGACATCCTGCTATACAACGCCCACCACGTCCCCGTCGGCGAGGACCAGCGGCAGCACCTCGAACTCACCCGCGACCTCGCGCAGCGGTTCAACACGCGCTACGGCAAGACGTTCCGGCTGCCCGAGGCGTACATCGTCAAGGACACCGCCAAGATCTACGACCTCCAGGACCCGACGGCCAAGATGAGCAAGTCCGTGCCCACCGGCGTGGTCGAGCTGCTGGAGGACGTCAAGCGGTCCGCCAAGAAGATCCGGTCGGCCGTCACCGACACCGGCCGGGAGATCACCTACGACCCCGAGCACAAGCCCGGCGTCAGCAACCTCCTGGTCATCTACTCCGCCCTCTCCGGCCGGACGGTCGAGGACCTGGTCGCCGACTACGACGGCAAGGGCTACGGGGACCTGAAGAAGGACCTCGGCGAGGTGTTCACCGAGTTCGTCACGCCGGTGCAGGAGAAGGTCGCCACCTACCTCGCCGACCCGGCCGAGCTGGACAAGGTCCTCGCCAAGGGCGCCGAACGGGCCCGCGAGGTGGCCGGCAAGACCCTCGCCCGCGCCTACGACAAGGTGGGGTTCCTGCCGAGTGGCGCGTGATCACGCGAACCCCTAGCGTCTGAGACCGTGGCGGAAGAGTCCAAGCTCGACAGGCTGCGCCGCGAGCGCCCGTGGCTCGACCACCTGGTCCGCGCCGGCGAACGCTATTCCAAGCAGTACGGCGCGCACTACGCCGCCGCGGTGACGTACTTCAGCGTGCTGTCGCTCGTGCCGATGCTCATGATCGGCTTCGCGATCGCCGGTTTCGTGCTGTCCTCGCAGCCCGAGCTGCTGGACGAGCTGAAGCGGAGCATCGCCGAGAACGTCCCCGGCGCGCTGGGCGACACCATCAACGACGTCGTCAAGCAGGCCGTCGAGTCCAAGGGCACGGTCGGCGTGTTCGGCCTGCTCGGCGCCGCCTACTCCGGCCTGGGCTGGATGAGCAACCTGCGCGACGCCCTCACCGCCCAGTGGGGCCACGCCAAGGAAGACCTGCCGTTCCTCAAGACCGCCCTGAAGGACCTGCTGGCGCTGGTCAGCCTCGGCGTCGCGCTGGTCGTGTCGTTCGGCCTGACCGCCGTGGGCAGCGGGTTCGCCGAGCTGGTGCTGGAGTTCGTCGGCCTGGACGGCGTGTGGTGGGCCGAGGCGCTGCTCAAGATCGGCACGATCGTGCTCGCGCTGGCCGCGAACTGGCTGGTCTTCCTGTGGGTGCTGGCCAAGCTGCCGCGCAAGCCGGTCGGCTGGCGCAGCGCGCTCAAGGGCGCCGCCGCCGCGGCCATCGGGTTCGAGGTGCTCAAGCAGGTCGGGACGATCTACCTGACCACCGTCACGTCCTCGCCCGCCGGGGTCGCGTTCGGCCCGATCATCGGTGTCCTGGTGTTCGCGAACCTGGTGGCCCAGTTCCTGCTGTTCATCACGGCCTGGACGGCGACCGCCCGGGAGAACCTGCTCAAGGACCCGCCCCAGCCGCCGCCCCCGGCGGTCATCCGGCCCGTGGTGGAGGTCGCGAAGACCCCCAGCGCCCGCGCCGCCGCCGGACTGGTCGGCGCGGGGCTGGTGGCCGGACTGCTGTTCCGCAGGCGCTGATCAGGTCCAGAAGACCGCGAGTGCGACGTTCACCACGACCAGGCCGACCAGCGTCTGCGGCAGCCACGACGGCGCCTTCGGCTTGTTCAGGTTCGCCGCGGCCAGGCCGCCGATCACGACCAGGACCACCAGCTTGATGCCGAGCTTCATGTGGTTGTAGTCCGCGTCGGTCAGCGGGGCGAGCGCGTACAGCGCCACGCCGGTGACCAGCTGGAGACCGACACCGTGCAGCCAGCCCTTGTTCAGCGGCGCGTCCCCGCCCGCCCGGTTCTGGACGAAGAACATCGCGACGAGCATTGCCATGCCCAGCAGGTGCAGGAACACCAGCAACAGGCGCACGAACTCCACGGCGGAGCCTCCAGGGGTGTGTGGTGGATTACTTGCGGGACGCGCGGGCGGCCCGCAGGCCGCGCACGCCGAGCACCCCGATGATCGTGCCGAACGTGAGCGACGCGACGACGAGCACCAGGTGCACGGTGAAGAACGCGGTCGGGCCGGCGTCCCACGAACGGGGGTCCTTCCAGATGTTGCGCAGGAAGGTCGGCCAGATCACCCAGGACCACACCCCGAAGGCCACCAGGAACAGCGACATGCCGCGGGAGAGCTTCACGGATGCAGTATCGGACGTGGCGGGTGCACGTCACTCAACCGGGGTGGATAGCCTGGGCGGGTGCGTTCCCCCGCGACACGACGGCCTGTAGCCACGGCCCTGGCTGCCTGCACGCTGTTGGCCACCGCAGTGTTCGGTGCGTCCCCGGCGCAGGCCCAGCCGGCCCCGTGCGACAACCGGGTGTCACCGCCGCCTGCGGTGGACACGTCCGAACAGGTGCCCCCGGGCACCCAACCGCCACGCCCGCTGGAGGTGCCGGAGAACCCGGTGGGCGGCGAGCGGCTGGGCGAGTGCGGCCTGGTGCTGCCCGCCAACGCCCAGAAGCTCCCGGACGACATCAGCGCCCGGACGTGGCTGGTGGCCGACATGGACTCCGGCGCCGTCCTGGCCGCCTACGACCCGCACGGCCGCCAACGGCCCGCGTCGGTCATCAAGGTGCTGCTGGCGATGGTGGTGGCCAAGGAGCTGTCCCCGGACGCCACGGTCGCCGCGACCCAGGAGGACGTCGACCAGGAGTGCACGTGCGTTGGCCTGCGGGTCGGCGCCGAGTACACCGTGGAGCAGCTCCTGCAGTCGCTGGTCATGGCGTCGGGCAACGACGTGGCCCACGCGCTGGCCAGGCGGCTGGGCGGCCTGCCCAGCGCCATCCGCAAGATGAACGCGCTGGCGGCCGAGCTGGGGGCCCTGGACACCCGCGCGGTCACGCCGTCGGGCCTGGACGCGCCGGGCACCAGCACGTCGGCCTACGACGTCGCCCTGATCTTCCGCGCGGCCATGAAGTACCCGGACTTCGCCAAGGCCGTGGTCCTGCAGAAGATCGACTTCCCGGCCAAGACCGGCGTCGGCACCGTGCCGGTCTACAACGACAACAAGCTGCTCACCTCGTACGAGGGCGCTTTGGGCGGGAAGTCCGGTTTCACCGACGACGCCCAGCACACGTACGTGGGCGCGGCCGAGCGCGACGGTCGGCGGCTGGTGGTCGTGCTGCTGCGCGGCCAGCAATCGCCCGTGCGCATGACCGACCAGGCCGCGCGCCTGCTCGACTGGGGCTTCGCGCTGCCCAAGGACGCCTCGGTGGGCCGCCTGGTGGACGGCGCGCCGCAGGCCAAGAAGAAGACCACCGAGCCCAAGCCGACGCCGACCAGCGCGGCGGTGGGGCAGGTCGCCGAGACCCGTGCGACGCAGGACGCGGCGATGGACAAGGCCTTCGGGACCGTGGGCCTGCCCATCACGGCCGTGGCGGGCCTGGGCCTGGTGCTCGCCTTCGTGCTGTACCTGCGCAGCCGCCGGGCGAAGGCGGCCCGTGCCGCCCGTGCGGCGGCGCAGGCCTCGCAGACCTCGGGCTGATCGGCGGAGGACGCGAAAAAGGGGCCGGACGCGGAAGCGTCCGGCCCCTTTTTCGCTTGCCTGTCTCAGACGCGCTTGAAGAGCAGTGCGCGCTTGACTTCCTGGATCGCCTTGGTGACCTGGATGCCACGCGGGCAGGCGTCGGTGCAGTTGAACGTCGTCCGGCAGCGCCACACGCCGTCGATGTCGTTCAGGATGTCCAAGCGCTCCTCGGCGCCTTCGTCACGCGAGTCGAAGATGAAGCGGTGCGCGTTGACGATCGCGGCCGGGCCGAAGTACGAGCCCTCGGTCCAGTAGACCGGGCACGACGTGGTGCAGCAGGCGCACAGGATGCACTTGGTCGTGTCGTCGAAGCGCTCCCGGTCGGCCACCGACTGGATGCGCTCACGGGTCGGCTCGTTGCCGTAAGTGATCAGGTACGGCTTGACCGCCTTGAACGCCTCGAAGAACGGCTCCATGTCGACCAGCAGGTCCTTGTTCACCGGCAGGCCCTTGATGGGCTCGATGGTGATCGTGGTCTGCTTGCCCTTCGGGGCCAGGAGGTCCTTCAGCAGCACCTTGCAGGCCAGCCGGTTCACGCCGTTGATGCGCATGGCGTCCGAGCCGCAGATGCCGTGGGCGCAGGAGCGGCGGAAGGTCAGCGTGCCGTCCAGGTACCACTTGACGTAGTGCAGCAGGTTCAGCACGCGGTCCGACGGGAGGGCCGGGATCTCGAAGGAGTCCCAGCGCGGCTCGTCGTCCACCTCCGGGTTGAACCGGCGGACCTTCAGGGTGACGGTGATGGCGCCGTCCGGCACCGGGGGCTGGGAGCCGCGCGAGCCGGTGGACACTTCAGCGGTAGCGGTCATCAGTACTTGCGCTCCATCGGCTGGTACCGGGTGAACGTCACGGGCTTGTAGTCCAGGCGGATGTCCGCCGTCAGGCCCTCACCCTGCTTGTAGTACATGCTGTGGCGCATGAAGTTCGTGTCGTCGCGGTTCGGGTAGTCCTCGCGGGCGTGGCCGCCGCGGGACTCCTTGCGCGCCAGCGCGCCGACCACCAGGACCTCGGCCAGCTCCAGCAGGAAGCCCAGCTCGACGGCCTCCAGCAGGTCGGTGTTGAACCGCTTGCCCTTGTCCTGCACCGTGATCCGCTGGTACCGCTCCTTGAGCGCCTGCACGTCGTGCAGCGCCTGCTTGAGCGTGTCCTCCGTGCGGTACACCGAGGCGTTCTTGTCCATCGTGGCCTGGAGTTCGGTGCGGATGTCCGCGACCCGCTCGTGGCCGTGCTCGGACAGCACCAGCGCGACCTGCTCCTCGACCACCTTGGCGGGGTTCTCCGGCAGGTCCACGTGCTCGTGGCTGTTGGCGTACTCCGCGGCGGCGATGCCCGCGCGCCGGCCGAACACGTTGATGTCCAACAGGGAGTTGGTGCCCAGGCGGTTCGCGCCGTGCACCGAGACGCACGCGCACTCGCCCGCCGCGTACAGGCCGGGGACGATGTGGTCGTTGTCCCGCAGCACCTCGCCGTGCACGTTGGTGGGGATGCCGCCCATCGCGTAGTGCGCGGTCGGGTACACCGGCACCGGCTCCTTCACCGGGTCGACCGCGAGGTACGTGCGGGCGAACTCGGTGATGTCGGGCAGCTTGGTCTCCAGGACCTCCGCGCCCAGGTGCGTGCAGTCCAGCAGCACGTAGTCCTTGTTCGGGCCGGCGCCGCGGCCCTCGATGACCTCCAGGGCCATCGACCGGGCGACGATGTCGCGCGGCGCGAGGTCCTTGATGGTCGGGGCGTAGCGCTCCATGAACCGCTCGCCGGACGCGTTGCGCAGGATCGCGCCCTCGCCGCGGGCGCCCTCGGTGAGCAGGATGCCCAGGCCCGCGAGACCGGTCGGGTGGAACTGGTAGAACTCCATGTCCTCCAGGGGCAGGCCCTTGCGGAAGACGATGCCCATGCCGTCGCCGGTCAGCGTGTGGGCGTTGGAGGTGGTCTTGAAGACCTTGCCGAAACCGCCCGTGGCGAACACGACCGACTTGGCGTGGAAGACGTGGATCTCGCCGGTCGCCAGCTCGTAGGCCACCGCGCCGGTGCAGACCGGGCCGTCCTCGGTCTCGGTCAGGCAGATGTCGAGCACGTAGAACTCGTTGAAGAACTCGATGCCGTGCTTGACGCAGTTCTGGTACAGCGTCTGGAGGATCATGTGGCCGGTGCGGTCGGCCGCGTAGCAGGCCCGGCGCACGGCCGCCTCGCCGTGGTTGCGGGTGTGGCCGCCGAACCGCCGCTGGTCGATCTTGCCCTCGGGCGTCCGGTTGAACGGCAGGCCCATCTTCTCCAGGTCGAGGACCGCGTCGATGGCCTCCTTCGCCATGATCTCGGCGGCGTCCTGGTCGACCAGGTAGTCGCCGCCCTTGATCGTGTCGAAGGTGTGCCACTCCCAGTTGTCCTCCTCCACGTTCGCCAGCGCGGCGCACATGCCGCCCTGCGCGGCGCCCGTGTGGGAGCGGGTGGGGTAGAGCTTGGTGAGCACCGCCGTGCGGGCGCGCTGACCGGACTCGATCGCGGCGCGCATCCCGGCGCCGCCGGCGCCGATGATCACGACGTCGTACTTGTGGAACTGCATGTCGTGGTACTCCCCGCGGCGGGTCAGTCGGTGATGTTCGGGTCGAAGGTGAAGATCACGTACGTGCCGAGGCTGATGATCAGCACCATCGAGACGTAGAGCAGCACCTTGAGCCAGAACCGGGTCGCGTCCTTGCGGGCGTAGTCGTTGATGACCGTGCGCAGCCCGTTGCCGCCGTGGATCTGCGCCAGCCACAGCATCGCCAGGTCCCAGAACTGCCAGAACGGCGAGGCCCAGCGGCCGGCGACGAAGCCGAAGTTGATGCGGTGCACACCGCCGTCGAGGACGTTCATGATGAACAGGTGGCCGAGCACCAGCACCACGAGCGCCACGCCCGAGATGCGCATGAACAGCCAGCTGTACAGCTCGCCGTTGCTGCGGCGGGCGGCGGGGCGGCGCGGGGAGCGCGGCTTGTCCAGGGTCAGTTCGCTCATGTCAGTGACCCCCGAACATCTCGGACACCGTGCGGACCAGCATGAAGTAGGTGCCCGGGATCATCACGAGCACCCAGAGGCCGAGGATCGCCCACAGCATCTGGCGCTGGTAGCGGGGACCCTTCTCCCAGAAGTCGACGAGCATCACGCGGATGCCGTTGAGCGCGTGGTAGAGCACCGCCCCGACGAGGCCGACCTCGAACAGGTTGACGATCGGGTTCTTGTAGGTCTCGATGACCTTGTCGTACGCGTCCGGCGACACGCGCACCAGCGCGGTGTCCAGGACGTGCGCGAACAGGAAGAAGAACGTCAACACACCGGTGATGCGGTGGGCGACCCAGGACCACATGCCCAGATCGCCACGGTAGAGCGTGCCGCCTCCCTTGGAGGTGCCCGACCGCTCGGTTGCGGTGGTGCCGGCCATGCGCAACGGCCTCCAGCGTCAGTGGTGGACTGGTCTCCCCGCACTGGGAGGGACCTTGACCCCCGGATGCTAGTCCCGCCCGGTTCCGGCGACCCAATGGCCGCCGCCGTCTGTGACTGACAGAACAAATGGGTCGTCCTTGATGCATTCACTTCACACCGGATAGGGAGAGCCTGTGCGGTCCGGATCACTCGGGCGAGTGATCCGGACCGCACTTCCGAGACCTTTTCGAGACTTTTTCGCCGATCGCCTTCGCGCTCAGCGCCTGCGGTAAGTCGCGACCCCGTTCACCACGACGAGTTCGATTTCCACCGAGTGCGGGGCGGGGCCGTTCAAGGGGTGCAGCACGGTCGGTTGGCCGCCCTGGTGGACCACCACGTTCACGCCCAACCGGGTGGCGATGAGCCGGCCGGTGAGGTCGCGCGCGTTGCCCGCCCGTGCGTTCTCGGCCGGGTCGCGGAACGTCCAGTTCAGGTTCTCCACCAGCGCCCCGTACAGGTGGCCCCGGCGCATCGGGCGCGCCACGGTGAACTCCGCCACGGCGTGCGCGGTGGCCTCGTCGGCCGCCGCCGTCACCACGCCGTGCCGCAGGGCCACCGGGTCGACGCCCGCCGCCTGGCCGACCGCCGCGTACAGGCCGTCGGCGGTGGGCGGCGGGGCGGTCGGCAGCAGGTCCGCAGCGATGAACCGCAGGTGCCGCCGGGCCTCGCTGACGTGGTCGGAGGTGACCAGGCCGTGCGCCGACACGACCTTGTGCTCCGGCTGGACGCCCGCGGTGACCCCTTGGAACGGCGCGGGCAGCGGCGTCGAGACGGCCGGGTTGAGCGCGTTCTTCTTCGGCGCGCCCAGCTCGGTCCGGGTCCGGGTGGACGGGTTCCACGTGGTCGAGGACCGGCCGGGCGGCGGCACCGGGAACGGCTCGGGCACGGTGCCGTTCGCGGCCTGCTCGCGCTGGTTGGCGAACCGGGTGCCCTGCTTGGCGGCCTTGTTCGCGACGAACCGCTCGGTGACGTTGGGCAGCGCGGTGTGCGACTGGGGCAGCTTGCCGTCCTTGAGGTGGCCGTAGGCCAGGCGGGACAGGTCGGTGCCGGTCGCGCCGTCCACGAAGTCCGTGGCGAACGCCAGGCCGCGCACCGGGTGCCGGTTGTTCTGCGCGTCCACGTTCACCCGCTCCCGCACGTCGTCCGGGTCGTCGTTCGCGAGGTCCGGCGCGTGCACGGCGGCCAGCTCGGTCGCGTAGAACCGGTTGAGCGACCGGCCCAGCCCGCCGAACTCCGCGCCGTCGGGCCCGAACCGGACCGTGTCGTCCACCAGCGGCACCAGGGCGTCGAAGAACAGGTTCGGCTCCGGCGTGTACGGCAGCAGCGGGTGGATGCCGGACTGGTTGCGGCGGGCGTGCATGTCGGCCGCGACGTGCCGCTCGAAGTTCGGCACGAAGTCCGGGTGCAGCACACCGTCCACGAGGGACTGCCGGGCCTCGGGCGTGAGGGACTGGTCGGCGTTGATCCGGGCGAGGGTGTCCTGGACCAGTTGGGTCGGGTCGGTGACCCGGTAGCCGCCGCCGACGAGCAGCGGGCGCAGCGGTTCGGGGTTGTCGTCCACGTCCGTGGCGTCCATGAGGGCCGTCACGTGGGCGAACACGTGCTCGCCGGACGGGGTGCGGCGGTCGCTCGCGTCGAAGTCCATCACCGACACGTACGGGTGAGCGCCGCCGGCGGCGAGGGCGTGGACGGCGAACCGGTGGGCGCCGCTGTCCATCGTCCGGTTGCGGGTCTCGCCGAACGCGAAGCCCCGGTTCGGGTGGGGCAGGTTCACCAGGGCGATCGGCTCCGGGCGGGCTTGGACCGCGGCGTTCGCGGCGGCCAGCGCCGTGTCGACCTCCTGCCGGGTCGGGGCGTTGACGCCGAGGACGAACGCGACCCGGCCGTGCAGCTCGGGCGGGGTGTTCGCCATGACGCCGCCGATGACGGCGTCGAGCTGGTCCAGTTCGCCGGCGCGGACGATCATGTTGACGACGAACGCCGGCGGCTCGTTGGCCGCGATGCCCCGGCGGGTGCGGTCGAGGTAGTCGGCCGGGGTGATCGGGGTCAGCGCGCGGCCCCCGGCGAGGTTCTCGAAGGCGGCGTTCTGGATGCCGCCCGGGTTGTCGGGGGTGACCGTGCCGTCCTCGGTCATCTCGACGTCCTCGTCCCCGTCGGACGGGTCGTCGCCCTCGTGTTCCCAGCGCTTGTTGGACTGCTCGCCGGGGACGTCGTCGATCTCCATGTCGTCCACCGTGCGCTTGGCGGGCGCGTGCGGGGGCGGGGCCTGGTCCGCCCACGGTCCGGCGGCGGGCGGGTTCGGCGACTCCAACGCCTTCATGCGGCTCGCGATGAGCCACGCGTTGCGGGGCATGAGGGCGGTGTCGGGGGCGTCGATGCCGGCGGTCATGGGCGCGTTGTCGGCGACCACCCGGCCCTTGCCGTCCTGGTGCTGGAAGACCGGCTTCACCGCGTCGGTCTCCAGGTACTCGTCCTGGAGGCCGAGGAAGTGGCCGACCTCGTGGGCGAGGCGGCGGGCGTCCGTGTCGACCGGCCAGGTGAGCTGGTCGGCGCGGCCCGCCGGGTCGGTGAGGGTGATCGTGGCGTGGGCGTCGGCGGGGTGGTCGGCGAACTCGACGGTGACGTGGAGCTGGCCGCCGCCCGGGAGCCGGTTGCCCCGGTTGAACAACTCCTCGATCCCGGCGCGGGTGCGCTCCCGGACGGCCGCCGCCTGGTCGGGGTGGCCGTCGAGGTGGAGCCGGACGGTGAGGTCGTGGACCTCGACGCCGTCGATCGTCATGGTGCGGACGTCGTAGGCGATCGGGCCGCGCCACGCGTTGAGCGTGATGCCGTCGGGGGTGACGGCGGAGTTGGTCAGGACACCGCTGTCCTCGCCGCGGACGGTGGACGTGATCGGGGCGGTGGCGCGGGCCTCCTCGATGGCGGCGTTCGGGACGGGGTCGGTGGGGGTGAACCAGTCCGCGTCGGGGGCGGTGCTGTGCCGCCAGGACGGGTCGTCCAGGACGGAGCGTGACGGTTCGGGGGAGGTGATCACCGTTCCGGTGATCTTCGTGCCCACCGGTGGGACGGGGGTGACGTGGCCCTCGGGGCGCTTGAGGTCCCAGTCGACCTTGACGTCCACGCCGTCGGCGCGGCCCGGGGTGACCTTGGACTCGATCCCCTGCTCGGCGAGGGCTTGCGCGACGGTGCCGGCGTTCG
Organism: Saccharothrix mutabilis subsp. mutabilis; assembly: GCF_039521145.1. Taxonomy (NCBI): domain Bacteria; kingdom Bacillati; phylum Actinomycetota; class Actinomycetes; order Pseudonocardiales; family Pseudonocardiaceae; genus Saccharothrix; species Saccharothrix mutabilis. The sequence continues at coordinate 295,374 of NZ_BAAABU010000008.1, forward strand.
CGCCGGAGACCTCGACGGTGGGCGGCAGGTAGCCGAGTCGGTCGCGCTGGGCGGTGGCCTCGGCGAGTTCGGCGGCGAGGGTGTCGAGTTCGGCGCGCTGGGTGTCGGAGAGGGTGTCGGCGAAGTCGAACGACCGCTCCGGTGCGGGACCGGTCGGGGCGGACCTCGGGGTGACCGGCAGCGGGGCGGCCGGCGGCTGCACGGGCGTGCCGGGCGGGGCCGGCGCGTGGGGTGCGGCCGGCGGTTGCACGGGCGCGGCCGGCTGGATCTCTGACTCGGCGGCCGGCGGTGGCACGGGTGGGGCCGGCTGGATCTCTGACTCGGCGGCCGGCGGTGGCACGGGTGGGGCCGGCTGGATCTCCGACTCGGCGGCCGGCGGTGGCACGGGCGGGGCCGGCGCGTGGGGTGCGGGAGGAGGCGGTGGCGGAGTCGTGTTGAAGGTGGTGATCCGCTGGTCCACCGCCGACTTCGCCGCCCACCACCTGGCCTGCTCGGCGTCGGCTGCCGCGCGGCGTTCGGCCAGGGCCGTCTCGGCGTCGAGGATCGCCTGGTCGGCGTCCTCCACCACCCGGCGGCCGTCGTCGACCGCCAGCTCGTACGCCGTCTGGGCCGCCTGGCGGTCCAGCTCGGCCTTCGCCGCCGCCTCGGCCACCGGCTCCAGGTCCAGCTCGGCCCGCACCACCGCGGTCGTGGCCAGGGTGACCCGTTCGATCGCCGCCCGCTCGGCCTCCTGCGCGTCCTCCAGCTTCTTGGCGGCCTTCTCGGCGGCCTCCTTGGCGTCCTTCTGCTCGTCCAAAGCGACCTGGTGCTCGTCGCGCGCGTCCTGGAGGCTCTTCGCGAGCTTCTCCAGGTCCTTCTCCCGGGCCTCGACGGCTTCGGCCGCCTCCCGGACCTCGGTCTCCAGACCGCCGCGTGCCTCGGGCGGACCGGTGAACGCCGCCAGAGCCTCGTCGGCGGCCGTCAGGTTCTCGTTGGCCAGCGCCAGGCGCTCGTTCGCCGTGCGGACCTGGGTCTCCCGCGCGGCCACGGTCTCGCCGGTCGTCCGCACGTCCTCGTCGGCCAGACCGGCCAACGTGGTCGTGCGGCGGGCCAGGCGTTCGAGGTCGGGGATGTCCCCCTGCACGCGGCCCAGCTCCTCGCGGGCCGTCCGCTCCTCCAACTGCGCTTCCTCCAGCGCCTGCTGGAGGTCGGGCAGGTTCTGCGTCGCCAGGGTGTGCGCGGTGACGGCCTTGTCCAGGTCCTCCCGGGCGTCGGCGACGGCCTTCTGCGCCTGCGCCTTCGCGGCGGCGGACTCGGTGATCAGGTCCTGCGCCGCGTGGCGGGCGTCGTCCACCGCGACCTCGGCCGTGCGCCACGCCTTCGCGGTGTCGGCGACCTCCTTCTGCGCCGCGCCCAGGTCGTCGCCCAGCGGCTTGCCGAGCAGGGTCTCCAGCTCGGCGGCGGGCAGGCGGACGTCCGCCGAACCGGGCACGCTCAGGTCGTACACGCCGACCTTCCCGCCGCCCAGGTCGGCCACGACCCGGTACTCGACGTCGAACTCCACCAGCCCGGTCCGGCCCTGCGGCTTGAGGTTCTGCACCTTGTTGCCGGTCGGCCCGGACGAGTCCGTGGTGGACGCCTCGCTCGCGTGCTTGGCCTCGATCCCACCGGTGCTGAAGTTCGGCGTGCGGACCGGGTCCGGGTTGCCCTGCGCGTCCTTGGCGGCCTGCGAGAACCCGCCGCTGGCGATCCCGATCGACACGTCGCCGGTCTGCGCGGACTTCACGTCCGTGGACACCGCGTGCACGGTCGTGGTCGGGTTCTCCAGGTTCACCGAGTCGCTGAGCGACCCGAGGCGGGGGTTCACCAGCCGCGCGTACACCTTCAGGTCCGCGTGCTGCGCCGACCCCAGCGTGGACTCGTGCAGGCCGGGCACGTCCAGCGGCGCCTTGGTCATGCCGGGCAGGCTCGGCTGGAGGTGCTCGGAGCTGAGCGTGGTCAGCAGGGCGTTCAGCGGGGCCGTGCCCTTGCCGGTGATCCCGCCGCCCGCGCCCGCCTTCTGCAACGCCGCGATGGCGGCCCGCCGCACGTCCGCCGCGCCGCGCAGGCCCTCGACGGACGCGGTGGTCGGCAGGTCCACGCCGCCGTTCTGCCACGCGGTGACCCGGTCCGGCGCGGCGTCGGCCGCGGGCCGGCTGTCCGCCTCGGCCCGGTAGCCGTCGCGCGCCTCCGGCCCGGTCGGCGGCTGCACCCGCACGCTGTCGGCGTGCAGCCGCACGCCCAGCGTGGTCTCCGGGCTCACGGCCTTGCCGACGACCTTGCTGCCCTTCTCCACCACCAGCTCGAACCGGACCGGCACGTCGTAGCGGACGGCCGGCCCGCTGCCCGCGCGCAGGTGCCCGAACTGGTCGGTGGTGGCCTCGGTCGTGGTCTTGGTCTGCCCGAAGCCGACGTTCGCGCCGACCGCGACGCCGACGTTGCCGGAGAGGTTCCCGGACGCGTCGGGCACCGCGCTGCCGGGCACCTTCACGCCCAGGCCCCAGCTCGACCCCTTGCCGTGCGCGTCGGAGTCCTTGCGGGTGCCCGAGATCGTGTGCTCGATCTCGCGGCCGTCGTTGACCGCCTTGTCGAACACCGGCACGCCGACGTGCGCCTTCAGCGTGACCTGGTAGCTGTCCTTGCCGACGACCGCGCCGGGCTTGTGCAGCAGCAGCGGCACGCCGCCGTCCAGCGCGCTGTCCACCAGCGCCTTCACGCCGGTCGGCGAGGTCAGGTCGACCAGGCGCTGGAGGTTGCTCATCGAGTCGTCGAGCACCGAGTCCGGGATGAGCCCCGTGTCCTTGTTGATCCGGGCGGCGAGGTCCTTCACGGTCGCGGACAGGTCGGGCGCCTTGTCCACCAGGCTCAGGCCCAGCGCGCCCGGCTCGTTCGGGTTGAGCCGCTTGGGCGGCTGCATGGTGCCGTGCTTGGCGGGCTCGGGCTGCTTCACGTCCGGCAGCAGGCCCATCTCGCGCGCGGTCTGCTCGCTGACCCGCACGAACACGCCGCCGGGCATGACCACGGCCGCCGCCTTGGCCTGCGGCGTGCCCTTGTGCGCCACGTTCTCGTTGCGGCTCTCGGTCGCGACGGTGAACGTGGCGTCCATCTGCACCAGCACGGTGCGTTCGGCGGGCGGCGTGACCAGGTTGCGGTCCACGGACCCGCCGACCTCGGTCGCCTTCGCGTCGGACTTCGACCACGGCGTCCACTTGGCCTGCGCGGTGAACCCGCTCGCGCCCTTCGGCGACGCGCCGCTTGGCCGCGCGCCGAAACCGGCGGACACCGTGCCGTCGACCGACTTGCCCTTGGTCGTGGTCTCGGCCGCCTTCGCCCCGCCGGTGGTGGCGTTCTCGGTCGGCGTGATGTCCGAGACCGACACCAGGCGCGGCGTGCTCAGCTCGACGGACATGCCGATCGCGCCGGTCCGGTCGGCCACCCGCCGGTCGTAGCGCAACCCGGTCTCGCCCACGCCGGTCTCGGCCATCTTGCGCAGGTTCGCCTTGAGGTTCTCCGGGGAGAACATCCGGTCGATCTGGTTGCGCGACTCCGTGCCGGGCACGGTGAGCGCGGTGTCCTTGCCGCCCGCGGCCTCGTTGAGCAGCTTGATCGCGTTGTCCTTCAGGACTTCCGCGTTCGCCACGGCCTCGACGTGCAGCCAGTCGGGCTGCTTGGGCTTGGCCGTGGGCGGGTTGAGCACCGCCGAGACGGTGACGTTCGGCGGCAGCGGCACGGTCGTCGGGTCGCCCGGCTTGAACGCCGACTGGTCGGTCTTGAGCGCCGACCCGTCCGACACCCACAGGTGGACCTTGCCGCTCAGCTCGGGCTTGTCCGCCGGGGTGATGGTGGCGACCGGCTTCGGGTCCGGCACCTGGAGGTTCGGCGAGCCGATCGTGACCCGCTTGACCCACGACCGGGTGCGGCTGAACTCGGTGATCTCGACGGTGAACTCGACGTCGTGCGCGAAGACCTGCGCGTCCGCGCTGCCCACGTGCAGGGACGTGCTGTTCACCGTCGGGCCCGCGGTCGTCTTCACGGCCGTGGACTGGTTGTACTTCGCGGCCAGCGTCGCGGTCGGCGACACGCTCGCGCCCGGCGGCTTGAGCGACGCGCCGCCGCGGCCCTCGACGCCCGCGCTGAACCCCTTCTGCGTGCTCGCGGCGCTGTCCAGCTTGGGCGCGGTGGACGACGAGCCGCGGATGTTGCGCGCGTCCGCCTCGCCCAGGTGCGTGCCGTCGGACAGCTTCGCGGTGATCTTGACGTTGACGAAGGTGTCGTGCGCGGTGCCCTCGCGCTTGAACTGCACCTGGACGCCCGGCCCGAGCAGGCTGTCCATCTTGGACTTCAGCGCGGTGGGCGACAGCTCGGCGTCCAGCTTGCGCTGGTTGGCGAGCTGCTGGGTCAGTTCCGCGGACTTGTGGGCGGTCTTGAGGCGGTCACCCGCCTTCTCCCAGTCCGGCAGGAGGCCCTTGAGCTCCGGGACGTCGCGCAGCGCCTGCTCGACGGTCGGCTGCACGTTGCTCGCCGGCGCGAACTCGCCGACCCGGATGTTGCCCGCGGCCAGGCCCGTGGACAGGTAGAGCGGTTCGTAGCGCGGCTTGCCGTCCTTGGTCGGCCGGGTGGTGGTGTCGCGCGTGCCGTCCGGGGTGGGCAGGCCGTGCGCGGCGGCCTCGGGCAGGCCCATGCGGACGTAGGAGGTGACCGGGAAGGTGAAGCTCTTCCCGTTGGACGTCTGCACCTCGACGTTCGTCGTCACCTTGTAGAGGCCGGTGTCGCCCTTGACCTGGATGCCGGTCTTGTTGGTCGTGGTGGTGCCGGCGTTGGCCGTGACGGACGTCTTCGCGCCGTAGCCGCCGGTGAGGCCGGCCGAGCCGACGCCGACGCTGGGCGCGCCCACGCCGCCGCCGACGGCCGCGCTCACGTCGAAGCCGCTGCTGACCGTGGAGCTGACGCCGGTGCCCGTGGTGGTGGCGTCGTGCAGGCGCAGCTGGGCCGCGCTGTGGGTGCCGACCAGTTCCGCGGTCACCGGGTGCGCGGTCATCCGCACCGCGCCCGTGTGACCGCCGTTCGGGCTGGTCAGGTTGGGCGAGGTGACCCAGCCGCCGAGCATGGGGCCGAGGTTGTCGCGGATGTTCGTGCCGCTGAGGAAGTCGCGCAGCTGGGTGCGGCCGTCCGCGCCGGGCAGCGTGATCGACGGGTGCAGGGCCTCGGACAGCGCCTTGAACGCCGCGTTCGCGTCGGCCGGGTCGACGTGGACCGCCTCCGGGACGACGTGCTCGACCCTGGTGCCCCAGTCGTCGTTGGGCGGCCGGATGTCGCCGGGCTTGCCGGGACCGAGGTTGCGCAGGTCGTCGGGGATCTGGAGGGACACGCCGACCGGGCCGCCGTCGTCGGTGCGGACGCTCGCCTGGTCCAGGACCGTGCCGGTGACCGGGTCGGTGAGGGTGACCAGGACCGACACCGGGACGTCCACCCGCGTCGAGGTCTCGCCCGCGCGGATCACCCGGTTGTCCACCGTGGCCGTGCTCGTGGTGCTGGTGGTGGCCGGGGTGGACAGCGGGGTGCTGACCGAGAGCGCGCCGTACGCGCCGAGGCCCTGGCTGGCGGACGCGCTGACGCCCACGGTGTTCGCGGTGGTGAGGTTGGTCGTGGTGGACGTGCTGGTGCCGCTGTTGACCTGCATGTCCACCTTGGTGGTCTGCGGCGGGCGGCTGGTCGTGTCGGCGCCGGTGTTCTGCAGGACGGCCTGGACCTTGGCGTCGAGCCACGTGCCGCCGACCTTGACCTGGAAGGTGCGGCCGGGGCCGAGGAACGACTCGAAGTTGGTGCTCAGCTCGTGGCCGAGGTGGTCGACGCCGAGCTGCCGGCCGTTGGGGTTCTGGGTGGTGAGCAGGGTGGAGACGGCGCTGGTGACCCGGTCCACGCCGTGCACGTCGTTGGTGGCGATCGTGCCCAGGGCCTGGTTGCCCTGGAAGAACGGCGGGAGCGGGCCGGGGAGGACCGTCGCGGGCACCGGCGGGGTCACCACGACCAGCGGGATCGCCGGCGGCGGTGCCGGGCGGGTGCGCGGGGCGGGCGGGGGCGGTGGTGGCGGGGGCGCGCTCCGGTCACCGGTCGGCGGCTGCTGACCGGCGGGCGGGTTCTGGCTCGCCGCGTTGGTGCCGCCCGGCGGGGGCGGGGGTGGCGGTGGCGGCGCGTTGTTGCTCCCACCCGGCGGCGGCGGTGGCGGTGGGGGCGGTGCGCCCTGGTCGCCGGGGGCGGTGCCGGTGCTGGAGGACGGCGCGGGGTCGCGGAAGCCGAAGTAGTCGCGGACCATCGTCCGGAAGGACCCGTCGGCGTTGAACTTGTCCCACGGGCGGCGCGGGCGGTCGAACACGTCGTTCAGGTCGTCGATGTTGCGCTGGTAGCGCCGGTCGCCGTTCGGGAACTCGATGTACTGCGGGGTCTGGCCGTGCCGCTGCGCCAGGGCGTCGGTGACGCGGCGCGCGAGCATCTCGGTCATCGCCTCGTCGGGGTTGATGTTGGCGCTGTAGACGCCGCCCGCGCCGTCGCGGTGCGCGAAGGTCTGGTCGCTGCCGGCCGAGTGGACGTGCATGAACTCGTGCACCAGGAGGTGCCGGACGGCGTCGGCGCGGCGCTGGTCGTTGGTGGCGAGGTCGTCGAGCTGGCCGAGGTTGACCAGGACGTGCCCGTTGATCGCCCGCGCGGGGTTGGTGCGGGTGTTCTCCACGAGCGTGTCCACCATGGCCTGGACGTCGCCCGAGCCCGCCTTGAGGCGCGCGACCGTGTCGAGGAGGCCGTTCAGGCGGGCGGTGGCTTCGGCTTCGCCCCGGTGGAGGCGGTCGAGGAAGTCCTGGTCGAGGATCTCGGCGCGCACCTGCTCCGGGTCGACGTTCTGCTGGGTGAGCTGCTCGACGGTCAGGTCCGACGAGCCGCGGCCCTCGGTGCGCAGCGCTTCGTCCAAGGCCTGCTGGACGGCGAAGTGCCGGGCGAACGTCGGCTCGTCGAGCCGGACCACCAGGTCGGGGTTGACCGCGGGCGCGGGGACCGGGGGCAGGCCGAACTCGGTCTGGAGGGTGGCGAACAGCGCGTCCAGGCCCGCTTGGATCTCGGCGGTGTCCACTTCGACGTCCGCGATGCGCAGCGTGGCCGGGGGGATGTCCGCCGGCATCCGGTCGAGGACGCCCTGGGTCAGCCGGGTGTCGCGCTGCTGGGAGAACGACGCGGGTTGGGCCGGGGTGGCCGTGGCCGGCTGCGACGGTCCCGGGCCGTCACCGGGTGGCGGCGGTGGCGGGGGTCCGGGCGGCGGCGGCGTGCCCTGGTTGCCGGCCGGGGGTGGTGCCCCTCGGGTCGCCGTCTGCGGGGCCGTCGTGGGGGTGCCGAAGTACTCGCCGAGCATCGTGCGGAACGTCTGGTCCGGGTCGAACGGGGCCCAGGTGCGGTTCGGCCTGTTCAGCTCGGTGGTGAGGCGGTTGATGTTGTCCTGGTAGCGGTTGCCGCCGTTCGGGAACTCGTTGTACTGCGGCGTCTCGCCCAGCCGCTGCGCCAAGGCGTCGGTGACGCGGCGGGCGAGCATCTCGGTCATCGCCTCGTCGGGGTTGAGGTTGGCGCTGTAGACGCCGCCCTGCCCGTGGCGGTGCGCGAAGGTCTGGTCGCTGCCCACCGAATGGGCGTGCATGAACTCGTGCACCAGGAGGTGCCGGATGGCGTCGGCGCGGCGCGCGGGGTCGGTGCTCAGGCCGTTGAGGTGGTTGGTGTTGAGCAGGACGTGGCCGTTGATCGCCCGCGCCGGGTTGGTGCTGGTGTTCTGGATGAGCTGGTTGCGCATGGCGTCGACGTCGCCGTTCCCGGCCTTGAGCGCGGCGACCTGGTCGAGCACGGCGTCGAGGCGGGCCACCGCGTCCGGGTCGCCGTTGTTCAGGCGGGCCAGGAAGTCGGGGCTGAGGATCTCGGCGCGGACCTGCCCGGGGTCGATGCCCTGGTCGGTGAGCTGGTCGACGGTCAGGTCGGACTCGCCGCGCTCCCCGGTGTTGAGGGCTTCGTCCATCGCCTGCTGGACGGCGAAGTGCCGGGCGAAGGTCCCCTCGTCCAGGCGCACGACCAGGTCCGGGTTGACGGCGGGCCGGGTGGTGACGCCGTAGTCGTGCTGGAGCGTGTCGAACAGGGCGTCGAAACCGGCCTGGATCGGGCCGACGTCCACCTGCACGCCCGCGATGTCCATCGGGATCGACGGGAGCGTCTCGGGGAGGTTCGCCGAGACGCCCTCGGTCAGGGACTGGTCGAGGCGCGCTGAGAACGTCGCGGGCGGCGCGGACGGGCCGACGTGCGACGACTGCTGCGAACCGCCCGGGGGTGGGGGCGGCGGACCGCCGGCCGGCCCGCCGGAGGGTGCGGGCGGGGGCGGTGGCGCGCCCTGGTTGCCGTTGTTCGGGGGTGGCGGCGGTGGGGGTGCGCCTTGGTTGCCGTTGTTCGCCGGAGGGGGCGGTGGCGGCGTGCCCTGGTTGCCGGCCGCGGTGGTCGTGCTGGGTGCGGTCGTGGGAGGTGCGGTCGTGGGAGGTGCGGGGGGTGGCGGCGGAGGGGGTGGGACGGTGGCGTGGACGTCGGTGGCTCGGACGTCGGTGTCCGGGCGGGCGCCGTGGTCGGGGAGGCGCGGCGGCGGCGACTGGCGCGGGCTGTCCGGGTTGCGCAGGGTGGCGTGGTCGGCGTCGGGGACCATCACCTGGCTGTTGGTGGTCCGCTCGATCTGCCACAGGTGCCGCGGCTTGAGCGCCGGGTCGGCGTCCACGCCCGCGCCCATCAGGCCGTTGTCCTGCACCACGTAGTTCGACGGGGTGTGCCCGGCGGGCAGCGGCTTGCCGTCGCTGTTGAAGATGCGCGCGTCCGGACCGGCCGCGTCCTTGTACTCGTCGGGCAGGCCGAAGTAGTGCGCGACCTCGTGCGCCAGCACGTTCGCCGACGAGCCGGTGCTCCAGTTGAGCTGGTCCGCGTTGGGGTTGGCGGAGACGTTGATGCTCGTGTGCGCCTGCGCGGGGTCGGTGACGAACTCGACGCGCGCGTGGAACTGGTCACCGGACGGCAGCCGGTAACCCTTGTTCAGCAAGCGGTCCACGCCCTCGGTGGCCCGGTTCCGCACGTCGTCCACAGTGGACTGCGGGACGTCGGCGGCCGGGTTGAGGTGCACCTTGAGCGTGTACTCCTTGACCCACTGCCCGGGTGCCACCTCCATCCGCCGCACGTCGTGCCGGACGAGACCGGTGATGGAGTCGACGCTGGTCGGCGTGCTCGACCGCTGCACGTCGGCGACCTCGGTGTTCACCGTGCGCACGGGAGCCTTGTCCCGCACGTCGTTCCACTGGCTCGACGGCTGCGGGTTGTCCGGGGTGAACCAGTCGGCGGTGCTGTCGGTGCTGTGCCGCCAGGACTCGTCGTTGGCGACGTCCCGGCTGCGCGGCGGGGCGTCGGTGGCCGGCGGCGTCGTGCCCGGGGTGGCCGGTGGCGTGGTGGCCGGTGGCGTGGTGGCCGGAGGCGCGTCCGGCGTGGGTTGCGGTGCGGGGCGGCTGGACGTGCCGGGGTCGTTCGACGGGCCGGCGGGGGTGTCGAGCTGGTCGCTGCTCAGGTCGGTGACCCACTGGAGGCCCGACCACTTGTCCTTGACGGCCGGGTCGAACAGGGCCTGGAAGTCGGTCGGCTTGACCAGCGGCTTGAGCGGGCCGTTCTCCACCGGCTGGAAGCCGAGGTCCGAGTTGTGCATGGTGTAGCGGCCCATGAGGCCGTCGGACGGCTTCATCCACGGGACCGGCGAGTCGTTGAGCACGGTCGGGCCGGAGATGTCCGACGCCAGGTTCTTCAACTCGCTGTCGAAGGTCTTGGGCGGCATCTGGTTCTTCAGGGACGTGTACTTCTGCGGGATGGTGTCCGCGAACGCCCGGATGAAGTTCGAACTCGGCGGCGCGACGATGAAGTTGTTGTTCAGCGACCCCTTCTCGTACCGGCCGGCGGCGGCCTCGTTCACCTGCTCGGGGCTGATCGGGTCGTCCTTGCCCAGGCCCAGTTCGTCGCGGACGCTCTTCTCGTCGCGCAGGCGCGGGGCGAACAGCGGGACGTCGTCCTGCTGCATGCGCATGTCGCCGACGTCGGTCAGGTTCACCGAGCCGGGGGCGATGTCGACGTCCGCGTAGACGCCGCCCTGCTTGGCCAGGACGGCGTAGCGGGCGATGTCGGAGGCGAGGTTGTACGCGCCGACCTGCTCGGACTTCCGGTAGATCTCGGCGAGCGTGGGCTTGCGGTTCTCGGCGCGGCTCTCGACGTCCAGGGAGAGGTCGTTGACCAGGGCGTCGGTGTCGGTCTTGATCTCGATGCCGGCGTCGTTGAGCTGCTGGACCACGGCCGGGTCCCACTTCGCCGCGCCCTTGTCGGTCCAGAGGGTGATCTTCCACTGGCCGTCGGTGTCGGCGGCCTTGCCGGCCCACTGGACCATGTTCTCGACCGCGCCGGGCTTGGGCGTGGCGCCGAACCAGACGAAGTTGACCTGCTTGGGCACGTCCACCGGCGGCACGCTCGGGTTGTTGGCCACCTCCTGGTCGAAGTGGGCCTGGAGTTCGGCGTGGACGTCGGTGCCGCTGAGGCGGTTGAGCAGGATGCGCGCGCGGATGGGCGCCCCCTGCTGCACGGCCTGGGTGATGTGCTGCTTGAGCGTGGGGACGTCGACCGCGGCGGGGTTGGCACTCGGCTTGAGCACCGGTGCCATCGGGCTGGGGGTGGTGACCGTCGGCGTGGGGGGTGACGTCGGGGTCGGCGGTGGGGTGGGGGTCGGGGCGAAGAAGCGGCCGAGGTTGCGGATGGTCGTGACGATGCCGGTGAGGCGGGAGCCCTGCGGACGCGGTCCGAACTGGAACTTCCCACCGTTGTTGACGACCACGCCGCCCACGACCGCCGGGGTGACGGTGGGGTTCGCCGTGGGGCCGGTGGCGGGCGTGGCGGTGGCTGGTGTGGCCGGGGCTGGTGTGGCGGGGGCTGGTGTGGCGGGGTTGGGGTTCGGGTTCGGTCCGGCGTTCGGTCCGGCGTTCGGACCGGTGGGGTTGGGACCGGTGGGGTTGGGGCCGGCGTTGGTGCCGGTGTTCGTGGTGGGCGGGGGTGCCGGGCGGGTGCGGGGCTGCTGGTCCGCGGTGGGGGTGACCGGGGTCGGCGTGGGGGCCGGGGGTGGGGTCGAGGGGGAGGTCGGCGGGGCCTTGGTGATGGTGCCGTCCGGGGTGGCGGGCTTGGGCGAGTCGAAGACGCCCTTGGTCGGGCCGCCGGTGAACTTGCTGGTGCGGTCGGTGCCGGGTGGGTTCGCACCCGGGGTGGCCGCCGGCGGTGGCACCGCGCCGGGGGTGACGGGCGGGGTGGCGGCGGGGTTGGCCGTGGGCGTGGGGACGGCGGGCTTCGGCTGCGCGCCCGACGGTGGCGTGTTCTGGCCGGGCGGGTTTTGACCGGGCGGGTTCTGGCCGGGCGGGTTCTGGCCGGGCGGGTTTTGACTGGGCGGCTTCTGGCCGGGGGTGTTGGGCGTGTTCGGGCCGGCGGTGTTCGGGTTGGGCGTGGGCGTCACCGGTGGCGCGGAGGAGCCGAGGGGTGGCTTCGGGCTGCCGGTGTCGGTCTTGGGCGACGGCGGTGCGGAGTGCGGCGTGGACGGGGACGAGGTCGGGGCCTTGTCGATGGTGCCATTGCCGGTGGGGGGCTTGGGGGTGTCGAAGACGCCCTTGCCCGCGTTGGTGCCACCGGTGAACTTGCTCGACCGGTCGGTGTTCGCCGCTGCCGGACCGCCGGGGGCCGCGGCCATCGGTGGCACGCCGCCGGCCATCGGGGACGGGGTGCCGCCCTTGGGCGAGGTGCTGGGCGGTGTGGTGGCGGGCGGGGTGGCGGTGGGGACCGCGCCGGCGGCGGTCTTCGCGCCCGGACCCAGGTTGCTGCCGGGAGGGTTGCTGCCGGGAACCCCACCCGGGACGCCGCCTGGGACACCACCAGGGGACTTGGAGCCGCCGCCGGGAGTGCTGCCGGGAATGCCGGGAGTGCCGCCCGGGACGCCACCAGGGGACTTGGGGCCGCCGCCGGGAGTGCCACCGGGGGACTTCGTGCTGGGCGGGGTGGTGGCGGGTGGGGTGGCGCCGGGGAGGCCGCCCGGGATGCCGCCGGGCACCGAACCGCCGCCCTTGGGACCGCTGATCGGGCCGACGGACGGCCCGCCGGGCGTCTTGCCGCCGCCGGTCGGGGTGGTGCTCGCCCCGCCCTTCGGCCCGGTGATGGGGCCGACCGAAGGCCCACCAGGCGTCTTGGGGCCGCCCGACGGCCCGGTTCCCGCCCCGCCCTTCGGCCCGGTGATCGGCCCGACCGACGGTCCACCGGAGGTCTTGGGACCGCCCGACGGTCCGGTCCCCGCACCACCCTTGGGACCCGTGATCGGCCCTACCGACGGCCCGCCGGGCGGTGCGGCGCCGGGGACGCCCGCGCCGCTGCCGCCCTTCACCCCGCCGAACGTGCTGACCTGCGGACCGGACGGTTTCGGCGACACCGGCGGCGCGGTGGTCGGCCCGCCCGGCGGCTTCTGCGCGCCCGAGTCCGGGTTGAACTTGTTGAACTCCTTCTGGCTGTTGCGGTCCGTGTCGAAGTGCGTCTGCGCCGTCGCCTTCAACCCCGCCTGGACGTTGCCGAACGTCGTCGCCGCCCGCTCCGCCTGCGCCACCGAGTTGTTGTTCGAGTTGTTCAGCGCCGGCACGGCGAACAGGCCGATCGGGCCCAACGCGTTCCCGCCGAGCTGCAACCCGCGCAACCCGCCGGTGATGGCGTTCAACCGGGACTGGAAGTCACCCGCCTTGGATTGCAGGCCGTCCATGGTGGAACTGCTCATGCCGAACCCGGACGACCCCGTCGGACCGCCCACCGGCGGCGGGGGCGGCGTCGGTGACGGGGAAGGCGACGGCGACGGCGACGGGCTGGTGCTGCTGCCGCCGCCCGGGTTCTTGGGCGCCATGAGCGGTTCTCTCCTGCGGGGTGGCTAGACCTGGACCTTGGGCGAGCTGCCCGGCTGCGTGGACGGCGCGGAGTACTTCGTCTGGTACGAGTCGTAGGCGGACTTCGCGGCCTCGCCGGACGACTTCGCCTCGGCGGCGGCCTGCTCGACGGACTTGCCCGCCTCCTGCGCGGCCTTGGACGCGCGTTCGGCCGCCGCGATGTCGGCGTCGCTGCCGGACGCGAACGCCTTCGCGTTGGCCTCGGCCGCGGCGGCGTTGGCGGCGGCGAAGTCGGCGTTGGCCTGCTCGTACTTGGCGTTCGCGGCCTTCGCGGCGTCGTTCTTGGCGGACATGTCGTTGGCCGCCGCCTCCTGGGCGGGGTCGGCGGAACCGCCCGGGTTGTTCTTCTTGTACTCGTCGTAGGCGGCCTTGGCGGCGTCGTCGGGCGCCTTGGTGGCGTCCAACGCCTCCTTGGACTTGTTCGCCGCGTCCGACATGTCCCGGGCTTCCTTGGCCGCGGCCTCCGCCGCCTTGGCCGCCTCGCCGCGGGCCGCGTCCGCCTCGGCCTTGGCCGCGTCGAACTTCGCCTTCGCCGCGTCGTAGGCCGCCTGGTCACCGGACGCGGCGGCCCGGTTGACCTCGTTCGCCGCCTCCTGGGCCTTGCGGTTGGCCTCGGCGGCCTTGTCCGAGGCGTCGCTGAGCTTGTCGCCCGCGGCCTTGGCCTCGTCGGCCTGCTTCTTCTCCTCGTCCTTGGCGGCCTGGTACTTCTCGTTGGCCTCCTTGGCCTTGTCGTTGGCCGCCTGGACCTTGTCCATCTCGTCGTCTTGCTTCTTCGCCTTGTCGATGTCCTTGTCGACGTCCTTGGCGGCCTTGTAGCCCTCCCAGGTGATCTCGGCGACGTCGGCGATGTTCTCGAACCGGTCCCAGCCCTTGCCGATCTTGGTCACGACGTCGTCGAGGTTCTTGATCCGGCCCATGTTCCGGGTCAGCGCGGCGATCAGCCGGGCGATGCGGGCCGCGATGTTCGTGGCCAGCGCGACGGCCTTGCCGACGGCGAAGCCGATGAACGCGGCGATCGACGCGCCGAACGTCGGGATCGCGGCGGCGGCGGCGGCGATCGCTCCCGCAAGAAGCGAACCGAGCAGCTGCGAGATCATGTCCCGGACGATGTCGCGCAGCACCTGCACCAGCACGCCGCAGATGGCGACGATCTTGGCCTTGGTCTCGACCGCGCTGGCGAGGTCGTCGAGCTCCTTGCCCATCGCGTCCATGCTCGCCTGGAACCGCTCGGACGACTGCCCGGTCCAGCCGTCGAACGTGACCAGGCCCTGCTTGTGGTCCTCGGCGAGCACCCGGATCTCGGCGGCCTGCTTCTTGGTCGCGTCGACGTTGGCCTGGATGTCCTCGGGGTCGCCCATCAACTGGTCGAGACCCTCTTTGAGGAACGACACGTGCTCGATCAACCACCCGATGCCCGCGCCGAGCAGCGACCCGAACGGGTCCATGGCGAACATGGCGACCGACGACGCCGCGCCGATCGCGTTGAAGGTGATGTCCAGGACCCTCTCGGTCTCGGACTCGGCGTCCTTGCCGATGGAGTCGATCAGCCCGTCGAAGGCCTCGATGAACAACGAGCCCTTGAACTTGTTCTCCTCGGTGATCTCCATCCCGGGAGGCGAGGCGATCGGCTTGTCGGGGGCGGTCATGGGTTTCGCCTTCCTAGGTCACCAGGGCTGGTTGTCGTCGTCTTCGTCGTCGTCGCGCGGCGCACTCCGAACGGGCCGCTGCGGAGCGGCGACGGGCGGCCGGGGCGGGACGCGCTGCGGCTCGGGCTCCGGTTCGGGCTCCGGTTCGTAGGCGTCCTCGTCCTCCTCGGGTTCCTCGTGCGCGGCGATGGAGTCGAGGACGAACTGCATGGCCTCGGTGTCCGCCCCCAGCGGCTCGAACGCCTCGACCACGCGCGCCGCCGCGACCTTCTGCGCGGACCGCGCGGTCTCCAGGATCAACGCGGTGAGCCGCGCGGGCCCGAGGTCGCAGGCCCGGTGGCCGAGTTCGAGGTTCATCAACGCACCGCTGGGCCCGACGGTGACCGTGACCTGCCCGTCCTGACTGGTCGCCCGCCCGTTGGCGGCGGCGAAGTTCTCCTGCAGGTCGACGGACTTGCGTTGCAGGTCGGCGATCCGCGACTCGTAGTCGTCGAGCCAAGCGCGGGGGTCCAAGGCTGCCTCCTGGGGTGGATACCGGTGCAGGGTGGAGTTCAGCGGGACCCGCCAACGCGGTCCCAACGCGCCGCCAACGGGTGGGGTGCGGGTGGGCCGGGCGCCAGGGGTGCGGAACTCCGAACCGCACCCGCGAGAAGCGCCCTACAACGACACCTGGACGCACCCCCGCCGCTCCGCAGCGCTTCTTCGCCGCGCAGCGGCGGTTCTTCGCCGCGCAGCGGCGTTCTTCGCCGCGCTCCGCGCGGCGGGCTGGGCTCCCAGCCACAAGGGGCCTCCGTGTTCCCCACCGTATGACCTGCCCGAAGGGCTACCACAGATTTCCCCGGGTGACGCCGAAAGTTTTGCGAGGAACGAGCAAAAGTTTTAGCGGCACCCGGGGCAATCTGTGGTCGGCTCCGCCAGGTCATGCGGTGGGGAACACGCAGGCCCTTCCCCCCCACTGGCGGCCTCCCCAGCCGCTTTTAGCTCTAGAGCGCGCCAGCGCGTCCTTCAACGCGCGAAGCGCTCCCAAGCGCGAAGCGCGTTCGAGGTCAAGAGAGCGGAGCGCGTCCAGTTAGGACCCGCGAAGCGTGGGCTTGAGAGCGTGAGCGTTCAGTTCAAAGCGTAAAAGAGCCTCGCCGGCGGGCAGGCCGCCGGGGGAGGAAGAGCAAAGAGGGGGCTTTTCCGTCCTCCCCGTATGGCCTGGCGGAGCCGACCACACTTTCCCGGGGTTGGTCGAAAAACTTTTGCTCGTTCCTCGCAAAAC
>NZ_BAAABU010000009.1:0-250748 GCF_039521145.1 Saccharothrix mutabilis subsp. mutabilis
CGCTACAACCAGATCCGACTCCACTCCGGAATTGCCTACCGCACACCGAACGAGGTAGAGTCCGAGTGGTTCACGACAAACAGCGCAGCCTAAAACACCAAAAAGACGCCTGTCCGAAAACCTTACAGCCCCTCAGGTCGGCTCCGCCAGGTCATGCGGTGGGGAACACGCAGCCCTTCCCCCCACTGGAGGCCTCCCCAGCCGCTTTTCAGCTTTTCGCTTTTCAGCTTTTCGCTTTTCAGCTTTACGCTTTTCAGCTTTACGCTTTTGAGCTTCACGCTTCGCTGCTCACAACAAGAGCAAGGAAAGGGCTGACCGGGCCGGCACTCTCCCCCGAATGCCGGCCCGGTCAGCGGTTCGGGTGGCTTCCCCCCCTGGCATCCCCCTCCAAGAGCCACCCGTGCACGCTCATCCGCTTGTGCGTTGATCAGCGCGCGAGTCCCAAGTTCCCACGACTTCGCATTGGCGAGCTAAACATCCGCTAAACCTCGGTGGTCAAGCCCCGGCCAACCCTTCAAGGGCCGTTCGGACCAACATGGCCCGCGGCGAGCCCAGCCGTTCGAACAACCGGAGGGACTCGGCCAGCTCCGCTTGGGCCGCGACCCGTTCCCCCCGCTTCGCCAGCACCTCGCCGAGCACCTGCCGCCCGAACGCCTCCTCGAACTGCATGGACCCGCCCCGCGCCAGCTCGACGCCCTGCCGCGCGTGCTCCTCCGCCTCGGCCAGCAGGCCCAGTTCGGTGTACATCTCGGCCAGGTTGTTCACGGCCAGCACGTACGCCCGCTCGTCGCCGTTGCGGTGGTGCACCTCCATCGCCTGGAACTGGTGCTGCGCCGCCGTCTCCAGCTGTCCGAGGCGTTGTTCCACCTGGGCCAGGTTGTTCAGCACGGTGGCCTCGCCCAGGGCGTCGCCGTCGCGGCGCGCCAGTTCCACGGCCTCCCGGTAGTACGTCAGCGCCTCCTCCAACCGACCCTCCGCGAACAGCGCGCCGGCCAGTTGGTCCAGCGTCATCACCAGGTACCTGGGCTCGCCGATCCCCTTCGCGATCCGGTGCGCGCGCTCGGCGTCGGGCAGGGTCCCCCGCACCGCGCCCGCCCGCCAATTGATCTTGAACATCGCGTTCAGGACCAGCATCTCGCCGCGCCGGTCGCCGCTGACCCGGGCCGCCGCCAACCCGAACTCCGCGATCCCGTGCCAGTCGCGGCTGACCACCCGGGCCACGCAGTAGGTGTGCACGAGCCGGACGAGCTGCCAGACCTGTTGGTGCAGACCGGCTTCCGCGCCGGCGTGCACCAGGGCGATCAGGTTGGGCCACTCCTTGTCGTACCAGGACAGGGCTTGCGCCGCGGTCGCCGGGCGGGGCGCGGTCGGGTCGACCGACGCCAGGTCCAGCCCGTCACCGGACGGGCGGATCAGCCGACGGGCGTGGTCGCACGCCGCCAGGTAGTGGTCCATCAGCCGGCGCAACGCGGCCGTGCGGCGGCCGGCGTCCTGGTCGCCCAGCACCTCCCGGGCGTACAGGCGCACCAGGTCGTGCAGGACGAACCCGCCGCGCCACTGCTCGACCAGCAGGTGCGCGTCCGCGAGGTCGGCTAATCGCGCCGCGGCCGTTCCGAGGTCCGTCCGGCAGAGGGCGGCGATGGCGTGCGGACTGACCCAGCGGCCGGGGACGAGTCCCGCGGCCCGAAACGTCTCCGCCAGTTCCGGCGGCAGGTTGCGGTAGGACACCGCGAGCGCCCGCGCCACGCCCACGCCGGTGTCCGCCAGGTCCAGCGCCCGCAGCCGGACGTCGTCGTCGGACAGTTGCGCCACCAGCGACTCGACCGTCCACTCCGGACTGAAAACGAGCTTGGCGGCGGCGATCCGCAGCGCCAGCGGCAGGTTCCCGCACAGCTCCGCGAGCATCCGCATGGCCACGGGTTCCTGTTCGGACAACGGTTTGCCGACGACCTCGTCGACCAGCCGCACCGACTCGTCCTCCGACAGCGTGTCCAGCGTGAGCATCCGGGCCCCGTTGGACACCACCAGCGACTCCAGCCGCCGCCGGGACGTCACCAGCACCACCGACCCCGCGCCGGGCGGCAGCAGCAGCCGCACCTGCTCCGGGTCCCACGCGTCGTCCAGCACCACCAGCACCCGCCGCTTGGCCAGCACCGACCGGTACAGCCCCACCCGGTCGTCCAGGTCGCGCGGGACGCCGTCCGCGGGCACCCCCAGCGCCAGCAGGAAGCGCCCCAGCACCTCGGCGGGCGCGACGGGCTCCCGGTCCGGCGCGAAGCCGTTCAACGGGGCGAACAGCAGCCCGTCGGGGAACTGCTCGGCGCGCCGGTGGCCCCACGTCACGGCCAGCTCGCTCTTGCCGATGCCGGGCGCGCCGTTGACCACGGCGATGGTCGTGGCTCCGGTGTCGCGGCCGTCGCACAGCCGGTCCAGCCAGGCCAGTTCCTCGTCGCGCCCGATGAACCCGCTCGCCGCCGCCGGCAGCTGCGCCGGCACCACGACCCCCGGCCGGGGCGGCAGCGTCGCCGGCTCGGCGAGACCGCCGGCCCGCAGCGCCGGGTCGTCGCGCAGCACCTGCTCGTGCAGCACGCGCAGCTCGGGACCGGGGTCGATGCCCAGCTCGTCCACGACCCGGCGGTGGAAGCGCTGGTAGGCCTCCAACGCGTCGGCCCGCTGCCCGGACCGGTACAGGGCGCGCATGATCTGCCCGACGAACCGCTCCCGGAACGGGAACTCCCCCACCAGCTGCCGCAGCTCGCCCACCAGCTCCAGGTGCCGCCCCAGTTCCAGCTCGGCCTCGATGCGCTCTTCCAGTGCGGCAAGCCGAAGCTCGTCGAGGTCGGTGGTGATCGGCTCGCCCGGCACGTCGGCCAGCACCGGCCCCCGCCACAGCCCCAGCGACTCGCGCAGCAGCTGCGCCCGGATCGGCGCCGGCTTGCCCCGCGCCCCGGCCACGAGCCGGCGCGCCCGGTGGAAGTCCAGCCGCCACGGGTCGACCGCGAGCTGGTAGCCCGGCGGGGTGGTCAGGATGCGCGCGGACCCGGCCGGGTCGGCCTGCTCCAACATGCGCCGCAGCCGGGACACGTAACCGTGCACGATGGTCCGGGCCGTGGCGGGCGGCTCGTCCTCCCACAGGCAGTCCACGATCTCGTCGATGGGGACGACCCGGTTGGCCTCCAGCACCAGCATCGCGAGCAGCCCTCGCATGCCCTTGCGGCCGATGACGAGCTGTCGGCCGTCCGCGAGCACCTGCAAGGGCCCGAGGACACCGAACTCCAGCCCGCTCCTGCTCCGGTCAGCCATGCCCCTCCCCCGCCTCCAGCTACTGCCCAGTCACTCACATCAGGTGCGCCGGGCGGCGTGTTGGATACCTGCCAGTAGATGTTGTTTGCTCAACTAGTCGCCGCTCCCATGACCGGACGACCCCGCGACGGCTAGGGTTTTGACCCCGGACGACGCAGGTGCAGGAGGGCAAGTTGCCGCGCGAGCCGATGAGCGTGGTCGACCGTGGCGCCGCCTGCTTGCTGGGCGGCGCGCTGGGTGATGCGCTGGGCGCGCCCGTCCAGTACCTCGGGTGGGCGGACATCCAACGAGACCACGGGCCCGAGGGTGTCCTGGAACCGCCGCGCCCCGCTCTGGTGACCGACGACACGCAGCTCACGCTGTTCACCGCGGACGGCTACCTGCGGGCGTGGGTGCGCGGGCACACGACCGGCGAGTGGGAGCCGGTGGAGATGGTGTGGCAGAGCTACCGGCGCTGGCTGACCACCCAGCAGGTGGCCGCGCCGGACCCGGGCGCGACCGGGCTGGTGGGCGACGAGCGGCTGTACTCCAGCCGGTCGCCGGGCCTGACGTGCCTGCGCGCGCTGGCCGCCGACAGCCCGCCGACGCCCGAGGAGCCGCACAACGAGTCCTCCGGGTGCAACGGCGTGACCCGGACCGCGCCGGCGGGCTTCGCGCCGACCGCCGAGATCGCCTACGACCTGGGCTGCCGGTTCGCGGCGCTGACCCACGGCGGCACCGGCGGCTGGGTGGCGGGTGGCGCGTTCGCGTTGCTGATCCACCTGCTGGCGGTGAAGGCGCGGCCGTTGCGGGAGGCGGTGGACCAGGTCATCGGGCGGGTCCTGCGCGACGACCCGTACACGGCGAACACGCTGAACCGGGCCGTGCTGTTCGCCGACGAGCACCGGGCGCTGGGCTTCGAGTCGGTCCGGGTGGACCGGTTGGGCAGCGGGTGGACCGGGCCGGAGGCGCTGGCGATCGCCGTCCACACGGTGCTGGTGCACCCGCGGCGGTCGGAGTTCGTGGACGCCGTGCGGGCGGCGGCCAACCACTCTGGCGGCAGCGACGCGACGGCCGCGTTGACCGGCAACATCCTGGGAGCGCTGCACGGGACGGCCGCGTTGCCGAGGGATTGGCTGGCGGGCTTGGAACTGGTGGACCTGCTGACCCGCCTGGGCTCCGACCTGGGCCACTCGGTGGTAGGCGCGGACTTCGACCACTCGCGCTACCTGTAGTTCCCGCTCGCTTACCGCCGGCTCCGGTCACCCGCTCCCGAATGCGGGTGACCGAAGCCGACCCTCCGCGCGATCGAACGCCGGGGCACGCCCCGAGCACGAAACCCGGCTGACCTGCGCGGAGAAGGGAAAACCCGTGCCGGAGACCGTAGCAGAGCGCGTGCGCACCATCACGCCCGGCCCACCTCCTTAACGTCGTGAAGGAGTCAGGCACCATCGTTCGCCGTGGGTCTGGGACGGGACGCGATCGTGCGCGCGGCACTGGCACTGCTCAACGAGGTCGGCTTGGAAGGCCTGACCCTGCGCCGCCTGGCCGACGCGTTGGACGTGCAGGCCCCGGCGCTCTACTGGCACGTGAAGAACAAGGCCGAACTGCTGGACGGCATGGCGGCGACGATCATCGAGGACGCGCTGCGCGACGTGGAGGCGCCGAGGCGCGGCGAGTCGTGGGTGGACTGGACCGCCGACTGCGCCCACCGCCTGCGCGACACGATGCTGGCCTACCGGGACGGTGCCCGAGTCCTGTCCGGCACCTACCTGACCCACACCACCGGCCGCCCGCTGGAGTTGGCCCTGCGGACGCTGTGCGACGCGGGTTTCTCCCTGCGCGACGCGGCGCGCGGCATCAGCACGGTGTGGGCGTACGTGCAGGGCTTCACCATCGAGGAGCAGTCCCTCCCACCCCGCGACCCAGACGCCACCCGCCACCCCTTGGCCGCACACGCCGTGGCGGAACTGACCAAAGACGCGGACGACCGCTTCGAACACGGCCTGCGCCTACTCCTGTCGGGCCTGCGCCTGTCCCGCTTCGGCGGCTGAACATGCCCGCAACGCCCCACCTCCGCACACCTCAGGCCGCACTCACCCCACCGCGCAGGCCATCTCCGGCCCACGCCCGCCTCCCCGGCCACAGCTCCCCACCCCGCCCGCGCCCAACCCACCCCGGCGGCCCGCCGACGCAGATTTCCGCAGGCCGCTTCCCACCCCGGCACCAGCGCGAAGCCCACGCCGCCGAACACCACCCGCGCCGACTCCGCCCCACCCGCGCCGACTCCGCCCCAGCCCGCGACTCCGCCCCAGCCCGCGACAACCCCAACCCGGCAGCTGACCATGCCCGCAGGCGTACGCGCACTCACCGCGCTGCTCATCACCCTCGACGGCCACCCCGACACCACCAACCTGGGCGACCTGGCCATCCAAGCCGTCCGAACCGCCCCACGCGACGACCCCGCCGCACTCGCCGAACTGGCCGAAGTCGCGGGCTGGATTCTGTTCGAGGAAGAACGCCAAGCCGAGGCCCATGCCCACAACACCCTCGCCCTAACTCTTTCACGCCACTCAAACATCCACGAGACTGAAATACTTACTTTGCTGAACAGTACTTTTCAGCGGTTTCGGGTGGGAGAGCTGAAGGAAGCGCTCGGGCTGGCGGAACTGGGACTGGAGCGGGCCCAGTCGCCGAAAGTGAGAGCGATGTTCGCGTTGCGCCAAGCGCGAGTGTTCTCGCGCCTTAAAGACGAGCGTGCCGCCTTCCAAGCACTCGCCCGAGCCCAGCAAGTACTCGAAGACGACCCCACCGCGCCCCCCTGGGCCTGGTGGATCGACGAGACCGAACTCAACGGCCACCGCGCCGCCGTCCTGGCCAACCTCGGGTACCTCGAAGAAGCCGCCCTCCTCTTCCCGCCCGACGACGGCCTGCGCTTCCGCGAAGTCCTCCAAGCCATGCGGTACCGGACCCTGGAAGCGCTGGGTGAGTGGCACCAAGGACCTCCCACCTTCACCAGTCCGCGAGCGCGTCAGACGGCTACCGGCATCCCCGGAGTCCGGTACACGCGTTCCGCCGCATCCACCGCATAAACCTCGCACCCCTCCTGCGCAGCCGCCCAGGGAATGCCGTCCAAACCCATCGCGAAGGCGGCAGTGGCAGTCGCGTCGGCGACCGTCAGCGTCGGCGCACAAATGGTCACGCTCAGCAAATCCGTCACCGGCCGACCGGTGCGCCCATCGAGAATGTGATCGCCGCGTTCATTACTGCCGGAGGTCGCCACGGCACCCGACCCCACCTCCAGAACCGTGCACAACCGGTCAGCAGCCAACGGGTGGCGAACGCCGACGCGCCAAGGAACACCAGAACGCGCACCGACCACGACATCGCCACCGGCGTTCACCACGAACCGGTCCGCCGTCAGCGTGTCGGCGGCCCCCTGCACGGCCCAGCCCTTCACCACCGCGCACGGGTCCAGCCCACGGCCGGGAAGGCGCACGTCGAACGCACCCCCGGTCGCCACCCGGTAGTGCTCGCACAAAGCGAGCACGTGCGCCAACTCCGCACTCACCTCGAAACCCGCCCCCAGAACCCGCCACCCCGGAACCCGCCAACCCGGAACCCGCCACCCCGGCGCGACCCAACCGGGACACCTCGCTCCCGGGCTTGAACGGGGTGAACCGCTCGTCCACCTCCCGCAACCACGCGAACGCCCGGTCAACCCCGTCCGCCACGCCCTCCACCCGCACGGACACCGGCAGACCCATCACGTGCTCGACGCGTCGCACGGCCTCAGCCCTTCGCATCGATCGCGGCCTGCAACGACCGCACGTACGCCTCGCTGGTCGTCGTCGCCCCCGACACCGTGTCGACCTCGGCGCTCTGCGCGGACAGCGTCTCCTCGATCAGGACGGGCACCGCCTGCCGGGTCGGCGCGCTGCTCGGCTGCTTGGCCGGCGCGGGGAGCTGGACGGTCGTCACGATCGGCACTCCTGTTCGGCTGGGGGGTGACCTCGTCGAGCCTGTGGGCGGGAGCTGTGCCTGTCCTGTCGCCGACCTGTCGGCTCCCTGTCGATCGGCGCGGGGGTTCGGCCCGCCGCGCGGGGGTGGCGCACCATGAGCACGTGGACAAGGGCAACGCGGTTCGACTGCTCGTCGTGGACGACGAGCCGCACATCGCCGACCTGGTCGCGACCGTCGCGCGGTACGAGGGGTGGCAGGCGACCACGGCGGGCAGCGGCGAGGCCGCGCTGGCGACGGCCGCCGACTTCCACCCCGACATCGTGGTGCTCGACCTGATGCTGCCCGACCTGGACGGGTTCACCGTGCTGGACCGGTTGCGGGCGTCCGGCGCGATGGTCCCGGTGGTGTTCCTGACCGCCCGGGACGGCACGGCGGACCGCGTCGCGGGCCTGACCCGGGGCGGCGACGACTACCTGGTGAAGCCGTTCTCGGTGGAGGAGCTGATGGCGCGGCTGCGGGCGGTGCTGCGGCGCAGCACCGGGCCGCAGTGGAAGCGGTCGGTGCTGAAGGTGGCGGACCTGGCGCTGGACGAGGACACCCGCGAGGTGCGGCGGGGCGGGAAGCTGGTGATGCTCACGCCCACCGAGTACGAGCTGTTGCGGTACCTGATGCGCCGGTCGCCGGCCGTGCTGACCAAGGCGCAGATCCTCGACCACGTGTGGGAGTACGACTTCGGCGGCCGGTCCAACGTGGTCGAGCTGGTCGTCTCGCACCTGCGGCGCAAGCTGGACGTCGGCCGCGAGCCGTTGATCCACACCGTGCGCGGCGTCGGGTACGTGCTGCGCAGGGCGCCCGACTGATGCGGTTCACGGGGTACCGGCGGTTGGCGCTGGGCACGCGGCTGGCGCTCGGACTGGGCGTGTTGGCCCTGGTGGTGTTCGCCGTGGTCGGCACGGTGATGGCGGGTCGCATGGAGGCCTACCTGGCGGCGAAGCTGGACGAGCAGGTGGGGCGGTCGCAGCAGGACCTGGAGAAGGAGATCCACCGGACGGGCAAGCTGACCAAGAACGTCTACGGGTGGTTCGCGGCGGTGTACCGGGTCGAGGGCGGTCGGGCGACGCTGGAGCCGTCGTCGGTGCAGCCCGACCCGGAGCTGCCGGCCGACCCGAGCGAGCTGGCGGAGGTCGCGGCGGCGACGACCGGGTCCGAGCCGGTGTTCCGCACCGAGTACCTCAAGGGCCACGGCACGTACCGCTTGCGCGGCTGCCCGTTGGGCAACGGCCAGGTGCTGGTCAGCGCCGCGCCGATGAACGACATCACCACGACCGTCCGGCAGCTGGTGCTGGTCGAGGTGGCGACGTTCCTGTTGGCGCTGGTCGCGCTGGTGGTGGCCGGGCGGGCGGTCCTGCGCCGGGGCTTGCAGCCGTTGAGCGACATGGCGAAGACCGCGCGCGCCATCACGTCCCACGACCTGACCGACTCGGCCCGGCTGCCGGTGCGGGCGGCGGGCGGCAACGGGGGCGTCGAGGTCGAGGAGCTGCGGACGGCGTTCAACACGATGCTGGAGCACATCGACACGTCGCTGGCCGCCCGGACGGCCGCCGAGCAGCGTCTGCGCCGGTTCGTGGCGGACGCGTCGCACGAGCTGCGCACCCCGCTGACGTCGATCCGGGGGTACGCGGACCTGTTCCGCTACGCGGCGGCGAACGCGCCGGAGGAGCGCGAGGCCCACCTGGAGAAGCTGCGCTCGGAGGCGGCGCGGATGAGCGTCCTGCTCGACGACCTGCTCCTGCTGGCCCGCCTGGACTCGGCGGAGGCCGAAACCCCGGTCCGCCCGGAGGACGACGACCTGGCGCGCCTGGTCCGCGACTCCGCCGACGCCTTCGGAGCCGCCCGCCCGGACCACCCGCTGACCGTGACCGCGCCGGGGTCCCTGCCGCTGCGCTTCGACCCGATGCGCCTGCGCCAGGTCGTGGACAACCTGCTGACCAACGCGGCCACGCACACGCCGGCGGGCACGGCGGTGTCGGTGTCGGTGGGGGTGGAGGGCCGGTTCGCGGTGATCCGGGTGACGGACTCGGGTCCGGGCATCCCGGCGGAGGACCAGCCCCGGATCTTCGACCGGTTCTACCGCGTGGACGACTCGCGGACGCGGGGCAGCGGCGGCAGCGGCCTGGGCTTGGCGGTCGTGCACTCGTTGGTCGCGGCGCACGGGGGGACGATCACCGTGGACAGCCACCCGGGCTCGACGACGTTCACGATCAGGATCCCGAGGTGAGGGCTGCCGCCCCCGACCCGCGAGGCCGCGTCGGCTCGTCGCGTCGCCTTTCGCTCCGATCACGCTTCCCGATCGGGGCGAAACGCGGCGCGACGAGCCGACTTCCCGGCGGCCGGGCCCGCCGCGACGAAGTCGCGGCCGTCGAACACTGAGCCGGTGAGGGGACTTGAACCCCTAACCTTTCGCTTACAAGGCGAGTGCTCTGCCAATTGAGCTACACCGGCGCGGCGGATGCGCCGGGGACATCGTAAGCGCCCGCACCAGGTGCTACCTGCGGCGAACGGTCTGCTCAGGGTGTCCCGGCGTTGGTCCGTCCGGAGGTCGGCAGCCCGTCCGAGTGGCCCAGCCAACTCCCAAAACCGCTGGCCAGCGGCATCAACAGAGTTGGACGCTGGGTGATCGACTCACCCGCACCGGGGACCCCGCCCGGGGGTGGCGCATCACACAGCCGCGGATGTGACACCGTCGGGCGTGGCTAAACCGTGATCCGCGAGGAGGACCACCACCAGTGAGGCTGCGGCGCAAGCGGTACCGCGACCCCAGGACCGTGCCCGACCTGTGGCAACCCGTCGAGGGGCCGGCGCTGCCGGACGACTCGACCGTCCACCTGGTGCTCGACCTCGCCCTGCGGGTCGGCGAGGTGCAGTTGGCCAGCGGCGCGGGGGCCGCCGACGCCACCGCGACCGTCATGGCCGTCGCCGACGCCTACGGGCTGCCGCGCACCGAGGTGGACGTGACGTTCACCTCGATCACCGTGTCCTGCCACCGCGGCACCGAGGCCGCGCCGGTCACGTCGCTGCGCGTGGTGCGCAGCCGGGGCCTGGACTACACGCGCCTGGCCGCCCTGGAGAACCTCATCCGGCGGATCACGGACGGCGACATCAGGGCCGCCGACGCCTACGCCGAGCTGGACCGGATCACCAAGCAGCCGCACCCCTACCCGCGCTGGGTCGCCACGCTGGCCTGGGCGGGCATGGCGGGCGCGGTCGCGTTCCTGGTGGGTGGCGGGCCGCTGCTGGCCCTCGCCGCCGCGCTGGTCACGGCCGTGATCGACCGGGTCGGGCGGCTGCTCAACCGGCGTGCGCTGCCGTTCTTCTTCCAACAGGTCGTCGGCGGGGCGCTGGCCACCGCGGCGGCTGCGCTCATGTACGCGACGGACGCGGTGCCGGAGGTGCGGCCGTCGCTGCTCGTCGCCACCGGCATCGTGGTGCTGCTGTCCGGGTTGTCGCTGGTCGGCGCGGTGCAGGACGCGATCACCGGGTACAACGTCACCGCCGCCGGCCGCCTGATGGAGATCGCGCTGCTCACCGCGGGCCTGATCACCGGCATCGCCCTCACGCTGCGCGCCGCCGTGCAGTTCGGGGTCCGGACCTCCATCGCCGACCCGTTGCCGCCGCTGATCTCCGACGTGCCGGTCCAGTTCGCCGCGGGCGCGGTGACCTCGGCGTTCTTCGCGCTCGCCGCCTACGCGCCGCTGCGAGCGCTGCCGATCGCCGCGGCGGCCGGCGCGGTCGGCACCGGCACGTACGGGCTGCTCGTGCTCACCGGCACGAACGTGATCACCTGCTCGGCGGTCGCCGCGACGGTGGTCGGGTTCGGCGGCGCGGTGGTCTCGCGCCGGCTGCGGACGCCGCCGCTGGTGGTGGCGGTGGCGGGCATGGTGCCGCTGCTGCCGGGCTGGACCACCTACCGGGGTCTTTACCAGCTGACCGTCGAGGCCGACGCGGGCGGCCTGTCCACCCTCGTGCTGGCCGCCGGCACGGCGTTGGCGCTGGCCAGCGGCGTGGTGCTGGGCGAGTTCCTGGGCCGGCCGGTGCGCACGGGCCTGAGCCGGCTGGAGCGGAAGCTGGCCGGGCCCCGGTTGTCCGGCCCACTGCGTCCCGCCAAGCGCCGGGTCGAGTGACCACCCACTCGGGGGTGACGTTGCTCCTACCTCCGTGAACACCGTGTGACGGAGACCGCTGCCGGGCATTCCGGAACCACCCCAGCCACTACCCTCGGTGGCGGGCGCACCAACCGTGAATGTCGCGACAACCCGCGGCGGTTCGACACAGGAGGCGTTACCAAGGTGGGCATTGGCGAGAACGGCGCGGATTTTCTGGTCGTGGCTAACCGCTTGCCGGTCGACCTGGAGCGCCTGGAGGACGGCACCCAACGCTGGAAGCACAGCCCCGGTGGCCTGGTCAGCGCCCTGGAGCCGTTCCTGCGCTCGCACAGCGGCGCGTGGGTCGGCTGGCCCGGCGTCGCGGACGCCGAGGTCGAGGCGTTCGAGGAGGACGGCCTCCAGCTGCACCCCGTCGCGCTCAGCTCCGCCGAGGTGCGCGACTACTACGAAGGCTTCTCCAACGGCACCCTCTGGCCGCTCTACCACGACGTCGTGGCGCCGCCGGCGTTCCACCGGCGGTGGTGGAACGCCTACGTCCGGGTGAACCAGCGGTTCGCGGACGTGACGGCGAAGGTGGCGGCGCAGGGCGCCACCGTGTGGGTGCAGGACTACCAGCTCCAACTGGTCCCGGCGATGCTGCGCGAGCTGCGGCCGGACCTGCGGATCGGGTTCTTCCTGCACATCCCGTTCCCGCCGGTGGAGCTGTTCATGCAGCTCCCGTGGCGCACCGAGATCATCCGCGGCCTGCTCGGCGCGGACCTGGTCGGCTTCCACCGGCCCGGCGGCGCGCAGAACTTCCTGTGGCTGGCCCGCCGCCTGGTCGGGCTGGAGCCCAGCCGCGGCGCGGTCGGCGTGCGCACCCGGCCGGGTGTCGTGCAGGTCGGCGACCGCACGGTGCGGGTCGGCGCGTTCCCCATCTCGATCGACTCGGCGGGTCTGGACGCGCTGGCGCGCAGCAAGGAGGTCCAGGCGCACGCGAAGCAGATCCGCGAGGACCTGGGCCGGCCGAAGAAGATCCTGCTCGGCGTGGACCGGCTGGACTACACCAAGGGCATCGACGTGCGGCTGCGCGCGCTGCACGAGCTGCTGGAGGACGGCCGGGTCGACCCGCGGGACGTGACCATGATCCAGCTCGCGACGCCCAGCCGGGAGCGGGTCGAGCACTACAAGCAGATGCGCAGCGAGATCGAGCAGGCGGTGGGCCGGATCAACGGCGAGTTCTCCACCGTCGGCCACACGGTCGTCCACTATTTGCACCAATCCGTAGATCGGCGGGAATTGACCGCTTTCATGACCGCCGCGGACGTCATGGTCGTGACGCCCGTCCGAGACGGCATGAATCTGGTCTGCAAGGAGTACGTGGCCTGTCGCTACGACCTGGGCGGCGCGCTCGTGCTGTCCGAGTTCGCCGGCGCCGCCGCCGAGCTGACCAGCGCTTTCCTGGTGAACCCGCACGACCTCGACGGTGTCAAGAACGCCCTGGAGGCAGCCCTAACGCTGGATCCGGCGGAGGGTCGCCGTAGGATGCGCGCGCTGCGCCGCCAAGTCCTCACGCACGACGTCGACCGTTGGGCTCGCTCGTTCCTTGACGCCTTGGGTACGCAGAGCGCAATCTGAATCAGTTCAGCCTATCTGAATCAGTTCAGACCCTGCAACCGACCTGTCCCACCGAGTCTTGAGGAGGGGCGTTGACCGCCGAAGCCCTCCCCGCCGATCTTCGCCGTGCGATCGTGCAGCTGGCCCGGACACCGCGCCTGCTGGTCGCCTGCGACTACGACGGGACACTGGCTCCGATCGTGGCCAACCCCGAGGACGCCCGCCCGCTGACCGAGTCGGTGGGCGCGCTGCGCTCCCTGGCCGGTCTGCACGAGACCACGACGGCGGTGATCTCCGGACGGGCGCTGCGCGACCTCGCGACGCTGTCCCGCCTCCCGTCCGAGGTGCACCTCGTGGGCTCGCACGGGTCGGAGTTCGACGTGGGCTTCGTCCACGCCCTGGACGCCGACGCGAAGGCCCTGCACCGGCGCCTGGAAACCGCGCTTGAAACGATTGTGGACGGCCACGACGGCGTCAGCCTGGAGGTCAAGCCCGCGAGCATCGCGGTGCACGTCCGGCGCGCCGAGCAGGCCGTCGGGGACCGGGTGCTCGACGCCGTGCGCAGCGGCCCGAGCACGTGGGACGGCGTGCAGGTCACGGAGGGCAAGGCCGTGATCGAGCTCGCCGTCGTGCAGACCGACAAGGGCCACGCCCTGGACGTGCTGCGGCACCGGGTGTCCGCGACCGCGTCGATCTTCGTGGGCGACGACGTCACCGACGAGAAGGCGTTCGCCCGGCTGTCCGGGCCGGACGTGGGCATCAAGGTCGGCGACGGCGAGTCGCTGGCCGAGTACCGCATCGACGACACCGTGGACGTGGCCACCGTGCTGGCGTTCCTGTTCGAGGAGCGCAAGAACTGGCTGCACGGCGACCAGGCCGTGCCGATCGAGCGGTTGACCATGCTCGCCAACGAGCGGTCGGTCGCCCTGCTCACCCCCGACGCCCGGCTGAACTGGCTGTGCCACCCGGAGCCGGACTCGGCGGCGGTGTTCGCCGACCTGCTCGGCGGCCCGGCGGCGGGCCACTTCTCGATCAAGCCGGAGCACGGGTCGCTGCCCCTGGGCCAGCGGTACGTGCCGGGCACGATGATCGTGGAGACCCGCTGGTCGCGGCTGCTGGTCACCGACTACCTCGACCACGACCTGGCCTCGCACCGCACCGACCTGGTGCGGCGCATCTCCGGCTCGACCAACGCGGTGATCACCTTCGCGCCGCGCCCGGAGTTCGGGCAGGTGCCGGTGCGGCTGCTGCGCGAGCGCGACGGCCTGCGCGTGGTCGGCACGTCCGACCCGATGGTGCTGCGCTCGCCGGGCGTGGACTGGCAGATCACCTCCGACGGCATCCAGGAGACGGCCACGGCCGTCGTGCGGCCCCGCGAGGGCGCGCCGGTGCTGCTGGAGCTGCGGTGCGGCACGGACGACCTGTCCGAGGCCACGCTGGGCGAGGCGGAGCGGCGGGCGCGGGCCGGGTCGTTCTGGTCGGACTGGGCGGCCACGCTCAAGCTGCCGCCGGTCGAGACGGACCTGGTGCTGCGCTCCGCGCTGACCCTCAAGGGCCTCGTGCACCACGACACCGGCGCGATCATGGCCGCCGCGACCACGTCGCTGCCCGAGGAGCTGGGCGGCATCCGCAACTGGGACTACCGGTACTGCTGGCTGCGCGACGCCGCGCTGACCGCGCAGGCCCTGGTGTCGCTGGGGTCGCTGGGCGAGGCGGAGGCGTTCCTGGGCTGGGTGCACGGCGTGCTGGCCACGCTGCCCGGCCCCGAGCGCCTGCACCCGCTCTACACGCTGCAGGGCACCATGCTGGGCGCCGAGGCGGTCATCGACACCCTGCCCGGCTACGCGGGCTCCCGGCCCGTGCGCGTGGGCAACCTGGCCAACCAGCAGGTCCAGCTCGACGTGTTCGGCCCGGTCGTGGACCTGGTGGTGCAGTTGGCCGCCGCGCGCGGCTCGCTGACCGACCCGGACTGGAAGATGGTGCAGGCGATGGCCGAGGCCGTCGCCCGCCGCTGGCACGAGCCCGACCACGGCATCTGGGAAGAGCGCCACGCGCCCCGCCACCACGTGTACTCCAAGGTCATGTGCTGGGTGACCCTGGACCGCGCGGTGTCGCTGGGCGAGACCTACGGGCGCGAGATCGACCCGTCCTGGCCGGTGCTGCGCGACACCATCGCAGGCGACGTGCTCAAGCACGGGTGGAGCGACGAGGCGCAGTCGTTCACCACGGCCTACGACGGCGACGACCTCGACGCGGCGTCCCTGCACGTCGGCCTGACCGGCCTGATCGACCCGGCCGACGACCGCTTCCAGGCCACCGTCACCGCCATCGAGGCGGAGCTGCGGTCCGGTTCCACGGTCTACCGCTACCGGCGCGACGACGGCCTGCCCGGCGACGAGGGCGGCTTCCACCTGTGCGCGGCGTGGATGATCGAGGCCTACCTGCTCACCGGGCGGCGCACGGAGGCCGAGGAGCTGTTCGCGCAGATGGTCGACGCGGCCGGCCCCACGGGCCTGCTGCCCGAGGAGTACGACCCGATCGCGGAGCGCTCCCTGGGCAACCACCCGCAGGCCTACAGCCACCTGGGCCTGATCCGCTGCGCCCAGCTGCTGGCGGCCCTGCCGTAGGTGCTTCCCGCGGGACGCCCCCGGGCCGCTCGGCCCGGGGGCGTTCGTCATTTCTTGAGCTTGAGCAGCTGGAGGGCTTCGAACAGGTCGTGGGCGACCAGGGCGCGGGTCTCGCCCGGCAGGGGGCCCGCGTCCGGCGGGACCAGGGCCTTGGTGTAGCCGAGGCGGGCGGCCTCGGTGAGGCGGCGGCCGACGCCGTTGACCCGGCGCAGCTCGCCGGACAGGCCGACCTCGCCGACCACGACCAGGTCGTGCGGCAGGGGCTGGTCGGTGGCGGCGGAGGCGACGGCCAGCGCCACCGCGAGGTCCACGGCGGGTTCCACCAGCTTCATGCCGCCGACGGTCGCGGTGAAGACGTCCTTGTTGTGCAGGGCCATCCGGCCGCGCTTCTCCAGCACGGCGAGGGCCATGGCGACGCGGGCCGAGTCCAGCCCGCTGACCGCCCGGCGCGGGGAGGGCAGGTTCGTCGGCGTGACCAGGGCCTGCACCTCGCCCAGCATGGGCCGCTTGCCCTCCACGACGACGGTGACGGCGGTGCCGGTGACGTCCTGGTCGCGGCGGTTGAGGAACAGGCCGGACGGGTCCGGGACGCCCGCGATGCCGTCGTCGCGCAACTCGAAGCAGCCCACCTCGTCGGCCGCGCCGAACCGGTTCTTGATGCCGCGGACCAGGCGCAGGCTGGAGTGCCGGTCGCCCTCGAACTGCAGGACGACGTCCACCAGGTGCTCCAGGACGCGGGGCCCGGCGACCGAGCCGTCCTTGGTGACGTGCCCGACCAGCACGATCGGCAGGCCGCGTTCCTTGGCCAGCGCCACCAGGCCCGCCGTGACGGCGCGGACCTGCGTGACCCCGCCGGGCGTGCCGTCCACCTCGGGGGAGGACATCGTCTGGACGGAGTCGACGATCAGCACGCCGGGGTTGACCGCCTCGACCTGCCCGAGCACGGCGCTCAGGTCGCTCTCGGCGGCGAGGTACATCTGGGGGTGGATGTTGCCGGTGCGCTCGGCCCGCAACCGGACCTGCCCGGCCGACTCCTCACCGGTGATGTAGAGCGAGGGCACCGCGCCCTTCACGGCCCACTGGTAGGCGACCTCCAGCAGCAGCGTGGACTTGCCCACCCCGGGCTCCCCCGCCAGCAGCACGACCGCGCCGGGCACCAGCCCGCCGCCGAGCACGCGGTCCAGCTCGGCCACCCCGGTCTTGCGGGCGCGGGCGGACTCGATGTCCACTTCCCCGATCGGCCGCGCGGGCGCGCTGGGCGCGCCGGCCACGACGCGGGCGAGCGCGGACCGGCTCACGCCGCGCTCCTCGACGGTCCCCCAGGCCTGGCACTCGGGACACCGCCCCACCCACTTCGCCACCTCGTGCCCGCACTCGGCACACCGGTAGGAAGCCTTCACCGCACGCCCGTTCTTGACCACGACCGCAGGCTAACGACCACCCCCGACAGTCCCGCCGGCACGCCACGCCGAGCCCGCCCCCCGGCAACGCGAGAGGCCCGCCCCCGGTGGTCGGGAACGGGCCTGATCAGCGGCTTGCGCTCAGTGCTCGGAGGGCGCGTCCTTGCGGGGCTCCGGGGTCGCGCCGATCGGCAGGTCCAGGGTGATCGGGCCGGCCTTCTCGAACAGGAAGGTCACGCGCACCGTCTGGCCCGGCCGCAGCTCGCCCTTGAAGTCCTTCAGCACGATCTTGACCTTGCCCGGCTCGCTCGGCTTCGCCGACGCGGACACCGACGCGGACGGGTTCGCCGTCGTGGTCGGCGGGGCCGAGACGGACGTGCCCGACGCGGACGTGGTCGTCGTGGTCGTCGGCGAGCCCGTGGTCGAGCCCGGGGTGGTGGTGCCGGAGGCCGCGGACGTCGGGGACGCCGAGGTGGTGGAAGCGGGGGACGACGTGGTCGTCTTGTGGCTGCCCGCGTCGTCCTGGTCCGCCTCGGCGCTGATGGCGGTGCCGGCTTCGAGGTCCTGGTCACCGGTGATCTCGGCCTCGGCCGACCGCTCGCTGGTCACCGACAGCAGCTTGTCCGCGTCACCGCCGTTGTTCGCGATGACCACCACGACCGGGGCGCTGTCGCCCTCCTCGTAGTACCCGTGCTCCACCGGGAACAACAGCTGCGCGTCGCGGACGGCGATGGCGCCGACCGTCCCGCTCGCACCGTTGACGGCGGCCACCTGGGTGTCGGTCTGCGTGACCTGGCCCGCGCTGCAACCCGCAGCCGCGAGGCCGAGGCCGGCCGCCACTGCGGCCACGAGGGCCAGTCGGCGAGACGCTGGGGACTTCTGCGGTGCGCGACCCACGGCTGCTCGGATCCTTCCGGTGTGCTGACACAGGCGGGCCGTACCCGGCAGTACGCCGGTCGACCACCAGTCCAGGAGCCTAACGGGGCCTTCACCGGCCCACCTCATGTGGTGCCCCACAACACCCGCCACGACGTCCACTGTGGAGCAAGATCGACCTGGGCCGTTGCACGTCGCCGGGTGGTTTGTCAACCCCCCTCGTGGCCCTGACCTGCGCGAACTGATCTCCGGACGCCGAAGAGGGGATTGCTCGACGTGTTAGGATGGGGTTAGCGAAAGGGGCAGAGGACACATGGTTTTCAAGGTCGGAGAGACCGTCGTCTACCCGCACCACGGTGCCGCTCTCATCGAAGCAATCGAGACCCGTGTGATCAAGGGCGAGGAGAAGAAGTACCTCGTTCTGAAGGTTGCCCAGGGCGACCTCACGGTTCGCGTCCCCGCCGACAACGCCGAGATCGTCGGCGTGCGCGACGTGGTGGGCCAAGAGGGTCTCGACCGGGTCTTCGAGGTCTTGCGCGCTCCTCACACCGAGGAGCCGACCAACTGGTCCCGGCGGTACAAGGCCAACCTGGAGAAGCTCGCGTCCGGTGACGTGAACAAGGTGGCCGAAGTGGTGCGCGACCTCTGGCGGCGCGAGAAGGATCGCGGACTGTCCGCTGGTGAGAAGCGGATGCTGGCGAAGGCTCGACAGATACTGGTTAGCGAACTGGCGCTCGCCGAGGGCACCGACGAGGACAAGGCCGAGGTCCTCCTCGACGAGGTCCTCGCCACCGCGTCCTGACCCTCGACACTCGAAGAACACGAAACAACATGGGTGTGGTCGCGCTCGTGCCCGCTGCGGGCCGGGGAGAGCGGCTGGGTTACGGCGTGCCCAAGGCACTCGTCCCCGTCGACGGCGTTCCGTTGCTGGTCAGAGCGGTGCGCGGCCTGTTCGAGGCGGGTTGCGTGCGGCACGTGGTCGTCGCCGCGCCACCGTCCGATGTGGACACAGTGAGAACCGTCACCGCCCCGTTGGCGCACGCCGGCGGGGCGGTGCACGTGCTCGCGGGCGGTGCGGAGCGGTCGGACTCGGTCCGGCTCGCGCTGGAGCACGCGTTGCGCGAGTTCCCCGACACCGACGTCGTCCTGGTGCACGACGCCGCCCGCGCGTTCACGCCACCGCACGTCGTCAAGGCCGTGGTGGACGCCGTTCGCGCAGGTCACCCGGCGGTCATCCCGGTGCTGCCGGTGACCGACACGGTCAAGCAGGTCGATGCGGACGGTGTGGTGGTCGCCACGCCGGACCGGTCGGCCCTGCGCGTGGTCCAGACCCCCCAGGGCTTCGACGCCCGCACGCTGCTGCGCGCGCACGAGGCCGGTCTGCACGCCACCGACGACGCGGGCCTGGTGGAACGGCTCGGTGTGCCGGTCACCACGGTCCCGGGGCACCCGGACGCCATGAAGATCACCACCCCGTTCGACCTCGCGGTCGCGGAGGCGCTGCTCGTGGGAGGCCAGGCGTGAGGGTCGGCATCGGCTCCGACGTCCACCAGGTGGAACCGGGCCGGGAGTGCTGGATCGCCGGCCTCCGCTGGGAGGGCGTCGACGGGTGCGCGGGTCACTCCGACGGGGACGTCGCCGCGCACGCCCTGTGCGACGCGCTGCTGTCCGCCGCCGGACTGGGTGACCTCGGTGCGGTGTTCGGCACCAGCGACCCGCGCTGGTCCGGCCGGCACGGCGTCGAGTTCCTCGCCGAGGTGCGCAGGCTCCTGGCCGAGGCCGGCTGGCGCGTCGGCAACGCGTCGGTGCAGGTCATCGGCAACGCGCCCAAGGTCGGCAAGCGCCGCGACGAGGCGCAGGAGGTGCTCTCCGAGGCCGTCGGCGGCCCCGTCGCGGTGAGCGGCACCACCACGGACGGCCTGGGGCTGACCGGGCGCGGCGAGGGCATCGCGGCCATCGCCACCGCGTTGATCATCCCGCTAGCCTGAGGGTCATGGCGATCACCCTCAGCGCCTCGACGCGTGCCCTGGTCGACGGCCCCAACTACGCCACCATCTCCACCCTCAACGCCGACGGCAGCCCGCACAGCGCGGTCATGTGGATCACCCGCGACGGCGACGACCTGCTGTTCTCCACGCTGCGCGACCGGGTGAAGGAGCGCAACGTCCGCCGCGACCCGCGGGTGAGCGTCAGCGTGTGGGACCACCGCGACCCCGAGGTGTACGCCGAGATCCGCGGCACCGTCACGGTCACCGAGGACACCGACCGGGCGCTCGCCAACGCGCTGGCGCGGAAGTACACCGGCGAGGACTTCCCCGAAGAGGCCCCGGACAAGGTGCGCGTGGTGCTGCGCGTGACGCCGACCAAGGTCGCCGGCAACGCGGCGTGAGCACCCGCCCGGGTGGCCGTGGCGCGCAACGCCTGCCACCCGGGCGGGGTGCCCGGCGGTGTGGGGTGTGGCGTGCGTCCTGCTCCGGCCGGAAACCTACAAAAGCGAGGTTCAGACCAACTAGCGTGCGGTTGTGACGATCCGCGCCGTCCTCTTCGACTTCTCCGGCACGCTCTTCCGCCTCGAACACGAGTCCCTGACCGCGCACGCGGACCTGATGCGCGCGCTCACCGCGCCGGTCGGCCTGGACGAGGGCCTCGGCGTGGACCCCGACGAGTGGGAGCGCCGCGACCTCGACGGCGACGTGCACCGCGACCTGCACCTCAAGGTCCTGGACCGGGCCGGCGCGCCGGACCCGGCGGCGTTCTACGACCGGCTGGTCAGCCCGCCGTTCTGGCAGCCCTACCCGGACACCGCGCAGGCCCTGGGCACCGAGCTGCCGACCGCCGTGGTCAGCAACATCGCCTGGGACATCCGGACCGTGTTCGCCCGCCACGGCGTGGAGCACCGGGTGGACGAGTACGTGCTGTCCTTCGAGGTCGGCGTGGTCAAGCCGGACCCCAAGATCTTCCAGATCGCCTGCGAGCGGCTGGGCGTGCACCCCAGCGAGGCGCTGATGATCGGAGACAGCGAGGAGGCCGACGGCGGCGCCGCCGCGATCGGCTGCCGGGTCGCGATCGTCCCGCCGCTGGAGACCGCGCAACGGCCCGGCGCGCTGCTCGACGTCATCAAGGCGCACGTGGCATAGGCAACCGGCATAAGCACACGAAGCCGGGCGATTCAACCCCGGGTGGCCCACGCCCGTACCATCTTCACGTGAGCCTCCACCTCTATGACACCGCGAGCCGGCAGATGCGGGAGTTCGTCCCGCACGTCCCCGGAACGGCGTCGATCTACGTGTGTGGGGCGACGGTGCAGGGCGTGCCGCACATCGGCCACGTCCGCAGCGGCCTGAACTTCGACGTGCTGCGGCGCTGGCTCCAGCGCACCCACGACGACGTGCGGCTGGTGCGCAACGTCACCGACATCGACGACAAGATCCTCGCCAAGGCCGCCGACCACGGCCGCCCGTGGTGGGAGTGGGCGTACACGCACGAGCGCGCCTTCGAGGACGCGTACACGGCCCTGGGCTGCCTGCCGGCGTCCTACGCGCCGCGCGCCACGGGCCACGTCACGCAGATGGTCGAGCTGATGCAGCGCCTCATCGACGCCGGTCACGCCTACGCGGCCGGCGGCGACGTCTACTTCTCCGTCACCTCCTTCCCCGAGTACGGCGCGCTGTCCGGGCAGAAGCTCGACGAGGTGCACCAGGGCGAGTCGGCGGCGCAGGGCAAGCGCGACCCGCGCGACTTCACGCTGTGGAAGGCCGCCAAGCCCGGTGAGCCGTCGTGGCCGACGCCGTGGGGCGCGGGCCGCCCCGGCTGGCACCTGGAGTGCTCGGCGATGGCCACCGCCTACCTGGGCGGCACGTTCGACATACACGGCGGCGGCATCGACCTCGTCTTCCCGCACCACGAGAACGAGCAGGCGCAGTCCCGGGCGGCCGGCGACGGGTTCGCCAACTACTGGATGCACAACGCGTGGGTCACGCTCAGCGGCGAGAAGATGTCCAAGTCGCTGGGCAACACCGTGTCCATCCCGGCGATGCTGGAGCAGGTGCGCGCGCCCGAGCTGCGCTACTACCTGGTCGGCCCGCACTACCGGTCGACGATCGAGTACTCCGAGGAGGCGCTGGACGAGTCGGTGGCCGCCTACCGGCGGATCGAGTCGTTCGTGCGCCGCGTGGTCGAGCGGACCGGGGCCGTGGGCGAGGGTGAGCCGACGCGGCCGTTCGTCGCCGCCATGGACGACGACATGGGCACGCCGGGCGCGCTGGCCGCGATCCACAAGCGGGTCCGCGAGGGCAACACCGCGCTGGAGGCCGGGGACGACCTGGCCGCCCGGTCGGCGGCCGAGTCGGTGCGCGCCATGACCGCCGTGCTGGGCCTGGACCCGCTGACGTGGGCGGACGTGTCCACTCGGGACTCGGGCACCCGCCAGGCACTGGCCACTTTGGTCGACCGTGTGCTGGAAGAGCGCACGAAAGCCCGCAAGGACAGGGACTTCGCGAGGGCCGACGCCCTGCGCGACACCCTGGTCCTGGCCGGGATCGCCGTCGAGGACACCCCCGACGGTCCGTTGTGGACGCTGAAGGACGACTGACACCGTGGCAGGCAACTCCAAGCGCCGGGGCGCGATGCGCAACCCGGGCTCCAAGAAGGGCGCGGTCGTCGGTTCCGGCGGGCAGAAGTCCAAGGGCTTGCAGGGCAAGGGGCCGACGCCGAAGGCGTCCGAGCGGCCCAACCACCCGGCCTACAAGCGCGCGCAGGCCAAGGCGAAGGTCGAGCAGGTCCGCGGCCAGCGCCGCAAGGCCGCCGAGAACGCGCCGGAGACCGTCGCCGGCCGCAACCCCGTGGTGGAGTGCCTGCGCGCGGGCATCCCGGCGACCGCGCTGTACGTGGCGCTGGGCATCGACGCGGACGACCGGGTCGCCGAGGCGGTCAAGCTGGCCGCCGACCGGGGCATCTCCGTGCTGGAGGTGCAGCGCGGCGAGCTGGACCGGATCACCGGCGGCGCGATGCACCAGGGCCTGGGCCTGCAGGTGCCGCCCTACGAGTACGCCGACCCGCGCGAGCTGCTGGAGACCGCCCGCCAGTCGGGCACGCACCCGCTGCTGGTGGCGCTGGACGGCGTGACCGACCCGCGCAACCTGGGCGCCGTGGTGCGCTCGGCGGCGGCGTTCGGCGCGCACGGCGTGCTGCTGCCGCAGCGGCGTTCGGCGAGCGTCACGGCCGTGGCCTGGCGGACCAGCGCGGGCACCGCGGCGCGGATGCCGATCGCGATCGCCACGAACCTCACCCGCCAGCTGCGCGAGTGGGCCGAGGAGGGCCTGATGGTCGTGGGCCTGGACGCGGACGGCGACGTGGACGTCGACCACCTCGACCTGGCCACCGGACCGCTCGTGGTCGTGGTCGGCTCCGAGGGCCGGGGCCTGTCGCGGCTGGTCAAGGAGACCTGCGACCAGACCGTGTCCATCCCGATGGCCTCGGGCGTGGAGTCGCTCAACGCGTCGGTGGCGGCCGGTGTCGTGCTGGCCGAGGTGGCCCGCAGACGGCGCGTCGAGGGGTGAGCGGACCCGGCGGCGGCGCCGCTCGGTGTGATGAACGGCGGTTTGTCACCCGATCGGCTTCCTGGACGCCGTTCGGCGGCTAAGGTCTGCGCCGATGTCCTTCGCCACCCCGCTCTTCCTGTGGTTCTTCATGCCGGTCGTGCTCGCGGCCGTCCTCGTCGCACCCAGGAACCGGCGCAACGCGGTCGTCGCCGTCGCGAGCCTGCTGTTCTACGTCAGCGGCGCGGGCGGCACGACGGTCCTGCTGCTGGTCTGCATGGTCGCGAACTACTTCGCGGGCCGGCGGCTGGAGCCGGACGCGCCGGGTGACCGCCGGCTGGTGCTGGTGGGCTCGATCTGCCTGAACCTGGGCGTGCTGCTGGTCTGGAAGTACGCCGGGTTCGCCACCCAGCAGCTGCACGACATCGCCACGGTGGTCGGCGCGGACCTGCCGGTGGTGCACCTGGCGCTGCCGATCGGCATCTCGTTCTACACGTTCCACCACATCTCGTACGTGGTGGACGTGTACCGGGGCGAGCGGCCGGCGCTGCGCGACCCGGTCTCGTTCGTCACCTACATCGCGATGTTCCCGCAGCTGGTGGCCGGGCCGATCGTCCGGTTCCGGGAGATCGCCGACCAGCTGCCGCAGCCGCGCATGCACCGGTGGGACGACATCGCGGCGGGGTTCCCGCGGTTCGCGCTGGGCCTGTGCAAGAAGGTCATCATCGCCGACTCGCTGGCCCCGCTGGTGGACGCGTGCTTCGCCACGCCGGCCGACCAGATGACCACGGGCATCGCG
This sequence comes from Saccharothrix mutabilis subsp. mutabilis, assembly GCF_039521145.1. NCBI lineage: Bacteria > Bacillati > Actinomycetota > Actinomycetes > Pseudonocardiales > Pseudonocardiaceae > Saccharothrix > Saccharothrix mutabilis. Next base: position 24,244 of record NZ_BAAABU010000009.1, read on the forward strand.
TGGCTGGGCGCGATCGGTTACACGCTGCAACTGTACTTCGACTTCTCCGGGTACTCGGACATGGCGATCGGCCTGGGCCGGATGCTCGGCTTCCGGCTGCCGGAGAACTTCGCCCGCCCGTACTCCTCGGTGACCGTCACGGAGTTCTGGCGGCGCTGGCACATGTCGCTGTCCCGGTGGTTCCGCGACTACGTCTACATCCCACTGGGCGGGAACCGGACCGGCGTGCTGCGCACCTACCGGAACCTGGGCATCGTTTTCGTGCTCACCGGTTTCTGGCACGGGGCGAACTGGACGTTCCTCGTGTGGGGTTTGTTCCACGGCGCGCTGCTCGTTCTGGAACGCCGTTTCGGATGGGATTCCGCGCCGGTGACCGCGCCCGCCCGAATTGGCCGGCGGGTCCTCACCATGCTCCTCGTGGTGATCGGCTGGGTGTTCTTCCGGGCGCCCGACCTCGGTACCGCGTTCACAATCATCGGCCATCTGGTCGTGCCCGATTTCGGGTCCTTCACCGACGCCGTGTCGGCGGCGGCGACCAATCAGCGGATTGTGCTCCTGCTCGTCGCGCTGGCCATTGTGGTAATGCCCAGCCACCCCGTGACGGGGCCCTACCTGGAGTCCTCGCGCGACAAGATCGCCGTGGCCGCTAGGGTGTCCCTGATGACGGTGGGCGTCGCCTACGCCGCGATCCTGGTCGCGAGTGGCACGTTCAGCCCGTTCTTGTACTACCAGTTCTGATCGAAACGCGGCGGGCCGCACGAACGCACTGGACCGGTCGGACCAGCGACTGCGACGACCAATGGAGGTCGACTTGACGCAGGGTAGGCGAGGTTTGCTCACGGCGGGTCACCTACGGTCAACTGTCAAGAATAGGTACCCGGTTTTTCGCCTTTGTAACTACTTTATGTAACCGACCTGGTCCGTTCGGGTACACACTGTGGTAGGACAGGGATTGCGCAACCAGCAGCTTCTACCGTGCTAACCGAGGAAATAGTTACTCGGGTGGGGGTAACGTGACTCGCTCAACGGAGCCGACGAACCGGGAGCCGTGGTGACTTCCGGGGGGACCATCCGCGCGCTCGTGGGCAACCGCGAGTTCCGCGGCATGTGGATCGGCTCGACGGCGTCGACGTTCGGCGACCAGCTCGCGGCCGTCGCCCTGTCACTCCTGGTGTACGAGCGGACCGGGTCCCCCGCCTGGACGGCCCTCACCTGGTCGCTGACGCTGCTGCCGTCGCTCGTGTCCGGGCCGCTGCTGGGCTGGATCGCCGACCGGTTCCCCCGACGCACGGTGATGGTGTCCTGCGCGTGGTTGCAGGCCGCGCTGGTCGGCCTGATGGCCGTGCCGGGCGTGCCGCTGTGGGTCATGATCGTGCTGCTGGTGCTCGTGCTGATGGTCGCCTCGCCGTTCCTGGCGGCCCAGGAGGCGAGCCTGCCCTCCGTGCTGCCCGACAAGCGCTACGACGACGGCGTGGCCCTGTTCGGGACGTCGACGGACGTGGCCCAGATGGCCGGTCTGGCCGCGGCGGGTTTCCTGGTGACCGCGACCAACGCGCACGTGGCGCTGGCGATCGACGCGGTGACGTTCGTGCTGGTGGCGCTGCTGGTGCAGTTCTCCGTGCGGCACCGGCCGGCCGCGGACCCGCTCGGGAAGGGGCATCGGGAGTCCGAAGACGGCAAAGGAGCTTTCGCTCTGCTCGTCACGGAACCGCGTCTGCGCTCTCTAATGGGTATGCGCCTTTTGGCCGGCATCGCGATGGTGCCCGAAGGGCTCGCCGTGCCGCTGGCAGCGAGCCTCGACGCGGTGTGGGCCGTGGGCCTCATCCTGGCCATTGAACCGGCCGCCAACGTGCTGGGCGTGGCCGTGCTGTTCCGGCTGGTCAGGGACCCGGCGAAGCGGGAGCGGCTGATCGGGCCGCTGGCCGTGCTGTCGCTCGCGCCGCTGGTCATGTTCGCGCTGAACCCCAACCTGACCTGGACGATCGCCCTGCTGGTGATCGCCGGCATGGCCGGGGCGTACCACACGCCGGCGCGGTCGGCGTGGATGCGCATCCTGCCCGACGCCTACCGCGGTCGGGCCTACGGCATCGCGCGGACGGCGCTGCGGTCCAGCCAGGGCGGTGGCATGGCGCTGGCCGGTGTGGTCGCGCACGCGATCGGCTCGGTGACGGCGACACTGGCGGGTGCCGGGGCGATCGGTGTGCTCCTCGCGGGGCACGCGACCGTAGCCTGGAACCGCGCACGTGCCAGGACCGACCCGAACGCGGTGATCACATGAAACGTACTCATCATGAATGGCGATTCTCATGACGAGGCGTTCGTGTGCCGTCCGCGAGAACGCACGCACGTACGGTGAAGTTTCCGGACCGGGCTCAAGGAGAGCGATGGGGTCACCACTCGCGGTTACGCATGGCAGACGCTCCTCTACGCGCGACTTGGGTACCGATGGGGGCCGTCGGGCCGCCGGGCCGGCGAGTAGCCGCGCGGCGGCGGCATGAGTGTAGGGGGGACGTGGTGAAGAACAGTTTGCCTGACCACGAGCCGTCCGCGACAGCCAGACGGCGTCTGGTGCGCAACTGGGACCTTTGGGCGCTGCGCCGTACCGCGATCGCCTACATCCTTTCCGTCGAACTGGCGGTGGCAATTGCGGCCGTTTGGCTGCTGACTACCCTCGGTTCCGCTCTCGCCACGGATTGGGTGCGGTTCGCCGCACTCGTGCTCGCCGTCACGGTGCACCTGACGATCGTGCGGCGCGCCGAGGAATCCCGACGTGACGAATCGGCGGGTCCGTACTTCGACCTGACCTCGGTCTGGACTTTCGCGGCGGCCATCGTGCTGCCCGGGGGCATGGCGGTGCTGGTCGCGGTGTGGCTGCGGATCGTGCTGTGGCCGATCGCGCGCCGCCAGCCCTACCGGTTCGTGTTCACCTCCGCCCACATCGTGGCGAGCACGCTGCTGGCCAACGCCGCCGTCCACCTGACGGGACTGTCGCTGGGGTCCTCGTCGGGTCAGGTCCTGCTCGACCTCGGGCTGCTCGGCGTGCTGGTGCTGGTGGCGGCGCTGTACTGGTTCGTGCAGGTGGCGTTGATGTCCGTCGCGCTGCGGATCGTGAACCCGCAGACCCGGTTCGTCGACGCGCTCGGGTCGCGCAACGACAACATGCTGGAGACGACCACGCTGGGCGTCGGCGCGATGCTCGGCATGCTCATCGCCACCCACTGGGTCGCGCCGCTGCTGCTGGTCGTGCCGGTGATCCTGGTCAACGCCCTGCTGCACCGCGCGTCGGAGCGGCAGGCGCACCTGGAACGCCTGGTGGCCGAGCAGCACAAGGCGCACCTGCAGCTGACCAAGGACGCCCACACCGACTACCGGACGGGCCTGTTCAACACCACCGGCCTGAACGAGCACGCCGAGAAGCTGACCGCCGACTGCCGCCGCTCGGGCCGCCCGGTCACGGTGCTGGCGATCGACCTGGACCACTTCAAGCGGATCAACGACACGTGGGGCCACCCGGCGGGCAACGCGGTGCTGGCCGAGGTCGGGCGCATCCTGCGGGAGAAGCTGCGCCCCGGCGACGTCGCGGGCCGGGACGGCGGCGAGGAGTTCGTGGTGGTGCTGGCCGACACGGGCCTGGCGCAGGGCACGGCGATCGCCGAACGCGTGCGCGAGGCCATCGGCGAGATGTCGGTGGTGACGACGGACAAGCACCGCAACACGGTCACCCTGCGCGGCCGGAACCTGCCGGTGACCGAGGACGGCCCGGAGGTGCGGGCGATCTCGGCGTCCATCGGCGTGGCGGTGGTGCCGGACAACGGCGACTCCCTGGCGGTGGCCCAGCACAGCGCCGACGCGGCGCTCTACACCGCGAAGGAGAACGGCCGGAACCAGGTCCGGGTGGCCGGCATCGACATCCACGCCCGCCACCTACCCGCGCCGAGGGTGGACGAACCCGAAGTCAGCCGTTCGGCCTGAGCCCGTTCGAGCAACCCGCCGGCCCACGATCGCTCGCCCACGCGCCTCTCCGCGACCAGACCGGCAGCCTTCTGCCTGCCCGCTCCCCCAGCCCGCCCCCAGCGCCGAGCGAGCCCGGCACGAGCGCGCCGCTAGACCGCCGCCCGGCTCCGCGCCCCGCCGAACGCCCGGCACACCAGGTAGATCAAGAACGACACCGCCGTCACGAACGCGCTCACCGGCACCCCGGGCGCGAGCGACAGCACGATCCCCACCACCACGGCCGTCTCGGCGAACACCACCGCCAACACGGTCGCCTTGACCGGTGACGCGGTGACCCGCGAGGCCGCGGCGGCGGGTGTGATCATCAGCGACAGCACCAGCAGCGCCCCCACGATCTGCACCGTCAACGCCGTCGCCACGCCGACCAGCACGAAGAACACCACCGACAGCGTCCGCACCGGCACACCCCGCGCCGTCGCCACCGCGGCGTCCACAGAGGAGAAGTGCAGCGGCCGGTAGATGAACGCCAGGACCGCGATCACGGCCACCGCCGTGCCGATCAGCAGCCACATGTCGGTCGAGCCCACGGCCACGATCTGACCGGTCAGCAACCCGAACTTGTTGGCCGTCCGTCCTTTGTAGAGCGCGAGCAACAGCACGCCGAGGCCGAGTCCGAACGCGAGGATCGCGCCGATCACCGAGTCGCGGTCGGCGTCGCGGCGGGACAGCAGGCCCAGCAGCAGCGCCGCCACCACGGACCCGGCCAGCGCCCCGTACCCGACGCCGATGCCGAGCAGGAGCGCCGCCGCGCCGCCGGTGAACGCGAGTTCCGCGGTCCCGTGCACGGCGAACGCCATCTTGCGGGTCACGACCAGCGGGCCCAGGAGGCCGGCGGTCAGGCCGAGCACGACGCCCGCGATCAGCATCTGCTGCACGAAGTCGTAACCGAGCAGGTCGAACGTCAGCGGCCAGTCGAAGAAGTGTTCCATCAGCCCTCATCCACCACGTGGTGCGGCTCGTCCTCGCACACGTGCTGCGCGCCGACCACGTGGATCTGGTCGCGCACGCGGACCACCTCGACGTTCGTGCGGTACAGCTCGGACAGCGTCGCCGAGGTCATCACCTCGGCCGGCGTCCCGATCCGGAACCGCCCCTCGACCAGGTACAGCACGCGGTCGACCAGCGGCAGGATCGGGTTGATCTCGTGGGTGACGAACAGGACGGCCGTGCCGGCGGCGCGGCGGCGCGCGTCGATCAGGTCGCTGACCACCCGCTGGTGGGCGAGGTCCAGCGACAGCAGCGGCTCGTCGCACAGCAGCACCGCCGGGTCGCCGACGAGCGCCTGGGCGACGCGCAGGCGTTGCTGCTCGCCGCCGGAGAGCAGCCCCACGGGCTCGTCGGCGTACCGGGTCGCGCCCACGGACGCCAGGGCGGCGTCGACGCGCTCCCGGCGGAGCTTGCGGCCCCGCAGACCGGTGCCCCACACGTGCCCGTCGAGGCCGAAGCCGACCAGGTCGCGCCCGCGGAGGCTGAGGCTCGGGTCGAGCGCGCGTTGCTGCGGGATGTAGCCGATGCGCCGGTTGCCGCCGGCGACCTCGACGGTGCCCGCGGACAGCGGCTGGAGGCCGAGCAGGACCCGCATGAGGCTGGTCTTGCCGGACCCGTTGGGGCCGAGGACGGCCACGAACTCGCCGGCGGCGACGTCCAGGTCCAGGCCGTCCCACAGCACGCGGTCGCCGTAGGACAGCCGCGCCCCGCGCAGGGCGACGGCGCTGCGCACGGACCTGTCCGCCACCGGTGTGATCATCCGCGCAGCGCCTTCTCCAACGCCTCGACCTGCTTCGTCATCCACTCAAGGTAACCCGTGGCGCCTTCGGGCAGCGTCTCGGTGACCTCGACGACCTGGACGCCGGTCTGCCTGGCCTTCTCGACCAGGCCGCGGACGGCGGGGTTCTCGGTCTGGGTGTTGTTGACCACGGCCGTGACCTGCTTCTGCTCCACCAGGCCGGTGACCTCGGCGAGCGCGGCGGCCGGGATGTCGGTCTCGGCCTCGACGGCGTCGCTGAACGACTCGGGGGTCACGTCCTCGACGTCGGCGGCGTCGAGCAGGTAGTGCGCGACGGGCTCGGTCTCCAGCACCTTCTTGCCCTTGCCGACGCCGTCGAGGCGGGTGTGCAGCTCTTCCAGCTTCTGGCCGAACTCCGCGGCGTTGGCCTCGAAGGCGGCCTTCTTGTCCGGCGCGATGGCGGCGAGGTCCGCGGCGGCCTGGTCGGCGACCTTGCGGACGGTGTCCAGGTCGTACCAGACGTGCTCGTTGGCCTCGTGCTCGTGCTCGTCGGCGGGCTCGGGGCTGGGCTTGGTGCTCGCGGCGCCGCTGGGCTCGGTGCCCGGGGTGCCGCTGGGCTCGTCGCCGTGGGCGTCGTGGCCGGAGGCCTTGCCGGACAGCGGGAAGGTCTCGATCTTCTTCGCCTGCTCGGTCTCGGGGCCCAGGAGGGTGGCGAAGAAGTTGTCGTAGCCGCCGCCGTTGAAGATGACGAGCTTCGCGTCGCGGACCGCGGCCACGTCGGAGGGCTTGCTCTCGTAGGAGTGCGGGTCGCCGGACGGGTCGTTGATGATCGAGGTGACCTCGACCGCGTCGCCGCCGACGGCCTTGACCACGCTGCCCCACACGTTGGTGGAGGCGACGACCTTGATCTTGCCGTCGGTGGCGGTGGGGCCGTCGCCGCTGCCGCAGGCGGTGAGGGACACGGCGGTCAGGGCGGCCACCGCGCCGACCAACGCGTTACGGACAGTCATCGCGGAGCTCCTCGACAGGCTGATTCAGAGGTAATGGAAACCGTTGTCGAGTTCAGTTTAGAACGCTCCGCTACCTCGCTGTCCAGCGGCATGCCCTGTTCGTGGCAGGAGTCTCGGGCCGGGGCCCCGACACGCGGAGGGCCACCTCCGCCGCAGGAGGTGGCCCTCGTCGCGCCGGGCGGGTCAGTCGGTGAGGCGCAGACCCGACCCCGGGTGGAACAGGTGGATCTCACCGGCGTCGCGGACCGCGACCTTCACGGTCTGGCCCAGGGTCGGCGGCGTGCGGCCGTCGACGCGGACCACGAACCGCTCCGAGGAGTCGCCGATGCGGACCGCGCCGTGCAGGAGGGCGTCCGCGCCCAGCTCCTCGACCAGCTCGACGACCATCTCCATGCCGTGCTCGTGCGAGGGCACCAGCGCCAGCGACTCGGGCCGGACGCCGAACACGACCTCGGACAGGCCCTCGCCGGCGGCCTTGTCCAGGACGCGGCGCTCCAGCGGGACGACCACGCCGTCGAGCTTGGCGCCCTCGGCGGTCAGCGGGACGGTCTTGAGGTTCATCGCGGGCGAGCCCATGAACCCGGCGACGAACGCGTTGGCCGGCTTGTCGTAGAGGGCGCGCGGGGTGTCGCACTGCTGGAGCAGGCCGTCCTTGAGCACCGCGACGCGGTGGCCCATCGTCATGGCCTCGACCTGGTCGTGCGTGACGTAGATGGTGGTCGTGCCCAGGCGCTGCTGGAGGGCGGCGATGTTGGCGCGGGTCTCGACGCGCAGCTTGGCGTCCAGGTTGGACAGCGGCTCGTCCATGAGGAACACGGAGGGCTCGCGGACGATCGCGCGGCCCATCGCGACGCGCTGCCGCTGGCCGCCGGACAGCGCCTTCGGCTTGCGGTCGAGGTACTTGGTCAGGTCGAGCATCTTGGCCGCGTCGGCGACCTTCTCCTTGATCTCGGCCTTGTTCACGCCGCGCAGCTTGAGCGCGAAGCCCATGTTCTCGGCGACGGTCATGTGCGGGTACAGCGCGTAGGACTGGAAGACCATCGCGATGTCGCGCCCCTTCGGCGGGACGTTGGTGACGTCCTTGCCGCCGATCTGGATGGCGCCCTCGTCGACGTCCTCCAGGCCGGCGAGCATGCGCAGCGCCGTCGACTTGCCCGAGCCGGAGGGGCCGACGAGCACGAGGAACTCACCGTCGGCGACGTCGAGCGACAGCTCGTCCACCGCGCGGACCGGCGGGTTGCCGGAGAAGATCCGCGAAGCCTTGACGTACGCGACCTCAGCCATGTGTGACGCACCTTTCAACCGCAAGCTTTGTCGCAACGCTAGGCATTGCAAGCGCTTACGGGAACACCACAATTGGTCTAGTTCACGGCCGCCGCGGCGGTGCCGGTGGGCGGCGTCAACGGCGAGCGGCGGCGGCTGCGGTGGGCGGCTGTGGCGGGCGGGCAGAGGCGGCAGGCGGTGGGTTCGGTGTGCATCTCCGAGACGCGCGCGAGCCGCGCCACCCCCACGACGAGGAGCGGCGCGGCTCGCGACCGGACCTCAGCCCTTGACCGCGCCCGACGACAGACCCGTCACCAGGAACCGCTGGACCAGGTAGAACACCACGATCGCCGGGATCGCCACGAGGATCGACGCCGCCGCCAGGTGCCCCCACTCCGTCCGGTTCTGCTGGACGAAGACCTGCAACCCCACCGCCAGCGTCTTCGACTCGTCCGCCGCCGACAGGAACGCCGAAGCGAACGCCACCTCGCCCCAGGCAGTCAGGAACGCGTAGAACGCCGTGACCGCCAACCCCGGCCGCGCCAGCGGCAGCACCAACCGCCAGAACACGCCGAACGGCGACAGCCCGTCCACCCGCCCGGCCTCGTCGATGTCGGTCGGGATGGTGTCGAAGTACCCCTTCAGCATGTACGTGCAGAACGGCACCGCGGTCGTGCAGTACACCAGCACCAGGCCGATGCTCGTCCCCTGGATCCCCAGGGCCAGCAGGATGTTGTAGAGCGGCACGATCAGGACCGCGAACGGGAACATCTGCACGACCAGGAACGACAGCATCAGCGACCGCTTGCCCGGGAACCGGAACCGCGACGCCGCGTACCCCGTGGTCGCCGAGAGGAAGACCGCGATCAACGTGGTCATCAGCGCGATCAGGATCGAGTTGCCGAACCACGCCAGGAAGTTGCCCTTCTCCCCGGACAGGATCCGCACGTAGTTGTCCACACTGGACTCGTTGACCAGCTTGGGCGTGGTCTCCACGGCCCGCGCGTCGGGCTTGAACGACGTGACCAGCACCCAGAACACGGGGAACACCGCGATCAGCGACGCGACGACCAGCGCCGCGTGCAGGCCGATGCTCGCCCCGACCGAACGCTCGGCGCGCTTGAGCGTGGCGCGTTGGGGAGCCGCCTTGAGGGACGCCGCTTCGACCGTCATCACCACACCTCGCCTTGCCTGCGCAGAGCACGCCGGTAGACGCTCGCGAACACGAGCAGGACGGACAGGATCAGCACGCCGTACGTCGACGCCACGGCGTAGTCCCGGGAAGCGCCCGAGAAGAACCGCTCGAACGCGTACGTCACCAGGATGCGGGTGTTCGGGTTCGGCCCGGTGATCAGGTAGATCACGGCGAACATGTTGAACGTCCAGATGATGCCCAGCAGCACCACCGTGCTGGACACCGACTGGAGACCGGGCAGCGTCACGTGCCGGAACCGCTGCCACGCCGACGCGCCGTCCATCTCGGCCGCCTCGTAGAGGTCGCCGGGGATCGACTGGAGACCGCCGAGCAGCGCGACCATCATGAACGGCACGCCCAGCCAGATGTTGACGATCATGACGGCGACCAGCGCCCAGTCGGACTGGCCCAGCCACACGGGGTCGGGCAGGCCGATCGCGCGCAGGAACTGGTTGATGATCCCGTACTGCGCGTTGAACATGTACTTCCACGCGAACGCGCTGATGAACGCGGGCACCGCCCACGGCAGGATCAGCAGGACGCGGTAGACGGTGCGGCCCTTCACCTGGCGGTTGAGCAGCAGGGCCAGCACCAGGCCGAACGTGTAGTGGAAGAACACGCAGCCGAAGGTCCAGATGAGCGTGCGGACCAGGGTGGACCAGAACGACCCGTAGCTGGCGTCGCCGGACAGGACGTTCAGGTAGTTGTCCAGGCCGACGACGGTGTACGCGGCGGGGCGGTCCAGGACCGGGTTCGCGATGTTGCCTTCGTTGATGTTCGTGAAGGTGAAGAACACGCCTTGGGCGAGGGGGAGCAGCACCAGCACGGCGATGACCACCACCACCGGCAGCACCATCGCGTACGCGTACCAGTGCCGGTCCAGGAACCTGCGCACTGTCGCCTCCTTGTGTGGGTGGGGGTCGGGACGCCGGGCGGGGAGGTGCCGGGCGTCCGCGGGACGCCCGGCACCTCACGACCACGTCAGCCGATGGAGTACTCGGTGACGACCTGGTCCTTGTACGCCTTGGCGACCTCGTCGAGGGCGGCCTTCGGCTCCTTCTTGCCGGCGAGCACGTCGGCGTAGGCGATCTTCAGCGGGTCGAACAGCTGGCCGCCCTCGGGGATCCACGGGCGGGCGTGGGCGGCGGTGACCACCGGCTGGAAGGCGGAGACGACCGGGTTGGCCTTGACGTCCGCGTTCTCGTAGGCGCTCTTGCGGGTGGGCAGCAGGCCCAGCTCCTTGGCCACCTGGACCTGGGACTCGGTGCTGCTCATGCACGCGATGAGCTTCTGCGAGCTGTCCTTGGCCTTGGTGCCCTGGCGGATCACGTAGTCGTGGCCGCCCACCGGGGCCGAACCCTTGCCGGCGGTCTCACCGGGGACCGGCGCGATGCCGAGGTTGGCCTTGTCGGTGAACGCGGTGCCCTTGAGGTAGTCGGCGACCGACCACGGGCCGTTGATCACCATGGCGACCTCGCCGCCGCTGAAGGCGGCCTGCATGTTGTTGTACGAGTTGGCCGGGTCGAGGGCCGTGGAGGCGGCCTTCGCGTCCAGCAGGCCCTTGGCGGTTTCGAGGGCCTTCACGTTCTGCGCGGAGTTCACGACGATCTTCTTCGCGTCGGCGTCCACCAGGTCGCCGCCGGCGCCGTAGATGAACGGCAGCGCGTAGTAGGCGTCGTTGTTGATGAAGATCGTCTTCTCGCCGCCGAGCTTCGCGGCGGCGGCCTTGACCTCTTCCCAGGTCTTCGGCGGCTGGACGCCGGCGTCCGCGAGCTTCTTCTTGTTGTAGAAGAGCGCGAGGCTGTCGGTCACCTGCGGCACGCCGTAGGCCTTGCCGTCGTACTTGGTGGAGCCCAGCGGGGTCTCCAGGAAGTCGGACGTGTCCTTGGCCAGGTCGGTGCCGGACAGGTCCATGACGTAGCCGAGCTTGGCCAGCTGCGGCACCCAGGCCACCTCGGCGCGGAACACGTCGGGGCCCTGGCCGCCCTGCGCGGCGGTCTTGTAGTTGTTCAGGGCCTGGTCGAAGGCGACCGTCTCGGTCTTGACCTTGTAGCCGCCCTTGGTCGCGCAGTCCTGCGCGATCTTGGCGAACACCGGGCTCTCGTTGGGGCCGCTGGTGTCCCAGAACGTGACCTCGCCGCTGTCGGCCGACGAGGTCGTCCCTCCACCCCCGCCGCACGCGGTGAGGGTGAGGGCGCCGGCGATGCCTGCTGCCACGGCGGTCACGAGGGTGGTACGTCGCATCGTTGCTGTCGTCCCTCCTGCTGGCCTCGTCGCGACGAGGGTTCTGCAAGAACTTGCGAAATTGTTGCCGTGGATTTCATACCCCCGAGTACTGCTCGGTCAAGGGTCTGCACGTAACCGAGCCGTAACGGCGGCGGCCGAGCGGGCGAAACACCGGCAAGCGTTGCAAATTTTTGCTGCGCCGTGCAGGCTGCAGCCCGAAGTGGATCGTTCTGGAGGAGGCGCGGTGTCCGGTCTGTCCGAGATCGCCAGGGCGGCCGGCGTGAGCATCTCGACGGTGAGCCGGGTGCTCAACCGGCGGCCCGGCGTGAACGACGAGACGCGGCAGCGGGTGCTGGCCGTGCTCGCGGAGATGCCCTACACGCCCCGGGGCCTGGGCGCGTTGCAGCGCACCGGGGTCATCGGGCTGCTGGTGCCGGAGCTGTCGAACCCGGTGTTCCCGGCGTTCGCCGAGGCGCTGGAGGTGCGGGCGGCGCGGCTGGGGTACTCGTCGCTGCTGTGCAACACGCGGGCGACCGGGGCGGCGGCGATGGGCGAGGAGGAGTACGTCCGGATGCTGCTCGCCCGCGGCGTCGAGGGCATGGTGTTCGTGTCGCCGGAGATCACCAACGTCGAGGTGCCGCTGGGGCAGGCGCCGCGGCCCAGCTACTACGCGAAGCTGCTGGCCGACGGCGTGCAGATGGTGTTCCTCAACGGGGCCACGCCGTCGCTGGACGTGCCGGACGTGACCGTGGACGAGCAGCACGCCGGGTACGCGGCGACGCGGCACCTGGTGGAGCTGGGGCACCGGCGGGTCGGGTTCGTCTCGGGGCCGGCGCGGTCGCTGCCGTCGCGGTTGAAGCGGGCCGGGTGGGCGGCGGCGCTGGAGGAGGACGGGTTGCCGGCCGGCGCGGAGTTCGTGGCGCACGGGCCGTTCGGGCCCGAGGGCGGCGCGGAGGCGGTCGCCGCGCTGCTGGACACGGTGCGACCCACGGCGGTGATCTGCTCGTCGGACCACATGGCGATCGGCGTGTTGCGGGAGGCGCACCGGCGCGGGCTGCGGGTGCCCGGCGACCTGTCGGTGGTGGGGTTCGACGACATCCCGCTGGCCGCCTACTGCCTGCCGTCGCTGACCACCCTGGCGCAGCCCATCGAGGAGATGGCGGCGGCGGCCGTGGACGAGTTGGTGCACCGGCTGGACCCCGATCGGCGCAGGCGTCCGCCGGGCAACTACACGCGCGTGTTCCGGCCCCGGCTGGTGGTCCGGGAGACCACCGCGCCGCCCGCATTGGTTTAGACCAATGTTTTGCGAAACAACCCAGTCCTACCTGCACAGATGACTTTTTGCAGGGACGGTGGTCACCCCCACTTCTGTAATTGGTTCTGAACCGTTACGGTCACTTCATGGCGCGGTCGATGCATGTGCGACGCCCCGCGACGCTCGCCTCACTGGCGGCTGAGCTGGGTGTTTCCCGGACAACGGTGTCCAACGCGTACAACCGTCCCGACCAGCTCTCGCCGGAGCTGCGACGCCGGGTGTTGGAGACAGCGAGACGACTCGGGTACCCGGGGCCCGACCCGGTGGCCCGTTCCCTGCGCACGCGCAAGGCGGGGGCGGTGGGCCTGCTGCTCACCGAGAACCTGTCCTACGCGTTCCGCGACCCGGCGGCGATCGGGTTCCTGGAAGGCCTGGCGCTCGCCTGCGAGGACGCCGGCACCGGCCTGCTGCTGGTCCCGGCGAACCCCGAGCGCGAGGACGTGGCGGCCGTGCACCGCGCCGGTGTGGACGGCTTCGTCGTCTACTCCGTGCCCGACGACGACCCGCACCTGGCCGCCGTGCTGGAGCGCCCGGTGCCGACCGTGGTGTGCGACCAGCCGGACCTGGGCAACGTCGACCGCGTCGGCATCGACGACCACGCCGCCATGAACAGCCTCGCCAAGCACCTGATCTCGTTGGGGCACCGCCGGATCGGCGTGGTGTGCATGCGCCTGGCCCGCGACCGCAACGACGGGTACGTGTCGCTGGAGCGCCAGCGGTCCGCGCACTTCCACGTGCAGCGGGCGCGCCTGGCGGGCATCGCGGAGGCGTTCGGCGAGGTCGGCGTGGACTGGGCGGCGGTGCCGGTGGTGGAGCGGTTCGACCACACCATCGCCTCCGGCGCGTCGGCCGCGGCCCAGGTGCTCGACCGCGACCCGCAGATCACCGCGCTCATCTGCACGTCGGACATCCTCGCGCTGGGCGCGTTGAGCGAGGCCCGCAAGCGGGGCCTCAACGTGCCGCACGACCTGACCGTGACCGGGTTCGACGGCATCCGCGAGGCCGAGCAGGCCGGGCTGACCACGGTCCGCCAGCCGGTGCTGGAGAAGGGCCGCGCGGCGGGCAAGCTGCTGCTGGACTCCGCCGAGCGCACCCGGCCGCGTTCGGTCACGCTGACCACCGAGCTGGTCGTCGGCGCGACGGCCGCCTCGCCCCGCGGCGTGGTCGAGGAGCGCTGGTTCGGTCCGTGACCGCCGGGCCGGGGAGGTCTCAGGTCATCCGGAAGACGACCGGATCGCTCGCCTTCCCGGCCACCGACGCGGTGAGCAGGTAGTCCCCCGGCCCCAGCCGGGTGTGCTTCGCGCAGCCCGGCTCCGACGTGGTGCCGCGCCACTTGATGCCGAAGTCGAACACCTCGCCCGGTCGCAGCACCCGCACCTCGGACCCGCCGGTGTTGAAGCAGTCGTTGCTGGACCACAGGCGCGTCGCGCCGTCCACCGACGTCACGACCAGTTCGCGCACCGCCCGGCCGATCTCCTTCGCGCACGGCAGCGGCCCGGTGTTGGACACCAGGATCTTGAACCCGACCTGCTCGCCCACCGGGTAGGACGCCTTCTCCACCTCGGCCTTGACGCTGACCTGCGCGGCGTCGCACGGCTGCGGCGGCCCCGGCGGCGGTGTGGGCTTGGGCGGTTCGGCGGCCGGCGGCGGTGGCGGCGGGGTCGTCGAGGACGAGGACGGCGCGGTCGGCGTCTCGGCCTGCGGCGGCGGGCTGGACGAGCCCGCGGCGACGGGCGTGGCCTCCAGCGCCGGGTCGCCGCGCCCGATGAGCGCCCCGACCACCCAGACGACCAGCACGAGCGCCGCGACCGCGCCGCCGGCGGCCAGCGCGCGGCGCCGCCGGTACACGGTGGAGGGCAGCGGGCCGGAGGGGTCGATCACGCGCTCGAACGTAGCCGGGGACCCGCGGATCTCGGCGGAAGCCGAGGTCGCCCGATGCGGTGAACGTGATTCACGCCCGATCCGCTTGCCGGCATCCGGGACGCGGGTTCCAATCCGAGGGACACGGAGGTGGCCATGACGTCGATCGAGGAGCTGCTGCTCCGCAACGCCGAACTGGGCGACGTCGTCCCCGGCGACCGCTCCTCACCCAGGCCCTCGCTCCAGGTGGCCATCCTGACCTGCATGGACTCGCGCATCCGCGTGTTCGAGATCTTCGGCCTGAAGCAGGGTGAGGCGCACGTGCTGCGCAACGCCGGTGGTGTGGTGACCGACGACATGATCCGCTCCCTGGCGCTGTCGCAGCGCAAGCTGGGAACCCGTGAGGTGCTGCTGGTGCACCACACGAACTGCGGCCTGGAGCTGGTCACCGAGGACGCGTTCAAGGACGAGCTGGAGCAGGACGCCGGCATGCGCCCGACGTGGTCGGTGGAGGCGTTCAAGGAGGTCAAGGACAGCGTCCGCAACTCCATGAACCGCCTGCGCCACAGCCCGTACGTGCCGCACCGGGACAACGTGCGCGGGTTCGTCTACGACGTCCACACCGGCGAACTGACCGAGGTCGTCTAGGCCGGGAACCCGGGCGGACCGGTTCTGGAACACTGGCGCACGCTATGAGCCTGGACGCGCAGACCCTCATCGACTGGTTCGCCGACTCCGCCCGCGACCTGCCCTGGCGGCGGTCGGACTGCACCGCCTGGGGCGTGCTGGTCAGCGAGATCATGTTGCAGCAGACGCCGGTCGCCCGGGTCGAGCCGATCTGGCACGAGTGGCTCGCGCGGTGGCCCAAGCCGTCCGCCATGGCCGAGGCCACGCAGGGCGAGGTGCTGCGGGCGTGGGGCAAGCTCGGGTACCCGCGGCGGGCGCTGCGGCTGCACGCCGCCGCCCAGGCCATCGCAACCGAGCACAACGACGTCGTGCCCGACGACGTGGACACGTTGCTCGCCCTGCCCGGCATCGGCGCGTACACCGCCCGCGCGGTGGCGGCTTTCGCCTACGGGCAGCGCGTGCCGGTGGTGGACACCAACGTGCGGCGGGCGGTCGCGCGGGCCGTGCACGGGGCCGGTGACGCCGGGCCGCCCTCGACCACCAAGGACCTGAGGGACGTCGAGGTCCTGCTGCCCGAGGACGACGCGGCGGTGTTCTCGGCGGCGTTGATGGAGCTGGGCGCGGTCGTCTGCACGGCCCGGTCGCCGCGGTGCGCGGACTGCCCGGTGTTCGAGACGTGCGCGTGGCAGCTCAACGGCCGACCGGCCTACGACGGGCCGGCCAAGGCGGTGCAGAAGTTCGCGGGCACCGACCGGCAGGTGCGCGGGCTGCTGCTGGACGTCCTGCGCGGCACCGTCGAGCCGGTGGACAAGACCCGGCTGGACCGGGTGTGGTCCGATGCCGGCCAGCGGGACCGGTGCCTGCACTCGCTGCTGGTGGACGGCCTGGTCGAGCAGACCGCGGACGGCCGGTTCGCGCTGCCCGGGGAGCACTGACGTGCACGCGCTGGTGGTGTTCTTCGACGCCGAGGCCGACGCGAAGGTCCGCGAGCTGTGGCGGCGGATCGGCTCGACGTTCGAGTACCCGCCGCACCTGACCTTCGCCATCGCGGGCACGATCGGGCCGAAGGTCCGGGCGGAGTTGCGCGAGGACCTGTCCCGGCTGTGGCTGCCCGACCTCTACCTGCACACCCTGGGCGTCTTCTCGACCACCGAGAACGTGCTGCAACTGGGCGCGGTCGTGGACGGCGAGCTGCTCGCGGTGCACTCGGCGATCCACGACGTGCTGGCCGGCCGGGTGAAGGACCCGCAGGCCTACTACCTGCCGGGCAACTGGGTCCCGCACTGCACGCTCGCCCACGGCATGGACGACGAGGCGCTGGTCGAGGCGTTCGCCGCCGTGCACCCGGTGGGGACGATCCGCGCCAAGGTCCACGAGATGTCCATTGTGGACACTCAGACCGGCGGGATCGACCCGCTCAGGAAGGCCTCCACCGCGCCCCGGTAGACGTCCGGGGCCTCGTCGTGCACCACGTGCCCCGACTCGGGCACCAGCAGGTGCGCACCGCCGGTCCGGCGCGCCACCTCCGCCATCTGCCCGGCGCGCAGCCCGCCGCGACCGGCCTCGATGGTCAGCGTCGGGCAGCGGATGGCGTCCACGAAGTCCCAGTACGACCGGACGCCCCACTCCGCCGCGATCTCGTAGAGGTCTTCGATGTCGGCGATGAGGTGCCAGCCGTCGGCGCGCTCCTCGAACATCTCCTCCACGCGCGGCACCCGCACGATCGACTTCACATGCGCCAAGGACTGGAACACCGGCCACGAGTCGAAGTACCAGCGCCACTCGTCCACCGTGCGGCCGGTGTTGTCGGGCACCACGTCCTCCGCGACCACGCCCGCCACCAGGTCCGGCCGGGTCGCCGCGAGCGCCCACGCGTGCAGGCCGCCCATCGAGTGCCCGATGACGACGGCGGGCGCGAGGTCGAGGCGTTCGACCACCGCGGCGGCGTCGGCGACGAAGTCCTCGGTGCGGTAAGGCCCTTTCCGCGGGTTGCGGCCGTGGCCGCGGGCGTCGGTGGCGACCACCCGCCCGTACGGCTTGAGCCACTGGGCGACCGTCCACCACGTCGAAGCCCTGCTCATCAGACCGTGCAGCAGCAGGATCCCGCGTCCCGATCCACCGAACTCCGCAACGCTCATGCGTGCATCATGTCGGCATGGCACTCAGCCCCAAGGCCCGCCCTTACCTGCTCGTCGCCGCACTGGTGCTGGCGGTCGTCGGGGTGCTGGTCGCCAAGCTGCCCGCGGAGACCGGCCGCCCGGTCGCGGTCCCGCCCACGAGCACCCCGCCGGTGGTGGACGAGGTCGGCGGGGACGGCGCGGGCGACCCGTACTACCCGCAGGACGGCAACTCCGGCTACGACGTCAGCGGCTACGACATCGCCATCAGCTACGACCCGGCCACGAAGCACCTCGACGGGCAGGCCCGGATCACGGCGGTCGCCACGGCCGACCTGAGCCGGTTCAACCTCGACCTCTACCAGCTGGAGGTCTCCGAGGTGACCGTGGACGAGCAGGAGGCGCGGTTCGCGCGCGAGGGCGACCACGAACTGGTCGTCACGCCCGCCCAGCCGCTGCGCCGCGAGCAGCGGTTCGTCGTGACCGTGACCTACGCGGGCGAGCCGACCGTGGTGCAGGACCGGGCGCTGGGCCGCAGCGGCTGGCAGATCTCGGCGTCCGGCGGCGCGTTCGCGGCGGGCCAGCCGCACTCGGCGACCACCTGGTTCCCCGCCAACGACACCCCGCGCGACAAGGCCACGTTCAAGCTCGCCGCGCGCGTGCCGGACGGGTGGTCCGCGGTGTCCAACGGCGTCGAGGAGGGCTCCACGAGCGAGGGCGGGTGGACCACGTTCCGCTGGAACGCCCCGCAGCCCATGGCCACCTACCTGACGACCGTGGCGATCGACAGGTGGACGTTCGACCGGTCCACGCTGCCCGACGGGACGCCCGTGGTGAGCGCGTACGCGCCGGGCGCGCTGGACGCCCGCGCCGACCACCGGCGGCTGCCCGAGGTGATCGAGTTCCTGTCCGGGAAGTTCGGGCCGTACCCGTTCCAGGCGGCGGGCGGGATCTTCCTGGTCGACAACATCGGGTTCTCGCTGGAGACCCAGACCCGGCCGATCTACGCGCAGTGGGCCAACCTCGACACGATGGTCCACGAGAACGCGCACATGTGGTTCGGCGACTCGGTGTCGCTGCGGTCGTGGTCCGACATCTGCCTCAACGAGTGCTTCGCCAGCTACGCCCAGTGGCTGTGGGAGGAGGGCAAGGACGGCGCGGACCTGGACGACCGGTTCCGCTCGGAGGTCGCCCGGACCCGCGACTCCGAGGCCTACTGGGGCCGCAAGCTCTACGACATGGGGCGCGGCAACGAGTTCCGCGGCGTGTACGACAAGGGCCAGCTCGCCGTGCACGCCCTGCGCCGCCAGGTCGGCGAGGAGGCGTTCGACAAGGTCCTCAAGGAGTGGACGGCCGAGCACCGCGACGGCAACGCGTCGTGGCCGGAGTTCGAGGAGCACGTCGAGCGGGTGTCGGGGCAGGACCTCGACGCGTTCTTCGCGGCGTGGTTCCGGGGCGCCGAACTCCCGCCGTCCGACGACCTGCTCTACCCCGGCTCCCTGCGCCGCTGACTGCTACCGTCGGGGGCATGGCGGTTGTGAAGATCAACGCGATCCACGTGCCCGACGGTTCCGGCCCGGAGCTGGAGAAGCGGTTCGCCGCGCGGCTCGGGGCGGTCGACTCGTCGCCCGGCTTCCTCGGGTTCCAACTGCTGCGCCCGGTGGCCGGCGACACCCGGTACTTCGTGGTCACGCACTGGGAGACCGACGAGGACTTCAAGAACTGGCTGGGCGGCTCCGCCCGGGAGGCGCACTCCGGCGAGCGCGCGAAGCCCGTGGGCACCGGCTCGGACCTGCTGGAGTTCGAGGTGGTCCTGGCGTCGGAACCGAAGAAGTCCTGAGCGCCTTTGAGTGATCTCCAGCGGGCCGCGGAGCTGATCGCCGCGGCGGACGCGGTGCTGGCGTGCGCGGGCGCGGGCATGGGCGTCGACTCCGGCCTGCCCGACTTCCGCGGCGACCACGGGTTCTGGCAGGCGTACCCGCCGTACGAGCGGCTGGGCCTGAAGTTCGTCGAGCTGGCCGACCCGGTGCACTTCGCGCAGGACCCGACGCTCGCGTGGGGCTTCTACGGGCACCGGCTCGACCTGTACCGGCGGACCGTGCCGCACGCCGGGTTCGGCGTGCTGCGGGACTGGGGCGCGCGGGTGTTCACGTCGAACGTGGACGGGCAGTTCCAGCGGGCCGGGTTCGCCGACGTGGCCGAGGTGCACGGGTCGATCCACCACCTCCAGTGCGTTGAGCCGTGCACCGACGAGGTGTGGGCGGCCGACGACGTGGTGGTCGAGGTCGACCCGGAGACCATGCGGGCGGTGTCGCCGCTGCCGTCGTGCCGCGCGTGCGGTGGACTGGCGCGGCCGAACATCCTGATGTTCGGCGACTGGGCGTGGGTGCCCGGCCGGAGCCGGCGGCAGTTGGACGCGCTGGTCGAGTGGCGGCGGGGCAAGCGGAACCTGGTGGTGCTGGAGCTGGGCGCGGGGTTGGCGGTGCCGACCGTGCGGCGGCAGGCCGAGCTGGCCAGCGCGGCGTCCGGGGCGCTGATCCGGGTCAACCCGCGCGAGCCGGACGTGCGGCACGGGCGCGGGGTGTCCCTGCGGATGGGCGCTCTGGAAGCCCTCCAGGCCCTGGCCGAACTCGTTGCGCGCTGACGTTCCCGCTGGTCGCGGTGCTCACGGCGCGGGGACGACGAAACGGGCGATCACGGCCCGGTGGTCCGAGCCGGGGATGTCCACCACGTCGAAGTCCTCCACCGGGCAGCGCCCGTCGACCAGGACGTGGTCGATGGTGACCGGCGGCGGCCACACGCCTCCCCCGGACGGCCAGGTCGGCTCCAGGCCGGCCCCGACCTGGTCGGCGGCGTCCACGTAGCCCTGGTTGAGCAGGCGGCGCAGGCCGACGTGGTCGAGGGTCGAGTTGAAGTCGCCGGCGAGGACCCGGACCAGGCCGTTGTGGTCGGGTTCGGGCAGGCCGGCCAGGTCGCGCTGCCACTGGTCGGGGCCGTCGGTGACGACCGGCGGCATGGGGTGGACGGAGACGACCTCCAGGTCCTGGCCGGGCAGGTCGACCAGCGCGCCGGCCTGGCCGAGGCTGCTCGGGGCGGCGAGGGCGCGGGGCGTGAGCGGGAAGCGGGAGGCGATGCCCGCGCCGGACGCGCCGGGGGCGTCCAGGAAGACGCGGTGCGGCAGGACGTCGTCGAGCCCGGCGCGGTCGAGGTCGGCGACCATGGCCGGGGTGAGCTCCTGGAAGGCGAGGACGTCGACCTCGTGCTCCCGCGCGGTCCGGACGACGGCCTCGGCGTCGGCGATGCCGACCAGCAGGTTCGCCGCCATGACGCGGACGGTGAACCCGACCCCGTTGGGCCGCGGGTCGGGGAAGGCGCGCGGCGCGACGGCCGCCACCAGCACGAGGGCGACCAGCAGGACTACCGTCCCCACCGCCCACCGCCGCAACACCAGGGCCAACGCGCCGAGCAGCACACCGGCCGCCGTGATGTACGGGATGAGGGCCGTGGTGGCGATCATGTACCGGGTGCCGTCGATCCCGAGGAACCGCAACCCGGCCGCCGCCAGGAACGCGATCGCCGCCACGACCAGCAGAAACGTGACGACCTTGCGCCGTGGCCGCTTGGATTTCCCGTCAGCCGCTTCGCCGCCGCCACGTTCCCGGATGTCCACCACGAGATCCAGTGTGCCCGTACAGCGGGGGGATCCGGTGATCCGGCGATCTAGGCTGCTCGGGTGAGAGTTGTGCTGACGGGCTTCGAACCGTTCGGCGGCGACCGGACCAACCCGTCCTGGGACGCCGTGAGCCGCGTGGTGCCGACCGGTTACGAGCTGGTGACCGCGGAACTGCCGTGCTCGTTCGCGGAGTCGGCGCCGGCGCTGCGGGCGTTGGTGGCGGAACACCGGCCGGACGTGGTGGTCTGCGTCGGCCAGGCGGGCGGCCGGGCGGCGATCACGCCGGAACGGGTGGCGATCAACCTGGACGACGCGCGGATCGCCGACAACACCGGTGCCCAGCCCATCGACGAGCCGGTCGTCCTCGACGGCCCCGCGGCGTACTTCACGACCCTGCCGGTGAAGGCGTGCGTGGCGGCGCTGCTGGAGGCGGGCATCCCGGCGGCGGTGTCGCACACGGCGGGGACGTTCGTCTGCAACCACGTCTTCTACGCGCTGATGCACCTGGTGGCCACCGAACACCCGCACCTGCGCGCCGGCTTCGTCCACGTGCCCTACGCGCCCGAACAGGGCCACGCGGACGCGCCGAGCCTGCCCATCGACACGGTGGCCGAGGCCCTGAACCTGATCATCACCACCACCCTGACCACCGCAACCGACCTCCCCACCACAGCCGGCACCCTCCACTAGCCCGCAACCAGGCGCACAAACCCCCCACAAGCCGCCCGGCTGGCGCATGCCCTGCCGAACCACGCAGCCCACCCGCCGAGCCACGCAGCCCGCCCAGGCGGCTCACAGCCCGCCCAGCCAGCCCGCCCGCCGAGCCAACCCGCCCGCCGAGCCAACCCAGCCAACCCGCCCGCCCAGCCAGCCCGCCCGCCCAGCCAGCCAGCCCGCCCAGCCAGCCCGCCGAGCCCGGCCCCAGCCGCCACCAGCCGCCCCTCCCCCGGCATCCCGGCCACACCGGTCCCACGCCGGTCCCACGCCACACGCCACACGCCACACGGCGCACGGCGCACGGCGCACGCCGCCCACCCACGGCCCACCCGAATCGGTCCCCGTGGCCCGCGCGACCTCTCCACATCACGGGACGCGGGAAGTCCGGTTCGGTTCCCGAACCTGCATGTCACTCGATCGGCTGAAAGCCCCCGAAGTGGGAAAACGCCCCCCGGGAAGATCCCGAGGGGCGTTTCCACAGCCGTGCGGTCAGGCGGATTCGGAGTCCGACTCGCCGGTGTCGCCACCGGAGGCCGCCAGGTCGACCGGCGGGGCGTCGGGCACCCGCAGGGGCTTCGACTCGCCGCGGAAGACGAAGTGGGCCTTGTCGTCCGGCTCGTTCTCGCCGCCGTCCCAGCCCTCGACGTCGGTGATGATGATCTGGCCCGGCTGGATCTCGCCGAACAGGATCTTCTCCGAGAGCTGGTCCTCGATCTCGCGCTGGATCGTCCGGCGCAGCGGCCGGGCGCCCAGGACCGGGTCGAAGCCGCGCTTGGCGAGCAGCTTCTTCGCCTTGTCGGTCAGCTCGATCGCCATGTCCTTGTTCTTCAACTGCGTCTCGACGCGGGCGATCATCAGGTCCACCATCTTGATGATCTCGTCCTGCGTGAGCTGGTGGAAGACGATGATGTCGTCGATGCGGTTGAGGAACTCGGGGCGGAAGTGCTTCTTCAGCTCGTCGTTGACCTTGTTCTTCATGCGCTCGTAGTTGGACGCGGTGTCCTGACCCGAGGTGAAGCCCAGGCCCACGGCCTTGGAGATGTCCGACGTGCCCAGGTTGGACGTGAAGATGATGACGGTGTTCTTGAAGTCCACCGTCCGGCCCTGACCGTCGGTCAGGCGGCCGTCCTCCAGCACCTGGAGCAGCGTGTTGTACACCTCCTGGTGCGCCTTCTCGATCTCGTCGAACAGCACCACGGAGAACGGCTTGCGGCGCACCTTCTCGGTGAGCTGACCGCCCTCTTCGTAGCCGACGTAACCGGGAGGGGCACCGAACAGGCGCGACGCCGTGTAGCGGTCGTGGAACTCGCCCATGTCGATCTGGATGAGGGCGTCGTCCTCGCCGAACAGGAAGTTCGCCAGCGCCTTGGACAGCTCGGTCTTGCCGACGCCGGACGGGCCGGCGAAGATGAACGAGCCGGACGGGCGCTTCGGGTCCTTCAGGCCGGCCCGCGTGCGGCGGATCGCCTGCGACACGGCCTTGACCGCGTCGACCTGGCCGATGATCCGCTTGTGCAGCTCGTCCTCCATGCGGAGCAGACGGGTGGTCTCCTCCTCGGTGAGCTTGAACACGGGGATGCCGGTCCAGTTCGCCAGGACCTCGGCGATCTGCTCGTCGTCCACCTCGGCGACGACGTCGAGGTCGCCGTCCTTCCACTGCTTCTCCCGCTCGGCCTTCTGCCCGAGCAGCTGCTTCTCGGAGTCGCGCAGCTTGGCGGCCCGCTCGAAGTCCTGCGCGTCGATCGCGCTCTCCTTCTCGCGGCGCACGTCGGCGATCTTCTCGTCGAACTCGCGCAGGTCCGGCGGCGCGGTCATCCGGCGGATGCGCATGCGGGCGCCGGCCTCGTCGATCAGGTCGATCGCCTTGTCCGGGAGGAACCGGTCGTTGATGTACCGGTCCGCCAGGGTCGCGGCGGCGACCAGCGCCGAGTCGGTGATGGAGACGCGGTGGTGCGCCTCGTACCGGTCGCGCAGGCCCTTGAGGATCTCGATGGTGTGCTCCAGCGACGGCTCGCCGACCTGGATCGGCTGGAACCGGCGCTCCAGGGCGGGGTCCTTCTCGACGTACTTGCGGTACTCGTCGAGCGTGGTCGCGCCGATGGTCTGGAGCTCGCCGCGGGCCAGCATCGGCTTGAGGATCGAGGCCGCGTCGATCGCGCCCTCGGCCGCGCCGGCGCCCACCAGCGTGTGGATCTCGTCGATGAACAGGATGATGTCGCCGCGCGTGCGGATCTCCTTGAGCACCTTCTTCAGGCGCTCCTCGAAGTCGCCGCGGTAGCGCGAGCCGGCCACCAGGGAGCCCAGGTCGAGCGTGTAGAGCTGCTTGTCCTTGAGCGTCTCGGGCACCTCGCCCTTGACGACCATCTGCGCCAGCCCCTCGACGACGGCGGTCTTGCCCACGCCGGGCTCGCCGATCAGGACCGGGTTGTTCTTGGTGCGGCGGGACAGCACCTGCATGACCCGCTCGATCTCCTTGGTGCGCCCGATCACCGGGTCGAGCTTGCCCTCGCGCGCGGACGCGGTCAGGTTCCGCCCGAACTGGTCGAGCACCAGGGAGGAGGACGGGGTGCCCTCGCCGCGCCCGCTGGACTCGGCGGCGCCTTCCTTGGTCGAGTAGCCGGAGAGCAGTTGCAGCACCTGCTGGCGGACGCGGTTGAGGTCCGCGCCCAGCTTGACCAGGACCTGCGCGGCGACGCCCTCGCCCTCGCGGATCAGGCCGAGCAGGATGTGCTCGGTGCCGATGTAGTTGTGGCCGAGCTGGAGGGCCTCGCGCAGAGACAGCTCCAGCACCTTCTTCGCGCGCGGGGTGAAGGGGATGTGGCCGGACGGGGCCTGCTGGCCCTGGCCGATGATCTCCTCGACCTGCTGGCGGACGCCCTCCAGCGCGATCCCCAACGACTCCAGCGCCTTGGCGGCGACACCTTCACCCTCGTGGATCAAGCCCAGGAGGATGTGCTCGGTGCCGATGTAGTTGTGGTTGAGCATCCGGGCCTCTTCTTGGGCCAGGACAACCACCCGCCTCGCGCGGTCGGTGAACCTTTCGAACATTCGCACTCCCTGACTGCTGCGCCGGCGGTCCTCGGGCTCACCCACAGCATTGGCCGTGGAGAGCGCGGCACCGTGGGACCACTGTAGTCGTCAGCCCCGACACTCTCAGTTCCCGTTCGCGTGCAGTCACCTTCGGGGATCTCTGACACCGGTACCAACGTGGGATCTGCCAGGCAGATTCCACGGATCGGGCGATGTCCGCTCAACGCGAACACCCGCCGCGCGGCGACCCGGCGACGTGACCGGTGTCACCGTCGGCCACCGAGTCGAGCAAACCTCGGTAAGGTTAGGCAAGCCTTAAGAACCGACCGCGAGGGCCTTCCACCATGACCGTACCGGCGAGGACACGAGCACGCGAAGCGCGCACGCCCATCGCCGGGTCCCTCGGCCGGGCGAACGCCCTGGCCGAGTGGTGCGAGGTCCGCTTCGGCCTCCCGGCCGACACCCGCGGCTGGACCACCACCGGGACCCTGCTGGCCGAGCCCGCCCGCTTCGACGCCTGGCGCGCCGACCTCGGCGCCTGGCTCACCGAGCACTACGGCGAGGCCCCGGAGCGCACCACGGCCGGGTACGTCATGAGCTGGTACCTCAGCGTCGTGGGCATGGTCGGCGGCACCCTGTTCCACCAGGCCCGCCGGGTGCCGTCGCTGCGCCCCTCCGACGTGGCGGTGCGCATCGCCGACGAGGGCCGGCCGCACATCGTGGCCGTGGCGCTGCTGGCCGACGACTTCGCGTGCCTGCCCGACGACCCGGCGGGCAACCACCCGGCGGCCACCGTCGTCGCCGACGACCACGCCCTGGCCGGCCTCCTGCGGGCCCGGTTCGCCGCGCACGCCGCCGAGTTCGTGCGGGCCTTCGGGCCGACCGTGCGGCTGGGCCGGCGGATGCTGTGGGCGGCGGCCACCGACGCCCTGGACGCCGCGGCCTGGCGGGCGGGCCAGCTCTGCGGGGACGAGCCGGCCGGTGTCGCGGACGCCGCCCTGCTGCTCCCGGACAGGATCGAGCCGTTCACGTCCGCCTCGACCCTGCACGCCACGGAGGCGGGCTGGACGCGCCGCCGGCAGAGCTGCTGCTTCCACTACGCGTTGCCGGGCGCCGAGGTGTGCGACACCTGCCCGCGCGTCGCCGGCCGTTGATCCGTTCGGGCGCATCCGTTCACAGAAGCTTCCTTGCACGCGACACCGTTTTGAGCTTCACCGTCCGACGTCCGACAAGATCGGGTGGAAACAACGAAGGGGCGCCGGTCGAAACCGGGGCCCCTTCGTAGTTCGACGTAATTGACGTGGCGTACGCCACGACAATGATCTCAGCCCTGCTGGTGGTAGGCCTCAAGCACCTCCGCCGGGATGCGCCCGCGATCGGACACCTTCATCCCCTGCTTGCGCGCCCACTCCCGAATGGCCTGGTTCTGCTCGCGGTCGGCGGACGCGGGACGCGCCGCCTTCACACCGGCCGGACGACCCGGACCGCGCTTGCGACCGCCCGCCTTGCGAGCACTGGCGACGAAGTCGGCGAGGGCATCGCGGAGCTTGCTCGCATTATCCGCGGAAAGGTCGATCTCGTAGGACACACCGTCCAAACCGAAGCCGACCGTCTCCTCCGCCTTCCCACCGTCCAGGTCATCGACCAGGGTCACGGTGACCTTCTGCGCCATGCGTATCCTCCTGGACTCGAATGCGCGGTGTTCCCCGACCGCGACCAAAGCTTTACCGAGTGCAGGTTAGCGCACAAGTACGGCAATGCGCAGACCGGAGTCCGAGAAGTTACTTCATTCAGGGCGCACGAGGGGGAACAGGATCGTCTCCCGGATACCGAGGCCGGTGATGGCCATCAGCAGTCGGTCGATGCCCATTCCCACACCACCGCTCGGTGGCATTCCGTACTCCAGCGATCGCAGAAAGTCTTCGTCCACCGGCATGGCCTCGTCGTCCCCGGCGGCACTCAACCGGGCCTGGGCTTCCAGCCGCTCCCGCTCCACGACCGGGTCGACCAGTTCCGAGTAACCCGTGGCCAACTCGAATCCCCGCACGTACAGGTCCCACTTTTCGGCGACGCCGGGTTCCGTCCGGTGCTGCCGGGTCAGCGGGGAGGTCTCGACGGGGAAATCCCGCACAAAGGTGGGCGCGTGCAGGTGGTCGCCCACCAGGTGCTCCCACAGCTGTTCGACCAGCTTGCCGTGCCCGAGCTTCGGGTCGGTCTCCAGGCCGTGCCGGTCGGCGAGCTTGCGGAGGTGCTCGGCGGGCGTCGCGGGCGTGACGTCCTCCCCCACCGCCTCGGACAGCGACCCGTACATCGTCAGGGTCGTCCACTCGCCGCCCAGGTCGTACTCCGTGCCGTCGGCCAGCGTCACCACGTGCGACCCGGCGACGGCCAGCGCCGCCTCCTGCACCAGCTCGCGGGTCAGCACGGCGTTGGTGTCGTAGGTGGCGTACGCCTCGTAGTACTCCAGCATGGAGAACTCGGGCGAATGAGACGAGTCCATGCCCTCGTTGCGGAAGTTGCGGTTGATCTCGAAGACCTTCTCGATACCGCCGACCACGCACCGCTTGAGGTACAGCTCCGGCGCGATGCGCAGGAAGAGGTCCATGTCCAGCGCGTTCGAGTGGGTGACGAACGGCCGGGCCGCCGCGCCGCCCTGCAACGTCTGCAACATCGGGGTCTCGACTTCGACGAAACCGCGCCGGTGGAACGAGTCCCGCAGCGACCGCACGACGGCGGCCCGGTTGCGCACGGTGTTGCGCGCCTGCTCCCGGACGATCAGATCGACGTACCGCTGGCGAATGCGGGTTTCCTCGGCCAGTTCCTTGTGCGCCACCGGCAGCGGACGAAGGGCCTTGGCCGCCATCCGCCACTCGTGCGCCATCACGGACAGTTCACCGCGCCGGGACGTGATGACCTCGCCGCGCACGAATACATGGTCGCCCAAGTCGACGTCGGACTTCCATTCGCCCAGCGACTCCTCGCCCACGTTGTTCAAGCTCAACATGGCCTGGAGTTCGGTGCCGTCGCCTTCGCGCAGCGTCGCGAAGCACAACTTGCCGGTGTTGCGCAAGAACATCACCCGACCGGTGACGCCGACCACCTGTCCGGTGGCGGTGTCCGGTTCCAGGTCGGGGTGCGCTTCCCGGACCTCGCGCAACGTGTGCGTGCGCGGCAGTTCGACGGGATAGGGATCGACCCCGCGCTCCAGCAGCCGCGCCCGCTTCTCCCGGCGCACGCGCAACTGCTCGGGCAGGTCGTCGTCACTGGTCACGGCTGGGTTCGCAGGCTGCTCACTCACGGCAAGAAGGGTACGGAAAGGTCTCTCGGGGATTCGAACGGGTTCTCACTATGGTGGGTGCGGTGACGGGTGATGACTTGACCGCTCGCCGGGCGAACTCCTTCGGGCCGCAGGCCTCCGCCTACGCGCAGCACCGACCGGACTACCCGGCCGCCGCGATCCGCTGGTCGCTCGAACCACTGGGCCCCGGCCCGCACGACGTGCTGGACCTGGCCGCCGGCACGGGGAAGCTGACCGGCGGGATCGTCGCGGAGGGCCACCACGTGACGGCCGTGGAGCCGGACGAGGCCATGCTGTCGGAACTGGTCCGCCACTGCGGCGGCGTGCGGGCCCTGCCGGGTTCGGCGGAACGCATCCCCGTGCCGGACGCGACGATGGACGCGGTGCTGGTGGGGCAGGCGTTCCACTGGTTCGACCCGGACAAGGCCCTGCCGGAGATCGCGCGCGTCCTGCGCCCGGGCGGCGTGCTGGCGGCGATGTGGAACATGGACGACCTGACCGTCCCGTGGGTGGCGGAGTTCGGCAAGGTGTCCGGCTCGGCCGCGGCGGCGACCGGCGTCACCGGCCGAGCCCTCCCCGACCACCCGCTGTTCCGGGACCCGGAGGACACCACCTTCCCCCACACCCACCGCCGCACGGCGGAGAGCCTGGTGGCCACGGTGGGCACGCACTCGTACACCCTGGTCATGAGCCAAGAGGACCGCGAGGCCCTCCTGGACAGGATGCGAACCCACCTGCGCTCCCACCCGGAAACCGCACAGGGCGAGTTCGACATGCCCTTGATCACCTACGTCAAGCGCATGATCCGCACCTGACACCCACGCCGCAGGCGCCTATGGGCTATCAGCCACAGGAAGGGCCTCGGTTCGTCCCCCGTACGGCCTGGGCGCAGCCCAACCGCGCTTCGCTCTTGTCCGCAACCACGCTTCACCGGTTGCGGACAAGAGCGAAGGGTGGTTGCCTCCGGCAGGCCGTACGGGGGACGAACCGACGCCCTTCCACCCCCGGGGGCCTGCCGCGCGGCGAGCGCCGCTTTTGATCTTGAGAGCGCGCCAGCGCGTGACGCTTGAGAGCGCGTCAGCGCATGTTGCGTTCGAACACGAGCCGAAGCCCCAACAGGGTCAGGTCGGGAACGTGGCTCTGGATGGTGGCCGACTCGGTCGCCACGAGAGGCGCCAGCCCGCCGGTCGCGATCACCGCCACCGGTCCCGGCTCACTGGCCTGCAACTCGTCCACGATCCGCCGCACCAGCCCGTCCACCTGCCCGACGAACCCGTACACGATGCCCGACTGCAGGCACTCGACCGTGTTCTTCCCGATCACCGACCGGGGCCGCACCAGCTCGACCTTGCGCAGCTGCGCCGCCCGAGCCGCCAGCGCGTCCACCGAGATCTCGATGCCCGGCGCCAGCGCCCCGCCGAGGAACTCGCCCTTCGCGGAGATGACGTCCAGGTTGGTCGACGTGCCGAAGTCCACGACCACGCACGCCGTGCTGTGCAGGTGGTGGGCCGCCAGGGTGTTGATCACCCGGTCCGAGCCCACCTCCTTCGGGTTGTCCACCAGCAGCGGCACGCCGGTCCGCACGCCGGGCTCGACCAGCACCTTCGGCACCGCCGAGTAGTACCGGCCGAGCATCACGCGCAGCTCGCGCAGCACCGCGGGCACCGTGGACAGCGCCGAGATGCCGGTGATCTTGTCCGCGTACTCGCCGAGCAGGCCGCGCATGGTCAGGGCCAGCTCGTCGGCGGTCATGCGCGCGTCGGTGCGCATCCGCCAGTCGCGCACCAGCGCGGCTTTGTCGCCGGTGCCGTCGTAGAGACCGAGGACGATGTTGGTGTTGCCGACGTCGATGGCGAGCAGCACGCCCTTGCTCCTAGTTCTCGGCCTCGGATCGGTTCCCGGCTTGCAGTTTCTCGGCTTGCAGTTTCTCGGCTTGCATCAGTTCTCGGCTTGGATCAACGCGTCCAGCGCGGTCGCGTCCTCGGTCTCCGACACCGACTCCACGCTCGCACCCGCCGCGCTCGCACCCGCCGCGCTCGCACCCGCCACGGCAGCCCCCGCCACGACAGCCCCCGCGGCACCCGCCAGGACCGCCCCGGACACCAGCCCGGAACCCTCGGGGGCGTGCGCCGGGTCCGCGCCCAGGTCCACGACCTTGTTGTCCGCGTCCACGAACACGACCTTCGGCTGGTACGCGCGCGCCTCGGCGTCGTCCATCTGCCCGTACGCGATCAGGATGACCAGGTCACCGGGCTTGACCAGGTGCGCGGCGGCGCCGTTGATGCCGATGACGCCGGTGCCGCGCTCGCCGGGGATGACGTAGGTCTCCAGGCGGGCGCCGTTGGTGACGTCCACGATCGCGACCATCTCGCCGGGCAGCAGGTCGGCGGCCTCCATGAGGTCGAGGTCGACCGTCACCGAGCCCACGTAGTGCAGGTCGGCCTGGGTGACCGTGGCGCGGTGGATCTTCGACTTGAGCATCGTGCGCAGCATCGCGGTCCCTCTCACTCGTCGCCGGTGCCGAGCAGCACGGGGGCGTTGTCGATCAGGCGGGTCGTGCCCACGCGGGCGGCGACGAGCAGCCGGGCGTCGCCGTTCTCGGGGGCCGGGCCGAGGTCCGGCGCCCGCAGCTCCAGGTAGTCCACCGACACGCCCGGTTCGGCGGCCAGCACGTCGGAGGCGGCCTTCAGCACGGCCTCCGCGCCCTGCCCGCTGACGTGCGCGCCGGCCGTCAGAGCGGCCGACAGCGTGGTCGCGGCGAGCCGCTCGCCCTCCGACAGGTACCGGTTGCGGGAGGACAGGGCCAGCCCGTCGGCCTCGCGCACGGTCGGGACGCCCACCACGGCGACCGGGAAGTTCAGGTCGCGCGCCATGCGGTGGATCAGCGTCAGCTGCTGGTAGTCCTTCTCGCCGAACACCGCGTAGGTCGGCTCGACGATGTTGAACAGCTTGGACACCACGGTCAGCACACCGGCGAAGTGACCCGGCCGGACCGCGCCTTCGAGCTCCTCCCCCAGGGGCCCCGGCGACAGCGTCACCGTCGACCCGGGCAGGTACATGTCCTCGGCGTTCGGCGCGAAGACCAGGCCCACGCCCTCCTCGCGGCACATCTCCAGGTCGGCCTCGAACGTGCGCGGGTAGCGGTCGAGGTCCTCGCCCGCCCCGAACTGGGTCGGGTTCACGAAGATCGACACCACGACCACGGTGTTCTGCATGACCTTGGCCTCGCGGATCAGCTTGCGGTGACCCGCGTGCAACGCGCCCATCGTCGGCACCAGCGCGATGTTGCGCCCGGCGCCGCGCAGCGCGCGCACCACGCGCCGCAGCCGGTCGGGGTCGCGGTGCACCGTGACGTCGTTGGGCGAGTAGTCGTCCTTGGTGAGCGGCTTGGTCATGCTGGTTCAGTCCTCAAGGGTGGTGCGGACGTCGGTGGCGGCCTCGGGCTTGAGCAGCCCGGCCGCCTCGGCGCGGTCGGCGGTGCGGCGCGCGAGGGTTCGGTACGCGGCAAGGGTCCCAGGCGCCTGCTCGCCCAGGACGCGCAGGTGCTTGGCGACGGTGCCCGCGTCGCCGCGCGCGACCGGTCCGGTGAGGGCGCGGTCGCCGTGGCGCAGGACGTTGTCCAGGGCGGCCGACAGCAGCGGGCCCAGCATCCGCTCGGCGTCGTCGATGCCCGCGGAGCGCAGCACGTCCGCGCAGTCGGCGACCAGCGTGATCAGGTGGTTCGCGCCGTGGGCGAGGGCCGCGTGGTAGAGCGGGCGGGCGGCCTCGGGGATGCGCACGGGTTCGGCGGCCATCTCCACGACCAGGGCCTCGCCGACGTTCCACGCGGCGTCGTCGCCGTCCGCCGCGGTCACGCCGACCGAGCAGGCGGTCATCCGCTCGACGTCCTCGGCGCGGCCGGTGAACGTCATGACCGGGTGCAGCGCCACGCACAGCGCGCCGACCCCGGCCGCGGGCGCGAGGACGCCGACGCCCTGCGCGCCGCTGGTGTGCACGACGATCTGCCCGGCACGCAGCGACCCGGTGGCGACCAGGCCGCGGACCAGGCCGGCCAGCTCGTCGTCGGGGACGGCCAGCAGCACCAGGTCGGCGCCGGCGGCGACCTCGGGCGGGGGCAGGACGGGGACTTCGGGGAGCAGTTCCTCGGCGCGGGCCAGGGAGGCGCGCGACACCGCGGACACCGAGCCGACGACGTGGCCCGCCCGGGTCAGGGCGGCGCCCAGCACCGAGCCCACCCGGCCGGCGGAGATCACTCCGACAGCCAGCCGCGCGGGGCGGGGGGTCGCGTCCATGCGACGTACTCCGTTCGAGGCGTTCCAGTCCCGTGGTCGGGTACCGGACGACGGCCGCGAGCGTAATCCGCGTCCGCCGGACCGGGCGTCAACTGCGACGAACACCACCCGCGGCGTTGAGCGCGCCCGGTGCGTCGACAGCGGCCTGACGTGCGGCGATGAGGGCTTCGAGGAGCGCTGCGTGACGTTCGTCCGAGCCCGCCTCCGCCGTGCCGGAGGCCATCCGGTGGCGCAGGAACGCCAGTTCCGTCGCGGCCACCTGGTAGCCGGCGACGGCCCGCGCGGCCTGGTCGCCGACCTTGCGCCGCACCGCGCGCCGCCACCGCCGCCGGCCCTGGAGGCTGGCCAGCAGGGTGACCTCGCTGGAGGCGATCCACCGGTTGGCGGCCATCTCGGGCAGCTGCCCGGCGACGATGCGCTGCTCCCGGCGGCGCTGCCAGACCACCAGCCAGACCATGGCGGCGAACACCGGCACCATGATCAGGAAGTACAGGTTGATGAACGTGGAGCCGGTGCCGACGGTGGTGGAGAAGTTCCACAGCGAGTGCAGGCCGGCCGCGCCCAGGTACCCGAGGACCGGGGCGAGCACCCGGATCCGCTTGTTGGTCGTCATGGCCGCGATGCCGATGCCGATGCCGGTCATCGACGTGAACAGCGGGTGCGCGAACGGCGAGAGCACGCCGCGCAGGATGAACAGCGCGATCACGCCGCTGGACAGGTCGCCGAACCCGGAGTCCACGAAGACGCGGGCGAAGTAGTAGATGTTCTCGGTGTAGGCGAACCCGGCGGCGGTGACGCCCGCGTAGACGATGCCGTCCACGACGCCGTCGAACTCTTCGCGCCGGCGCAGGAACAGCGCGATCACGAACGCGGCCTTGGTGGCCTCCTCGACGATCGGCGCGCCGATGACCGCGGCGAAGGTGGACCCGTCGCCGCCGTTGAGCAGCTCGCCGAGCACGTGCGCGGTCTGGTTGAACACCAGCGAGGTGATCGTCGCGCCGCACGCGCCCCACGCGAAGGCCAGCAGCAGGATCTTCGCCGGTTCCGGCTCCCACCGGTCCACCCACAGGAACGCGCCGAGCACCGCCACGACCGGCAGCAGCGCGGCGACGGCGCCGACCAGGATCGGGGTGAGGCCGATCTTGCTGGTGCCCAGGCCGAGCAGCACCAGGCCGCACACGCCCAGGGCGATCAGGCCCACCACCGGCAGCAGGACGGTCCAGCGGCGCTGGTTCGCGCGCTTGCGGGCAGGGGAGGCGGTCACAGTGTGCAACCTTAAAGGGACACTTGACCGATGCGGGATTCGGAGAGGGCGTGGCGCGAGGCGCTGTACGGGCCGGAGGGCTTCTTCACCCGCGGTTCGGTGCCCGCCGACCACTTCCGGACGGCCCCGTTGATCGGCCCTGAGCTGGCCGAAGCGTTGCTGGTGCTCCTCGATCGGGTGGATTTCGCGCTGGGGCGGCCCGCGCGGGTGGATTTCGTCGACGTCGGGGCGGGCGGCGGTGAGCTGTCGGCGGCGGTGCGGGAGTTGGCTGCCGGGTCGCTCGGCGACCGGCTGCACGTGACGGCGGTGGACGTGGGGCCGGCGCGCGAGCTGCCCGGGGTGGCGTGGGAACGGTCGTTGCCCGGTGCCGTGCAGGGGTTGCTGGTGGGCCACGAGTGGCTGGACGCGATCCCGTGCCCGGTCGTGTCGTGGCCGTGCGCCGACCCTTGGTTGGAGCGGTGGTGGCCGTTGCGGCCGGGGTGGCGGGCGGAGATCGGTGCGCCCCGGGACGCGGCGTGGGCGGACGCGGTGTCGCGGGTGCGCGGGGCGGCGTTGGCGATCGACTACGGGCACGTGTTGGCGGACCGGGCGGCGGGGCGTCATGCGGAGGGGACCTTCGCGGCTTATCGCGGTGGGCGGCGGGTGGAGCCGGTGTTCGACGGGTCCTGTGATCTGACCGCGCACGTGGCTCTGGACGCTTGTGCGGTGGCGGCCGGGGGTTCGTGGGTGTTGGTTTCGCAGCGTGACGCGTTGGCGGCGTTGGGTTTGAGCGGTTCGGTGGGCGGGTCGGGGATGGCGTGGCTGGAGTCGTTGGCCCGGTCGGGTCGGGTGGCGGAGTTGCGGGATCCGGCGGGGTTGGGCGCTTTCGGGTGGTTGCTGCACGGGGTGGGTGTGGCGGTGACGGACTTGCTGCCACCTTTGCCGCCGTGGCAGCCGTGACCGGCCCTTGTGGTCTCGCGCGGTCTGGTCGTCGGTCGGTCTGGTGGTCGGTCTGGTGGTCGGATTACCGCCGGCTTGCCGGGGTCCGCGGGCGGAAGGCTCCGGTGGTATGAGGATTCACGCGTTGCCCGAGGACGTGCTGGCGCGGGCGCGGGGTTGGGCGGGGACGGACGAGTTCCACGAGTTGCTGGAGTCACCCGGTGCGCCGCTGCGGTGTTGCCTGCGGAGGGCCGGGGTCGGCGAGCCGCTGGTGTTGTTCCGGTACGCGCCGAGTGCGGGGCGGGGGCCGTACGAGGAGGTGGGTCCGGTGTTCGCGCACATGCTGCCGTGCGGGGGCTTGGAGTCGGCGGACGTGTTCCCGGAGGCGTTCGCACACAATCGGAGGTTGTTGCGCACGTACACGGCCGATGGACGCATCCACGGCGGCGAGATCGCGGAACCGGAGGAGTTGAACGAGAGGATCGAAGAACTGTTGAACAATCCTCTTGTAGCGGAAGTCCAAGTCCGCAGCGCGAGCCACGGCTGCTACCTCTTCCACATCACCACCTGACCCCACGCGAGCCGGCCCGAATCGGGGCCTGGAGAACTGGCGACGACGGCAGCGGGACCCGACGCGGACACTTCCGTTCTGACAGCCCCCGGCCACTCGCCCACCACTGCCGACTCCCGCTCGGGCCGGCGGCAGGCCGTGCGGCCGGCGCCGGAATTGGCGGGGCGGACAAGGCGCGGGTTGGGTGGCGGCAGCGGATCGGCGGTGCCGGCGGCGACGGTGGCGGCGGCGGTGCTGGCGGCGACGGTGGCTGCGGCGGTGGCTGCGGCGGTGGCTGCGGCGGCGGCGAGCGGCGGCGGTAGCGGCGGCGAGCGGCGGCGGCGCGCGGCGGTGGCTGCGGCGGCGGTGGCTGCGGCGGCTGCGGCGGCGGTGGCTGCGGCGGTGGCGGTGGCGGCGGCGGCGGTGGCGGCGGCGGCGGTGGCGGCGGCGAGCGGCAGCGGCGAGCGGCCGGTGGCGGCGGTAGCGGCCGGTGGCGTGGACCGTGGAGTCCCGGGATTGTCGGTGGCTCGTGCGATCATGGTGTCGGGGGCCGGAGGCCGCGGCAGGGCGAACCTGCGCCGGCGTGCGAGCATGGGGCCGTGGAGATCACCGTTGGTGTCGGGGCCGGGGCACGCCACCTGGGGGTGGACCGGGTCGTCGACCTCGGCCCGTTGCACCCGTCCGCGCACGGCGCGTACCGCCTCCGCCTGACCGTCCGCGACGACGAGACCATCACCGCCGCCGAACCCCTCGTCGGCCACCTGCACCGCGGCGCGGAGAAGTTGTTCGAGGTCCGCGACTACCGGCAGGTCCTCACGCTGGCCAACCGCCACGACTGGCTCGCCGCCTTCTGCAACGAACTCGCCGTCGCCCTCGCCGTCGAGCGCATGACCGGCATGGACGTCCCCCCGCGCGCCCAGGTCCTGCGGGCGCTGCTGTGCGAGCTGAACCGGATCATGGCTCACCTCGTCTTCCTCACCCCGCTCACCGGGCAGGTCGCCGCCGACGGGCGCGAAGCCGTCCAGACCGTGCTGGAGGAGGCGTCCGGCGGGCGGATCCACTTCATGTTCAACCGGATCGGCGGGCTCCGCGAGGACGTCCCCGCCGGGTGGGTCGACCGCGTCCGCGAAGCGGTGTCCACAGTGGACACCGGCGTGATTCCCGAAGGGCTGCGGGGGATCGGCGTGCTCAGCCGGGACGCGGCCCTGGCGTTCGGCGTCACGGGACCGATCGGGCGGGCGTCCGGGGTGGACCTCGACCTGCGCCGGGACGACCCGTTGCCCGGTTACCGCGACCTTGACGTGCGGCCCGTCGTCCGGACCGAGGGGGACGCCCTCGCCCGCGTCCGGTGCCTGGTGGACGAGGTGCGGCAGTCCGTGCGGCTCGTGTCGCAGTGCCTGGACCGGCTGCCCGGCGGACCGGTCAACCTGCGGCTGCCCAAGGCGATCAAGGCACCGGAAGGCGCGGTCTACACGCGCGTCGAGGCGCCGCTGGGCACGTCCGGCGTGCTGCTGGCCTCCCGCGGCGAGAAGACGCCGTGGCGGCTCAAGCTGCGGACGCCGTCGTTCAACAACGTCCAAGCCCTGTCCGCCCTGCTGCCCGGCACGCGGGTGGACGACCTGCCGGCCGTGCTCGGGTCGTTCGCCGTGGTCGTCGGCGACATCGACAAGTAGGCCGGGTCAGTCCTCGCCCCGCCGACGCCTGCGCCGCGGCGAGTCCGCCCCGCCGAACGCGGCGAGCAGCTCGCTGACCGACTTGCCGTCCGCGTGCGCGCCGGCCGGTTCGGGCGCGACGGGCTCGGGGGCGCGCCTGCGCCCGGACACCTCGGCGGACGACCGCGCGGCGGGCTCGGCGGACACCGGCTCGTACGACCCGGTGTGGTCGGCGGCCCGACGCGTGGTGGCGGGCGTGACGGGCCGGAACCCGGCACCGGTCGCCGCCGCCCGACGGCCCTTGGTCTCGGCCTGGCCCGCGTTCTCGACCGGCCGGAACCCGCCGGTCATCTCGGCGGCCCGGCGCACGGCGGCCGGCCGGGCCAACCCGGCGTCCACAGTGGACTCGTGCGCGCCGAACCCGGAACCCTCGGCCGCCGCTCGACGCCCGCCGGCCTCCGTGCCGCGCGACGCCGCCACCGCCGGGAAACCGCCGGTCTGCTCGGCCCGACGACCTCCGGACTCGGTGCCGCGCGACGCCACGGCCGGGAAGCTGCCGGTCTGGCGCGCGCCGGTCTCGGCCTGGCGCACGGAACTCGCCGCCACGGTGCGGAACCCGCCGGTCTGGTCCGCGCGCCGCCCCGCGGGCTCGACCGAACGCGACTCGGCGACACGGGACTCGGCAACGCGGGAGTCGGCGACACGCGACTCGGCGACACGGGAGTCAGCGACACGGGCCTCAGCGACGCGAGAGTCAGCGGCACGCGACTCGGCGACGCGAGAGTCGGCGACCCGGGCCTCGGCGGCGCGAGCGTCGGCGCGGGGATCGACCGCGCGAGCGTCGGCAACGGCGCGGGTGTCGGCGGGGCGGGACTCGGTGCGGCGGGAAACCGGCTCGGTGGGGCGGCGGGTCGCCTGGTCCGCGGCCACGGCGTCGCGGCTGATCATCTCCGTCCGCTCGGCCGCCCGACCGCGCCGCTCACCCGAACCGGCACCGACACCAGCACCCGCACCCGCAACGGGAGCAGCGGGTTCGGCGGTCAGTCCGATGCCCAACCGGCCCGCGTCCAGCGCCACGCCCTCGGTCGGCCGGCGCGTCTCCGCCCGCACCGGCTCACCGTGCGCAGCGGCGGCCGGGGCGGCGGGGCGCGGTTCCGGGCGGCGGGGTGGTTGCGTGGTGTTCGGGGTCGGGCGGCCGGCCAAGTCGGCGCGGTTGACGCGTTCCGTCGGCTCCGCGCGGGCCGCGGCCGGGCGTTGCGGGGTCGTGCGGAGGGGTTCGCGGCGGGCCGGTTGGGGCTGGTCGCGGCGGGCGGGTTCCGGGCGCGTGGGTTCGGGGCGGCGGGCCTGGTCCTTGCGGGAACCGTCGTGGGTGACGCGTTCGATCAGCTCGGTGCGGTCCGGCGCGGGTTTCTCCGCCTTGGCGGCCACGGCCTTCGCGGGTCCGGCGGTGATGATCCGCTGGTCGCCCACCGCCATCAGCCGCGACTGGTCGGACAGCGCGCGCATGCGGGTCGACTCCGCGCGCAACGCCACCCGTTCGACCAGGACCTCACCGCCGAGCAGGGCCTCCAGGTTCTCCCGCAGCACGCGCAGCTCGTTGCGCAGCGCCTCCAGGTCCTCCCGGGACTCCTCGCGCACCCGGCGCCGGGTCTCCGCCTCCAGCTCCAGCTCGTACTCGCGCCGGGCGGCGACCTCG
The DNA here is from genome assembly GCF_039521145.1 of Saccharothrix mutabilis subsp. mutabilis. NCBI lineage: Bacteria > Bacillati > Actinomycetota > Actinomycetes > Pseudonocardiales > Pseudonocardiaceae > Saccharothrix > Saccharothrix mutabilis. Next base: position 62,687 of record NZ_BAAABU010000009.1, read on the forward strand.
CGCTCCAGCTCCAGCTCGTAGACGGACTGGAGGTCGGCCACCTCGTCGTCACGGTCCGCGACCTGCCGGCGGTACCGGGCGGCGAGGAACGCCCCCGTGAGCGCGGCCCACAGCGCGGCGACCACCGCCAGTCTCAGCCAACGGGCGTTGTCGCTGAGGACCAGCACCGCCGCGGCACCGAGGGCGAGCGCCAACGCTGCTACCAGCAGTAGTCGCCCAATGCCACGACCGTGATCTTGCTGCTCGCCGTCCTGCGACGCGCCTCGCCCGGTCATGGCGTCTACCGTACCGGTCAGTTACCCGATTGAGACCTCCGCGTCCGTATTCACCCGTCAGCGTGGGGATCTTTCGGGGTCTTGCAGCAGTGCTCCAACCACAGCCCGGCGCCGATCAATGCGCCGGCGCAGAGGAGTCCCACCACCGCACTGACCAGGTCGTGCCGCGCCGCTTCGAATTCCCCTTGAACCGGTATCACGTAGATCAGCACCCCGGCCCACGCGCCGGCCATGATCGCCCCGAGGAGTGACGACGCCTTCGCCAGCGCCACGGCCCGTGCGGCGGTCAGCGGCTGCACCGGCGCGGCCCCCGGCTTGCGCTGGATGCGCGCCCGCAACGAGAACGCGAGCACCAGGTCCACCAGGGCGATCACCAGCAGGGTGAAGCCGGCGAACGTCGGCAGCGCGGGCAGCGTGTCGTAGGACAGCCGGAGCAGCAGGTGGACGAGCAGGCCCGCGATCAGTCCGACGGCGAGCAGGTCACGGGGCTTGGTGAACCTCACCGTCCCATCGTGTCATCAACGCTCACTCGACGAGCGCGGTCTCCCGGCCGCCGAACAGCCGCAACGCGGGCAGCCAGCGGGTCGGGTCGGCGTCCCAGTCCATCGACCGGATCTGGCTCTCGCTGCGCCGGCCGCCGATGGCCCGCATCAGCTCGAACGACGACGTCCGCAGGGTCGCCGACGGCTCACCCTCGCCGAGGATGCGGTCGCCGTGCTCCAGCGTGATCCGCAGGGCGGGCAGGTTTTGTTCGCGCAACCGCTTGTCCAGCTCCTGCATGGGCCTGGTGAGGGCGGCGCGGACGGCGACGTTGTCCCGCTCCCCCGGCCGGCCGAGGGCGGCGCGGATGTCGTGCTCGTGCTGCACGATCTCCGCGACCAGCACCGCGCCCACGGGCGAGTCGAACAACCCCTCGGAGATCTCGAAGTTCCGCTCCCACTCGACGAGCAGCTCGCCCAGCGCCCTGTCCCGCCGCTCCTCGACCTGCTTCTCGCCCCACTCGCCGGTCTCGTGCCCCTCGAACCGGCGGTTGACGACGTCCCCGAGGCCGCCGGCGAGGTGCGCGACGACGTCCTTGACCGTCCACCCCGGACACGCCTGCACCGCCGCGAAGGGGTCCCCGTTGGTGACCAGACTGATGATCCGCCGCCGCGCGGCGTCGTACGTGACCGCGTTGCTCATCACCGACCTCCCGGGCCGACGCTAACCCCGGCCCGGGTTCGGCGCAGTGCGAGTTCAGGACAGCGACAGGTCGTCGCGGCGTTCGACGCCGGTCAGGTCCAGGGCCGCCACCAGGTCGGCCACGCGGCCGTGGCCCGGCAGGACCGCGTCCGGGTCGACGTCCAGCCACGGCACCAGCACCGTGGCCCGCTCATGAGCGCCCGGGTGCGGTAGCAGCAAAGAAGGGTCGTCCGAGCGCACGTCGTCCACCGACACCACGTCGACGTCCAGCGTGCGCGGCCCCCAGCGCAGGGTGCGCACGCGGCCCGACGCGTTCTCCAACTCCTGACCGCGCCGCAGCCAGTCCCACGGCCCGGGAGGACCCTCCACGATCAGGACGGCGTTCAGGAAGTCGTCCTGGTCGGTCACGCCCCACGGCGCGGTCTCGTAGACCGGGGACACCGCCACCAGTTCCGGCGCGAACCCCGCCACCGCCGACCGCAGGTGCGCCAACCGGTCGCCCATGTTGGAGCCGATCGACAGGACCGCCCTAGTCACGGACGCGCCTCACCGTCACCGCCACGTCCGCGAACGTCAGCGGGATGGGGGCGGACGGCTTGTGGACGGTCACCTCGGTCGCCCGCACGCGCAGGTCCGTCATGACCTCGTCCGCGATCTTGCCCGCCACCGTCTCGATCAGGTCGTACGGCTCGCCCGCCACGATCGCCGCCGCCCGCTCGGCCAGCTCGCCGTAGTGCAGCGTCTCCCGCAGGTCGTCGGTCGCCGCCGCCCGCGACAGGTCCAGCCACGCCGTGACGTCGACCAGGAAGTCCTGCCCGTCGCGCTTCTCGTGCTCGAAGACGCCGTGGTACCCGCGCACCCGCAAGCCGCTCAGCGAAATCCGGTCACCCATGACCCTGCCTCCACGCCCTGGCCACCGCGACGGCGTCCAGGGACTTGTCCACGTCGTGCACGCGCACGCCCCAGGCGCCAAGGAAAGCAGCCAGTGTGCTCACAGCCGCGGTCGCGTCCTCGCGACCGTCCGGCGCGCGGTCCCCGAGCAGGGCACCCAGAAAACGTTTGCGGGACGCCCCGACCAGCACCGGGAAGCCCAGGGCCAGCAGCTCGTCCAGGCGGTGCAGCAGCTGCCAGTTGTGGGTGGCGTTCTTGGCGAAGCCCAGGCCCGGGTCCAGGACGATGTCGTCCGACGCCACGCCCGCCGCCAGCGCCGCGTCCACCCGCGCGGACAGCTCGTCGCGCACATCGCGCACGACGTCGTCGTACACGGCCAGCTGGTCCATCTGCTTCGAGTGCCCACGCCAGTGCATCAGCACATAAGGCACCCGCGCCGACGCCACCACGGACGCCATCGACGGGTCGGCCAACCCGCCGGACACGTCGTTCACGATCGACGCGCCGGCCTCCAACGCGGCGGCGGCGACCTCGGCGCGCATGGTGTCCACCGACACCGGCACGCCGGCCGCCACCAGCTCGCGGATCACCGGCGCCACGCGTGCGGCCTCGACCGACGGCTCCACCCGCGCGGCACCCGGACGGGTGGATTCGCCACCGACGTCCACGATGTCCGCGCCGCGCTCGCGCATCGCCACCCCGTGTGCCACCGCGTCGGCCAGGTCCAGGTACCGGCCGCCGTCGGAGAACGAGTCCGGGGTGACGTTCAAGACGCCCATGACGACGCAGTGCCCCGGTCGAGGCACGCTCACCTGGTACGTCCCTTGATCAGCTCGATGGCCTCGGCGCGGGAGGACGCCGACGTCCGCAGCAGCCCGCGCACGGCGGACGTGGTGGTCCGCGACCCGGGCTTGCGGACGCCGCGCATGCCCATGCACAGGTGCTCGGCTTCCACGACGACGATCACACCACGCGGTTCCAGCCGCCGCACCAGGGCGTCGGCGACCTGCGAGGTCAGCCGCTCCTGCACCTGGGGCCGCTTGGCGTACAGGTCCACCAGCCGCGCGAGCTTGGACAGGCCGGTGACCCGGCCCTGCTCGTTGGGGATGTAGCCGACGTGCGCGACCCCGTGGAAGGGCAGCAGGTGGTGCTCGCAGAAGGAGAACATCGGGATGTCGGTGACCAGGACGAGTTCCTCGTGGCTCTCGTCGAAGGTCTTCGCCAGCACCGAGTCGGGGTCGGTGTAGAGCCCGGCGAACAGCTCCCGGTACGCGCGCGCCACGCGGGCGGGCGTGTCCTGGAGGCCCTCGCGGTCGGGGTCCTCGCCGCACGCCAGCAGCAGCTCGCGCACGGCCGCCTCGGCCCGCTTCTGGTCGAAGGGCCGCCGTGCGAGGCCGGCCCCTCCGTTGACGGAGAGGCCGGCCTGGTCGATGTCGGTCACTTGCGGTTGTCCGGGTCCGTCTCGAAGTTCCGCTGGTCGGACGCCTCCGTCGGCTCGGGCTGCCACTGGGGCGACTGCCCGCCCGGCACGGTGGCCGGGGTCCAGCCGGGCGGCGCGCCGTAGTTCGGCGGGCCGGAGGACGGGTGCGTCGGCTGCGGCTGGTACGGGGACCCGTTGCTGCCGTTCGGCGCGGCCTGCTGCGGCGCGGGGACCGGGTCCTGCGCGGGCGGCAGTTCCTGGTCGATGGTGTCCTCGATGGCCGGGGGCCACGGCTCGCCGCGCTCCTTGGCCAGCTCGGCGGGGGTCTTGACCGGCGGGATGTTCGACGGCGTCCGGTTGCCGAAGTCGTTGAACTTCGTGATCCGCGGGCGCTTCTCGACGCTGGCGAAGATCCGCTCCAGGTCCTTCTGGTGCAGGGTCTCCTTCTCGATCAGCTCCAGCGTGAGCGCGTCGAGCACGTCGCGGTAGGTGTTGAGCACCTCGTAGGCCTCGGTGTGCGCGGCCTCGATGAGTTCGCGCACCTCCTCGTCGATCTCGTGCGCGACCTCCAGCGAGTAGTCGGCCTGCCGGCCGGCCGTGCGGCCCAGGAACGGTTCGCCCTGCTCCTGGCCGTACTTGACCGCGCCCAGGCGGGCGGACATGCCGTACTCGGTGACCATCGCGCGGGCGATCTTGGTCGCCTGCTCGATGTCGTTGGACGCGCCCGTGGTGGGCTCGTGGAACACCAGCTCCTCGGCGGAGCGGCCACCCAGCGCGAACACCAGCCGGGCGATCATCTCGGACCTGGTCATCAGGTCCTTGTCCTCCTCGGGCACGGACAGCGTGTGACCGCCGGTCCGGCCGCGGGCGAGGATGGTGACCTTGTAGACCGGGTCGATGTCCGGCATGGCCCACGCGGCCAGGGCGTGCCCGGCCTCGTGGTAGGCGGTGATCTTCTTCTCCTTCTCGGAGATGATCCGGCTCTTGCGGGCCGGGCCGCCGATCACGCGGTCCACCGACTCCTCCAGCGCGGCGCCGGTGATGACCGTGCCGTTCTGGCGGGCGGTGAGCAGGGCGGCCTCGTTGATCACGTTGGCCAGGTCGGCGCCGGAGAAGCCCACGGTGCGCTTGGCCAGGCCGTCCAGGTCCGTGTCCGGGCCCAACGGCTTGCCCTTGGCGTGGACGCGCAGGATCTGCTTGCGGCCCTTGAGGTCCGGCGCGGACACCGGGATCTGCCGGTCGAACCGGCCGGGGCGCAGCAGCGCCGGGTCCAGGATGTCGGGCCGGTTGGTCGCCGCGATCAGGATGATGCCGCCGCGCGAGTCGAAGCCGTCCATCTCGACCAGGAGCTGGTTGAGGGTCTGCTCGCGCTCGTCGTGGCCACCGCCGAGGCCGGCGCCGCGGTGGCGGCCGACCGCGTCGATCTCGTCGACGAAGATGATGCACGGCGCGTTCTGCTTGGCCTGCTCGAACAGGTCGCGCACGCGGGAGGCGCCGACGCCGACGAACATCTCCACGAAGTCCGAGCCGGAGATCGAGTAGAACGGCACGCCGGCCTCACCGGCGACGGCGCGCGCCAGCAGCGTCTTGCCGGTGCCGGGCGGGCCGTAGAGCAGGACGCCCTTGGGGATCTTGGCGCCCAGCGCCTGGTAGCGGCCGGGGTTCTGCAGGAAGTCCTTGATCTCGTACAGTTCCTCGACGGCTTCCTCGGCGCCCGCGACGTCGGCGAACGTCGTCTTGGGCATGTCCTTGGACAGCTGCTTGGCCTTGGACTTGCCGAAGTTGAGGACGCGGTTCCCGCCACCCTGGGCGTTGTTCATCATCCACATCAGCAGCAGCAACAGCAGGCCGAGCGGGACCAGGTAGAGCAGCAGCTGGACGAAGAACGAGTCCTGGCTGACCTTGGTCTCGACGGTCGGCTTGTTGCCGGCCTGGTCGAGGATGGTGAACACCTCGTCCGTGGAGCTGGCCGGGAACTGCGTGATCAACCGGTCGTGGCCCTCGAAGTTCTGCCCGTCGACCATGGTCAGGCGGAGACGCTGCTCCTTGTCCTCGATCGTGGCTTCCTTGACCTTGCCGTCCCGGATTTGCTGCAGTGCCTGGGACGTCTTGACCGGGTGGTAGCCCCGAGCGTCGTCGAAGAGCACGGTGAAGGCGTAGTAGAGCAGCAACACCGCCACGATCCACAGCAGCGGGTTGCGAAGCAGGCGCTTGCGGTCCATTCACTTACGGCCGGCGGGCGGCCTCGACCCTCCCTGACTTGGTGACGGGCGCGGACGGGCACGACCCGTCCGACCAGCCTACCGCCCCAACCACGGGCGGAGTGCTCCGCGTGTGGGGCAGTCACGTCTCGCCGGACCAACGGCCGGGACCCGTCAAGTGTTCCCCGGGGTGACCGCGAACACGGCGCGCAGGTCAGCGGGGTTCACCCGGTCGGGGAAACGACCATGAACTTTCGCGACTACCGGCCCGTAACACTGACGAGGGGTATCGCGTTACTAGCAGGTAGCGACGAAGTGAGGGTCATTCGAGTGACATAGAACACGAGAGTTTGTCACGTGAGCGGCCCGTGCCATCCTCGGCAGTTACTGAGTGTTCAACGCCCACCCGAAAGGGTGAACACCAACCGAAGGTACTAACGGTATGTCAGCTCGCAACGAGCGTTCCCCCAGCTGGGCGCGCCGGATAGCCCTGCCCCTCGGCGCCCTGCTGGGCGTCATCGCGGCGGGCGGGGTCACCGTCGTCGCCATCCAGGCCACCAGCGGGCCGGAGTGCAAGGGCACCCTGCCGCTGAAGGTCGCCGTGACCCCGGCGGCCGAGGAGGTCGTCCGCGCCGCCGCCGACGACTACCAGGCCGGTCAGCCCGTGGTCGAGGGCAAGTGCGTGCAGGTGCAGATCGAGGCGCGCGGCGCGGCCGACGTGTCCCACGAGCTGCCGACGGCCCAGATCAACCCGCCCGCGCTGTGGATCCCGGACTCGTCCATGTGGGCCGCCGAGACCCAGCTCCAGGCCGGTGACCAGGGCGCCGAAGCGCCGCGGTTGGAGATCAAGGACTCGCTCGCCTCGTCACCGCTGGTGATCGCGGGCTCCGAGAAGGCGATGAGCGACCTCGGGTGGCCGATCCAGCCGGTGACCTGGGCGAAGGTGGTCGACCCGCGGGTGCAGGTGTCGCTGAGCGACCCGACGACGTCCACCGAGGGCCTGGCCACGCTCGCGGTCATCCGCGCCCAGCTGGGCAACCCGGACGGGACGCCCAAGCCCGAGCTGATCGGCGCGCTGCTGCGGGTCGGCCGCAACGCGCTGCCGTCCGTGCGCGACGCGTTCGGCAAGGTCGTGCAGGGCGCGGACAACGCGCCGGTGTTCACCGCGGCCGAGCAGAACGTGCTGTCGGCGAACCGGGCGGCCGGCTCGCGCCGGGTCGTCGCCTCCTACCCCAAGGAGGGCACGGTCAGCTTCGACTACCCCGTGGTCCGGGTCAGCCGAACGGGCGAGCAGGCCGGCACCGCGCAGGCCGCCGCGGGCTTCGAACAGGCCCTGCGCAACGGCCGCACCGCGCAGCGCTTCGCCGAGGCCGGCTTCCGCACGCCGGACGGCAAGGCCCCGCAGGGGTGGACGAACGAGAAGGACGGCGTGCGCGGCGACGACGTGGCCATGCTGAAGACCCCGTCCTCGGACCAGGTGTCGGAGCTGCTGCGCACGTGGGGCGCGGTCAGCCTGGACACGCGCATCCTGGCGGTGCTCGACGTGTCCGGCTCGATGGCCGAGAAGATGCAGGGCAGCGAGCTGACCAGGGTCGAGGCGGCCCGCGACGCGTCGCTGACGGCGCTGGCGATGCTGCCGGACACCTCGGAGATCGGCCTGTGGGCGTTCTCGACCAACCGCAAGCCGAAGGGCTTCGTGGAGCTGGTGCCGGCCGGCCCCCTGGGTGAGCCGTTGGGCGGCAAGCCCCGGCGTGAGCAGCTGCAACGGGGCGCCGGCGGCATCCCCGCGCTGGTCGGCGGCGGCACGTCGCTGAACGACACGGTGCTGGCCGCGTTCCGGCACGCGCAACAGACGTTCAACCCGGCGAAGATCAACTCGGTCACCATCATGACCGACGGCAGCAACGACGACATCTCCACGCTCAAGCTGCCGGAGCTGCTGGAGACGCTGAAGAAGGAAGCCGACCCCGCGCGCCCGGTGCCGATGTTCATGGTGGGCCTGGGGCCGGAGGCGGACATGGAGACGCTGAAGCAGATCGCGGCGGCCACCGGCGGCAAGTCCTACCAGGCGCTCAAGCCGGACGACATCAAGACCGTGCTGCTCGACGCGATCAGCCAGCGCAGGTGCCGCCCGAACTGCTGACGCCCGCCGCGGCCCGGCCGGCACGACGGCTCGACGGCACGACGGCACGAACCAGAAGGGGCGCTTCCCGGCCGGGAAGCGCCCCTTCCGCGTTCAGCTCGAATACACCTTCGGGTCCAACGTGCCGATGTACGGCAGGTCCCGGTACCGCTCGGCGTAGTCCAACCCGTACCCCACGACGAACTCGTTCGGGATCTCGAAGCCCACGTACTTCACCGGCACGTCGACCTTCACCGCGTCCGGCTTGCGCAGCAGCGAGCACACCTCCAGCGAGCGCGGCTTGCGCGACGCCAGGTTCTTGAGCAGCCACGACAGCGTGAGACCCGAGTCGATGATGTCCTCGACGATGATCACGTCACGGTCCGCGATGTCGCGGTCCAGGTCCTTGAGGATGCGCACCACGCCCGACGAGGACGTGGACGACCCGTAGGAGCTGACCGCCATGAACTCCAACTGGACCGGTACCGGCAGCGCTCGCGCCAGGTCGGTCATGAACATCACCGCGCCCTTGAGCACGGTGATCAAGACGAGGTCGGAGCCACCGTCGGCCGGGTAGTCGGCCGCGACCTTGTTGGCCAGCTCGGTGACCTTGTCACTGATCTCCTGCTCGGTGATGAGCACGGAGGCGATGTCGCCGTCGTACACGGACGAACCCCTTTTTGTCATGACTGCACTGGTTCGACTCGAAGCCTGCCATGCGCGCGGCGTGCCACAAAGCCGCCGGGCAGCCAGACCCCGCCCTGACCGTGCCACTCCGCGACCAGCGCGTCCACGCGCCGCAGGTGCGAGTCGGACAACTCGGGCACGCCCTCGTCGAGCAGCCACCGGCGCAGCACACGCCGGCGCAGAGCCGTCGGGAGGTCGGCCAGCTCCTTGGCGGCGCGGCGGTCGCCGCCGTAGCACCGCGCCAGCTCGTCCAACGCGTCGCAGTCTTCCCTCAACTGGGCCGCCGTGCGCGCCAGCGCGTCCGCCACGCCACCGTGGAGCACGTCCTCCAGCAGCGGCAGGACCTCGGTGCGCAGCCGGACGCGGGTGTAGGCCGGGTCGGCGTTGTGCGGGTCCTCCCACGGGGAAAGGCCCAGCTCGCGGCAGGCGGCCGAGGTGTCCGCCCGGGACACGCCCAGCAGCGGGCGTCCCCACGGCGGGTCGCACGCCCGCATCCCCGCGATGCTGCGCGGCCCGGACCCGCGCCCCAGGCCCAGCAGCACGGTCTCCGCCTGGTCGTCCAGGGTGTGCCCGAGCAGGACCAGGCCCCGCTCCGGCCGCAGCGCCGCGTACCGGGCCCGCCGGGCCGCCGCCTCCGGACCACCGGGGCCCTCGACCACCACCGCCCGCACTTCGGCCCGAAGTCCCAGCTCACGACACACGGACGCGGCCCGTGCCGCGACGGCGGCCGAGTCCTCCTGCAAGCCGTGGTCGACCACGACCGCCCGCGAACCGGGTCGCAACCGCGCGGTCACCGCCGCCAACGCCAACGAGTCGGCGCCGCCGGACACGGCGACCGCGACCTCCTCGGGCCGGTGCTCGGCCAGGAAGCGCCGCACGGCGACGCGGACCCGGTCGACCGGCCCGTTCACGGTGAGACGCGGCGCAGCCAGGCGGCCGGGTCGGCGATCTCGGCGCGGGTGGGCAGCGTGTCCGGCCCGGTCCACACCGCGTTGAAGCCGGGCATCCCGACCGCGTCCACGACGTGCCGGGTGAACGCCGCGCCCTCGGCGTACTGGCGGACCTTGGCCTCCACGCCCAGCAGCGTCCGCAGCACCCGGTCGAGCATGCCGCCGCCCTTGCGCCGGGCGGTGAACCGCTCGCGGATGACCCCCACGGACGGCACGACCTCGGGACCCACCGCGTCCATGACGTGGTCGGCGTGCCCTTCGAGCAGCGTGGACAGGGCGATCAGCTGGTCGAGCACCTCGCGCTGCGCGGGGTTCTGCAGCAGGTCCACGAACCCGCCCGCCTCGCGCAACCGCCGGGGCAGGTCCCGCAGGCGCACGGCGACCCCGTCGTCCATGGTCGAGAGCAGCCGGGTGACCAGGCCGGAGAAGTGGTCCCGCAGCCACGGGACGGCGGTGAACTGGAGCCGGTGCGTGCCCTCGTGCAGGCACACCCACATGCTGAAGTCCGAGCCGTCCACGTCCAGGGACCGCTGCGCGCCGACGATGTTCGGCGCGACCAGCAGCAGCCGGCCGCCGTCGGAGAACGGGTCGTACTGGCCCAGCACCCGCGCGCTGAGGAACGCGACGACCACGCCCGCCTGGACGCCCGCCGTGCCCGAGAGGACGCCGCTGAACGCGCCGGACTGGCGCGGCAGGGCCCCGTCGGTCAGCGCGGCGAGCCCCTGGACGGCGGCCCGCACCCAACCCGGCCGGTCGACGACCTCGCCGGCCCGCAGCGGCAGCCCGTGCCCGAGCCCGGTCAGCTCGCGGACGTGCACCTCGGCGTCGATGGCCTGCTCGCGCAGCCGCCCGACCGCGACGTCCGCCTCCGCTCTGGGCACCACGGGACCGGGGCGCACGAGCCGGGCGGCGGTCGCGACGGCCAGCTCCCAGTCGACCGGGTCACTGCCCGCACGGTGGTCCTGCGCAGCGCGGTTCACCCCCCGAACGCTACCTGCGCCCCGGCCGGGGCAACACCTCTCACGTCTCGGCGGGGCCGGCGGCGGCGCCATCAAACACAGCCGCAGCCCCGTAGCGCGGTGGCCAATGCGTCCAGACCCGGTCGGACCTTGGTGCGCGGGTCCTCCGAGCTGATCGACATGAACGCGAACACCAGCAGCCGGCCGTCGTTGTCGACCACGACGCCCGCCAGCGAGTTCACCGCCGTCAACGTGCCGGTCTTCGCCCGCACCCAGCCCTTCCCGGCCAGGTCGGCGTACCGGCCGGCGAGGGTCCCGCTGCCGCCCGCCACCGGCAGGGCCGTGAGCAGCGGGCGGAGCTTGGCGGTCTTCGGGTCGGACGCGTCGGGCTTCGCGGCGGCCGTGAGGATGTCGGTCAGCAGCCGCGCGGGGACCTTGTCGTCCTTGGACAGGCCGGACGCGTCCACGACCTCGGCCCCGGTCAGGTCGAACCCGTTCTCGGTGAGCACCGCCCGCACGGCCCGCACCGCGCCGTCGAACGTCGGCGGCAGGCCCTTGGCGATGGCGACCTCGCGGGCCATCGTCTCGGCCAGGACGTTGTCCGAGACCTGCATCAGGTTCTCGACCAGCTGGTCCACCGGCGCGGACTTCACCTCGCCGAGCACCTTCGCGCCCGCCGGCGCGGCGCCGGGGGCGGTGGTCGCCGCGCCCAGCCGCGAGGCGAGGGCCTGGGCGGCGGTGGCGGCGGGCGTGCCGGTGCGCGGGGTGTCGTAGGCGGTCGGGTCCTGGCGTCCGCCGTCCATCATCAGGGGGCCGATCGGGGCGACGTACCCGCCGGCGACGTCGCCCGGGTCCCAGCCCGGGGCCATGCCGTCGCCCTGGTAGCGGCTGGTGTCGTAGAGGACCTGGGTGACCGGGCCGTTCACGGTGACCTGGGCGGCCAGGTCGTCCAGGGTGGCCGCGCCGGGGTAGACCGTGCTGCGGTCGGCGGGGAACGAGGACAGCGTCGGGTCGCCGCCGCCGACCAGCACGACCGTGCCCGGCTGGGCGCCCTGGACGACCTTGGTGGACAGCTGGGACGTGTGGTCCAGCGCCAGCAGCGAGGCCGCCGCGACCAGGATCTTCACCGTGGAGGCGGGGGTCAGCGGGGTCGTGTCGCCCTGCTTCCACAGCGCCTGGCCGGTGCCGGGGTCCACCACCACGCCGGTGAGCGTGCCCAGGGCCGGGTTGCCGGCGGGTCCGCGCAGGGCGGCGGCGATCCCGGCGGCGCTGGGCACCGGTCCGGACGTGCCGACGCCGCGCACGGCGAGCGAGACGGGCGCGGGCGGCTGCGGCGCGCCGGTGGTCGGCACGGGCGCGGTGTCGAACCACCCGAGCTGCCACGACGTGACACCGCCCGCCACCAGCACCAGCACCGCCGCCAACGCGCCGACCAGCACCAGCGGCTTCTTCCGACGCGGCTCCTCGGCCGTGCCGACCCGCTCGGGCTTGGCGTGCTCCTCCTCGGCGGCCTCGCCCTTCGCGGCGTCGTCGGAGTCGTCCGCCGCGGACTCCCACCGGGACCACGCGGCATCGGCAGCAGCTTCACGCGATCGGGTGACTTCTTCCGTGCGCGGCGGCGTGGACTCGGCCTGCGCGCGCGGCGGCGTGGGCTCGGCCTGCGCGCGCGGCGGTGCGGGCTCGGCCACTGCCTGGCCACGCGGCGGCGTCGCCGGCTGCTCGGCCCGCGCCGGCGGACGGCCGTTCTGCGGTTCCGCCCGGTCCCGCGGTTCCCCGCGGCGGTCGCCCGTGTCAAGCGGGCGTGTGGTCTGGTCGCCCGAGGGGGTCCGCCGCGGCCGGTGGACGAGTTCCGTCCGGTCCGCGGCGGGCGGCGGCACGGGGATGCGCATGGTCGGCGATTCGCCCGGTCCCGGCCGCCTGACCTGCACCGTCGGCGGCTCGCGGACGGCATCGTCATCGTCGACGGTCGGCCACGATGGCTCGTCGGGCACGCAGTCCTCCGCGATTGATTACGGGCAATGTCACACCCACGACCAGGCACTCGGATGAGGGTTGACGACACCTCGTGGTCCACACTAGTGGCGTAACGAACGTCAAAGACGAGCGAGGACCGCGCAGTGGAGTTCGACGTCACCATCGAGATCCCCAAGGGGGTCCGGAACAAGTACGAGATGGACCACAAGACGGGGCGCATCCGCCTGGACCGCACCCTCTTCACGGCCACTCAGTACCCGGCGGACTACGGCTTCGTCGACGACACCCTCGGTGAGGACGGTGACCCGCTGGACGCGCTCGTGCTCGTCCAGGAGCCGACCTTCCCGGGCTGCCTCATCCGCGCCCGCGCGATCGGCATGTTCCGCATGACCGACGAGAAGGGCGGCGACGACAAGCTGCTCTGCGTGCCCGCCGAGGACCCCCGCAGCGAGCACCTGCGCGACATCCACCACCTCTCCGAGTTCTACCGCCTGGAGATCCAGCACTTCTTCGAGGTCTACAAGGACCTGGAGCCGGGCAAGAGCGTGGAGGGCGCGACCTGGGTCGGCCGCACCGAGGCCGAGGCGGAGATCGTGCGGTCCTACCAGCGCCTGAAGGACGCCGTGGCGCGCGGCGAGGACCACTGACCCGACGCGGTGACAACGGGCCACCCCGGTGAAGGGGTGGCCCGTTCCGCGTTCTACGAGGGACTCAGTGGACGGCGACCGGCGTCGCCGCCTCGTCGTTCACCCGCTCCAGGCCCGACCGGTTGGACAGCGGGACCTCGCGCAGGAACCACACCAGCGCGAACCCGACCACCGACACCAGGCCGCCGACCAGGAACACCAGGTCGATCGAGCCGGAGAAGCCGTCCAGGAACGGCCGCGCCAGCACCGGGTCGAGCGTGGTGAGGAACTCGGTGTTGTTCAGGTCCACGCCCGAGCCGCCGTTCTGCAGCGCGCCCGCGATCTGGGCGTTCTCCGGCTTGGCCAGCGCCGCCATGAACGCCGGGTCGCCGAACGCCGAGCGCAGCGCGTTGCCGATCTTGTCGCCGACCGTGCTGAACAGGATCGACAGGAACACCGCCGTGCCGACGGTGCCGCCGATCTGCCGGAAGAACGTGGCCGACGAGGTCGCGACGCCCATGTCCCGCGGCTCGGCGTCGTTCTGGATGGCCACCAGCAGGGTCTGCATGGACAGGCCCAGGCCCGCGCCCATGAAGAACATCATCACCAGCGGCTGCCAGACCGGCGTGTCCGTGCCGATCGTGCTGAACAGGAACAGCGAGATCGCCATCAGCGCGAACCCGACCACCGGGAACACCTTGTAGCGGCCGGTCTTGGCGGTGATCTGGCCGCTGGTGCCGGCCGCGGTCATGATGCCCAGCGTCAGCGGCAGCATCATCAGGCCGGCCTCGGTGGCCGAGTAGCCCTTCACGATCTGCAGGTACAGCGGCAGCGACACCATGCCGCCGAACATGCCGATGCCCATCACGAAGTTGACGCCGTTGCCCAGCGAGAACGTCTGGCGCTTGAACAGCCGCAGCGGCAGCAGCGCCTCGTCGCCCATCCGCCGCTCGGCGAACACGAACCCGATCAGGCCCAGCACGCCGACGACGTACATCGCGATGGCGGCGCCGGAGCCCCAGCCCCACTCGCGGCCCTGCTCGGCGACGATCAGCAGCGGCACCAGGCCGATGGTGAGCATCAGCGCGCCCACGTAGTCGATGCGGTGGTCGACCCGCTTGTGCGGGATGTTGAGCACCTTCGCCACGACCGCCAGCGCGACCAGCGCGATCGGCACGTTGATCAGGAACACCCAGCGCCAGCCGGCCGTGCCCAGGAACGACTCCAGGCCCGCGAACAGGCCGCCCACGACCGGGCCCGCGACGCTGGAGATGCCGAACACGGCCATGAAGTAGCCCGCGTACTTGCTGCGGTCACGCGGCGAGGTGATGTCCGCCAGGATCGCCATGGCCAGCGACATCAGACCGCCGGCGCCCAGGCCCTGCACCGCGCGGAACGCGGCCAGCTCGTACATCGAGTTCGCGATGCCCGACAGCAGCGAGCCGACCAGGAACAGCGAGATCGCCGTCAGGTACATCGGCTTGCGGCCGTAGATGTCGGACAGCTTGCCGTACAGCGGCGTCGAGACGGTGGCCGTGATCAGGTAGGACGTGGTCGCCCACGCCTGCAGGGTCTGGCCGTGCAGCTCGTCGGCGATGGTCTTCATCGCGGTGGCGACGATCATCTGGTCCAGCGCCGCGAGGAACAGGCCGAGCAGCAGGCCGGACAGGATGGTCAGGATCTGGCGGTGCGTGAGCAGCGCGGCACCCGGCGGTGTCGCCTCCGCTCTGGTCGTCGTTTCCGACATCAGTTCTTCCCCTCTTCTGAGCGCGGCCCCAGTCCGCTCTCAGCGATGAAATCCGGCAGCGCCTTCTCGTAGTCGCCGACGAAGCGCTCGAAGTGGCCGATGAACGCCGAGAGGTCCTCCTCGGACCAGTCGGCGAGCATGCGGGCGATAGCCTTGTTGCGCTGCGCCCGGCGCTCGTCCAGCAGGCGCTGTCCCGCGTCCGTGACGGCCAGGACGCTGGCCCGGCCGTCGTCGGGATCCGCCCGGCGCTCGACCCAGCCCTCCTTGACCAGCGTCGCGACCTGGCGGCTGACCGTGGAGGGGTCCGAGAAGACCGCTTCGGCGAGCGCGCTCGACCGGGACGGGCCCAGCTGGCTCAGGTTGGCCAGCAGCACGAACGAGGCCTTGTCCACGCCGGTCTTGCTCAGGTGCGCGGCCACGCAGGCGTGCATCTTGTTCAGGCGCACGAGCGCCATGCCGATGCGTTCGGCCTGGGCGAGCTGCGTCTCGTCACTCACCGGGGTCACCATGGGACGCTCCGTTTGCTTGCATCATCCAACTAGTTGCTGGGTACAAGCATGCGCCTTGCCAGGTCACTTGGCAAACGATTTCCGCGGTGACTCGCCTTACATGGCTACTGGTCGGTAACATCCCTCGCCATGAGCGCTGACTACTCGTTCGTCGCCGACGCGATGAAGCAGGCCGTGCCGTGGGTCAAGACCAGCGGCGTCGAGTTCCCCGAGGTCGCGGGCGACCGGGTGGTGGCCGAGCTGCCCGACGCCGCCGAGACCCGCAACCACGTGGGCGGACCGCACGCGGCGATGATCTTCGGCCTGGGCGAGACCGCGTCCGGCGCGGTCGCGATGGCCGCCTTCGCGCCGCACCTGGGCAAGGCGACCCCGCTGGTGGCCCGGTCCGAGATCGCCTACAAGAAGCTCGCCCTGGGCGTGCTGCGCGCCGAGGCCGTGCTGGGCAGGCCGGCGGACGAGGTGGTGGCGGAACTCGACGCGGGCGCCCGCCCCGAGTTCCCCGTCAACGTCACCGTGACCAACGCCGAGGGCGTCACGACGGCCGAGATGGTCGTCGTCTGGACCCTCAAGCCCAACCGCTAGTCCTCGACGGTCACGCCCATCGACCGGGCGGTGCCGGCGACGACGCGTTCCGCCGCGTCCAGGTCGGTCGTGTTCAGGTCGGGCATCTTGCGCTCGGCGATGGCCCGGACCTGGTCGCGGGTCAGCGCGCCCGCCTTGTCGTGACCGGGGCGCTGGGCGCCCTTGCCGCCCAGCGCCTTCCGGATCAGGAACGCGGTCGGCGGCGTCTTGAGGCGCAGCTCGAACGACTTGTCGTCGCGGACGGTCACCACGACCGGGACGACGTCGCCGCGCTGCCCGGCGGTGGCCTCGTCGTAGGCGCGCTTGACGCCGACCAGGTTGACGCCGGTCTGCCCGAGCACCTTGCCGAGATCCATCATCGAGGCGTTGCCGGCCTCCAGGTTGATCGTGATCTGGTGGGTCTTCTTCGCGGGTGGCATGGCCGGGGACGCTAGGAATTGACGTAACGGCAGACTCAACGGGTTTTTCGGTAGGTTCGGCCGGTGCAGGTGGACCGGCTGGAGATCTCGTACGACCCGCGCACCGTCGGGGAGGCCGCGCGGCGGGCCGTCGAGGACGGGTGCGGTGGCTTCTGGTTGGCCGAGACCAGCCACGACCCGTTCGTGGGGCTGGCCCGGGTGGGCGGTCTGGACTTGGAGCTGGGCACCGCCATCGCGGTGGCGTTCGCGCGCAACCCGATGAGCACGGCGGTGCAGGCCAACGACCTGCAACTGCTGTCCGGCGGGCGGTTCAACCTCGGGCTGGGCTCGCAGGTGGAGCCGCACATCACCAAGCGGTTCGGCATGCCCTGGTCGCGTCCGGCGGCGCGGATGCGCGAGTTCGTCCAGGCGTTGCGGGCGATCTGGGCGTGCTGGGCGACCGGTGAGCGGTTGCGGTTCCGCGGCGAGTTCTACACGCACACGTTGATGACGCCGTTCTTCGACCCGGGCCCGAACCCGTTCGGCGCGCCGCGGGTGTGGCTGGCGGGCGTCGGTGAGCTGATGACCGAGGTGGCGGGCGAGGTGGCGGACGGCTTCCTGTGCCACAACTTCACCACCGAGCGCTACTTCCGCGAGGTGACCGTGCCGGCGCTCCAGCGGGGTCGCGCCGGGTCGTCCCTGCCGCCGTTGGAGATCAGCGCCCCGAGCCTGGTGGCCCACGACGAGCCGGGCGTGGTCGAGGTGAAGCGCCAGATCGCGTTCTACGGCTCGACCCCGGCGTACCGGAAGGTCCTGGACCTGCACGGCTGGGGCGAGCTGCACGAGGAACTGCACCGCATGTCCCGCCGCGGCCTGTGGGACGACATGACGGCGGCCGTCCCCGACGAGGTGCTGCACGCGTTCGCCGTGATCGGCACGCCCGCCGAGACCTCAGCCGAACTGACCCGCCGCTACGGCGACCACGCGACCAGGGTCCTCACGTCCGCGTGAGCCGGTGGTGGAACACCGCCATCTGCGCCCGAACCCGAGCCACCTGGTGCCGCCGAACCCACCGCCGCCGCCCGACCCGAGCCGCCAACGCGACGAGGGGCAACGCCAACACCGTCAACACGATCGTCCCGACCATCGCCCTCACCTCCACGGTGGCAACGAACAGGGTGAACGACTACTGACGCGGAACCCCGAAACGCCACCCTTATGGAGCAACGCTCACAACCGACGACACCAGCGCCCGGAGATCCGACCTGCGCGTTCAACAGATGCGCTGAAGCTCGCCGGGGAATGACAAAGGCCCGGATCGGCGAACCGGTCCGGGCCTTCGATCTCGCGAGCCGCCTGTCGGAATCGAACCGACGACCTGCTCATTACGAGTGAGCCGCTCTGGCCGACTGAGCTAAGGCGGCGAGACGCGACAACTATAGCCCAGCCATGGACCGTCACCCACCAGGGGGTGCGGTCGTTAGCCCGTACGTGACGCCGCTCACGCGCGCGCCGCAGCCGACGTCGCCGTCGTGGGAGGTACCGCACCGATGCGCCTGATGGCCCTGCCCGCCGCCGCCGTGCTGGTCGCGCTGTGCGCCGCCCCCGCGTTCGCCCAGCCCACGACGACCCCGGTGCCCGGTCCGCGCGACCCGAACCAGCCGCCCGCGTCGGCCGGTCCGCCGATCACCGCGCACGCGGTCGGGGACGCCGGCACGGGGCTCGCGGTGGTGCGGTTGGCGCCGGAGTCCGTGCCGACGAGCACGATCCTGCCGGGGTTCAGCGAGCAGCTGCCCAAGCAGTCGGCGGCGGAGGTCGGGGTCGGGTTGGCCAGCGCCCAGGCCAACACCGAGGCGTTCCTGACCTACGAACGGGCCGTCGCGCAGGCCTCCCCGCTCGGGTTCGCCGTGCAGGGCCGCGCGCCGCAGACGCCCGGCACGCTCGTCCAGACCGCATCCCCGGACAACGCCGCGCCCGCCACCGGCGGCCTCACCCCGCCGCCGACCCCGCTGGACGCCCTGCTCAAGGTCGGCCTCCTCAACGGCAGCGCCCACGCCCGCTGGCACGACGAGCTGGGCCCGTGCGTGTCGCCGCTGGCCGACGCCCGGACGTCCGTCGCGAGCCTGTCGGTGCTCAACGCCATCCCGACCCTGCCCGGCTCGACCGACCTGACCGGCATGCTCACCGGCGACACGCCCAAGCTCGACGCGGCCGGCAAGCAGGCGCTGATCGACGGCCTCAAGGGCCTCGGCGCTCCGCTCAGCCGGCTCGGCGGCCTGCTGTCCGGCTCGCCCGACACCGGCGCGACCGGCTCCCTGCTCAGCCTGCCCGACACGCTCAGCGCCCGCTCCACCGTCGAACTGGTGGACCTGCCGGGCAGCGCGAACAAGGCCGTGAAGTCGACGTCCACCCTCCAGGCGGCGAGCGTCCGGCTGCTCGCGGGCACGCCGGTGGAGATCCGCATCGACGTCGTCAGCCAGCCGACGCTGACCGCCCTGTCCACCGGCGACGCGGCCACGTCCGGGATCACCTACAGCGCTCCCGTGCTCCGGGTCTCGCAGGGCGGCAGGGAACTGGGCGTCCTGGACGCCGCCAACCCGAAGCTCGACGTGCCGATCGGCCTGCCGCTCACCGGCGACCTGCCCGTCGTCGGCGCGCTGGGCGAACGCAAGCTCGACATCGGTGTGCTGCGGTTGCAGATCGCGCAGCTCAACGAGAAGTCGATGGTCCTCGACGGTCCGCTCCAGCAGGGCGGTCCCGTGATCAAGGGGTTCATGCTCGGGGCCACCGCGCGGCTGCTCGACCTCCAGCTGTTGCCGACCGACGCCCTCGGGCTGCCGAACCTGCCGTCGGCGTTGGCACAGGTGTCCCTGGGCGAGCAGATCGTCCGCGCGGCGGCCCCGAACGGCGGGGTGGTGTGCGCGCCGGCCCAAACGCCGCCCGGCGGCGGGCAGGCCGCCCCGCCCAAGAACCAGGGCAGCCACCCGCTGGCCTACACGAACGCCGCCTACAAGACGATCCCCATCTTCTGGACCGGGACCGCCCTGCTGCTGATCGGCGTGGTAGTCGTGGCAGCGATCCCGACCAACCGACCCCGACCCCGGCAAGTCACCCCATCGAGTGACATGTCAGGTTCGGAACCGAACGACGACTCCCGCGTCCCGTGAATTAGGAGGGGACGGGGCGGGGCGGCGGTCGGCCCTCACAGCGGTCGGCCCTGACAGCGGTCGGCCCTGACAGCGGTCGGCCCTGACAGCGGTCGGCCCTGACAGCGGTCGGCCCTCACAGGCCGATCGTCCGACCGACCTCGACCGGGCCTGAGCAGCCGCAACAGGGCCTCGACGAGGTAGTGGTCGCCGTAGGGCAGCGACACTTCGACGCCGACCTCGGCCGGCCGGTGCGACGTCACCGATCTCGGCCGGCCGGTGCGACGTCACCGATCTCGGCCGGCCGGTGCCGCATCCCCGAGCCACTGGTTCCGGTCGCGTTCCGGTCGCGCGGAAGCGTCCGGGAGAGGCGGGGAACCGCTGGTCAGCCGCGGTGCAGGGTGGTGAGCATGGCTTCCACCGCGATGCGCGGCTTCACGTTCAGCTCCAGCGCCTCCCGGCACGCCAGCACGGCCTCCAAGCGCCGCAACGTCGACTCGCGGGACCACGTCCGCGCCGCCTCGCGGGCGTCCTCGGCCCGGTCCGGGTGGTTCAGCACGGCCTGCGCGCCGGTCGCCGTCACGAGCACGTCCCGGTAGAACGCGGCCAGGTCCACCAGCGCCTGGTCCAGGGAGTCGCGCTGGGTCCGGGTCGCGCGGGACTTCTGGCGCTTCTCCAGGTCCTTCAACGCACCCTTGGCGCCGCGGGTCGCCGCCGCCGTGCCCTTCCCCGTGCCGCCGGCGCCCATCGCGGTCTCCAGGGCGTGCCGCTCGGCCTCGTCGCGCGCCTCGTTCGCGGTCAGCGCGTCCGCCTCGGCCGCCTGCACCAGGCTGTCCGCGCAGGTGAAGATGTCCGCCGGCCGCCGCAGGCCCAGCGGGATGCGCAGCACCGACTCCCGGCGCGCCCGCACGGCCTCGTCCGACGCCAGCCGCCGCGCGCGGTCGACGTGGCCGCCGGAGACCGACGCCGCCCACGCCGCCTGGTCGGCCGGCACGCCCTCCTCGCGCAGCGCCTCGGCGATCGCGTCCAGCCGGGGCGTGCCCAACGACACGATGCGGCACCGCGACCGGATGGTCACCGACACGTCGTCGGGGTGGTCGGACGGCGCGCACAGCAGGAACACGGTCCGGTCCGGCGGCTCCTCCACCGCCTTGAGCAGCGCGTTCGCCGCGCCCTCGGTCAGCCGGTCCGCGTCGGCGATGATCACGACCTGCCACCGCCCGGACGTGGGCCGCCGCGCCGACACCTGCACCAGCGACCGCATCTCCGCCACGGAGATCGAGAGCCCCTCGGGCGCGACCACGCGGACGTCCGCGTGCGTGCCCGCCAGGGTCGTGTGGCAGCCGGAGCACTCGCCGCAGCCCGGCCGGTCGCCCACCACCGTGCACTGGAGGGCGGCGGCGAACGCGCGGGCGGTGACCGAGCGGCCCGAGCCGGGCGGACCGGTGAACAGCCAGGCGTGGGTCATGGCGCCGGGCGCGGGCGTGCCACCGGCGACGATGGACGCGGCGGCCTCCGCGGCGGCGCTCAGGACGGCGACCGCGTCGGGCTGGCCGACGACCTCGCTCCACACACCCTTCACGGCGAGAAAACCTACCCAGCCCTCACGACGACTCGACCACCGGCCGCGCGGACGACCGGGTCACCAGCGGCACCACCACGGCGCTCACCCGGGCGGCCACCTCCTCGGCGGACCCGTCCGCGTCGACCACCACGTACCGCTCGGGGTCGGCGGACGCCATCTCGGTCAGCAGCCGCTGCACCCGCCAGTGGTCCTCGACCAGGCCCTTCCCGGGCGACGCGGTCGGGGTCCGGTCCAGCAGCACGGTCACGTCCGGCCGCAGCCGCCCGGTGGCCCAGTCGACCAGGCCCTCCAGCTCGCTGGGCTCGACGCTGCCGACCGCGCTGAAGTGGGCGAGCGGGCTGTCCACGTACCGCTCCATCACGACCACCGCGCCCTCGTCCAGCGCGGGCCGCACCTCGCGTTCCACGACATCGGCGCGCACGGCCGCGGCGACCAGGGCGTGCGCCCGGACCCCGGCGAGGTCGGCGGTGGACAGCAGGTTGCGCAGCCGCTGCTCGTCCAGGTCCGGGTCGGAGGCCAGCAGCACCTGGCGGCCCTCGGCGCGCAGCGCGTCGGCGAGCAGCCGGGCCTGGGCGGCGGTGTCCGCGCGCCGCTCCCCCTCGACGGCGATGAGCAGCCCGCCGGTCCGCCGGCGCCGGCCGCGCAGGGCCGCGAGCAGGTCGGACAGGATCGGCTCGGCGCGCCGGTCGTCCATCTGCCGGTAGGCGATGAGCCCGAGCAGGATCGCGATCAGGGCCGCGCCGAACAGCACCGGGCGGGTGGCGTCGACCTGCATGGGGTGGCCGAACACGGTCACCGTGCGCCGCTGGATCAGGCTGACCAGCAGCGGCGCGGTGCCCGAGGCGGCGAACAGCACGATCTTGAGCAGGGACTGGATCAGCGCGACGGTCCGGCCGCGCATCGCGTCCTCGACCTTGGAGCCGACGATCGTCAGCCCGGTCAGGAACGCCATGCCGGCGCAGCCGCCGACCAGGGCGACGGCGATCAGCGCGACCCACAGGTGCGGCGCGATGGCGACGACGAGCAGGCTCGTGCCGGCCAGCACGATGGTGACGCCGAACAGCCGGTCGTAGGTCAGCCTGCGGGCGGCGCGCGGCGCGACCGCCATGCCGACCGCGAGACCGGCGAACACCGCCACGAACAGCAGGCCGAACGTCGAGTCGCCGCCGAGCAGCGAGTTGGCGTAGAGCTTGGCCGTGCCGATCACCGCGCCGGCCGCCGCGAACGCGCCGATCATGCCGATGACCAGGCCGCGGACCAGCGGGGTGCGGCCGGCGAAGCGCAGCCCGTCGCGCAGCATGGCGAAGAAGCCCTCGCGCTCGCCCTTGACCGGCTTCGTGCGGGTGATGCGGCCGGACAGCTCCGGGATGCGCACCGCGACCAGGATCGCCGAGGTCACGTAGAGCGCGCCGTTGACCATGACGGCGATGGTGGCGATGCGGAACTCGATGTCGGTGTTCTGCAGGTGCAGGTAGCCGGGGATGCCGGAGATCAGCGAGTACAGGCCCGCGCCGCTGATGACCGAGATGCCGTAGGTCATGACCAGGCCGAGCTGGTTCGCGGTCTCCACCTGGTCGGGGCGGCGCAGCAGGTTCGGCACGGCCGAGTCCTTGGCCGGGATCCACAGCATCGCGCAGCAGCCGACCAGGAAGTTCGCGATGAACAGCCACCAAGCGGTGCCGACGAGCGCGATGGAGATGAACAGACCGCCGCGCAGCAGGTCGCAGACGACCATGATCTTGCGCCGGTCGAACCGGTCGGCCAGGACGCCGCCGAGCGGGGCGAACAGGATGCCCGGCAGGAGCTGGGTGAGGACCACCAGGCTGAGCGCGAAGCTCTCCCACTGGTAGCTCTGGGTCAGCCGCGAAACGAGGCCGGTCAACGCAAGAAGTGACAGCCAGTCACCAACACTGCACAGATAGGTGACACCCCACAGCCTGCGGAACGGCCGGATCGCCAACACACTGCGAATCCGGTGGCTGGTTGACGCCGCTGTGCCGCCGCCGTCCTGGATGGTGCTCACCCCCGCCGTTCGTGCAGGCAATCAGGGTAGCCGGGGCTGCCTGGTCACATGACCACATCCACCATTCGGGTGGTTGATCGGTCACGAGAACAGTCTGACCACCGCTTCGATGATCGCACGCACGACCGGGTAGAGCAGCCCCCCGAGCACCGCGAGGACGGCCAGGCAGCCGAGCCGGCCGGCGGTCCGCTTCTGCGGTGTTCGCGCAGGCCGGGGGGCTCGCTGCGGGAGTGGCGCGTGCGGCGGGACGACGGGGGCGGGCGCGTTCTGGGCCGGTTGCCGGCCCACCGGGTACGCGTAGGGCGAGGGCGGCGGCGCTTGTGGCACGTTCCACCCCGCCGGCTGCGCGGACCGACCGGACTGCACAGACCGACCGGACTGCGCCGAGCCGCGAGGCTGCGCGGGCCGGCCAGGCGCGCGGCGTGCGGCCGGGCGGCGTTCCCCGGCACCCGCCGACGCGCCGGATTGTCGGTACCCGGTGGGATCATGGAGACGGGGGCCGGAGGCCGCCCCCGACACCGGATCGACCACCGCGGGCGGGCTCGAACCGGCCCCGGCCGGGGGCAGGCGTTCGCCGGTCACCAGGCCCGCGAGCGGGTCCGGGAAGAAGCGGGGCGGCGGTGGGGCCTGCGTGCCGTCCGGGCCGAAGTCGTCCGGGCCGAAGTCGTCCACCGCCGCATCATCCCGCTAGCTCTTCGACTTGGCCGGCGTCTTCTTCCGCGTCGTCGTCTTCGTCGCGGTCTTCGCGGTCGACTTGGCGGCCGTCTTCTTCTTCGTCGCCGGCCCCTTCGCCCGCTTCTCCGCCAGCAGCTCGGCCGCCCGCTCGTCGCTGAGCCCCTCGACGCTGTCGGACTTGCGCAGCGACGCGTTGGTCTCACCATCGGTCACGTAAGGACCGAACCGGCCCTCCTTGACCACCATCGGCTTGCCGGACACCGGGTCCGCGCCCAGCTCCTTCAACGGCGGCGCGGCGGCGGCCCGGCCCCGCTTCTTCGGCTCCGCGTAGATCTTCAGCGCCTCGTCGAGGGTGACCGTGAACAGCTGGTCCTCGCTGGTCAGCGACCGCGAGTCGGTGCCCTTCTTCAGGTACGGCCCGTACCGGCCGTTCTGCGCGGTGATCTCGGCGCCGGTCTCCGGGTCCTTGCCCACCACGCGCGGCAGCGACAGCAGCTTCAGCGCGTCGTCCAGCGTCACCGTCTCCAGCGACATGGTCTTGAACAGCGACCCGGTGCGCGGCTTGGGCGCCTTCTTGCCGTCCGGCACCTCCGGCAGGACCTCGGTGACGTACGGCCCGAAGCGGCCCTCCTTGGCCACGATCTCGTGCCCGCTGACCGGGTCCACGCCGAGCGACCGGCCCTCCTGCGGGGTCGCGAACAGCTTCTCCGCGATCTCCCGGTTCAGCTCGTCCGGCGGCAGGTCGTCGGGCAGGTTCGCCCGCTGCGACGCCCCGTCGACCTCGCGCTCCAGGTACGGCCCGTACCGGCCGACGCGCACCACGACGGTGTTGCCATCGCCGTCCACGAACAGCGGGATCGAGTTGACCTCGCGCGCGTCGATCTCCTCGACGCTCGACCCGACCAGCTTCTTCAAGCCGCCGGACCGGCCCACCGACGACTCGGGGCCGACGTTGCCGCCGAAGTAGAACCCGGACAGCCACGTCGTGCGCTCCTGGCGGCCGGCGGCGATGCCGTCCAGCTCGTCCTCCAGCGCGGCGGTGAAGTCGTAGTCCACCAGCCGGCCGAAGTGCCGCTCCAGCAGCCCGACCACGGCGAACGCCACCCACGACGGGACCAGGGCGGAGCCCTTCTTCCACACGTAGCCGCGGTCCTGGACGGTGCTGATGATCGAGGCGTACGTGGACGGCCGCCCGATGCCCAGCTCCTCCATCGTCTTGATCAGGCTGGCTTCGGTGAACCGCGGCGGCGGGGACGTCGAGTGCCCGTCCGCGGACAGCTCCACCGCGGTCAGCGCCTGGTCCTTGACCAGCTGCGGCAGCCGCGACTCGGCGTCGTCGGACTCGCCGCCCGCCTCGGCGTCCACCGTCTCGACGTAGGCCTTCAGGAAGCCCGCGAAGGTGATGGTGCGGCCGGACGCGGCGAAGGTGACCTCTTCCCCGCTCGCGGCCCTGCCGGTGATGCGGATGCTGGTGGTGTTGCCGCGCGCGTCGGCCATCTGGGAGGCGATCGTGCGCTGCCAGATCAGCTCGTAGAGCTTGAACTCGTCGGAGTCCAGCTCGCGCGCGACCTGGCCGGGCGTGCGGAACACCTCGCCGGCGGGGCGGATGGCCTCGTGCGCCTCCTGGGCGTTCTTGACCTTCCGGTTGTACTGGCGCGGCTCCTTGGCCACGTACTGGCTGCCGTACAGCTCGGTGGCCTGGGCGCGGGCGGCGGCGATGGCCGTCTCCGACAGCGTCGTGCTGTCGGTGCGCATGTAGGTGATGTAGCCGTTCTCGTACAGCTTCTGCGCCGTGCGCATGGTGCGGTCGGCGGAGAACCGCAGCTTGCGGCCCGCTTCCTGCTGCAACGTCGAGGTCATGAACGGCGCGTACGGCTTGCGCGTGTACGGCTTCTCCTCGACGGAGGCGACCGTCATCCGGGCGTTGACCAGGCCGTCCGCGATCGACCGGGCCCGCGCCTCGTCCAGCACGCGGACCTCGGCGCCGTCCTTGAGGCGGCCGTCGGGGCCGAAGTCGCGGCCGGCGGCGAGGCGGACCCCGTCCACGGCGACCATGCGAGCGCCGAACGTGCGCGGCGCGGCGTCCGCACCGGCGTCCATGACGGCGGACACGTCCCAGTAGGAAGCGGTGACGAACTTCATCCGCTCCCGCTCGCGCTCGACCACGATCCGGGTCGCCACGGACTGCACGCGGCCCGCCGACAGCTTCGGCATGACCTTCTTCCACAGCACGGGGCTGACCTCGTAGCCGTAGAGGCGGTCCAGGATGCGGCGGGTCTCCTGGGCGTCGACCAGGTCCTGGTCCAGGTCGCGGGGGTTCGCGGCGGCGGCGCGGATGGCGGGCTCGGTGATCTCGTGGAACACCATCCGCCGGACCGGGACCTTCGGCTTCAGGGTGTCCAGCAGGTGCCACGCGATGGCCTCGCCCTCGCGGTCGCCGTCTGTCGCGAGGTAGAGCTCGTCGACGTCCTTGAGCAGCTCCTTCAGCTCGGCGACGGTCGACTTCTTGTCCGGCGTCACGACGTAGAGGGGCTCGAAGTCGTGGTCGACGTCCACGCCGAGCCGCGCCCACGGCTGGCCCTTGTACTTCGCAGGCACGTCGGCCGCGCCGCGGGGCAGGTCGCGGATGTGTCCCTTGGATGACTCCACGACGAAGCCGTTCCCGAGGTAGGACGCGATCTTGCGCGCCTTGGCGGGCGACTCGACGATCACCAACCGCCGATTGCCGCCTGCCGAGTCCCCGTTGGTCTTCCTCGCCCGTGTCGATCCAGCCACGCCGTCCCGCTCTCTCCGAACACTGTGTCCCGACCCGCCAGTGTGCACTGTCCTGTGTCGCCGCCGGGGCAGCCCCGGTCGGGACAGGGTGACACAACTGTGCCCGATCGCTCGGCAGGAGGACCGCTACGCGGCGGGCCACGTCCGTTCGCCGACCCCGCGCGGGGCGCGGCCGACCAGCTCCGCGAGGCGCTCCAACCGCCGCCTGCCGACGACCCGGAGCGCCGGACCGCCGGACTTGAGCAGTGTGGCCGGCAGCCCCGAGGACGCCAACGCCTTTTGCAGCGGTTCGTGCGTGTCGGGGGCGGAGGGGTCCAGCCCCAGCACGTACCCGGACTCGGCCCAACGGCCCGACGCGAGCGCCCACATCCGGAGTACCCCGCCGTGCGGGGTGAAATCCGGCGGGACGAGTTTGGCGTCGCCCTCGCCCCACTGCGCAGCCAGTCCCGTGAGGTCGGTCCGGAACGGCGTGGCGACCTCCCACACGTCCGGCGGCGGCTCCTCCTCGACCGGTTCAGGCTCCTCGGTCACTTCGGCCGCTTCGGGGTCCGCGGGCTCCGGCTCGACCACCGGCGGCGGAACGAGGGCCACCCGCGCCTGCACCCCCCGCTCGGCCAGGGCCGCCACCAGCGCGGACCCCCGCCACCGCTCGTCCAGCGGCACGGCGATCCGGGCGGCCCGTCCCCGCGCGAACCCCACGGCCCGGCCGGGCCCGCAGAGCAGGCCGGCCAGGTCCGCGACACAGGGGTGCCGCGCCTCGGCCGAGAAGAAGGACAGTTGCCCCACGGCCCCGCAGCGTAGAACACACGTTCGAGGCACGCCTAGCCCCGACCGGGCGATCTCAAGGTGGAATAACGCCTCAGCCGCCGAGGCCCTTGAGCTTCTCGGCCATCTCAACGCACTCCGGCGCCTTCTGGAACGCCTGGCTCAGCTCCGGGTCGTTGCGCAGCTTGTCGACCTGCGCCTGGAGCTTGCTCACGTCCGCCTGCTCCGAGCCGAGCTGCTCCAGCTTGGTCGCGAACTCGGGGTCGTTCGGGTCGAGCTTGGCCAGCTCGACCCCCGCCGCCTGGAGTTCCTTGCCCGATTCGGTGAACGACTTCACGACCTCGTCGTGCGCCGCCTTGGTGCTCGCCGTCGGCGCGCCCAGGCCCTCCAGCTCCTTCGCCGCGTCGGACAGCGCCTTGCCGCCCTTCTCGGCGTAGGCCATCAGCGCGGCCTTCTGCGCGGCCGGGTCGGACTGGCCGCTGAGCAGGGTCTTCAGCAGTTCCACGATGGCCTCGGCGGTGGGCGTGATGCCCTTGCAGAACGTGCCGGTCCACTTCACCGGGTCCGCGGTCGCGGCGGCGGTCGTGGTCGTGGTCCGGGGCGCCGTCGAGGGGCCGCTCGACCCGGAACCGGAGCACGCGCCGGTCACGAGAGCCGCGGCCAGCACACCGGCCACGGCGATGGTCTTCTGCACGAGGTTCCCCCCGGAGTCGGTGACGGGACGGGCCGCAACCTACTCCCTCACGACGTCGGGGTGCTGCCCACCGACGGCCGCAACGTGCGCAGGTCCTGGCAGGAGGTGGCCTGTTCCGCCGCTTCGCGCAGCTCCGGCGTGGCCTCCAGCGCCTTCAGCGGCTCCACGAACTGGTCCAGCCGCGCGATGGCGTCCCCGGCCGCCTGGAGCCCGCCCACGGGGTCGTTGGCGTCCGCCGCGTCCACGGCGGCCTTCGCGTCGGTGAACGACTTGCCGATCCCGGCGAACGTCTCGGCCATCTTGGCCACCTGCTCGTCCCCGCCGGCGACCGGCGACGGGCCGACCTCCTTCAACTGGGTGGCCGTCTTGTTGAACGCGTCCGCGAGCTGCCCCATGTAGGCGCTCATGTCGGCCTTCAGCTTGGCGGGGTCGTTCGCGTCGAGCTTGGGCGGCGTCTTCTCCACCGCGGCGAACGACGAGGAGGCGGTGCACACCTTGTCCATCCAGGCGACGGCGTCCGCGGAGGGCGACGACGTGCCCGTGGCCTGGGGCGAGCCGCCGTTCGAGGAGCACCCCGCGGCCACCAGGGCGGCAGCGGTCACCACGGCCAGGCGGAACCTCATCACGTCCACTTCCTCTCGAACACCGGCACGTCCAGTGTGCCCACGCAACCACACCTCCACACGCCGAAGCGGGCGCCCCCCGCGTGGGGGACGCCCGCTTCCTCCAGCGAACCGTCAGGCCGCGCCGTTGGACACGGTGGCCTCCGCGGGCGACTCGGCGATGGCCGTGCCGCGCCGCTTCGACACCACGACCGCCGCCACGATGATCACGGCGGCCACGATGGCGATGGCGTACCGGACGCCCGCCGACGCGCTCTCGCCCACCGAGAAGGTGACGATGGCCGGCGCGATCAGCACCGACACCAGGTTCATCACCTTGATCAGCGGGTTGATGGCCGGGCCGGCGGTGTCCTTGAACGGGTCGCCGACGGTGTCGCCGATGACGGTGGCCGCGTGGGCGTCGGAGCCCTTGCCGCCGTGGTTGCCGTCCTCGACCAGCTTCTTCGCGTTGTCCCAGGCGCCACCGGAGTTGGCCAGGAAGATCGCCATCAGGGTGCCGGTCGCGATGGCGCCCGCCAGGTAGCCGGCCAGCGGGCCGACGCCGAGGCCGAAGCCGACCGCGATCGGGGCCATGACCGCCAGCAGACCCGGCGTGGCCAGCTCGCGCAGCGAGTCCTTGGTGCAGATGTCGACGACCTTGCCGTACTCGGGCTTGACCGAGCCGTCCATGATGCCGGGGTTGTCGCGGAACTGGCGGCGCACCTCGAACACGATCGCGCCCGCCGCCCGCGTCACCGCGTTGACCGCGAGACCGGAGAACATGAACACCACGGCCGCGCCGATACCCACGCCGACCAGCACGTTCGGCGAGAACACCAGGTTGGAGAACGACACCGGCAGGCCCTCCAGGCCGACCTTGACCTCCGCCAGGGCCTGCTCGATGGCGTCCCGGTAGGAGCCGAACAGGGCGGTCGCCGCCAGCACGGCGGTGGCGATCGCGATGCCCTTGGTGATGGCCTTGGTGGTGTTGCCCACCGCGTCCAGCTCGGTGAGGATCTGCGCGCCCTCGCCGTCCACGTCGCCGGACATCTCGGCGATGCCCTGCGCGTTGTCCGAGACCGGGCCGAAGGTGTCCATGGCGACGATGACGCCGACCGTGGTCAGCAGGCCGCAGCCGGCCAGGGCGACCGCGAACAGCGCCACGACCACCGAACCGGACAGCAGGAACGCGCCGTAGACCGCGCCGCCGATGACCAGCGCCGTGTAGACCGCCGACTCGAAGCCGACCGAGATGCCGGACAGGATCACGGTGGCCGCGCCGGTCAGCGAGGTCTTGCCGACATCCTTGACCGGCTTGTGCTCGGTGCCGGTGAAGTAGCCGGTCAGCCACAGGATGACGCCCGCCAGCACGATGCCGATGATCACCGCGATGGCCGCGATCAGCGCCGGGTTGCCCGAGGTGGACTTGATCGCGTCGGACACGCCGTCCAGCTCGCTGAACGAGCTGGGCAGGTAGACGAACGCCGCCACCGTGCACAGGACGGCCGAGATGACCGCCGAGATGTAGAACGAGCGGTTGATCGCCGTCAGGCCGTTCTCACCGGCGCGGGCGCTGGTGATGTAGACGCCGATGACCGCCGTGAGCACACCGATCGCCGGGACGATCAGCGGGAACAGCAGACCCTGCGCGCCGAACGCCGCGGTGCCCAGGATCAGCGACGCGACCAGGGTGACCGCGTAGGACTCGAACAGGTCGGCCGCCATGCCGGCGCAGTCGCCCACGTTGTCGCCGACGTTGTCCGCGATGGTCGCCGCGTTGCGCGGGTCGTCCTCGGGGATGTTCTGCTCCACCTTGCCGACGAGGTCCGCGCCGACGTCCGCCGCCTTGGTGAAGATGCCGCCGCCGACCCGCATGAACATCGCGAGCAGCGCCGCGCCGAACCCGAAGCCCTCCAGCACCTTCGGGGCCTGGCCGGTGTAGACGAGCACCACCAGCGCCGCGCCGAACAGGCCGAGGCCGACGGTGAACATGCCGACCACGCCGCCGGTGCGGAAGGCGATGCGCATGGCCTTCTCGCGGCCACCCGTCTCCTTCGCCGCCGCCGCCACGCGCACGTTCGCGCGGGTGGACAGCCACATGCCGAGGTAGCCGATCACGGCGGAGAACGCCGCGCCCACGATGAAGAACAGCGACCTGCCGATGCGTTCCCCGGTGTCCTCAGCGGGGAGCAGGAACAGCAGCGCGAACACGATCACGACGAAGATGCCGAGCGTGCGGAACTGCCGGTTGAGGTAAGCCGCTGCGCCCTCTTGAACCGCCTTGGCGATCTCCTGCATCTTCGCGGTGCCCTGGCCCGCGGCCAGCACCTCCCGAAGAAGCAGGTAACCAATGGCTAGGGCGGCCAGGGCGACCACGGCGACCACGGCGACTAGGCCCTGGTCACCTCCGGAGAGCTCAAGGCCCTCCGCGAGGAATTGCCGGGACATCCGTCCTCCTGGTGAGTGTTCCAAGCCCAACGGCGGGAAGCACCGCGTTGCGCCGGCACCGGCGCCACCGCGAGGTGTCGGCACCGTCACAACGTGACGCATCCCTCATTGGATGCGATAGCGGCGGAGTCTATTCATAGCGCGCAAGCTTCTGACACCGCGTCCCGATCCGTGCACACACCGTTATCCACGCAGGAAGCAACCGTGATGTCGGTGGGGTGTGCGAAGCTGCGCCTCGTGGCGAACCAGGCACGTCGACTGCTGGACCGGGTCCTCGCCGGGGTTCCGGCCGGCGAATCGCCCCTCACGCACACCACCGACCTGGCCCGGAGGCCCGCGGACACCGTTCCCTGGCCGTCTTGGGCCCCGCCGGATGCGGTAAAGGCGCTGGTGGAGCGCGGGGTCGTGGAACCGTGGCGGCACCAGGCCGAAGCGGCGTCGCTGGCCTGGGGCGGTTCCCACGTCGTGCTCGCGACGGGGACGGCTTCGGGGAAGTCGCTGGCATACCAATTGCCCGTGTTGACGGCCGTTCACAACGACCCGAAGGCAACAGCTCTGTACCTGTCCCCCACGAAGGCTTTGGGCGCGGACCAACTCCGGTCGGTGGAGGCGTTGGGCGTCGCGGGGGTTCGGGCGGCGTCGTTCGACGGGGACACGCCGATGGCGGAACGCGACTGGGTGCGGGCGCACGCCAATTGGGTGTTCACCAACCCCGACATGCTGCACCGGGGTGTGTTGCCGAACCACTCGCGGTGGATGCGGTTCTTCCGGAAGCTTTCCTACGTCGTGGTGGACGAATGTCACTCGTACCGGGGAGTTTTCGGCTCGCACGTGGCGCTGCTGCTGCGCCGGTTGCGGAGGGTGGCGCAGCGGTACGGCGCGGACCCGGTGTTCATCCTGGCGTCGGCGACGGTGGCCGACCCGGCGACTTCGGCTTCCCGCCTGGCCGGGGTTCGGTGCGCGGCGGTGACGGAGGACGGGTCGCCGCGGGCCGCGCGGACGGTGGCGCTGTGGGAACCGCCGTTGCTGGAGGAGCTGGAGGGTGAGAACGGCGCGCCGGTGCGGCGGTCGGCGGGCGCGGAGACGGCGCGGATCCTGGCGGACCTGGTCGTCGAGGGCGCGCGGTCGTTGGCGTTCGTGCGGTCGCGGATCGGGGCGGAGCTGACGGCGATCGGGGCGCGGCGGCAGCTGGCGGAGGTCGATCCGGAGCTGTCGGAGCGGGTCGCGGCCTACCGCGGCGGCTACCTGCCGGAAGAGCGGCGGGCCCTGGAACGGGCGCTTTCGTCCGGCGAACTGCTCGGTGTCGCGTCGACCAACGCGCTGGAACTCGGTGTGGACATCGTCGGCCTGGACGCCGTGGTGGTGGCCGGGTTCCCGGGGACGTTGGCGTCGTTCTGGCAGCAAGCGGGACGGGCCGGGCGGACCGGTGACACCGACGCGTTGGTGGTGTTCGTGGCGCGCGACGACCCGTTGGACACCTACCTGGTGCACAACCCGGCGGCCGTGTTGGAGAAGCCCGTCGAGGCGACCGTGCTGGACCCGACCAACCCGTACGTGCTCGAACCGCACCTGGCGTGCGCGGCGGCGGAGCTGCCGTTGACGCCGGACGCGCTGGAGCCGTTCGGCGGCGCGGCGGCGGTGGCGGTGCTGGACGACATGGTCGCCCGAAAGGTACTGCGACGTCGGCCGAACGGGTGGTACTGGACGTCCCACGACCGGCCGCACGCGGACGTCGACATCCGGGGGTCGGGCGGCGAGCAGGTGGTGGTGGTCGAGGGCGAGACGGGCCGGATGCTCGGCACCGTGGACCCGGGCGCGGCGTGCTGGACGGTGCACGACGGGGCGGTGTACCTGCACCAGGGCGAGTCGTACGTGGTGGACCGGTTGGACCTGGAGAGCGGCATCGCGCTGGTGCACGCGGAGAAACCGGAGTGGTCCACCACCGCTCGGGACACCAAGGACATCGCCGTCGTGCGAACGCTGGAGTCGAGGGTCTACGAGGGCGTCACGGTCAACCTCGGAGAGGTCGAGGTGACCTCGCAGGTGGTGGGCTACCTGCGGAAACTGCCGTCGGGTCAGGTGATCGACGCGGTGGCGCTGGACATGCCCACGCAGACGCTGCGGACGCGGGCGGTCTGGTACACGGTCGACGCGGAACTGCTGGGTAGTGCGCCGGGGGGCGCCGGTCTGGAACCGGCGCGCGTCCCCGGCGCACTACACGCCGCCGAGCACGCGGCGATCGGCCTGCTACCCCTGTTCGCTACGTGCGACCGTTGGGACATCGGCGGCGTCTCGACCGCGCTGCACCAGGACACCGGGGAGGCGACGGTGTTCGTGCACGACGGTCATCCGGGCGGAGCCGGATTCGCCGACCGCGGTTTCGCCGCGGTGGTCCCGTGGTTGGCCGCTACGAGGGAGGCCATCGCTGCTTGCACGTGCCCGGCCGGGTGCCCGTCCTGCGTGCAGTCGCCGAAGTGCGGGAACGGCAACGATCCGCTGGACAAGGCGGGCGGGTTGGCCGTGCTGGACGTCGTGCTCGGGGTCGTCGGGGCGAAAGCTCACGACGTCCGGCACGGCCGGGTCGAAGGGTCGTAGGGCTGGGGCCGGTCGGGATCGATCGGCCAAGGTGGGGAAGCAGGTCCGGCTGGGCCTGCCCACCCGGTCACCGGCGACTCGCGCTCGGCCGGCCCGGGTTGCGGTGGGCGGTGCCGTCGCGGCCCGGCTTCCGGCGGGCCGTGCCGCTGGGGCCCGGCTTCGGGCGGGCCGTGCCGCTGGGGCCCGGCTCCCGGCAGGCGGTGCCGTCGCGGGCCCCGCTGCCGGCGAGCGGTGCCGTTGCCGTCCGCCCCGCCGTCCCGCTGTCAGGCCCGGTCGGCGGTGAGGAGGCCGAAGTCGGCGGGCGCGTGGACCGCCTCGGTCAGCGCGTCCTGCACCACGCCCGGCTGCGGGAGCTGCCAGGCGCAGATCTGGGGCTTGACCCGCCAGTGCACGACGCCGTGCTGGAAGGGGGTCGGCGGCAGCGGCACGTACTCGCCGCGACCGTAGTGGTGGACGTCGTGCTCGGCGACCCAGTCGGCGCGCAGCGCCTGGCCGGTCGTGACCAGGAACATCCAGCGGCCCGAGGGGGTGGCGACGATCGGCGCCGGGATCCCGGTGGCCCGCAGCGCCACGGCGGCCCGCCGGCCGAGGTCCGCTCCGACCTCGATGGCGTCCACGCCGTGCCCGGTGGCCAGCAGGATGCTGTAGGAGCGACCGGCCCACCACGTGGCGACCTGCTCGGCCTTGGTGCCGATGCGCTCCTGCCAGTCGCGGTGCACCGGGACGGGGCCGTCCTGCTCAACGCCCTCGCGACCGGCCCACTGCGCACCCGCCGGATAGGTGCCCGGCAGCACAGGCCACCCGTGCCACGCGAGGTTGACCGCCTCCGCGCGCAGCTCGATGCGGAAGGCCCCGCGCCAGCTATCCGACCACTCCATCTTCCGTTCGCCTCCTTGGACCACGACACAGTGTCGGGTGTTCTTCGACACCGTGTCGGTGCCGCCACTTGAACTAACGTCATGGCAGGCACCTCTGGTAACCCCCGGTCGACAACTGGTAGGTACGGAACGGCGAACGCCGTGCCGCCCACCGGCCGACAGAACGCTCACGTTCCCGATGCCCGGCACCCAAACCGCATTGGCGCGGTGTGTGAGTCCGCTCACCGCCGGGAGACGACCGTTCGTCGCGGCGGACGGCAGGACGGGTTCAGCCGGACCAGCCCGAGCCCGCGCGCTGAGCGCACCGAGCCCCATCTCCGGACCGCTCACCACCACGGCAACCTCGACCCCGCTCACCACGCACTCGACCAGCGCGACTCCCATCCGCTCGGCGACAAGAGCCGCCTTGCCGCAAGCCACGGTGTCCCCGTCGAGCACGTACCCGGCCGCCCCCACCGCGGCGAGATCAGCCGCCGCCGCCACCCGATGCCGAGCGACGACGATCCGCCCCACCTCGATCCCGATCACCACGGCCGAGAACACAACGCCGATCACCGCGACGGCGAACACCGTCACGCTCCCCCGATCACCCCGAACCACACCTCACCGCCCCCTTCCCCTCCTCATCGGCCACTCGCACCGATACCCGGCTCAACCACGGCAAAGGCACTGGCCCGCACATCGACCAACCGCCCCGCCGCCGACACCTCGACCGACGCGGTGTCCCCCTCCTTCCGCACCACGAGCACGGCGCCGTCCGGCGCGATGGCCCGCACCACCGCCCCGGCCCGCCCGTCCTCCCCGCGCGCGACGAGCCGGGCGGCCTCCCGAGCGGCGTCGGTGCACCGGATCTGCGCGACCACCGCCATGACCGCCTCGACCCCGAGCACCAACACGGCCACCAGCCCACACACAGCCAGCGCCGCCTCAACAGTCGCCGCACCCCGATCGCCAACGGCCACCGCGCCCTGCCCGCCGACGCCCGCCGCCTCCCGCCCGCCGAAGAGCGCCCCGCCCTGCCCGCCGACGCCCGCCGCTTCTCGCCCGCCGAAGAGCGCCCCGCCCTGCCCGCCGACAGCCGCTCGCCGCCCGCCGGACGTCATGCGCCTGCCGTGAAGGCCTTTTGCAGCAACCCCTGCAACAGGCCCATCACCCAGTCGCCCTTGAGGATCACCAGCAGCAGCGTCGCCAGCCCGGCGGCGGCGAGCGTGCCGATGGCGTACTCCGCAGTCGTCATCCCCTTGTCGTTCAGGAACATCTCGCACCCCTCTATCCACTGTGGACACTCACCAGCTCGAAGTCACCTGTCCCGCCAGGCCGATGACCACGGGCACGACGCCCAGGCACAGGAAGGCGGGCAGGAAGCACAGCGCCAACGGACCCGCCACCAGCACGGCGGCGCGCTGCGCCCGCGCCTCGGCCCGGTCGGCGGCACGCGCCCGGAGATCCGCCGCCAGGTCCGCCACGGCACCCGCCAGCGCCGCGCCCGACCTGGCACTGCGCCGAGCCGCACGGGCCAGGGGCGCGGTGTCGGGATGGGCCAGCGCGGGTGCCCACGCCGTCACTGGGTCGGCGCCCAGGCGCAGCAGGTCACCGACGGTGCGCAGGTGCTCAGCCGGTTCCGGCGGCACGCCGGGCAGCACCGCCTCGACCGCCGTCGCCACCGGCAGCCCCGACCGCAGGGCGGCGGCCAGCAGGTCCCAGGCCGTCGGCAATGCGAACGCGTCCGGCGGCGGTCGCGTCGGTGCCCGCACCCGCCTGACCGGCGGTCTCAGTCGCGCGATCGGGCTCGGCCGACCCGGGTGCAGCAACAGCGCGACGGCCAGCAGCAGGAACGTCATGCCGTCACCTCCCTGGTGAGGTGCGCGCTCCACCGCAGCCCGGCGCACACCAGCGCCACACCGAGCACCAACAGCACCTGCCCCACACCGGTCCCGGCCAGGACACCGAGCGGGTGCGACCCGGTCAGCTCACCCAGCAGCACCCCGAGCACCGGCAACGCCGCCAACACCGCCGCACTCGCCCGAGGCCCGGCCATCCGGGCGTGCACCTGCCGCACGAACGCCGCCCGCCGCCGGAGGTCGTCGCGCACGGCTTCCAGGACGTCGGCCAACGGCACCCCGTGGTCGCCGGACAACCGCCACGCCCGCGCGAGCTGCCGACCTTCGGTGTGCGCCAACGCCTTCTCGACGTCACCCCCGCGCTCGGCCGTGGCCGCGACGGTCGCGAACACCTCCGCCGCGGGTGGATCCGCGTCCTCGGCCGCCCCGAGCGCCGCCCGCGCCGGGTCGGCCCCCGACCGCAGCTCCGCCACGAACGCCGCCAACCCTTCGGCGATCGCCTGCTTGGCCTCCCGTTCCGCACGCTCCTTCCGCCGACCGACGTGCAAGTGCCACAACGTCAACGCCAACAACGCCCCGGCGACAACCCCGCCGACGCCCAGCGACGACCCGACCACCGCGCCGAACGCGACGACCACAGGCCCGTTCCCCGCCCGCGACAGCCACCGGCGAACCGACACCGGCGACCGGCCGTCGCGACGCAAGACCCGAAGCCGGCGGCGGGCTGTGGCCGGTGGTGCCGCCAGCAACGCGAGGGCCAACAAGAGGAAGGTCATCGCGCCACCAACTCCCTGAGCCGAACGCCCGCCGGGTGCCAGCCCTCGCCCGACCGCCACGCCGGCCGGACCTCCAGCACGTCGTGCCCGCGCTCGAACACCGCGATCTCCGCCAGCCGCCGCACGCCGTCCGGATCCCGCCGCATGTGCAGGACGACCTTCACCGCCGCCGCCACCTGGCTGTGCGTGGCCCGCCGGTCGAGCCCGCCCAGCGCCGCCAACGCCTCCAGCCGCGCGGGCACCTCGGCGGGCGAGTTCGCGTGCAGCGTCCCCGCGCCGCCGTCGTGGCCGGTGTTGAAGGCGGTGAGCAGGTCCACCACCTCGGAACCCCGCACCTCGCCGACCACGATCCGGTCCGGCCGCATGCGCAGCGCCTGCCGCACCAGGTCCCGCACCGTGACCCGCCCCGCGCCCTCGACGTTCGCGCCGCGCGCCAGCAGCCGCACGAACTGCGGGTGCTCCGGCTCCAGCTCACCGGCGTCCTCCACGCACACGACCCGCTGGTCGTGCGGCACGCACCCGAGCAGCGCGGCCAGCAGCGTCGTCTTGCCCGACCCGGTGCCGCCGACCACCAGGAACGCCAGCCGCGCCCGCACCACCGCCCGCAACACCCCGGCCGTGGCCGCGTCGAACGTCCCGCGCCCGCACAACGCCGCCAGGTCGTGGCTCGCCGGCCGCAGCACGCGCAGCGACAGGCACGTCGACGGCACGATCGGCGGCAGCACCGCGTGCAACCGCACCGCACCCGGCAACCAGCCGTCCACGTACGGCACGGCGTCGTCCAACCGCCGCCCGGCCGCCACGGCCAGCCGCTGCGCCAACCGCCGCACCGCGGTCTCGTCGGTGAACGCCACCCCTGTCCGGCGCAGCCCGCCGTCCCCGTCGACCCACACCTGGTCCGGCCCGGTGACCAGCACGTCGGTGGTCCCGGGGTCGCGCAGCAACGGCTCCAGCACCCCGGCCCCGACGAACTCGCGCCGCAGCACCGTCAACGCCCGCTGCACGTCCTCGTCGCCGACCACGCCCCCGGCCTCACCGCGCACGGCCGCGGCGACGGCGGCCGACGACAACTCCGCCCGCCCGTCGGCCAACCGCTGCCGGACGCGCTCCACGAGGTCGCTCATCACCCACCCCCGACCGGTGCGCGGTGATCAGGCCCGCGAACGTGCCTGTGCCGCAACGGAACCGTCGCGTCGAGCGCCGACAGGACCTCCCGCGCCGCCTTCGCCAGCGGCCCCCGTGTCCGCAGCGGGAACCGCCCGTGGTCCAGGGCCGCGGGCAGGCGCGGCTCGGCGCGCATGGCCGTGAGCAGCGGCACGCCCACCGCCTCCGCCACCTCCACCGGCCGGATGCCGCCCGGCCCCGGTGCGCGGACCACCGCGTGGAGGCCGACCCCGCGTGCGGCCACCTGGTCGGCGACCCGTCTGGCCGCCGCGCACGCGCGCACCTCCGCCGGGACCACCAGCACCGCCAGGTCGGCGCGGTCGAGCGCGGCGCACGCCGCGGGCGGGAGCTGCCGCGGCACGTCGCACACCACGCTCTCCCCGGCCCGCCGACCCGCCTCGACCACGGCCGCCACGGCCTGCGGCGCCGGATCGGGACCGCTTCGCGAGCACGACAAGAAGGACAGCGTGCCGCCGCCGCGGCTGACCCAGGGCAGGGCTGTGCGCAGGGCGGACGCGGGCACGCGCCCACCGCTCAGCTCCACCTCCGGCCACCGCACACCGGACTCCGCCTCCGCGCCCAGCGCCAGGTCGAGCCCACCGCCCAACGGGTCGCAGTCCACGAGCAACGCCCGCCGACCCCGCAGCAACACCGCCTGCCCCACCGCCGTGGCCAGCACGGACGCACCCGCACCGCCACACCCGCCGAGCACGGCCAGCACGCGCCCGCCTTCGTGCGGCGCCTCCACCAGGTCGGCCAGCGCCGTGCGCAACCCGTCCGGCCCCGCGGACACGTCGATCACCCGCTCCACGCCCAGCTCGACCGCGCACGGCCAGTCGGCCGGGTCGGGCGGCCCCGTGGCGACCAGGAGCACTCCCGGCCGCCGCGGCAAGGCCTCGTCCACGCACGCTTTCGCGCCCTCCGGGTCCACGACGACGGCGGGCGCGGTGTGCCAGTGCCCGCGCAGCGCGGGCACGTCGACCACCCGCTCCACCTCGCACCCCGCCACGGCGGCGGCCTGCAACACCTCGTCCAACAGGTCCGTCCCGGCCACCAGGGCCACCACTCGGCTCACAGCTCCTCCTCGGTCCGGCACGCGGGTCCGTGCGAGGACCACGCTCCCGACCGGTGAGGAAGGCCACAACGACGGTTGATCGATCTGTGGACAACTCAGGGCCTGTGGACAACTCGGAGGCCGCACGATTGCGGATTGGGCGGCGCGCGGCAGAGGGCGCGGGCGGAGCCGGAGAGGGGGCCCGAAGCCGGGCGAAGACATGTCGCAAAGGATCTTGAAACCGACCCCGGACATGGGACGACCCCCGCCAGGGGGGAGGGACGGGGGTCGTCGATGGTTCAGTCCCGGGGGGTCGGACTGAACCCGTCCGGTCGCGCCGGACCCGTCTACTGTATCCCCACGGGACAGGGTCATGCGTGTCTTCCGTTAGAGGGACACGAGAAATTCGGTAGACCGCACCACGTCAAGTTCGTAAAACGACGAATAATGGTCGGCGGTCACCCGGCGGAACCCGCCCTTAAGCTGGTGCGGTGACCGAGCACGCCACCGAAGGCAGCCGAGTCGCCGCGTTCTTCGACCTGGACAAGACGGTCATCGCCAAGTCGAGCACGCTGGCGTTCAGCCGGCCCTTCTTCCAAGAGGGTCTGATCAACCGGCGTGCGGTGCTGAAGAGCGCCTACGCGCAGTTCGTGTTCATGCTGGCCGGCGCCGACGCCGACCAGATGGACCGGATGCGCTCGCACATCACCGCCCTGTGCGCGGGCTGGGACGTCGAGCAGGTTCGCTCGATCGTGGACGAGACGCTGCACGACATCGTCGATCCGTTGGTCTACAAGGAAGCCACACAACTCATCACGGACCACAAGACCGAAGGCCACGACGTGGTTGTCGTCTCCGCGTCCGGCGAGGAACTGGTGGCGCCCATCTCCACGATGATCGGCGCGACCCACAGCGTGGGCACCCGGATGGTCGTGTCGGACGGCCGCTACTCCGGCGACGTCGATTTCTATTGCGCTGGCGAGAACAAGGCGGTCGCCGCCAAGCAGCTCGCGGAAGAGCACGACTACGACCTGACCCGCTGCTACGCGTACTCGGACTCGATCACCGACCTGCCGCTGCTGGAGGCCGTCGGCCACCCCACGGTGGTCAACCCGGACCGCGCGCTGCGCAAGGTCGCCGCCCAGCGCGGGTGGCCGGTCCTGACCTTCTCCGACCCCGTGTCGCTGCGCGCCCGCATCCCCCGGCCGTCGGGCACGGCGGTCGCGGTGACGGCCATCGGACTCGGTGCGGCGACGGCCGCGGGCGTGGCCTGGTACGGCCTGCGCCGGCGTCGGCGGAGCTGATTCACCCGAGGGTGCCCCGGTCAGCGGTACCGACCATGGCTTCCGCGCCGAAAACGGTGTCAGACAAGAAGATCCGCTACTTTCAGTGGCTTGACCGGTGCACCCCATCGAGCCCTTGATGTGGCGGCTCATCAGGATTACAAAGGAGATGCGGACCTCGGGTCGGCCAGGGACGGAGCGGAAGAGAAGCACCGTTCACCCCGACAGGGCTCCGTGCGCGGACTTCGAGCACCCACGCGCAGCACGCCGCGGGAGGCTTGTCGTCTAGGGCCTGCGTATCGGGACGCCGGACGCCGAGGCCAGGGTTGTACGACACGAGTTGCACGCTTGGTAACTCGAAAGCCCGCGCCGCCGGCCGTGGCCTCTCCTCCGGGAGGGGCCACGGCCTGTTTCTGCGCCAGGAACACCCGAAAGAGTGAGTCGCCGGACGCCGGTTTTTGTCGGTGCCCCTCCGCATGATGGCCACGCAGCGCAACCCGTTGACCCGTCCCTGTGACGTGAGTAACTTTCCGCATGCGTCCACCTGTTGGTGGAAAGATTGCCAAGTGGGGAGGCCACCGTGCTCCGACCGCTCGCGCTCGCCGCCGCAGCCCTGGCGGCGGCGTCCCTCGTCGTGCCACCGGCGACCGCCGACCCGGTCCAGGCCCAGTCCGTCGGCGCGTTGCTGCGCGGGCTGACCCTGGAGCAGAAGGTGGGCCAACTGTTCGTCACCCACTTGAACGGGCAGGCACCCGACGAGGCGCACCCGAACAACCGGAAGGACTTCGGCGTCGACACGCCGGCCGAGGTGGTGGCGAA
Source organism: Saccharothrix mutabilis subsp. mutabilis (assembly GCF_039521145.1). Lineage (NCBI taxonomy): Bacteria > Bacillati > Actinomycetota > Actinomycetes > Pseudonocardiales > Pseudonocardiaceae > Saccharothrix > Saccharothrix mutabilis. The sequence goes on from NZ_BAAABU010000009.1 coordinate 104,333, forward strand.
GTACCAGCCCGGTGGCGTCGTCTACTTCAACAACTCCAGCCGCGACAACATCGACACACCGCGCCAGATCGCCCGCCTCTCCAACGGCCTCCAGCGCGCGAGCCGCATCCCGCTGGCCATCGCCACCGACCAGGAGATGGGCATCGTCACCCGCATCGGCGCGCCGGCCACCCAGTTCCCCGGCAACATGGCGCTCGGCGCGGGCCGCAGCACCGCCGACGCCGAACGGGCCGCCGCCATCACAGCGCGTGAGCTGCGCGCGATGGGCGTCAACCAGAACTTCGCGCCCGACGCCGACGTCAACTCCAACCCGGCCAACCCGGTGATCGGCGTCCGCTCCTACTCCGGCGACCCGGCGCTGGCCGCCGAGCTGACCGCCGCCCAGGTCCGCGGCTACCAGCAGCGGTACCTGACCCGGCACGGCGTCGCGGCCACGGCCAAGCACTTCCCCGGCCACGGCGACACGGACGAGGACAGCCACACCACGCTGCCGAAGGTCGACCGCACGGTCGAGCAGTGGCGGCAGCTGGACGCGCCGCCGTTCAAGGCCGCCGTCGAGGCGGGCATCGACTCGATCATGACCGCGCACATCAAGGTGCCCAGGATCGACCCGTCCGGTGAGCCGGCCACGCTGTCCAAGCCCGCGCTCGACCTCCTGCGCCGCGAGCTGGGCTACGACGGCGTGATCATCACCGACTCGCTGCAGATGGCGGGCGTGCGGCAGCTGCACTCCGACGCGGAGATCCCGGTGCTGGCGCTCAAGGCGGGCGTCGACCAGCTGCTCATGCCGATGAACCTGGGCGTCGCCGTGGAGAGCGTGCTCGCCGCCGTGCGCAGCGGTGAGCTGACCGAGCAGCGCATCGACCAGAGCGTCCTGCGGATCCTGCGCATGAAGTTCCTGCGGGGCATGCTCACCGGCCCGCTCGTGGACGAGGACGAGGTGGACTCCGCCGTCGGCACACCGGAGCACCTCGCCGCCGCGCAGGCGATCACCGAACGCACCGTCACCGCGGTGCGCAACCGCGACCTGCCGCTGGCCGCCAAGCCGACCTCCGCGCTGGTCACGGGCTGGGGCGAGACCACCACCCGCACCCTCGCGGGCCTGCTCGGCGGCACCGCCCTGCCCACCGGCGGCGCGCCCACCGAGGCCCAGATCGCCGCCGCCGTGCAGGCCGCGGGCAGCGCCGACCTCGTGGTGGTGCTGACCAACGCCCTGTCCCGGCAGCCCGCGCAGCAAGCCCTGTTGACCAGGTTGCTGGCCACCGGCAAGACCGTGGTGGCGGTGGCCGTGCAGAACCCGTACGACGTGGCCCACACGGCTGCGCCGAACTGGCTGGCCACCTACTCCTACAGCGCGGTGTCGATGGCGGCGCTGGTGCGCGTGATCACCGGCGAGGTGCGGCCCGCGGGCACGCTGCCGGTGGCCGTCCCCGGCCCGACCCCGTACCCGTTCGGCCACGGATTGAGCTGGTGAGGGCGATGCGACGCAGACAACTGCTGATCGGGGGCGCGCTGGCCGTCCCCGTGCTGGCCACCTCCGCGCCCGCGCACGCGGACCGGAAGCTCACCACCGGCGCGGAACTCGCGGCCGAGGACGGGTGGCGGGTCCTCGCCGGCCGGAAGGTCGGCGTGGTCACCAACCCGACCGGCGTCCTGCTGGACCAGACCCACATCGTGGACTCGATGGTCGCCGCCGGGCACCGGCCGGCCGCCGCGTTCGGCCCGGAGCACGGGTTCCGCGGCACCGCTCAGGCCGGCGGGTCGGAGGGCGACTTCCTGGACCCGCGCACGGGTGTGCCGGTGTACGACGCGTACGGCGCGGGGGCCGGCAAGCTCGCGGGGATGTTCGCCAAGGCGGGCGTCGACACGGTGGTGTTCGACATCGCCGACGTGGGCGCGCGGTTCTACACCTACATCTGGACGATGTACACGGCGATGCAGGCCGCGGCGGCGACCGGCGCGGAGTTCCTGGTGCTGGACCGGCCGAACCCGGTCGGCGGGTGGGCGCGCGGGCCGCAGCTGGACCCGGCGTACGCGACGGGCGTGGGCAGGAAACCGATCGTGCAGCAGCACGGGATGACCGTGGGCGAGCTGGCCGCGCTGTTCAACGGCGAGTTCCTGCCGGCCGAGGGCGGGAAGGTCGCCCTGCGGACCGTATGGGTGAAGGGGTGGAAGCGGGACTCGCTGGACACGGGGTTGCCGTGGGTGCCGCCGAGCCCGAACATGCCGACCCGCGACACCGCGCTGGTCTACCCCGGCACGTGCCTGTTCGAGGGGACGGTGCTGTCCGAGGGGCGCGGCACCACCCGCCCGTTCGAGACGGTGGGCGCGCCCGGCATCGACTGGCGGTGGGCGGAGGACCTCAACGCGCTCGGTCTGCCCGGGGTGCGGTTCCGGGAGGCGCACTTCACGCCCACGTTCAACAAGTTCGTGGGCAAGGCGTGCGGCGGGGTGGCGCTGCACGTGACGTCGCCGCGGGAGTTCGACGCGATCCGGGCGGCGGTCGCCATGATCGTCACCGCGCGGGCCCGGTACCCGCAGGTGTTCGCGTGGCGGCCGGACTTCTGGATCGACAAGCTCACCGGCTCGGACCGCCTGCGCCGCATGGTCGACGCGGGCGCGGGCGCCGACGAGGTGGTAGGCGCGTGGTCCGACGAGCTGGCCGCCTTCACCCGCCTCCGCCACCAGTACCTCCACTACCGGTGAGGGGACCGACGATGCGCACCCTGCTGACGACCCTGCTGGCCGCGGCACTCGCCGTCACCGCCGCGACACCCGCCCACGCCGAACCCGCCGAGCCCGCCGCGCCCACCGACGACCAGGTCGAGGCGCAGGGCCTGGCCGGCCGGTTCGACCTGCCCCGGCGCGGGTGGGCGAACGACGTGCTGCGTTCGGGTACACCGGAGCGTGTGGGACTCGACCCGGCCGCCATCGGCACCGCCCTGGACCAGGTGCGGCAGTACACCGTGCCGGACGCGAGCGGGCACCCGCTGTTCTCCGGCGCGGTGACCCTGCTGGTGCACGACGGCGTGGTGGCGACCCACGAGACCGCCGGGTGGGCGGTCCGGTACGCCGACGCGACGGGCACGGAGCTGCCCGAGGCGGACCGCGTCCCGATGACCCCGGACACGATCTTCGACCTCGCCTCGATCTCGAAGCTGTTCACGTCGATCGTGGTCATGCAGCTCCAGGAGCGCGGTCTGCTGGACCTCGACGCGCCGGTGGCCCGCTACCTGCCGGAGTTCGGGGTCAACGGCAAGGACGTCATCACGGTCCGCCAGCTGCTCACCCACACCTCCGGCCTGGAGCCGTGGCTGCCGCTGTGGTCGCGGTACCCGGACGTCGCGTCCCGCATCAAGGCCGTGATGGACGTGGCCCCTAAGAACAAGCCGGGCACCGTCTACACGTACTCCGACCTGAACCTGATCACCCTCGGCGTGCTCGGCGAACGGTTGAGCGGCAAGAAGCTCGACGTCCTCGTGCGCGAGGGCATCACCGGTCCGCTTCAGCTCGACGACACCGGCTACAACCCGCCGGCGGCGAAGCTCGACCGGATCGCCGCCACCGAGTTCCAGACCGGCCGCGGGCTGGTGCGGGGCGTGGTGCACGACGAGAACGCGTGGTCGCTCGGCGGTGTCGCGGGGCACGCGGGCGTCTTCTCCACCGCTCGCGACCTGGCGACACTCGGCCAGGCGATCCTCAACGGCGGCCGGTACGGGCACGCGCGCATCCTCGAACCCGACACGGTCCGGCTGATGCTCACCGACTTCAACCAGGGCTTCCCGGGCAACGCGCACGGCCTGGGCTTCGAGCTGGACCAGCGCTGGTACATGGGCGCGCTGACCTCGCCGAAGACAGCCGGCCACACCGGGTTCACCGGCACCAGCCTGGTGCTGGACCCGCTGTCGAACTCGATCGCGGTCCTGCTGACCAACCGCGTCCACCCGACCCGGACGTGGGGCTCGATCAACCCCGCCCGCCGGGCCGTCGCCAACGGCTTGGCCCAGGCGCTGGCCGTCCGACCGCGGCGCGGCCCGACGAGCTGGACACCCACCACGGCCGGCGGCACGCTCACGACACCGGACCTCCGGACATCCGGCGGCCGGCACACCGTGTCGTTCAGTGCCTTTGTCGACTTGGACCCCGCGGACAAGGTCGTCCTTGAGTCCAGTAACGACGGGTCCACCTGGAGCGACTTGAAGACACTGACGGGGTACGGCGACCGCCGCTGGCAACGCGTGGAACTCGAAACGGAACCGGCCAAGCTCTACCGGTGGCGTTACGTGCGCGGCGCGGGCTACGGCGGGCGCGGCGCGTACGTCGACGCCGTCCGGATCACGGACGACCACGGATTGCTGGTGGACGGGGAACGGGACGGGCTGCGCGCGGACGGGTGGCGTTCGGCCAACCGCTAGTGGGCTTTCGGCGCAATCGCGACGTCCACCGGGTGGCATTCCGTCACGGTTGGGGTGACGGAATGCCACCCTCCGTTGATTTTCCGTTGGACGGTTAGTAAGTTTCCCACGTGTCCACCGAAAGCACCGACGCCAGTCCCCTCGTCCGGATCCGGTCACTGCTCCCCGGCCTCGCCCGCGCGGAGCAGCGGGTGGCGAAGGTCGTGCTGGACAACCCGGCCACCGTCGCCCACCGCAGCATCACCGAGGTCGCCGAGGCGGCGGGCACCAGCGAGACCACGGTGACCCGCTTCTGCAAGGCCATCGGCGTGGGCGGTTACCCGGAGCTGCGCATCGCGCTGGCCGCCGACACCGCGCGCACCGCCGCCCGCACCGACCGGGACCTCGGCGGCGACATCGGCCCCGGCGACGACCTGCGCCAGGTCGTCGGCAAGGTCGCGTTCGCCGACGCCCGCGCGGTCGAGGAGACCGCCGAGCAGCTCAACGTCGAGACCCTCCAGGCGGTCGTCGAGGCGGTCGCCGGCGCGCGCCGGGTGGACGTCTACGGGTTCGGGGCCAGCGCGTTCGTCGCGTTCGACTTGCAGCAGAAGCTGCACCGCATCGGCCGCACGTGCTTCGCGTGGAACGACACCCACATCGCGCTCACCTCGGCGGCGGTGCTGAGCCCCGACGACGTCGCGGTCGGCATCTCGCACACCGGGTCCACCGCGGAGACCGTCGAGGCGCTGCGGGTGGCCAAGGAGCACGGCGCGACGACGGTGGCGCTGACGAACTTCCCGCGCTCGCCGATCAGCGAGGTCGCCGACCACGTCCTGACCACCGCCGCCCGCGAGACCACGTTCCGCTCGGGCGCGATGGCCAGCCGGATCGCGCAGCTCACGGTCATCGACTGCCTGTTCATCGGCGTCGCCCAGAAGCACGTGGACACCGCCAAGACCGCGTTGGAGGCGACCTACGACGCGGTGTCGGGGCACCGCCTCGGCGCCCGACCGGACGGCAGGCGCCGGCGGGAGACCGGTAAATGACGCCGCCCCGGCAGGGGGTCGCGGTCCGGGTCGAGTCGCCGACGGAGGCCCGCAACCCGGGGACGCTGGACATCGACCGGCTCTCGACGCTGGACGTGCTGCGGCTGATCAACGCCGAGGACCACCGGGTGCCCGACGCGGTCGAGGCAGTGCTGCCGGAGCTGGCCCAGGCCGCCGACCTGGCGGTGAACGCGCTGCGCTCCGGCCACCGCGTGCACTACGTGGGCGCCGGCACTTCCGGCCGGTTGGCGACACTGGACGCGGCCGAGATCGTGCCGACGTTCAACGCGCCGCCGGACTGGTTCGTCGCCCACCACGCGGGCGGACCGGAAGCGCTGGTCAAGGCCGTGGAGGACGTCGAGGACGAGGCCGCGGGCGGCGCGGCGCAGATCCGTCGGCACGCGGTCGCCGGCGATGTCGTGCTGGGCGTGACCGCCTCGGGCCGGACCCCGTTCGTGGTGGCCGCGCTGAACGAGGCGCGCACGCTGGGCGCGCGCACGGTCCTGGTCTCGAACAACCCGAGCGCGCCGCGGGTGGACGTGGACGTGCTGATCACCGTGGACACCGGTCCGGAGGCGATCGCCGGGTCGACGCGGATGAAGGCGGGCACGTCGCAGAAGCTGGTGCTCACGTCGTTCTCGACGGCGGTGATGGTCCGGCTGGGGCGCACGTACTCGAACCTGATGGTGTCGATGCGGGCGACCAACGCGAAGCTGCGCGGGCGGACGGTCCGCATCCTGCGCGAGGCGACCGGGCTGGCGGAGAACGAGTGCACGACGGCGCTGGCGGACGCGGGCGGCGACCTGAAGGTGGCGCTGGTGCACCTGCTGTCGGGGGTGCCGATCGCCCAGGCCGCCGAGGCCTTGGAGAAGGCGCAGGGTTACGTCCGGCAGGCCCTGACCTCGCTCACCGCGCGCTGAGCCGCGGCCTCCGGCCCCCGCTTCCATTGTCCCACGGACCACCGACAAGATCGGCCGGCGAACGCGCGAGCAGCGGCCGAGGCGGGGGTGGCGGGCAGCGCGAACGGCAGGAGTGGCGGGCAGCGCGAACGGCGGGCGGCGGGCGGGAAGCGAGCAGGCAGCGCGGGCGGACAGGGCCGGCGCGGGCGGCGGATGGTGTGTGAGCGGTGGTTGGTGGTGTGGGGTCAGGCGGTGATGGGGCGCCACGGGATGGGGGTGGACAGGACCATCGCCGAGGAGGTTTCGCCGTAGCCGGACAGGCGGACCAGTAGGCGTTCCAGCTCGGTGATCGACGTCGTCACGACCTTCACCACCGAGCAGATGTCCCCGGTCAGTCGCACCACCTCGACCACCTCCGGGCAGTCGTCCAGCAACTCCGGGTGGACCGTGATGCACCTCGGGCCGTAGCACTTCATGCGGACCAGGGCCACGACCGTCCGTCCCACCGCCGTCGGGTCCACGGTCGCGCGGTAGCCGGTGATGACGCCGGCGTTTTCCAGCCTTCGCACGCGTTGGGCGACCGTCGGCGGCGACACGTGCACGCGGCGGGCCAGCTCGTTGTACGACAGCCTGGCGTCCTCTTGGAGGGCCTCCAGCAGGGCCCAGTCGACGCCGTCCAGGTCGATGCTCACGTTCGTAAACCTAAACCGCCGAAGCGTTTGCGACCACGAGACATATGCCCAGAACACCTGGTCAGTGGCCATTCAGATCACCCGTCCGCGCATACATCATGGTGCGCATGGACTGCCCGGTCGCACCCAAACTGGACTTCGGCGGCACGACGCCCTACGAGGACTACGTGCACGCCTCCGTGCTGCACTCGCTCCAGCAGCAGTGGTCCAAGGACCCGCGTGAGATGTCGTTCCTGGTGATCACCCAGGTCATGGAGCTGTACTTCGGCCTGCTCTGCTTCGAGTGGAGGCAAGCGCAGAAGGAGCTGCGGGCCGACGACCTGCGGGCCGCCGTGCGGACCCTGCACCGCAGTGACCTGCACATGCAGGCGCTCAACGCCGCGTGGCGGCCCATCGCGCGCATGACGCCCGGCGAGTTCAACGCCTTCCGGGACGCGCTCGGCGAAGGCTCGGGCTTCCAGTCCGGCCGCTACCGCGAGGTCGAGTTCCTGCTCGGCGAGAAGTCCCGGTCGATGCTCGTGCCGCACCGCGCGGTGCCCGCCCAGCACGACGCGTTGGAGGCGTTGCTGGCCGAGCCGAGCCTGTACGACGACGTCCTCGCCGCCCTGCGCCGGCAGGGCCTGGACATCCCCGCCGAGGTGCTGGACCGCGACTTCAGCGAGCCCTACCAGCCCAACGCCGACGTCGAGCGCGTCTGGACCGAGGTCTACCGGTCCGGGTCCCGGGACCTCCTGGAGCTCGGCGAGGCGCTGACCGACATCGCCGAGGAGTTCGCGCGCTGGCGCTACGACCACCTGCTCGCCACCCGGCGCTCGATGGGCTCGAAGGTCGGCACCGGCGGCTCGGCGGGGGTTGCGTGGCTGGAGAAGCGCACGCAACGCTCCATCTTCCCGGAACTGTGGACCGCGAGGAGCTACGTGTGAACCGAGACCCCTTGGCGCATGTGCGCGACCTGTTCGACCTGGACGACGACGTCGTCTACCTCGACGGCAACTCGCTCGGCGCACCACCCAAGAACGTCGCCGAGCGCGTCCAGGAGGTCGTCAAGCACCAGTGGGGCTCGCGGCTCATCCGCAGCTGGTCGGAAGGCTGGTGGGAGGCTCCCGAACGGGTCGGCAACCGCATCGGGCGGCTGGTCGGCGCGGCGGCCGGGCAGGTCGTCGTGTGCGACTCGACCAGCGTCAACCTGTTCAAGGCCCTGATGGCGGCGGTCCGCAGCACGGACCGGTCCGAGATCGTCGTGGACGCGGGCACCTTCCCCACCGACGGCTACATCGCTCAGTCCGTGGCGGAGCTGACCGGCTTGGCCCTGCGCCCCGCCGACCCCGACCGCCTGGACCTGCGCGACACCACGGCGGCCGTGCTGCTCAATCACGTCGACTACCGGACCGGCCGGCTGCACGACATGGCCGCGTTGACCGAGCAGGCGCACGCGGTGGGCGCGAAGGTCGTCTGGGACCTCTGCCACAGCGCCGGCGTGCTGCCGATCGAGCTGGACGCGCTGGGCGTCGACCTCGCGGTGGGCTGCACGTACAAGTTCCTCAACGGCGGCCCCGGCTCGCCCGCGTTCATCTACGTGCCGACCAGGGCGCACCAGGGCTTCCACCAGCCGCTGACCGGGTGGACGGGCCACCAGGTGCCGTTCGCGATGCAGCCCGACTACACCCCGGACCCCGGCGTGTCCCGCGCCCGGGTCGGGACGCCGGACATCCTGTCGATGCTGGCCCTCGACGCGGCGCTGGACGTCTGGGACCACGTCGACCTCAAGGACGTCCGGGCCAAGGGCCTGGCCCTGACCGCGCACTTCATGGACCTGGTCCGCGACCTGCCGGGCATCGGGGTCCTGACGCCGTCCGACGAGTGGCGCGGCCACCAGGTGTCGCTGCGCCACCCGAGGGCGGGCGCGCTGATGGACGCGCTGATCGAGCGGAACATCATCGGCGACTTCCGCGCGCCGGACGTGCTCCGCTTCGGCTTCGCCCCGCTCTACAACACCTTCGAGGACGCCGACCGCGCGGCAACGACCCTCAAGGAACTCCTTTAAGAGGCCGCGGCGTCCGCGATGCTCCTGGCCTCGCGGACGCCGGCTTCGACCGCCGAGCACCAGAACGTGATCCACTTCGCGACGCCTTCGGGCTCGCCCGTGGAGAACCCGTGCAGGGCCGCCGCGTACTCGTTCTGCCGGCGCAGGCAATAGACCTCCGGCACGCCCAGCGACTTGGGGTCCAGGCCGGTCGCGATCGAGGTCAGCCGCGAGGCCGCCCGCGCGACCACGCCGTTGGCCGTCGGGAACGGCGACAACGCCATCAGCTCGCCGTGCACCACCGCCACCACCAGCGGCCCCGGCACGGACGTCCCGCCCGTCACCAGCGACGCCAGCAGGTCCAGCCGCTCGGAGATGCCGGGCGCGACCCGCGGCCTGCCCAGCTCGGCGCCCAGGTCCGCGCCCGCCAGGACGTGCAGCTTCGCCAACGCCTGCAACGGCGCGCGCTGCCACGTCGGCAGGATCGTCCCCAGCGACTCCGCCACCCGCAGCGCGCCCGCCAGCACGGGGTCGGACACCGACCCGTCCGCGGGGATCTCGGTGGGTCCGCCGTCCAGCGCGGCCGAGGCGCGGGCGGCGCGGACGGAGGCCTCGGCGGCGGTGGTGGCCCAGCCGCGCAGGTTCACCCGGTGGCGGTGCACCTGGAACACGGCGTCACGGGCGGTCTGGACGGCCTCGGGCACGCCGGGCAGGTCCAGCAGCGGGGCGAGCGGATCGGTCACGCCGCAGAACACTACCCGCCGGTAAGTGGCTATCTGAAAATGCCGAGAATTGGCCATCGCGAATAGCCACTGAGGCGCTTAACGTCCGAGGCATGACCTGGTACGACCGCCCCACGCTCACCGGGGCCCACGTCCGCCTCGAACCGCTCGGCCTCCACCACGCCGAGGGCCTGCTGGAAGCGGGCGAGGACCCGGAGGTCTGGCGCTGGCTCAGCGTCCGCCAACCGGGGACGCTCCGGGAGGCGCGGGACATGGTCGCCGCCGCGATCAACGACCCCGCCCGGCGCGCGTGGGCGCAGATCGACCCCGCGACCGAGGAGGTCGCGGGCACGACCTCGTACTACGAGATCGACCCCAAGCACCGCGGCCTCTACATCGGCCACACGTGGATCGGCACCCGCTGGCAGCGCACCGCCCTCAACCGCAACGCCAAGCTGCTCCTGCTGACCAGGGCGTTCGAGGTCCTGGGCGCGCACCGCGTCGGCTGGCACACCGACGCCCGCAACGAGCGGTCGCAGCGGGCCATCGAACGGCTCGGCGCGACCCGCGAGGGCGTGCTGCGGGTGCACCGCGTCCGCCCGGACGGCACCCTGCGCGACACGGTCGTCTTCTCGATGACGGCCGCCGAGTGGCCGGCCGCGAAGGCCCGCCTCAGCGCGTGACGCGGGTCACGGGTGGTGCCGCTGGTCGCAAGGCATGTGTCGTTCGGCGGATCCACCGTGGTCAGCGGGCCGAACGCGGGTTACACAGTTGCCAACACGTTTCGAACCCGCCGAAATTGGTCTGAACCTTTTGGGTGCGCAGTGAGCTGAATCGCACTACCTTTCAGTGCGCACCCCTCGGATTCAGGAGGTCCGCCCACCATGACCCAGCCGCAAGCCCAGGGACCCGCCCTGGACAACCTGCTCACGGAGAACCGGACGTTCCCGCCCAGCCCGGAGTTCGCCGCGCAGGCGAACGCCACCGCCGAGCTGTACGAGGAGGCGAAGGCCGACCGCGAGGCGTTCTGGGCGAAGCAGGCGGAGCGGCTGACCTGGGACACCGGGTGGACGCAGGTCCTGGACTGGTCGAACGCCCCGTTCGCCAAGTGGTTCGTGGGCGGCAAGCTCAACGTGGCCTACAACTGCGTGGACCGCCACGTCGAGTCCGGCCACGGCGACCAGGTCGCCATCCACTGGGAGGGCGAGCCCGGCGACAGCCGCGCCATCACCTACGCCGAGCTGCAGCGCGAGGTGTCCAAGGCGGCCAACGCGCTGACCGAGCTGGGCGTGGGCGCCGAGGACCGGGTCGCCATCTACATGCCGATGATCCCCGAGGCGATCTTCTCGATGCTCGCCTGCGCCCGCCTGGGCGCGCTGCACAGCGTCGTGTTCGGCGGCTTCTCCGCCGAGGCGCTGCGCACCCGCATCGAGGACTCGCAGGCCAAGCTGGTGATCACGACCGACGGCCAGTACCGCCGCGGCAACCCGGCCGCGCTCAAGCCCGCCGTGGACGAGGCCGTCGCCAACGCCGCGAGCGTCGAGCACGTCCTGGTGGTCAAGCGCACGAACACCGACGTCGAGTGGACCGAGGGCCGCGACGTCTGGTGGCACGACCTGGTCGAGCGGCAGTCCGACCAGCACACGCCGGAGGCGTTCGACTCCGAGCACCCGCTGTTCATCCTCTACACCTCGGGGACCACGGGCCGCCCCAAGGGCATCCTGCACACGTCCGGCGGCTACCTGACCCAGGCGTCCTACACGCACCACTACGTGTTCGACCTCAAGCCGGACACCGACGTCTACTGGTGCACCGCCGACATCGGCTGGGTCACCGGCCACAGCTACATCGTCTACGGCCCGCTGTCCAACCGCGTCACGCAGGTCGTCTACGAGGGCACGCCGAACACCCCGCACGAGGGCCGGCACTGGGAGATCGTGCAGAAGTACGGCGTCTCCATCTACTACACCGCGCCGACGCTGATCCGCACGTTCATGAAGTGGGGCGCGGACATCCCCGCCAAGTACGACCTGTCGTCGCTGCGCGTGCTGGGCAGCGTCGGCGAGCCGATCAACCCCGAGGCGTGGATCTGGTACCGCGAGACCATCGGCGCGGGTCAGACGCCCATCGTGGACACCTGGTGGCAGACCGAGACCGGCGCGATCATGATCTCGCCGCTGCCCGGCGCGACCTCCACCAAGCCCGGTTCGGCGCAGCGCCCGCTGCCCGGCATCGGCGCGAAGGTCGTGGACGACCAGGGCAACGAGGTCCCGCACGGCGGTGGCGGCTACCTGGTGCTGGACGAGCCGTGGCCGTCGATGCTGCGCGGCATCTGGGGCGACGAGGAGCGCTACCGCGACACCTACTGGTCGCGGTTCGGCGAGCAGGGCTTCTACTTCGCGGGCGACGGCGCGAAGTACGACAACGACGGCGACATCTGGCTGCTGGGCCGCGTGGACGACGTGATGAACGTGTCCGGGCACCGCATCTCCACCACCGAGGTCGAGTCCGCGCTGGTCTCGCACCCGACCGTGGCCGAGGCGGCGGTCGTCGGCGCGACCGACCCGACCACCGGCCAGGGCATCGTCGCGTTCGTCATGCTGCGCGGCGGCGTGGCGGACGAGGCGTCCGGCGCGGAGGCGATCAAGGCGCTGCGCGACCACGTGGCCAAGGAGATCGGCCCGATCGCGAAGCCGCGGCAGATCATGGTCGTGCCGGAGCTGCCCAAGACCCGGTCCGGCAAGATCATGCGCCGCCTGCTGCGCGACGTGGCGGAGAACCGGGCGATCGGCGACGTCACGACGCTGGCCGACTCCTCGGTGATGGACCTCATCTCCAGCAGCCTGAAGTCGGGCGCCTCGGAGGACTGACCAGCGGGGCCGCGTCGGCTTGTCGTGTCGCCTTTCCCGACGATCACGTTCTTCGATCGGCGGGAAAGGCGGCGCGACGAGCCGACTCCACAGGCGGCCTCGCCGCGACGCCGGAGGCGGCGCGATCCAACACCGTTGGCGGGGCCCACGATCGTGTTAAGGTCCCGTACTGGTGAGCCGGGAAGTCTGGTCGGCACGAGGATGTCCTGTAGCCGATCTGCCCCGGAGCCCGCCCCATGAACCGCAAGCGCCAAGTCGTCGCCGAGTTCGCCCGCTACCTGCGCACCGAGACCGTCGGCGGCCTGATCCTGCTCGCCGCGACCGCCGTCGCGCTGCTGTGGGCGAACTCGCCGTTCAGCCCGGCGTACGAGGCGGTGCGCGACTTCCACATCGGACCCGAGTCGCTCCACTTGAGCCTGAGCGTCGGCGACTGGGCCAAGGACGGCCTGCTGGCGATCTTCTTCTTCGTCGCGGGGCTGGAGCTCAAGCGCGAGCTGGTGATCGGCGAGCTGAACAACCTCAAGGCCGCGATCCTGCCCGTGGTGGCGGCGGTGGGCGGCATGGTCGTGCCCGCGGTGGTCGCGATCGGGGTCGGGTGGGGCGAGCCGGGCATCGAGCGGGCGTGGGCGATCCCGGTGGCCACGGACATCGCGTTCGCGCTGGGCGTGCTGGCGATCACCGGGTCCGGGCTGCCGAGCGGCCTGCGGGTGTTCCTGCTGAGCCTGGCCGTGGTGGACGACCTGGGCGCGATCGTCCTCATCGCCGTCCTGTTCACGGCGTCGTTCAACCTGGTGGCGGCGCTGGTGGCGGTCGCGTTGCTGGGGTTGTACGCCTTCTTGCAGCACAAACGGGTCACCTCGCCGTTCTTGTACGTGCCGCTCGCCGTCGGGACGTGGGTCGCGGTGCACGAGGCGGGCATCCACGCGACCATCGCGGGCGTGGCGCTCGCGCTGCTGACGCGCGTGCGCAAGGACCACTACGAGCACGAAGCGCCGGCGCTGCGGTTGGAGCACCGGTTGCAGCCGTGGTCGGCCGGGGTGGCGGTGCCGGTGTTCGCGCTGTTCGCGGCGGGGGTGCCGGTGAACGGGGAGGCGTTGGGCTCGCTGTTCTCCGACAAGCTGGCGCTGGGCGTGATGCTGGGGCTGGTGGTGGGCAAACTCGTCGGCATCGTCGGGGCGTCCGCGCTGGCCGTGCTGTTCAAGGCGGCGGTGTGGCCGAGCGGTGCGGGGTGGCGGGACATCACGGCGGTGGCGATGCTCGGCGGCGTGGGGTTCACGGTGAGCCTGCTGATCGCCGACCTCGCTCTGGACGGTCAGGCCGCCGAACAGGGGAAAGCCGCGGTGCTGTTGGCGTCCATGGCGGCTTCGCTGCTGGCGGCGATCTTGTTGATCCGGCGCAGTCGGGTCCACCAGCGCTTGGACGAAGAAGTGTGAGGCTGTGTTGGATTGCGCCGCCTCCGGCGTCGCGCGCTCGCGGGTCGAGCGGCCGGCTGAAGGCGTGCATGGCACGATGAGCTTCGTGACCAGCGCTCGGGAGAACACCAACGGCAGCGGGCTGCCACCTGTTCCGTCGATCCCGTTGACCGCGGAGAGCGCGGCGAAGATCGCGGAGGAGACGTCCATCGGCGGGTTGGTCCGCGACGCCACGGCGCACCTGTCCACGTTGGTCAGGGCCGAGGTCGAGCTGGCCAAGTCGGAGATCGCGGGCGAGGTGAAGAAGGGCCTCAAGGGCAGCGTCTTCTTCGTCCTGGCGCTCACCGTGCTGGCGTTCGCCATGTTCTTCCTGTTCATGGCGCTGGGCTTCGGCCTGAACGACCTGTTCGGGCTGGGGCTGGGCTGGTCGTTCCTGATCACGTTCGGCGTCATGCTCCTCACCGCGGGCGCGTTCGGGTTCCTGGGGTACCGCAAGGTGCGCAGGATCAGGGCGCCGAAGCGGACCATCGCGTCGGCCAAGGACACCGTCGCGGCCCTGCGCCACCGCGGCGACGGGTCCTGAGCCGCGCCGTGCGGTTGCCGCCGGACCCGTCCACCGCCCGGGTCGCCGGACCCTGGGTCCACCGGGACGTGTCCGCCAACGGCATCCGCCTGCACGTGGCCGAACTGGGCGACGGCCCGCTCGTCCTGCTGCTGCACGGGTTCCCGGAGTTCTGGTGGACCTGGCGGCACCAGCTCGTGGCGCTGGCCGAGGCCGGGTACCGCGCGGTCGCGGTGGACCTGCGCGGCTACGGCGACTCGGACAAACCGCCGCGCGGCTACGACGGGTTCACCCTCGCCGGCGACATCGCGGGCCTGGTCAAAGCGCTCGGCGCGGCCCGCGCGCACCTCGTCGGGCACGCGTGGGGCGGCATGCTCGCGTGGACGGTCGCGGCCATGCACCAGCGGCTGGTCGACTCGATCACCACGATCTCCGCGCCGCACCCGCTCGCGCTGCGCCACGCGATCCGCCGGCACCCGCGCGGGCAGGGCCGGGCCAGCGGGCACGTCTTCCGGTTCCAGCTCCCCGTGTACCCGGAGCGGTGGCTGACCGCCGACGGCGGCGCGGCGGTCGCCCGGCTGCTCACGGCGTGGGCCGGTCCGAAGTGGACGGTGTCGCCGGAGTTCGACGAGGTGGTGCGGCGCAACCGGGAGGCGGTGCTGGTCCCCGGCGTCGCGCACTCCGCGATGGAGTACTTCCGGTGGGCGGTGCGCTCCCAGTTGCGCGGCGACGGGCGGCGCTTCGCCGAGGCGGTCGACCGGCGGCTGGACGTGCCGGTGCTACAGGTCCACGGCGCGCTGGACCCGGTGATGCTGGAGTCCACGGCGGCCGACTCGGGCCGCTGGATCGGGGCGGGCTCGCAGTTCCGCGGGCTGGCCGAGGTCGGCCACTTCCCGCACCAGGAAGCGCCGAACACGACCAACGGGCTGATCAGCGGGTTCCTGGCCGCAGTACAGCAGTGAACAGCATGAAAGCGGCCAAGAACCGCTCTCGCTGGAGGTCGTGCAGCCACTCGGCGGCCTCGTCGGCGTCGAGCTGACCGGCGCGCACGGCCCGTTCCGCGTTGCGGCTCAGCCCGAGGATGTCGTCGGCGGTCGCGAAGTCCCGCAGCACCGGGGTGGTGATCCGCAGGTCCACGGTGAACCCGGCGTCCTCCGCGAGCCGCACGACCCGCCGACCCACGGTCGCGTTGGTGACCACGTGGTCGCACACGAACTCCCGGACCTTCCGGTTGGTGCGCACGTCGCCGGGGTCCACGGTGATCGTGTCCCAGTCGGGCTGCGCCACCACCACGACACCGTCGTCCTTCACCACCCGGCGCAGCTCGGCGAACACGTTCTCCGGGTCGGGCACGTAGTGCAGCACCCGGTCCACCCGCGCCCGGTCGACCATCTTGTCCGCCACGGGCATCCTGCGCGCGTCCCCGGGGTGCACGGCGACGGCCGGGTACTCCTCCGTGCGACGCCGCGCCTCGGCGACCATCAACGGGTCGGCGTCGATCCCGATCACCCACTCCGCGCCGGTCGCCGCCAGGTCGAGCAGGTCGGTGCCGGGGCCGCAGCCCACGTCCAGGACGGTGTGGCGGCGGTGCACGTCGAGTGCGTCGAGCAACCTCAGCTTGTAGGCGCGGGCGTCGTCCAACGCGGCGGCCCGGTCCATGTACCCGATGGCGTCCATGCGCCCAGGCAAGCACTCACCTGTGGAGATCCTGTGGTCAAGACGCGCAGGTTTGGGTGGAAGCGCGACGGACCATGGTCGGGGCCTTGGCCACCTCGTCCGCGACTTCCTGCGCGGTGAGGACGAAACCGGTCTCCTGGTCGTCCACCGCCGCGCCGAACACGACGCCGATGACCCGGCCCTGCGGGTCGACCAGCGGTCCGCCGGAGTTGCCGCTGCGGACCTTCGCCCGGACCGTGTAGACGTCCCGCGTCACGGTGGTGGCGTCGTAGATGTCCGGTCCGCGCAGCATCTTGATCCGCTCGCGCACCCGCGCCTCGGACGCCGTGTACGGGCCGTCCAGCGGGTAGCCCAGGACTATCCCGTCCTCGCCCTGCTTGATCTCGTCGGTGCGGAACTGCAGCGGCGCGGCCTCCAGGTCCGGCACGGCGAGGATCGCGATGTCGGTCTGGGCGTCGTAGTGCACCACGGTCGCGTCGAACTGGCCGCGCCCGACCTCCACCGTCACCTCGGTGGTGCCCGCGACGACGTGCGCGTTCGTCATGACCCGCTCGGGCGAGATCACGAACCCGGTGCCCTCCAGCGCCCGCGAGCACGACGGCGCGCGACCGCGGACCTTCAGCACCGACGGGCGCAGCCGCTGCACGACCGGGTTGGCCGCCAGCGCCGGGTCCGGCGGGCCGACCTCGGCCAGCGGGGTCCGGTCGAACGGGTTCATCGCGGCCGGGAAGCCCGACACGTCGAACAGGTTGCGCAGGTCCTCGGACAGGGTGCGGGCGGCCTGCGGCATGGTGTCGTCGACCGTGGACAGGATCACCGACTGGTTGAGCGCCTTGGCCAGCGACGGCAGCCCGGCGACCATGGTCAGCGGCAGCGCGATCATCCACGCGACCACGAACACCACCGCGCCCTGCACGATCGCGCCCAGCGCGTTGTCCGCGCCGCGCAGCGGGCTGGAGTTCACCCGGGCCTTGAGCATCCGGCCGACGTACACGCCGAGCGTCTCGCCCAGCGCGACCAGCAGCACCACGATGCCGACCGCGAACACGACCTTGGTGACGACGTTCTCGAACTGCGCCACCACCAGCGGCGCGAGCTGCGTGCCCAGCACCAGGCCGACCAGGACGCCGACGAACGCGGGCAGCGCCACGACCATGCCCTGGCGCGCGCCCGAGACCGCCGCGAAGGCGGCCAGCGCCAACACCAGCAGGTCCACCCAGTTCACGCCGCCCAACCCTCCGTCACGTAGCGCGCAACGCTAGCTCAAGGTCGCGCACGTCGGTGGCATCCCACGGCCTTTCCCAGCCACCCAGCGCGAGCAGGCCGTTGAGCAGGCCCGCCGTGAAACCCCACACCAACATGCCCGGCGCGGAGAACGCCGGACCGACGTACCCCGACGAGTGGGTCACCCGGAACCGGTTCGCCGGGTCGGCGAGGTGCGCGATCGGCACCCGCGCCACGGCCGCGGTCTCCGCCGGGTCCACCGGGGCGACCGGCGACGGCTCGTCCCAGTGCGCCAGCACCGGCGTGACCACGAACCCGGACACCGGCACGTGCAGCTTCGGCAGGGTCGCCACCGGCCGCACGCCCTCGCGCAGCACCCCGGTCTCCTCGAACGCCTCGCGCAGCGCCGTGTCCACCGGCCCGTCGTCGGTCGGGTCGGCCGCGCCGCCCGGGAACGCGACCTGCCCGGGGTGGGAGCCGAGGGTGTCGGCACGGCGCAGCAGCAGCACGTCCGGCCCGTCCGCGCCCTCGCCGAACAGCATCAGCACGGCGGCCTCGCGGCCCGTGCCCGCGGGCGGCGGGGAGATCCGGGTGAACGCCCGGTGGTCGATCTCGGCGGTGGCCTTGACCAACCCGCCCATCCACTCCGGGACGTCCTCCGGCGACACCAGGGCGGTCATCCGACCACCTCGCGCACCTGGTCGACCGAGGTGAGCACGGTGTAGCGGGTCACCTCGGCGACCGCGCCGTCCGCGCCCACCACGTAGCTCTTGGGCAGGTGCGGCGGCGAGCCCAGGGCCCGGCGCACGGCGTCCGCCTCGCTGTGCACCGCGGGCAGGCGCACCCCCAGCTTGGTCAGCAACTCCAGCCCGTCCCCCTCCTTGCTGTTCACCAGCACGGTGAGCACCGGCACCGCGCCGGGCTGCCGGGCGTAGTCCTCCAGCACCCGCAGCTCCTCGTGACAGGGAACGCACCAGGTGGCCCAGAAGTTCACCAGCGCCTTGCCGGGCAGGGCCGCGCCGACGTCGACGGGCTGCCCGTCGGCCAGGCAGGTGACCGTGACACCGCGCAGGACGGCCGGGCCGCCCTCACCACGGGGGCACGGGTCCAGGGCGGCCTTTTCCCGCGCCGGTCCCAGGTCCTCGGCGGCGGCGGTCCGCTGTCGGTCGACCGGCGGCTCGGCGTCGCGCGGCCACAGCGCCACCACGGCGGCCACCGCGAGTACCAGGACGACGACCGCCCAGCGCACTGCTCGACTCACGCCAGTTTCTCCCCCGATCGCACCCGCTCGGCCAATGCGATCAGGTGCGGGGCCTCCTCGCCCTTCACCAGCTTCTCGGCCTTGACCGGATCGACCTGGCCGATCCCGTAGGACGGGCACTGGGGCGCGAGGAAGCACGCGCCGCACGCGGGCGTCCGGGCGTGGCAGACGCGGCGGCCGTGGAAGATCGTGCGGTGCGACAGGAGGGTCCAGTCGCGACGCTCGACGAGCTTGCCGACGGCGTGCTCGACCTTGACCGGGTCCTCCTCCTCCGTCCAGCCCCAGCGGCGCACGAGCCGGCCGAAGTGGGTGTCCACGGTGATCCCCGGCACGCCGAACGCGTCGCCCAGCACGACGTTGGCGGTCTTGCGGCCGACGCCGGGCAGCGTGACCAGGTCGGCGAGCTTGCCGGGCACCTCGCCGCCGAACCGCTCGACCAGCGCGGAACCCAGGCCGATCAGCGAGGTGGCCTTGTTCCGGTAGAAGCCGGTGGGGCGGATGTGCTCCTCCAGCTCGGTGCGGTCGGCGGAGGCGTAGTCGGCGGCCTTGCGGTAGCGCTGAAATAGCGCCGGCGTGACCTGGTTCACGCGGACGTCGGTGGTCTGGGCGGACAGGACGACCGCGACCAACAACTCCAACGGGTTGGTGAAGTCCAGCTCGCAGTGGGCGTCCGGGTACCCCGTCTCCAGCAGGCGGACCATCTTGCGCGCCCGCCGCGTGAGGCCGAGCGGGGTCTCGGGCTTCTTCACCGTGTTGCGCGCCGCCATGCGTTGAAGGCTACTCGTGCGCTCGACGGGCGGAGTCGGCGTCGCGGATGCACCATCTGATTGGCCAAACGGAACCTCGGGTAGTCGATGGGCAGACGCAAGAGGGACGCAACCGGCGGGGCCGGGCACACGTCCACCTCGTACAACGGCGGACTCGACACGCCGTAGTGACCCCCTCGCACGCGCGTCCCGGGGGATGCGCAAGGATCGGAGCCATCATGACTGCCTGGTTCGTCATCGCCGTTCCGATCGTGATCATGTTCTTCGCGCTCTTCATGGAGCGCGTTGAAGCTCGTCTCCGCCACGTCGCCGTCCAGGAGGACGAGGTCGAGGAGTTCCTGGAGTCGGCGCGCCCCGATGAGGTCAGGGCGCTGTACGGGCACGGCATCGGCCGCGCGCTGGAGCTGTTCCGGCTGCGCCGGCTGGGCGGTCGTGCCAGGAACCTGCGTCAGCGGCGCACCCGCCGCTAGCGCCGGCAAGGACCGGCGAGGCCCGCGGGGCACACCCCGGCGGGCCTTATCGGGCTGTCCGGGTCTGGTCGCACGGCGCGCCGGGAGGCGATCCACGACACAGCCCTTAGACTGCACTCAGTGATCGACGGCAGGCGCCGATCCGCCAGAAGGCGGAACGCACTCGACCGTCGCGTCGACAGGAGGGACGAGGTGGACGAGACCCTGGCCCGCGCGGGCATCTTCCAGGGGGTTGAACCGGCGGCAGCGGAGGCACTGGCGCAGACGCTGGAGTCCGTTGAATTCCCGCGTGGCCATGTGATCTTCGCGGAAGGCGAGCCGGGCGACCGGCTCTACATCATCCAGTCCGGCAAGGTGAAGATCGGCCGCAAGTCGCCCGACGGTCGGGAGAACCTGTTGGGGATCTTCGGGCCGTCCGACATGTTCGGCGAGCTGTCGATCTTCGACCCGGGCCCCCGCACGTCCACCGCGACGACGGTGACCGAGGTGCGCGCGGTGAGCATGGACCGCCCCGCGCTGCGGCAGTGGATCACGAACCGGCCGGAGATCGCCGAGCAGCTGCTGCGCGCCCTGGCGCGCCGCCTGCGGCGGACGAACTCCATGCTGGCGGACCTGATCTTCACCGACGTGCCCGGCCGCGTGGCGAAGGCCCTGCTCCAGTTGGCGCAGCGGTTCGGCAGCCAGGAGGCCGGCCTGCTCCGGGTCACGCACGACCTGACCCAGGAGGAGATCGCGCAGTTCGTGGGCGCGAGCCGCGAGACCGTGAACAAGGCCCTGGCCGACTTCGCGCACCGCGGTTGGCTGCGCCTGGAGGGCAAGAGCGTCCTGATCCTGGACCCCGAGCGCCTGGCGCGACGGGCGAGGTAGCGCCACACCGCTAGCGCGCGCCGGCCGCTAGCCCGAGCCACGCGGCCCCGCGGCTTCCCGCGAGGGCCGCGTCGGCTTGTCATCCGGCTCTCACCAGCAACAAGACCGGGCGCCGCCCCCGACGCGGCGCACCGGTCTTGTCGTGTGCGCGGCCCATCCCCCGACAGACCGCGCCTCTCCACACATCCGGTACCCGCAGGCCCCGACCCTCTGGCACCGGAAGGAGGTCTGGTTACCCCCGCTGACCTCGACCGAAACCGGTCAGCTGGCGTCTCGTCCACGATCGCACGGCAGTCCCCCCGCAACTCAAGCGAATTCACCCTCAAGGACCCGCCGTTCAGCGGTTTCGTTGCATGGTTTCACCCGGTCATCCCATTGTTGTAACCGAATCGCAACCTTCCAGGCCCCGGTGACCGACCTAACCGGTAAAAAGCTGGTACGGGCGTACCAAAGACGTGCATACTGGTACACATGTCCCACTCTGCCCGCCTCTCCGACTACCGCACCGCCCTGACCACCCCCGGCATGCGCGGCCCGGTGGTCGCGTCGCTGCTCGCCCGGCTGCCCATCGCCATGGTCGGCCTGTCGCTGCTGCTCTACGTGCAGCGCGAGACGGGCTCGTTCGCGGCGGCGGGCCTGGTGTCCGCGGCCTCGCTGGTCGGTGTCGCGGTCGGGTCGATCGTGCAGGGCAGGCTGATGGACCGCCTCGGCCCCACCCGGCCGCTGCTGACCGCGGTGGGCTTGTTCGCGGTGTTCGTGACCCTCGCCGTGACGGCCGTCGAAGCCGGCGCGGCGCTGGCGGTGCTGGTGCCGCTGGCGTTCGCGGTCGGGTTCACCGAGCCGATGGTGGGCTCGGCGTCGCGGGCGCTGTGGGCGCACATGCTGCCGCCGGGGTCGGCGCGGCTCGCCGGGTACGCCTACGAGGCGATCAGCATGGAGGTCTTCTTCATCCTCGGACCGGGCCTGTCCGGTCTGCTGGTCGCGGCCCCGTGGGCGGGCACCGGCGTGGTCGTCGGCGCGGCGTCGATGGTCGTCGGCGCGCTGTGGTTCGCGTTGAACCCGACCGTGCGCGGCGTGCGGCCGGAACCGGTGCGGCGCAACCTGCTGGGCGCGCTGGCGTCGCCGGGCATGCGGACGGTCGCGCTCGCCGCGCTCGGGTTCGGTGTGACGATCGGGTTCATCGAGGTCGCCGTGCCGGCCGCCGCGGCGAACGCGGGTCACGTGGGCCTGGGCGGTCTGCTGCTGAGCGTCTGGTCGGTCAGCTCGGTGCTGTTCGGCGTGGTGTACGCGATGCGCCCGTTCCCGCGGGCCATGCACCTGCGGCTGCCGGTGCTGCTGGGCGGGTTCGCGCTGCTGTCGGTGCTGCTGGCGGTGCCGACGTCGCTGCTCGGCCTGGGCGCGGCGCTGCTGGTCGTGGGCACGCTGATCACGCCGCAGGCCACCACGCACTCGGCCGCCATCGAACAGGTCGCGCCGGCGGGCACGGCCACCGAGGCGTTCGGGTGGGTCGTGACCGCGGTGACCGTGGGGCTGGCGATCGGGCAGTCGGCCAGCGGCCAGCTCGTCGAGTCGCACGGCACCGGGACCGCCTTCGTGGCGGCGGCCGGCGCGGGCCTGCTGGTCGCGGCCCTGGTGTGGGCGTTCCGCCGCACCGTGGCCGCCGGCGCGCCGCTGCCCCGGCAGGACGAGCTGGAGCTGGTGTCGCGCTGAACCCGGCGCGGGTTCACCCTTTCGTGTCCCCAGCCGACGGGCGGGAATTGTCGTACCCCGTCGATAGCGTCCCCGGCATGGACCTGACCGCCACCACCGCCGACCTGGCCGCCGCCGCCACCGAGGTGGCCCGCCTGCTGCCCACCCGGGTGCTCGACCCCGTCCTCGCGGGCCTCGTGCTGCGCGCCGACGGCACCGGGGTGGAGCTGGCGGGCAGCGACCGGGAGCGGGCCGTGCGGCTGCACCGGCCCGCCACCACCCACACCGACGGCGCGGCGCTGGTGCCCGCCAAGCCGTTCGCCGACACCCTGCGCGGCCTGGACGACCCGCGGGTCCGGCTGGTGGTGGAGGGGTCGCGGCTGGCGATCCGCACCACCACCGCCCGCTTCGCCCTGCCGCTGCTCGACCTCGCCACCCACCCGGGCGTCCCCGGGCTGCCGCCGAAGGCCGGCGAGATCCCGTCCGACGTCCTGGAGGCCGCGCTGGTCCCGGTCGCCAGCGCGACCTCCAAGGACGACGTCCTGCCGATCTTCACCGGCATCCGCATGACCGGCTCGGGTGACCGGGTCGAGCTGATCGCCACGGACCGCTACCGGATGGCGTACGCGACCGTCCCGTGGTCGCCTGAAGGTTCCCTGAACGTCCTAGCGCCGGCCGCCCTGATGGCTGACGTGTCGCGCCTTCCGCAGCACACTGTCGTGACCATCCACGCCGACGAAGATCGCATCGCCCTGTCCTGGCCGGGCGGCAGCGTCAGCACCGCGCTCCTGGCCGCACCGTTCCCCGACGAGAGAGCCCGCACACTGCTGGAGGCCATCATCGACAGCACCGTGGTTGTGGAGGCGGACGCCCTGGCCGGCGCCGTGAGGAGGGCGACCCCCTACTCCGGCCCGCACGGGTCCGTGACGTTGCACGTGGAGGACTCCGAGCTGCGCGTGCGCGGCAGCGACCCGCAGACCGGGGAGTCCGAGGAGTCGGTCAAGGCCACCACCGAGGGCAACCGGGTGACCAAGACCTTCCAGGCCCGCTACCTGGCCGACGCGCTGAAGGCGTTCAGCGGGCGGCGGGTCGAGCTGCGCATCCAGGACGGTCTGCGCTCCACCGTCCTCACCGCGCCCGCGGCCGACGACGGCATCGAGCTGAAGTACCTGGTCGTGCCGCTACGCACGGTCCACTGACCCCCACTCCCACAGCGCGTCCAGCACCCCGCGCAACGCCTGCCCGCGCGGGGTCAGGGCATAGCTCACCCGCGGCGGCCACCCGGCCACCCGCGACCGCTCCACCACCCCGCACGAGACCAGCTGCGCCAACCGGTCGGCCAGCACCTTGTCCGACACGGCCAACGCCGCCGCCAACTCGCTGTAGGTGCGGGCACCGCCGAGCAGTTCCCGCACCACCAACGTCGTCCACCGCCCGCGCAACGCGTGCAACGTGACCTCGACCGGACACTCCGCCGTCGGCCGGTCGACCTCCAGGTAGCTCACCACTCGTTCACCCCACTCCTCCGCCCGACCACCACCGCGCGCCGGAGGCGCGCCATCCGACACAGCAGCTCACCGTTTGGTTGGTCACGAAACGCCTCCCTAGCGTCGGTCCCATGCCCGCGCAGACACCGCACGAACTGCCCGCCCTGTTCGCCGAGCTGTTCAACCAGGGCGACCCGTCGTCCCTCTACGAACCCGGCGCGGAACCCGAGGTCCTCGCGGGGCACCTCGAACTCGACGCGAAGATGGAGGTCAGCCCCCGCAAGGTCTTGGTCAACGGCGACATCGCCCTGCTCGTCGTGGACTGGCGGCTGGGCGAGGTCACCGGCACCGCCACCGACGTCGCCCGCCGGGGTCCCGACGGCTGGCGGTACGTGATCGACAACCCGTCAGGCGTCGCGTAGGTACTCCAGCTGCGCGTTCACCGACCACTCGGCGGCGGCCCACAGCGACCGGTCGACGTCCGCGTACACGACCTCGACCACCTGGCGCGCGGTCGGTTCGCCGCCGAGCCGCTCGACCGCCGCCCGCACCTGCGCCAACCGCTCCTCCCGGTGCGCGAGGTAGGCCCGCGCGACCGTGCCCACGTCGGGCAGCTCGGGGCCGTGACCGGGCAGGACGACTGTCCCGGGCGGCAGGTCGGCGAGGACCTTGAGCGACTCCAGGTAGTCGCGCAGCTTGCCGTCGAGCACGGTCGTGCCGCGCCCGAGGATGGTGTCGCCGGTCAGCACGGCGTCCTCGACCAGCAGGCTCATCGAGTCGTCGGTGTGCCCGGGCGTCGCGACGACGCGGATCTCCAGGCCGCCGCCGACCACCACGTCACCGCCGGCGAGGCCTTCGGTGCCGAGCGCCGGGTTGCCCGCCCGCACCGGCGCGCCGACCAACCGGCCGAACTCCGCCGCGCCCTCCGAGTGGTCGGGGTGCCCGTGGGTCAGCAGGACCGCGTCGACCGGACCGAACGACGCCACGCGCTCCAGGTGCGCCCGGTCCAGCGGACCCGGGTCGACCACCACGCACGACTCCGCGCCGGGCGCGCGCAGCAGCCACGTGTTCGTCCCCTCCAGCGTCATCACGCCGGGGTTCTCCGCGAGCACGACCGACGCGAAGGCCGTGACCTCGCGCAACTGCCCGTACGTCGGCGTCACGGCACGACCACCCGGACCGCGTCGCCGTCCCGCACCAGCTTCGGGATGATCTTCTCCACCTCGCGCGGCGCCGCCAGCACGTCCGCCACCCCCGGGAACTCGGCCAGCTCCGACAACGTCACCCACGTGGGCGGCAGCAGCAGCCGCCGGCCCTCCTGCCAATCCTGCAACGCCTCGGCGGGCCGCTGCCAGCCCGCGTCCGAAGCCTCCGACGTGACGTCGTCCGCCTTCTGCCCGCCGGGCAGCACGGCGACGAAGAACCGCGTGTCGTACCGGCGGGGCTCCTCGGCGGGCGTCACCCAGTTCGCCCACGGCCGCAGCAGGTCGGCGCGCAGCACCAGCCCCTCGCCGGCCAGGAACTCCGCGAACGACAGGTCCCGCGCCACCAGCGCCTCGCGCGCGGCGGCGTAGGAGGACGTGTCGGCGACCACGGTGTCCGCCGACGGCCCGGCGAGCAGCACGCCGGACTCCTCGAACGTCTCCCGCACGGCCGCGCACACCAGTGCGCGCGCGAGTTCCGTCGAGCAGGCGAACCGCTGCGCCCACCACTCCGGCTCGGGCCCGGTCCACGCCACGGACGTGTCGGCGTCGCGCGGGTCCACGCCGCCGCCGGGGAAGACCGTCATCCCGCCCGCGAACGCCATGCCCAGGACCCGCCGCTGCAGGAACACCTCGAACCCGGTGTCGGCGTCGCGGACCAGCACGACGGTCGCGGCGTCACGCGGCGCCACCGGCACCTCGGGGACGACGTCGGGCACCATGCCCGCCGGCAGGACCAGTTGTTCGGGGAGTTCGCGCACGACCCGAGCCTACGACGAGGATGATCCGCTGTGGACACCGCGAAGAAGGGCTGCCTGCTCAACGTGCTGCTGTTCGTGCTCGGCGCGGTCGTCGGCACCGGCATGACGGCGGTGCTGGCCGTGCTCGCCTTCCTGCCCAGCCGCGACACGATCAGCGCCGACCCCGGCGATCCGGGAGTCTGGGTCAAGGAGGTGGACACGCTGCTCGGCGCACCGGAGTACGAGGTGTGGCTGGGCGGGTCCGAGGACCACGGCCACGTCGTCGAGGTCCCCGCGGGGTGGGGCCACTCGCCCGAGGTGGTGCGGCAGGCGGACGGCGTCGAGCTGCGGTTCGGCAACAGCGGCCGGATCTTCGTGCCCGCCTCGACTTACGTAGGCGGCCGATGAAAGTATGGGTGTCGTGGACGAACAGTTGCGCGTAGGACTCGTCGGAGCCGGACCGTGGGCGAAGCTGGTGCACGCGCCCGGCCTGGCCGACCACCCCGGAACCCGCCTGACCACGGTGTGGGCCCGCCGCCCGGAAGCCGCCGCCGAGCTGGCCGAGTCGTACGGGGCGTCGGTCGCCGCCGACCCCGACGAACTGCTGGCGGCCGTGGACGCGGTCGCGTTCGCCGTGCCGCCGGAGGTGCAGGCGGAGATCGCGACCAAGGCGGCCGGGATGGGCAAGCACCTGGTCCTGGAGAAGCCCATCGCGTCCACCGTGGACGACGCGGCCCGGTTGGCCGACGCCGTCGCCGACGCGGGGGTGGCGTCGCTGGTGGTGCTGACCCGGCGGTTCGCGCCGGAGACCGAGGAGCAGCTGGCGCAGCTGCGGCAGACCGGCGGGTGGGTCGGCGGCACCGCCCGGTGGCTGACCGGCGCGCTGCTGGACGGCCCGTTCTCGGGCTCGCCGTGGCGGCACGAACGGGGTCCGATCGACGACATCGGACCGCACGCGTTCGACATCCTGGACGCGGCGCTGGGGACGATCACCGAGGTGATCAGCGCACACCGGTCGGCGGCGGGCCTGTGGCAGCTGGCCCTGGCCCACGAGGGCGGCGCGACGAGCACGGCGACCCTGACCATGTCCCTGCCGCTGAACCCGCCGGTGGTCGAGGTGAGCGTGTTCGGCGAGCACGGCTACCGGCAGCTCGCGGACCGCGGGACGAGCGCGCAACAGTGCTACACGAACCTGCTGGACGACTTCGTGGCGATGGTCGACAGCGGCACCACCACCCACCGCTGCGACGTCCACCGCGGCCTGCACCTGCAACGGATCATCGAGGAGGCCCGCCGCAAGGCAGGCGTCTGACCACGGGCGGGCCAGATGTGCGGGAGCGCCGGACCGTCCAGAACGTGCGGGAGCGCCGGACCGTGGGACGGTCCGGCGCTCCGCTCCGGCTCTCAGCCCGGGTACTTGCCGTTGTTCGGCTTGGGCACGCCGTTCACGTACTCCGGCCCGCCGCCCGGCCACGACTGCTGCTCCCGCTGCGCCAACTCCTCGTGCAGCTGCTGCAACAGGGCCCGCTCGCGGTCGCTCAGCTTGGCGTCCACGGTCGGCGGCAGGTGCACCGACGCGGGGGCGTTGCCGTCCGCCAGGGCCGCCTGCAGCGCGGCCAGGTCGTCCGGGTTCAGCTCCGTCGTCTCCTCGGTGCGCGACACCGGCGGTTCCTCGACGCGGTTGCGCTTGTCCGCTCGGGACGCGCGCTTGGGCAGGTCCTCGGCGCGCGTCCGGGACGGCAGTTCCGGGCGCGGGTCCGGCGGCGGCGGGGGTTCCTCCGAGGCCGGGGCGACCGGGGCGACCGGCTCGGCCTGAGCCGCCGGGGGTTCCGGCGCGACGGGGGTCGCGGGGACCTCCTCCACCGGCTCCTCGACCTCGCGCACGGGCAGTCGCTTCACCGGCTTCGGCGGGAACGGCTGCGCGCCCTCGAACGACTCCGCCCGGGAGCGCCTCGACGTGGAGCCGGGTTCTGCTTCCGCGGGCACCGGTTCCGGCTCGACCACCGGTGCCCCGTCCCGGACCTCGCCGTCGAACCACGTGGCCCCGGCCGCCGCGGGCGGTGGCACCGGCGCCGACTGGAAGAAGACCTCGCGGGCCGTCGACGACGCCGCCGCGTGGTACTCGCCCATCGGCGTCCCCACGGTCAGCACCTCGACCACCGCGCGGATCCCCGCCCGGCGCAGCACGCCGTCCACCCGGTACGCCGTCGCGGGCGCGAACCCGGACGGGCCGATGTCCACCAGCAGCACCCGCTGCGGCAGCGGGCCGGGCGTCGCGCCCGCCGGGGTGGACCGCCACGTCGCCCGCACGGAGCGCACGTCCGGCAGCACCGACAGGGTCTTGCCCAGCACCTCGGCCAGGCCGTCCGCCGGGTCGGACTCGACGGTGAACCGGTGCCGCGGCACGGGCACCTGCTCGACCGCGAACAGCCGGTCCGCGAGCGCGACGTCCGAGCGGACCTCGCCGAGCAGCCAGCCGATCTCGCGTCTCTCGTCCACCGACACCGGGATCCGACCCGCCAGCAGGCAGCCCACGACCAGCTCGACCGCGCGGTCGAGTTCGGCGACCGCCAGCAGCTCCCGGGCCTGGGTCAGCGCGTCGTCGTCAACGCGTCCGGCCAACGCCAACAGGAGGTCGTGTAAACGGACGGGAAGCCCCACTCCGTCGTTCGTCACGCCTGCTCTCCTTCCGGCCCGCGCGGCTGCGACGGGTCTACACGGGCACCAGGTGCCCGTCGGCCTCGGCACCGGTGCACACCAGCTCCGAAGCCGCCAGAGCCGCCCGGTGGTAGGGCGGCAGGTCCGATCCGGCGGGCAGGACCTCCACGCAGGGGTCGTGCTCGCCCAACGCCCGCAGCACCCGCTGGAGTTCACCTGCCAGCCGGGCGTACCCGGAGGTGGCCGTGACCAGGATCAGCCTCCTGGTCCCACCCGGACCCCGACGCCACGAGGACCGGACTTCGCCGACCCCGGGGCGCCCGCGCAGGGTCGCGCCGAGCACCGCGGTCGCGGAATCTCCCATCAACACCCGTTCGGGTGATTCCGGGGTGAATGTGTAACCGGGTTCGGGCTCCTCGTCCAGTCCCTTGACAGAACTGATCGAGGAAAGATCGGCGCCGTGCGGCACGAGGGCCTCCGCGAGCAGGCGCTG
This sequence comes from Saccharothrix mutabilis subsp. mutabilis, assembly GCF_039521145.1. Lineage (NCBI taxonomy): Bacteria > Bacillati > Actinomycetota > Actinomycetes > Pseudonocardiales > Pseudonocardiaceae > Saccharothrix > Saccharothrix mutabilis. The sequence continues at coordinate 133,488 of NZ_BAAABU010000009.1, forward strand.
CTCGTGGTCGGTCAGCCCGACCCGGTCGTGCAGCAACGTGCGGGGCAGGGCGCGGGCCAGCACCACGACGGCGTCGGACGCGGCCCAGTCGCGGAACCGCCACAGCACGTCGTCCGGCAGGCGGCCGGCCAGCCGCAGCAACAGCTCGTGGCACGTGTCCGACATCTCACTCCCCGATTTCGACGATCAGGTCCACCTCGACCGGCGCGCCCAGGGGCAGCTCGGCCACGCCGACCGCCGCGCGCGCGTGCTTGCCCGCGTCCCCGAAGACCTCGCCGAGCAGCTCCGACGCGCCGTTGACCACGGCCGGCTGCCCGGTGAACCCCTCGGCGGAGGCCACGTACCCCGTGAGCTTCACCACCCGGACGACCTTGTCCAGGCCGACCAGGTCGTCGATCGCGGCGAGCGCGTTGAGCGCGCAGGTCCGGGCGTGCGCCTTGCCCTCCTCGGGGCTGACGTCACCGCCGACCTTGCCGGTGGCGGCCAGCGAACCGGACACGAACGGCAGTTGGCCGGACGTGTAGACGTGGTTCCCGGACCGCACGGCCGGCACGTAGGCGGCGACCGGCGCGGCGACCGGCGGCAGCTCGACGCCCAGCTCCGCGAGGCGGGCCCGCCAGCTCATGCCTTGGGCCGCTTCAAGTAGGCGACGTGCTGCTCACCCGACGGGTTGGGCAGGACGGTGACCAGTTCCCAGCCGTCCTCGCCCCACTGGTCCAGGATCGCCTTGGTGGCGTGGATCAACAGCGGGACGGTGGCGTACTCCCACTTCTGCATGCCGGGGAGCCTAGCCGGACCGCTCGGGCCGCCGCGTCAGGTCCGGCCAACGAGACCGTTCACCAGCTCCACCGGCCCGCCGCGCCGGCCCGCCGCGCCAGCCCGGGTGAGCCAGCCCGTTCAGCCGGCCCCGGTGAGCCGGCCCCGTTGAGCCGGCACGGTGAGCCGGCACGGGTGAGCCGGTCGATCAACGTCCGCGTCTCGGCGATCGCCGCCACCACGTCCCGCAGCCCGCGCCGGTGACGATCTTGTCCCGGCCGACGACGTCGCCGAGGCCGCCGCCGACGCGAACCACCCGATCGATTCCCCCTCGACCCCCCGTACCACTGGTAACGTCATGTTCGCAGGACGCGCGCCGTGTCCTGCGATCGCTGCGAGAGGCAAGGGGGCTGTGTGAGCGGGGTGGACGGGGGCCGGCTCGACGTGAGCGGGCTCGCGCCGCGGTTGTTCGCCGTGGTGCAGGGGGACGAGGACGAGCAGTGGGTCGCGGCGTGGGGCATGGAGTTCGAGGACCACGCCGACGTGGCGGCGGTGTCCGGCGAGTTCCGGATGCTCACGAAGGACGCGGCGAGCTCGCTGAAGTACTTCGAGGAGGGGCACGAGATCGGGACGACCCTCGTCTGGGTGAACCCTGCCCGGCCAGGCGATTCGGCGCTACCTTGATCGAGTGGAGACCTGGCGGATCGTGGCGACGGGCGCCTTCGTGGTGGGCGGCCTCGTGCTCGTGCTCGTCGCGATGGCGCAGGCGCGGGACCGCAAGCACGCCCGGGGCGCCGACGTGTGGCGGGCCGGTCTCGTCGGCCTCGCCGTCGTCGGGCTCGTCGCGGTTCTGATCGCCTACTGGCTCCCCTCGGTGGCGGCCTGGGGCACCGTCGCCGCGACCGCCATGGCGGTGGCCTTCATCACGCTGATGGACTGACCGTGCCAGGCGGTTCTCAGGCGGACGCGCATACGCTGATCCGGTGAACGGCTGGACCGACGAGCTGACCCGCGCCCGGCTGCACGTCGTCACGGGCAAGGGCGGCACCGGCAAGACGACCGTCGCCGCGGCCCTGGCGCTGGCCCTGGCCACCGGCGGGCGGCGGGTGCTGCTCGTCGAGGTCGAGAACCGGCAGGGCATCGCCCAGCTCTTCGACCGGGCGCCGCTGCCCTACGCCGAGGAGCGGATCGCGTCCGCGCCCGGCGGCGGCGAGGTGCGCGCCCTGGCCGTGGACCCCGAGGCGGCGCTGCTTGAGTACCTCGACATGTTCTACAACCTGGGCTTCGCGGGGCGGACGCTGCGCCGGATGGGCGCGATCGAGTTCGCCACCACCCTCGCGCCCGGCCTGCGGGACGTGCTGCTCACCGGCAAGGTGAAGGAGTGCGTGCGGCGCGCCGGCAAGACGGGTCGGCACGAGTACGACGCCGTCGTGCTGGACGCGCCGCCCACCGGCCGCGTGGTGCGCTTCCTCGACGTCACCCGGGCCATGGCCGACCTCGCCAAGGTCGGACCGATCAAGGGCCAGAGCGAGGGCGTGGTGAACCTGCTGCACTCCGGGGACACCGCCGTCCACCTCGTCGCCCTGCTGGAGGAGATGCCGGTGCGCGAGACCCTCGACGCGGTCGCCGAGCTGGACGCCGCCGACCTGCGGCCCGGCGCGGTGTTCGTCAACCGGGTCCGGCCGCCCCGGCTGCCCGCCCGGTCGATCGCCGCCGCCGCCGAGGGCCGGGTGGACGAGGCCCGCCTGCTCGCGGGGCTGGAGGCCGCCGGTCTGGACGTGGCCGAGGACGTGCTGCACGGCCTGGTGGACCAGGCCGTCGAGCACGCGGCGCGGGTGCGGATGGAGCACCAGGCCAAGGAGCTGCTCGCCGAGGCCGACCTGCCGTCGGTGGAGCTGCCCGAGCTGACCGACGGGGTGGACGTGGCCGCGCTGTACGAGCTGGCCGAGGTGCTGGTCGGGCGGGGTGTGCGGTGAACCGGCTCGACGTCGACGCGCTGCTGGACGACCCGGCGACCCGGGTCCTGGTGTGCTGCGGCTCCGGCGGGGTCGGCAAGACCACCACCGCGGCGGCGCTGGCCGTGCGGGCCGCCGAACGGGGCCGCCGCACGGTCGTGCTCACCATCGACCCGGCGCGCCGGCTGGCGCAGTCGCTGGGCCTGCGCGAGCTGGACAACCACCCGCGCGAGGTCAAGGTCGACGGGTTCGCCCCGAAGGGTGAACTGCACGCGATGATGCTGGACATGCGCCGCACGTTCGACGACATGGTGTGGCAGCACGCGGGCCGGGAGCGGGCCGAGCAGATCCTGGCCAACCCCTTCTACCAGACGATCTCCACGTCGTTCTCCGGCACGCAGGAGTACATGGCGATGGAGAAGCTGGGCCAGCTCGTGGCCCGCGACGAGTGGGACCTGATCGTCGTGGACACGCCGCCCAGCCGCAGCGCCCTGGACTTCCTGGACGCGCCGCAGCGGCTCTCGACCGTGCTGGACGGCAAGCTGATCCGGCTGCTGTCGGCGCCCGCGCGGGCCGGCGGCCTGGGCCTGCGCAAGATCGTCGGGGCCGGGTTCGGCCTGTTCACCAAGGCCGTCTCGACCATCGTCGGCGGCCAACTGCTGCACGACGCGTCCACGTTCGTGCAGGCCTTCGACAGCATGTTCGGCGGCTTCCGGCAGCGCGCCCAGGCCACCTACGACCTGCTGCGCTCACCGGGTACGGGGTTCCTGGTGGTCGCGGCGGCCGAGCCGGACGCGCTGCGGGAAGCCAGCTACTTCGTGGAACGGCTGTCCGCGGAGGACATGCCGATCAACGGCTTGGTGGCCAACCGCACGCACCCGGTGCTGGCGTCCCTGCCCGCACCGGGCGCGCTGGCCGCCGCGGAGAAGCTGGAGCGTTCGGGAGACGCCCCCCTGGCGGCTGCGGTCTTGCGGGTGCACGCGGACCGCGTGGCGGTCGCCGATCGGGAGCGGCGACTGCTGGCGCGGTTCACCCGCGCGCACCCGGCTGTACCCCTGGTCGGGGTGCCCGCGCTGCCGACCGACGTGCACGACCTGGACGGCCTGCACGAGATCGGCCGGCGGCTCGCGGGCGAGTGACTACCCGACCTTCGCTTCCCGGTGCTCCTGGCGCGCGGTGTCCAGGAGTTCGTGCCACGACGTGACGTCGGGCCGCCGGCGCAGGAGCGCGCGACGCTCCCGTTCCGTCATGCCGCCCCAGACGCCGAACTCGATCCGGTTGTCCAGGGCTTCGGCAAGGCACTCGGTGCGCACCGGGCACCCGAGGCACACCACCTTGGCCTTGCGCTGCTCCGCACCCCGGACGAAGAGCTGGTCCGGCTCTTCATCACGGCACGAAGCCTTGATCCGCCAATCCCCCTGTTGCATAACCCCCACCTCAGTTCACACAGTGCCCAGACTCTTCAGAAATCCGCCACACCCCTGCCGCGGATGCCGTAGGCTCACCATCGAGTGGTCGTGCCATCGGCTGCTGTCTTGGACAGTGACGGACTGTAGAGCCTTCCGGTTCCACCTCCAACCCTGGGTTGCCCACCTGTTACCTGTCTTGAGTACTCGTACTCATCCAGGGTGATGAATGGCCCGCGACCCGTCTCACCTGGATGTGTCCTGGGTAACCTGACCTGCATGAGGGCCAGGAACGGCGTGCTCAAACTGCTCGGCCTGTGTCTGCTCGCGGGGGTGCTCCTCGCGGGCATGATGTTCCCCGTCGTGGGCTCGCTGGGTCTGGTGTCGAACAGAGCCAGCGACACGGTCGACAGCATCTCCGCCGACCTGGTCACCACCGACCCGCCGCTGATCACGACGATCACGGACAAGGACGGCGCGCCCATCGCGTACCTGTACGACCAGTACCGCGTGCTCGTCCCGCCCGAGAAGATCTCGCCCACGATGAAGGCGGCGCTGGTCTCGGTCGAGGACCGGCGGTTCTACGAGCACCAGGGCGTGGACTGGCGGGGCACGATCCGCGCGGGGTTGACCAACCAGGTCAGCGGCGCGGTGACGCAGGGTGCCTCCACGCTCACCCAGCAGTACGTGAAGAACTACTTGGTCCACGTGGTCGCGCGGAACAACCAGGTCGAGGCGCAGAAGGCGCAGGAGCAGACGATTGCGCGCAAAGCCCGGGAAGCGCGCATTTCCCTGCAACTGGAACGCAAACTGGGCAAGGAGGAAATCCTCGCCCGCTACCTCAACGTCGTACCGTTCGGTTCAACGATCTACGGCATCTCCGCGGCGGCGCAGGCGTACTTCAACACCACGCCCGACGCGTTGACCGTCCCGCAGGCGGCGGTGCTCGCGGGCATGGTCAACAGCCCGTCCGCGCTCAACCCGGAGGCGTTCCCGGAGAAGGCGCTGGAGCGGCGCAACCAGGTCATCGACAAGATGGTCGAGAACGACAAGCTGTCCAAGGACGCCGCCGAGGCCGCGAAGAAGGAGCCGCTGGGCCTCGCGACGCCGGTCCGCACCCCGCCCAACGGGTGCGTCGGCGCCGGCCCGGAGAACGGGTTCTTCTGCTCGTACGTGGTGACCTACCTGCAACGCAACGGGTTCAGCCTGGAGCAGCTCAAGACCGGCGGGTACACCGTCCAGACCACCCTGGACCGGACGATCACCTCGCACGCCAAGGCGGCGGCGGAGGCGCAGGTCGCGAAGGACACCGAGGGCATCGCGAACACGATGGCCGTCGTGCGGCCGGGCCGCGAGCGGCACGAGGTGCTGGCGCTGGTCGCGAACCGCGACTACGGCCTGAAGGCGGACCAGTTCCAGACCACCTACGACCTGCCGTCCGGGGTGGAGAACAAGTTCGGCGCGGGCTCTGTTTACAAGGTGTTCACCGCGGCGGCGGCCCTGGAGAAGGGCATGGGCATCGAGAACATGATGTCCACGCCGAACTCGCACGTGTCGCGGGTGTTCAAGGGCGGCGGCGACAAGTGCCCGCCGACCGGTGAGCCGGGCACCCGCTGGTACTGCCTGGGCAACGCGACGTCGAACTACCCGCCGCAGATGAACCTGCAGACCGCGTTGCAGACCTCGCCGAACACCGGGTTCGTGATCCTGGAGGAGCAGCTCGGCATGGACCCGGTGGTGGACATGGCGTCCCGGCTGGGCATGCGCGAGACGATGGCGACCAACCTGGCCGGCGAGCGGCCCAACCCGAAGGCCAAGGAGCAGGGCCTGCGGGTGTCGCAGACCGAGTTCTACAAGGCCAACGGCGGCAACGCGTCGTTCACCCTGTCGCCCGCGCCGGTGTCCACCCTGGAGCTGGCGAACGTGGCGGCGACGATCATCAGCGGCGGCATGTGGTGCCCGCCGTCGCCCATCGGGAAGGTGACCGACCGCAACGGCAAGCCGGTGCCGGTGAACGAGGCGCCGTGCGAGCAGGTCGTGGCCGAGGGCCTGGCGAACGGCCTGGCGGCCGGCATGAGCAAGGACGACCAGGGCCAGGGCACCGCGGCGGCGGCGGCCAAGGGCGTCAACTGGGACCGGCCGGTGATCGGCAAGACCGGCACCACCGAGGACTACAAGTCGGCGGCGTTCATCGGCGCGACCCCGGACTTCGCGGGCGCCGTGCAGACGTTCAACGACGGCACCAGCCCGCGCGGCATCTGCGTGAACGGCGGCCCGCCGAGGCTGTGCGGCGAGGGCGACATCTACGGCGGCACGGTTCCGGCGCGCACGTGGTTCGGGACCATGACGAAGGTCCACGAAGGACTGCCGCGCCGCGAGCTGCCTCCGGTGGAGGAGCGCTACCTCAAGGGCGGCAAGGAGATCCAGATCCCGGAGGTCGTCGGCCGCAACGTCAACGACGCCACCCGGATCCTGGAGGAGGCCGGCTACAAGGTGACGGTGTCCAACCGGAACTCCGGGCAGCCCAAGGGGACGGTCGTCGGCCAGACGCCGCGCGGTTCCGCGTTGCGCGGCACGGTGGTCACGCTGCTCGTGTCGACGGGTTACGTGCCGCCGCCGGCGCCGACCGAGACGAACACCGAGAACCCGCCGGCGCCGGGTGATCCGCAACCACCGGGCAACGGCAGACCGACCGACCCGCCGCAGATCACCCTGCCGACCGACCCGCCGGGCCGATAGCGGACGAGCCGCCCGCCACTTCCCGTGGCGGGCGGCTCGCGTTCCGCAGGTCTCGTGGGCCGGGCGGCTCGTGTTCCGCCGGTCCGCAAGGGGCCGTCAGGCCAGCTTCGCCTTGACCGCCGCCGCGACCCGGCCGCCCTCCGCGCGTCCCGCGACCTTCGCGTTGGCGGCCTTGATGACCTGCCCCATCTGCCGGAGGCCGGCGGCTGCGCCGACCTGCGCCTCGACCTCCGCGACGGCCTCGGCCACGATCGCGGCCAGCTCGTCGTCGGACAGCTGGGCCGGCAGGTAGTCCTCCAGCACCGCCGACTCGGACCGCTCCAGCTCGGCCTGCTCGGCGCGCCCGGCGCCGGCGAACGCCTCGGCCGCCTCGCGCCGCTTCTTGACCTCGCGGGTGATGACCTTGAGCACCTCGTCGTCGGTCAGCTCGCGCGCGGCCTTGCCGGAGACCTCCTCGGTGGTGATCGCGGCCAGCGTCATCCGCAGCGCACCCGCCCGGACCGTCTCCCGATTCTTGATCGCCGCCGTCAGATCCGCCTGCAACCGCGCCTTCAGCTCCGCCATGTGGGCAAACGTTACCGGGCACCGGTGCGCACCCCGAACCGGTTAACCCCCTACCCTCGAAGACGTGAACACGCTCGGCCGCACGCTGCTCGCCACGACCGCCCTCGGCACGGCCACGCTCGCCTACGCGGCGGGCATCGAACGCCGGCACTGGACCCTGCGCCAGGCGACCGTGCCGGTCCTCGCGCCCGGCTCCGCGCCGCTGCGCGTCCTGCACATCTCGGACCTGCACATGCTGCCGGGCCAGAAGTCCAAGCAGCGCTGGGTCGCCGCGCTGGACGAGCTGGAACCCGACCTCGTGGTGAACACCGGCGACAACCTGGCGCACAAGCAGGCCGTCCCCGCCGTGATCCGCGCCCTGGGCCCGCTGCTCAACCGCCCGGGCGTCTTCGTGTTCGGCAGCAACGACTACTACGCGCCGCGCCCGAAGAACCCGGCCCGCTACCTGCTGCCGTCGGCGAAGACCAAGCGCATCCACGGCATCCCGCTGCCGTGGCGCGACCTGCGGGCCGCGATGGTCGAGCGGGGTTGGCTGGACCTGACCCACGAGCGCCGGACGTTCGAGGTGGCGGGCCAGCCGGTCTTCGCGGCGGGCCTGGACGACCCGCACCTCAAGCGCGACCGGTACGCCGACATCGCGGGCCCCGTCCCGGACGCGGCGCTGCGCCTGGGCGTCACCCACTCGCCGGAGCCGCGCGTGCTGGACCCGTTCGCGGCCGACGGCTACGACCTGGTGCTGGCGGGCCACACCCACGGCGGTCAGCTCCGCCTGCCGGGCTACGGCGCGATCGTGACGAACTGCGACCTGGACCGCTCGCGCGCCCGCGGCGTCTCCCGGTGGGGCGCGCACATGTGGCTCAACGTCTCCGCCGGCCTGGGCACGTCGCCGTACGCGCCGGTCCGCTTCGCCTGCCCGCCGGAGGCGAGCCTGCTCACCCTCGTCCCGCGTCCCGTCGACGCAGGTCAGACGGCGTCCGCGGCGGAAAGGGATACCCGGTTCGGAGTGGGCGGGAACGTCAGGTAGAGTTCTCCTCGTTCGGTTCCCCGAGGGGAGCCGGGCGAGAGGCGGGGTGTGGCGCAGTTTGGTAGCGCGCTTCGTTCGGGACGAAGAGGTCGCAGGTTCAAATCCTGTCACCCCGACCAGCCGAAGGGGCTGTCCGAGAGCATCGGGCAGCCCCTTCGTCGTTGGCTACTCACCGATCTTCTTCGCCGACAGCAGGACTTCCGTCGCGCAGTCGACGACCGAGCTCGCGGGGACGCTCTGGGCCGTCGTCGTCCAGTTGCGGTCCATGACGAGCACGCGGCCCTGGCCGGTGGCGTCCTCCTCGCGCAGGCGGTAGAGGCCGGCGGCCTGCATGGTGTCCTGGGCGGTCTGGTGGACCATGCCCACCACGTCCGGCACGGTGCACGTCTTCGTCGTGGGCGCGGCCGGGGGTGGCGCGATGGTGGTGCCGGCGGGCGGGGACGCCTCGGTCGTCCTGGTGGACGGCGGGGACGTGTCGGCGGGCCGGGTGGCGGACGTGGACGGCGTGCACGCGGTCAGGGCGAGCAGGGCGAACGCGGTGGCGGCCGGGCGCTTCATGGGTGGCGGGTCCCTTCGGTCGGGGTCACGGTTGCGGTGTCGGAGCGCTCCGTGACCGCGTTACGCCGCTGGGTGGCCGCTCGCACAGCGCCACACGATGGAGTGAACCTTGAGTCGAGTAGCCGGAACATGACCTAACGTAGTAAGACACGCGAGCAATAGTCACTTACCGTTAACAATTACGAATGAAGGTTGATATTTCAACTCACGTTACGTAACGGGCGGCGAGATCGACGCGAAACGCGGGACAGCGCGTCGGCCCAGATGCTGTAGAGGAGTCACCCATGGGCACCGTCTCCGCGACGAAACCCACTTCCACCGGTTGGGTGCGCTTCGCCGCCTGGGCGGTGGTCTGCCTCGGTGCCGCCGCGGTCGTGACGGTGGTCGCGACCCCCGTCGCGGGCCTGGTCACCGGGCTCGCGGTCGCGCTGCTCGGGCTCGCCGTGTCCGCCCTCACCCGCGCCTCGCGCAGGATGGACCGGATCTTCGAGGAGGAGCTGGACCGGGGGACCCGGCACCATCGGGAGCATGGCTGATCAGGCGACCCGGGCCGAGGTCCGGCGGCGGACCTACGGCGAGCGCGACCTCGCCACCCTGCACGTCTTCGCGGGCGGCTTCATCAACTTCGGGTACTGGCGGGACGTCCCGCTCGACGGCGAGCTGACCGTCGAGCAGCGCGTCGCCGCCCAGCGGGCCCTGTACGACACGGTCCTGGACACCCTCCACGTCACCGCGCACGACCGCGTCCTGGAGGTCGGCTGCGGCCAGGGCGTCGGCGCGCGGCAGGTGCTGGCGCGCGGGCCGCGGCTCGTCCACGGCGTCGACCTCGTGCCCGAGCAGGTCGAGCGGGCCCGGCGGAACACCCCGGACGCGAACTTCGGCACCGGGGCGGCGGACGACCTCCCGTTCGCCGACGACTCCTTCGACCGCGTGCTGTCGGTCGAGGCGGCGCAGCACTTCGAGGACCTCGCCGGGTTCGCGCGGGAGTGCGCGCGGGTGCTCGTGCCCGGCGGGCGGCTCGCGGTGACGACGTTCTTCGCCGCCCCCGGCGCCGGCCCCGAGCTGGCGGACCTGCTGGAGTCGTTCGCGAACGGCCTCGACCTGCCGCACACCGTCGAGGGCTTCCTGGCCGACCTGCGCGCGGCCGGGTTCGCCGAGGTGCGGGCGGAGAGCATCGGCGCGCACGTGTGGGCGGGCCTGGACCGGTGGCTCGCGCAGGGCCCGCACCGCGACCACTGGGACCGCGGCTGGTTGCGCGCCGCGGAACGCGGTCTCGTGGACTACCACCTGGTCACCGCGCGGCAGCCGGCAGGATCGGAGGGGTGACGACGCACCCGACCGCCGAAGTTCCCGAGCCGCTGTTCGACGACCCCGAGGCCGAGGCCCGCTGGCGCGACCGGTTCACCGCGCCGCGGGTGAGCCTGCCCGGCTGGGCGGACGACGCGCCGGACCGCAGCCTGTACCTGTCGAACTCCAGCGGCGTGTGGGAGATCTACGCGTGGGACCGCGGCGCGGACACCCACCGCAAGGTCACCGACCGCCCGAACGGCACGTCCCACGCGGCGCTGAGCCCGGACGGCGAGCAGATCTGGTGGTTCGACGACACCGACGGCGACGAGTTCGGCGTGTGGGTGCGTGAGCCGTTCAAGCCCGGCGGGCAGGTCGAGGCCGCGGTCGAGGGCGTGCCCGCCGCGTACCCGGCGGGGTTGGAGATCGGGCACGAGGTCGTGGTGGTCGGGACGTCCACCGACGACGGGACCGCGGTGTACGTGTCCCGGTCGGGCGGCCCGGCGACGGTCGTCTACGCCCACGAGAACGACGGCGGCGTGGCCGCGCTGTCCAAGGACGAGACGCTCATCGCCCTGGCGCACTCCGAGCACGGCGACAACCGGCACGCGGCGCTGCGCGTGGTGACCCCGGACGGCACGAAGGTCGCCGAGAAGTGGGACGGCCCCGGCAAGGGCCTGGACGCGATCGCGTTCAGCCCGGTGCGCGGCGACAACCGCCTGCTGGTGCTGCACGAGCGGCGCGGCCGGGAGGAGCTGCTGATCTGGGACGTCGAGGCGGACACCGAGACCGAGATCGCGGTGGACCTGCCCGGCGAGATCAGCGCCGACTGGTACGAGGACGCGTCCGCGCTCCTGGTGGTGCACACGTTCCAGGCGCGGAACACGTTGCACCGCTACGACCTGAGCACCGGAAACCTGTCCGCTTTGGACACTCCGCACGGGACGGTCGGGTCGGCGAACGTCCGCCCGGACGGCGCCGTGGAGTACTCGTGGTCCTCGGCCGCGCAGCCGGGCGTGGTGCGCGTGCTGGACGTGGACGGCGACGAGCGCGTGCTGCTGTCCCCGCAGGGCCACAAGGCTCCCCCGTCGGTCGGGCTGGAGGACGTGTTCGTCGGTGACGTGCACGCCCTGGTCGCCCGTCCCCAGGACGCCGGCGACGGCCCGCTGCCCACGGTGTTCAGCCTGCACGGCGGCCCGCACGCGGCCGACGAGGACCGGTTCTCGGCGTACCGGGCGGTGTGGCTGGACGCGGGCTTCGCGGTGGTGCACGTCAACTACCGGGGCTCCACCGGCTACGGCTCGAAGTGGCGCGACGCGATCGAGGGCCGGCCGGGCCTGACGGAGCTGGAGGACGTGGCGGCGGTCCACGACTGGGCGGTGTCCTCGGGCTTCGCCGACCCGGCGAAGTGCGTGGTCAACGGCGCGTCGTGGGGTGGTTACCTGACCCTGCTGGCCCTGGGCACGCAGCCGGAGCGGTGGGCGGCGGGCATCGCCGGCGTCCCGGTCGCCGACTACCTGGCGGCCTACGAGGACGAGATGGAACCGCTGCGCGCCTTCGACCGCGCCCTGTTCGGCGGCTCCCCGGAAGAGGTCCCCGACCGCTACCGCGAGTGCTCACCGCTGACGTACGTGGACGCGGTCCGGGCCCCGGTCCTGGTCCTGGCCGGCGAGAACGACCCCCGCTGCCCGATCCGCCAGATCGACAACTACCTGGACCGCCTGGCGGCCCGGGGCGCGGAGTACGAGGTGTACCGCTACGACGCGGGCCACGGTTCGCTGGTGGTCGCGGAGACGATCCGGCAAACGGCAGCCGAAGTGGCCTTCGCCCGCCGCGTCCTCTAACGACGGAACGCACACCACAACCGCCGCTTCCCGCGCGAGCGCGGCTCTTCGCCGCGCTCCGCGCGGCGGGCTGGCTCCCAGCCACAAGGGGCTCCGTGTTCCCCACCGTATGACCTGCCCGAAGGGCTACCACAGATTTCCGGGGTCGGGCCAAAAAGTTTTGCGAGGAACGAGCAAAAGTTTTTCGACCGACCCCGGCAATCTGTGGTTGGCTCCGCCAGGTCATGCGGTGGGGAACACGCAGCCCTTCCCCCACTGGAGGCCTCCCAAGCCCGCTTTTAAGTTTGAGAGCGCGCCAGCGCGATCGCTTGAAAGCGCGCCAGCGCGACCGCTTGAAGCGCTAGAAGCGCTAGAAGCGCCAGAAAGCCGGAACGCCCCGCCGGACGCCGATCCGACGTCCTGCGAGGCGAGGTCCCCGTTCCGGCTGTTCAGGCCTGTTGGGCCTGCCACATCCAGTGGGCCTGTTCGAGCTGCTTCGTGATTTCGATCAGCAGGTCCTGCGTGACCAGGTCCGACTTGTCGGTCTCGTCGATCCGCGCCCGCAGCCGCTCGATGAGCTTGGCCAGCGCGCTGACCACGGCCGCGACGACCTGGTCCTCCTTGAGCCAGTTGTCCGGGAACTCCGGCACGCCCGACGCCGACGCCACGGTCTTGGCCTTGCCGTTCGGCGAGATGCCGAGGGCGGCGGCTCGTTCGGCCACCTCGTCGGTGTAGGTGCGCGCGGTGGTCACCAGTTCGTCCAGCTGGAGGTGCACGCTGCGGAAGTTCTTGCCGACCACGTTCCAGTGCGCCTGCTTGGCGACCAGGGACAGGTCGATGAGGTCGACCAGCGTCGCCTGGAGCACCGCGCCGACGGACTTCTTGTCCGACTCGGACAGCGGGCTGGTGATCGGGGACTTGCTCATGGACGCCTCCTTCACACGGTGGCGGTGAGCGCCACCTCGATGTTGCCGCGCGTGGCGTTGGAGTACGGGCACACCTGGTGCGCCTTGGCGACCAGGTCCTCGGCCACGTCCTGGGTCACGCCCGGGAGGTGGCTGTGCAGGTCGACGGCCAGCAGGTAGCCGCCGTTGCCGTTCGGCCCGAGGTTCACCTTCGCCGTCACGGTGGTTTCGCCGAGGGCGACCTTGCCGTGCCGCGCGACCAGCTTCAGCGCGCTGTGGAAGCACGCCGCGTAACCGGCCGCGAACAGCTGCTCCGGGTTGGTCTTGTCGCCGCCGGGGCCGCCGAGCTCCTTGGGAGCGGCGAGCTGCTCGTCGATGACGCCGTCCGAGGACCGGACCTCGCCGTTGCGCCCGTCGCCGACCGCCGTCGCCTCCGCCGTGTAGAGCACCTGCATGGTGAACGCTCTCCTTTGAGCTGGTGGTTGGAGCTTCCGATCACCCCAACACCCGGCCGAAGCCGAACCACACCCGCTGGTGTGGCAGCTCACGCCCCTCGCAGAAGTACCCGCCCAGTAGAACCGCTTAACGGACTTGTGACGCGGCGAACTCCGCCACCTGTCGCCCGATCGTGCGCAAATTGTCCGCGACCGTGGTATCCGAGCAGCCCCCTTCGAGGTCGAAGTCGACCTGGCGGGAGTTGATCGCGGCGCCCAGCGGGGTGGGCCAGCCGCGCAGGGCGTGCACGATCGAGCGCAGCGCGGTGAGGGTGGTGACGGCCGCCTGCCAGCCGTGCGCGGCGGCGATGCAGCCGACCGCGCGCCCGTGCAGGTAGGGGCGTTCGTCCTCGCGGAGGTCCTCGATGTAGTCGAGGGCGTTCTTGACCAGGCCGGACACCGTGCCGTGGTAGCCCGGCGAGACCAGCACCACGCCGTCGGCGACCCGCAGCGCGTCGACCAGGCGGCGGGCGTTGGCGGGGCGGTCGGGGACGGCGGGGTCGTAGAACGGCAGCACGAGGTCGGGGCCGGCCACCTCGATGACCTTGGCGCCCGCGTCCGCCGCCGAGTCGAGGACGATGCGCATCGCGCGCTCGGACTGCGAGTTCGGGCGGAGCGACCCGCCGATGCCCACCACCGTGACCGTCATGCCCCGATCCTGCCACCTCCACCTAGCTGGAGGTCCACTCCTGGCTTCGGGACCTACCCGCTAGTAACGTGCGTCTCATGTCGAAGCTCGCCGAGTCGGTTCCCCCCGGTCTGGTCGCCGGCGTCCTGCGGTTCGCGTTCAGCCTGCCCCGGCCGCTGCGCGACCTGGTGATCGGTCGCCCGATCGTGTTGGACGGGCAGCGCCTGCACCCCGAGGCCCAGTTGATCCTGCGCCTGCAGCAACTGTCCGGCGAGGAGTGGACGACGACCACCCCGGCCGCCAACCGCACCGCCCTGACCCGGAGCAACGCGCTGGTCAGCGGCCCGGTCGTGGAGGGCGTGACGGTCCGCGCGGTGGACATGGACGGCGTGCCCGGCCGCTTCTACACGCCGCACGGCCTCGCGGAGGGCTCGCCGCTGCTGGTCTTCTACCACGGTGGCGGGTGGGTTTCGGGTGATCTCGACAGCCACGACAACCTGTGCCGGTTCCTGGCCGTGGCGGCCGGGGTGCGGGTGCTGTCCGCCGACTACCGGCTGGCGCCGGAGCACCCGTTCCCGGCGGCGGCGGACGACGCGCAGGCCGCGTTCGAGTGGGCGGTGGCGAACGCTTCGGGGTTGAAGGTGGACCCGGCGCGGATCGCCCTGGGCGGTGACAGCGCGGGCGGCAACCTGGCGGCGGTGACCGCGTTGCACGCGCGGGTGGCCAAGCCGGTGTTCCTGCTGCTGTTCTACCCGGCGGTGGACGCGACGGTGCGGCGGCGGTCGCGCGAGCTGTTCGGCCGGGGCTTCTTCCTGACCGACGAGAAGATGGACTGGTTCCTGGACCACTACGCGCCGTCGCGCGAGAGCCACGCCGACCCGCGCCTGTCGGTGCTGCTGGCGGAGGACCTGAGCGGCCTGCCGCCGACGTACCTGGCGACGGCGGGCTTCGACCCGCTGCGCGACGAGGGCGAGGCGTTCGCGGAGAAGCTCGCGGCGCAGGGCGTCCCGGTGGTGCTGCGGCGGCACGAGGGCCTGTTCCACGGGTACGCGAACATCCTCGGCGTGGGCGGGGTGTTCCGGGAGGCGGTGGCCGAGGCCGTGGGCGCGCTGCGCACGGGCCTGGCCCTGGCGAACGCCCGCCAGGAGGTCCCGGAAACGGCCTGACGCGACCGGGCCGCCCTCGCTCGCGGTGAGGACGGCCCTCCTCGTCGGTTCTGCTGCTGTGCCACTCGCCCAACACGGCGGCGGCACGCCCGCCACGGCGGTCGAGCGGCCTACTCGCCGAACGCGCCGGCGATCTTGTCGCCGATCTCCTTGTCGATGTTGCGCCAGTACTCGAACACCCGCTTGAGCACCGGTGCCGAGACGCCGTTGGACGCGTGCGCCACCACGGTTTCCACCAGGCGTGCGCGCTGGGCGTCGTCGAACACCTCGCGGATCAGGGTGCCCGCCTGGCCGAAGTCGTCGTCCTCCGCGTGCAGCCGGTACGCCGAGCGCACGACCTCGTCCTCCGCCCCGTACGCGGACACCGTCTCGCCGGCCGCCACCGCGTTGGCGTGCGGGCCGCCGTAGGAGTTGGGCGCGTAGACCGGGTCGGACGCGTTGGTGTAGCGCATCGCGCCGTCCTTGGCGTACGAGTTCACCGGCGACTTGGGGCGGTTCACCGGCAGCTGCGCGTAGTTCGCCCCGATCCGGTACCGGTGCGCGTCCGGGTAGGAGAAGATCCGGCCGATCAGCATCTTGTCCGGGGACGTGCCGATGCCCGGCACCAGGTTCGTCGGCTCGAACGCGGCCTGCTCGATCTCGGCGAAGTAGTCCGCCGGGTTGCGGTCCAGGACCAGCTTGCCGACCTTGACCAGCGGGTAGTCGGCGTGCGGCCACACCTTGGTCAGGTCGAACGGGTTGAACCGGTAGGTCGCGGCCTCCGCGTACGGCATGACCTGCACGTACAGCGTCCACGACGGGAACTCGCCGCGCTCGATGGCGTGCCACAGGTCGGCGCGGTGCGCGTCGGCGTCCTCGCCGGCGACGCGGGCGGCCTCCGCCGAGGTCAGGTTCTGGATGCCCTGGTCGGTCTTGAAGTGGTACTTGACCCAGAACTTCTCGCCGGCCGCGTTCTCCCACAGGTAGGTGTGGGAGCCGTACCCGTTCATGTGCCGCCACGTGCGCGGGATGCCCCGGTCGCCCATCAGCCACGTCACCTGGTGCGCGGTCTGCGGCTGGAGGGTCCAGAAGTCCCACTGCATGTCGTGGTCGCGGCGGCCGGTGTCGGCGCGGCGCTTCTGGGAGCGGATGAAGTCGGGGAACTTGATCGGGTCGCGCAGGAAGAACACCGGGGTGTTGTTGCCGACCAGGTCGTAGTTGCCCTGGGTCGTGTAGAACTTCAGCGCGAAGCCGCGCGGGTCGCGCCAGGTGTCGGGCGAGCCGAGTTCGCCGGCGACGGTGGAGAAGCGCAGCAGCGTCTCGGTCTTCACGCCCGGCTGGAACAGGGCGGCCTTGGTGTAGCGGCTGACGTCCTCGGTGGTCTCGAACCACCCGAACGCCCCGCCGCCCTTGGCGTGCACGACGCGCTCGGGGACGCGTTCGCGGTTGAACTGGGCGTTCTTCTCGATCAGGTAGTGGTCCTGGAGCAGGATCGGCCCGTTCGGGCCCAGGGTCAGCGAGTGGTCGTCGCTGGCCACCGGGATGCCCGCGTTGTTGGTGGTGTGACGCGGTTCGGTCACCGGGGGAACTCCTTCGCGGTCGACTGGCAGTCCGGGCACAGCCCCCAGAACAGGACCTCGGCCTCCTCGACGGCGAAGCCGGACGGGTCGGCGGGGCGCAGGCACGGCGCGGCGCCGTGGACGCAGTCGACGTCCTCGGTCCGACCGCACCGCCTGCACACGAGGTGGTGGTGGTTGTCACCGGTCCGCGTCTCGTAGCGCGCCGGGCTGCCCGCGGGTTCGATGCGGCGCAGCAGACCGGTGCGCGAGCACGCGTGCAGCACGTCGTAGACGGCCTGCGTGGACACGCTGCCCAACCGGGCCCGCACGCCCTCCGCGACCTGTTCGGCCGTGGCGTGCGGGTGTGCGGCGAGCCACTCCAGCACCGCGATCCGGGGCGCGGTGACGCGCAGCCCGGCGTCCTTGAGCAGCTCACGTGGTCCTGGGGTCATGGCTCCTCCACTGCACCACGTTTTCTGGAGTAAGTCAAGAAAACGATTCATTAAAGACATTGCCCGCCCGGTGAAGATGTACCGGTGAACCTCGCCCCCTACTTGGCCGTCCTGCGCACGCCCCGGGTCCCGTCCTTCCTGGTCCTGATGCTGTTCGCGCGGATACCGGCCACGGCGGCGGGCATGACGATCACCATGCACGTCCTGCTCGGCCTCGAACGCGGGTACGGCGCGGCGGGGCTGGTCGGGGCCATGTCCACCATCGGCATCGCCCTCGGGTCACCGCTGATGGGCCGGCTCACCGACCGGCGCGGCCTGCGCGCGATGCTGTCGTTGTCGCTGGTCGTCGAGGGCGTGTTCTGGTTCGTGGCGCCGGCGCTGCCGTTCGGGGCGCTGCTGGTGACGTGCTTCCTGGCGGGGATCGCGACCATGCCGGTGATGTCGCTGGGCCGGCAGATCACCACCGCCCTGGTCGGCGAGTCCGGTCGGCGCACCGCGCTGGCGCTGGACTCGATGGCCGTCGAGGTGGCGTTCATGGGCGGGCCGGCGCTGGGCGTGTTCCTCACCACCCACTGGGGCAGCCGGGTCGCCATGTGGACCATCGGCGCGCTGCTGGTGCTGTTCGGCCTGGTCCTGGCCGCGGTGGACCCGCCGGTCAGCTCGACCTCCGGCGAGCGGGCGCCGCGGCGGGAATGGCTGACCCGGCGGCTGGCGGGCGTGCTGATCAGCGCGGGCGGTGCGACGTTCGTGCTGTCCGGCGTGGAGGTGGCGGTCGTCGCGGCCATGCGCGACCTGGGCCTGACCGACTGGATCGGCGCGGTGGTCGTCGTGATGTGCGTCGGCTCGCTGGTCGGCGGCTTCGTCTACGGCGGGGTGCGCACCGCGCCGCCGGTGTGGGTGATGATGGGCGCGATGGGCCTGCTGGCGGTGCCGGTCGGGCTGTTCACCGGGTCGGTGTGGGCGCTGGTGCTCGCTCTGGTGCCGACGAACTTCCTGTGCGCGCCGACGATCGCGGGCACGGGCGACGCGATCGCCGAGCTGACGCCGGGCAACGCGCGGGGCGAGGCGCTGGGGTTGCAGGGTTCGGCGTTCACGCTGGGCGCGGCCCTGGGCGCGCCCCTGACCGGCTGGGTGATCGACCACTCCGCGCCGGGCTGGGGCTTCTTCGTGGCGGGCGTCGGCGCGGTGGCGATCGCGGCGGCCTCGCTGGTGCTGGGCCGGGAGCGGTCAGCGCAGCTCGTGTAGGGCGCGGTAGAGCCTGGCGACCAGGGGGCGGGTCCGGGCGTAGTGCTCGACCACCTCGGGCCCGACCGCGACCCGCTTGGTCGGCTTGATCAGCCGGGCCGCCTCGGTCAGGTCGGACAGGTCGCCCAGCGCGTGCCAGGCGAGCAGCGCCGCGCCGACGCCCGAGCCCTCGCTGTCCTCGGCGATCTCCAGCGGCAGGCCCAGAGTCCCGGCCAGGACGGTCGCCCAGATCTCGCCGCGGAACGCGCCACCCGTCGCCCGGACGGCGTCCACCTCCGCGACCGAGCGCACGGCGTCGAGCACCAACGCGAGTTGCTGCGCCACGCCCTCGACCAGGGCGCGGGTGATCTCCGCCGGACCGTGCTCCCGGCGCACCCCGATCAGGGCGGAGGACGCGTCCGGGTCCCACCACGGAGCCCGTTCGCCGAGCAGGTAGGGCAGGGCGGTGATGCCGGCCGCGCCGGGCGGCACGCGGGAAGCCTCGTCCAGCAACGCGGGCAGGTCCCTGCCGAAGGTGTCCGCCGCCCACCGCGCCACCACGCCGCCGTTGCTGACGGCGCCGCCCAGCACCCACAGCCCGCCGCCGATGGCGTAGCAGAACACCCGCCCGTCCTGGTCCACGGCCGGCCGGTCGCGGACCACCCGCAACGCGCCGCTGGTCCCCAGCGACACCGCCGCCACCCCGGGCACGACCGCGCCGACGCCCAGGTTCGCCATCGGCCCGTCCCCGCCGCCCAGGACGACGGGGGTGCCGAGCGGGAGGCCGGGGACCTCGAAGGTCAGCGGGAGGGCGTCGGTCGGCGCGTGCAGGTCGGGCAGCTCGGCGGCGGTCACGCCCGCGAAGGCCAGCGCCTCGGGGTGCCACGACAGCGTCGCCAGGTCGAGCAGGCCGGTGGCGGAGGCGGAGGAGTGCTCGGTCGCGAGGACGCCGGTGAGCCGGTGGGTGACGAAGTCCTTGAGCCCGCACCACCGGGCGGCCGTGAAGCCCCGCCCGGCGAACCAGGCGAGCTTCACCAGCGGGGACATCGTGTGGATCGGGGTGCCGGTGGCGCGGTGCAGGGCGATCCCGTCGAGCGTGCCGCGCAACCGGGCCACCTCGGCGACGGCCCGGTTGTCCGCCCAGCTCAACGACGGCGTGACCGGGTTGAAGTCGGGCCCCAACCCCACCAGCGTGTGCATCGCGCCCGTCAACGACAGGGCGCGCACGGTGTGCCCGGCGGACGCGACCTCCCGCAACGCGCGAACGGCCGCGCCCCACACCTCTTCCGGGTCGTGCGTCGCCTCACCGGAGGGCGTGGTGCGCATCGGGTACCCGTGCTCCGCCGATGCCACCACGCCCGCGTCCCGGTCGACCGCGATCACCTTGGTCGCCGTAGTTCCCAGGTCGATCGCGAGCACCACGTCCGCCATGACGGCGAACCTACAGCCGGTTGGCCAGTTCCTCGGCGATCTCGTAGGTGTTGAGCGCCGCGCCCTTGCGGAGGTTGTCGCCGCACACGAAGAAGTCCAGCGTGTTCGGGAAGTCCAGCGCCTGGCGCACCCGGCCCACGTAGGTCGGGTCCTCGCCGACGACGTCGGCCGGCGTCGGGAACTTCTTCGTCGTCGGGTCGTCCACGAGCACGATCGACGGCTGCGCCTCGAAGATCTTGTGCGCCTGCTCGACGGTCACCTCGCGGGCGAACGTCGCGTGCACCGCCAGCGAGTGCGTCGTCACGACCGGGACGCGCACGCACGTCGCCGACACCTTCAGGTCCGCGATGCCCAGGATCTTGCGGGACTCGTTGCGGACCTTCAGCTCCTCGCTGGTCCAGCCCTCGTCCTTCAGCGACCCCGCCCACGGCACCACGTTCAGCGCCAGCGGGGCCGGGAACGGCGAGTCCGACACCGGCAGGCCGGCGGCCTCCAGCGCCTCCCGCACGTCACCCGCGCGGACGCCGACCTCCTTGCCCGCCAACGCCTCCAGCTCGCCGTACAGGCGGTCGATCGCCGCCTGGCCGCCGCCGGACGCCGCCTGGTAGGACGCCACGACCAGCTCGCGCAGCCCGAACTCCCGGTGCAGCGCGCCCAGCGCGGCCATCATCGACAGGGTCGTGCAGTTCGGGTTCGCGATGATCCCCTTGGGGCGCTCGGAGATCTGGTCCGCGTTGACCTCCGGCACCACCAGCGGCACCTCGGGGTCCATGCGGAACGCGCCCGAGTTGTCCACCGCCACCGCGCCGCGCGCCGCCGCGATCGGGGCCCACTGCGCGGACACCTCGTCCGGCACGTCGAACATCGCGATGTCGACGCCGTCGAAGGCCTCCGGCGACAGCGCGACGACGGTCAGCTCCTCGCCGCGCACGGTGATCTTCTTGCCCGCCGAGCGCGCGGACGCGATCAGCCGGATCTCACCCCACGGCACGGACGGCCGGCCGTTGATGATGTCGATCATGACGGTGCCCACGGCGCCGGTCGCGCCCACCAGGGCCAGGCTGGGCTTGCGCGGGGTACCCGCACCCGAGTTGCTCATCGTCCACTCCCGGCGTACACCACGGCCTCTTCGTCCCCGCCCAGCTCGAACGCGTCGTGCAGCGCACGGACCGCGTCGTCGAGCTGGGTGTCCCGGCAGATCACGGAGATTCGGATCTCCGAAGTCGAGATGATCTCGATGTTCACGCCCGCCGACGCGAGCGCCTCGCAGAACGTGGCGGTCACGCCGGGGTGCGAGCGCATGCCCGCGCCGATCAGCGACACCTTGCCCACGTGGTCGTCGTAGAGGACCTGCTCGAAGCCGATCTCCTCACGCGCCTTGTTCAGCGCCGCCACGGCCCGCGGGCCGTCGTCCTTGGACAGCGTGAAGGTCACGTCGGTGCGGCCGGACACGGCCTGGGACACGTTCTGCACGACCATGTCGATGTCGAGTTCCGCCTCGGCCACGACGCGGAAGATGCGGGCCGCCACGCCGGGGTGGTCCGGCACCGCCGTCACGGTGACCTTGGCCTCCGACCGGTCGTGCGCGACGCCGGTGATCATCGCCTGTTCCACGGGAAGGTCCTCCACTGACCCGGACACGATGGTCCCGGGCTTGTTGCTGAACGAAGATCGGACGTGCACCGGGACGCCGTAGCGGCGGGCGTACTCGACGCAGCGGAGCATGAGCACCTTGGCCCCGCACGCCGCCATTTCGAGCATCTCCTCGTAGGTGATGGTCTCCAGCCGCTTGGCGTTCGGCACGATGCGCGGGTCGGCGGTGAACACGCCGTCCACGTCGGTGTAGATCTCGCAGACGTCGGCCTTGAGCGCCGCCGCGAGGGCCACCGCGGTGGTGTCGGTGCCGCCGCGGCCCAGCGTGGTGATCTCCTTGCTGTCCTGGCTCACGCCCTGGAAGCCCGCGACGATCGCGATGGCGCCCTCGGACAGCGCGTCCTGGATGCGGCTGGGCGTCACGTCGATGATGCGCGCCTTGCCGTGCACGGACGTGGTGATCACGCCGGCCTGCGAGCCGGTGTAGGACCGCGCCTGCGCGCCCAGCGAGTGGATCGCCATGGCCAGCAACGACATGGAGATGCGCTCACCGGACGTGAGCAGCATGTCCATCTCGCGGGCGGGCGGCACCGGGGACACCTGGCGCGCGAGGTCGAGCAGCTCGTCGGTCGTGTCACCCATGGCGGAGACCGCGACGACGACGTCGTTGCCCGCCTTCCTGGTCGCGACGATGCGCTCGGCCACCCGTTTGATCCGCTCGGCGCTCTCGACCGAGGAACCGCCGTACTTCTGGACGACGAGCGCCACTGATCCTTCTCCCTCCGAGCCGACAACGGGCGAGGGGCGTTCCACGCAGCCGGTTACGCGGGCGTGAAACCCCAGCTCGGGGGCAGACTACCTGGCCCAAGGAGTGGACAGCGGGCACCGTGACGGGCACTACCCTGTCCTGCTGTGTCGACCCTGGAGGCGGTTCGCGTGGAGCCCGAGGACGCGCCGAGCGCGCGTGACCGGCTGGCGCGCGCGGCCAGACACCGGGTCACCCTGGCCCTGGCCCCGGCCGTCGCGTACCTGGTGGTGCGGGAGTTCGGGCTGCTGGTGCTGGCGCTGATGGCGGACCGGTGGAACAAGGACGTCACCCGCGCGCTCACGTCGTGGGACGGGCAGTGGTTCCTGGGGATCGCCGAGGGCGGGTACGGCAGCGTGCCGCCGTTCCTGGTGGACGCGTTCGGGCGGCGCAGCCCCGAGACGCCGCTGGCGTTCTTCCCCGGCTACCCGGCGCTGGTGCGGTGGGTGGACGGGCTGCCGGGCGTCGAGCCGGTCGGCGCGGCGTTCGCGGTGAGCCTGGTCAGCGGGGTGTTCTGCGCCTACGGGTTGCAGCGGCTCGGGTCGCGGGTGTTCGGCGGGTCCTACCGCGCGGGTCTCGTCCTGGTGGTGCTGTTCGCGGCCTCGCCGATGGCGGTCGTGCTGTCGATGACGTACTCCGAGGCGACGTTCTGCGCGTTGGCCGCGTGGTCGCTGGTGGGCGTGGTCGAACGGCGGTGGGTGCTGGCCGGGCTGTGCTGCGCGTGCGCCGGTCTGGTGCGGCCGACGGCGGCGGCGCTGATCCTGGCGGTGTGCCTGGCGGCTCTGGTCGAGATCGTGCGGCGGCGGGACTCGTGGCGGCCGTGGGTGGGTGGTCTGATCGCCCCGCTCGGGCTGCTCGGGTACCTGGCGTACGTGGCGGTGCGCACCGGCCAGTGGGACGGGTGGTTCGCCGTGCAGCAGCGCGGGTGGGACTCCCGGTTCGACGGCGGGGCGGCCACGTGGAAGTTCGCCCTGCTCGTCCTGGGTGAGCCGCGGTCGGTGCTGGAGCTGGCCACGGTGTGGTTCCTGGTCGTGGCGATCGCCCTGGTCGTGCTCGGGCTCCGGCACGGGCTGGAGTGGCCGCTGGTGGTCTACGGGGCCGGGGTGCTGGCCATGGACCTGGGGTCGAACGGCCTGATGAACTCCAAGGCCAGGTTGTTGCTGCCCGCGTTCACGCTGCTCGTGCCGGTGGCGCTGGCGCTGGCGCGGCGGCGGACGTCCACGGTGGTGGCGGTGCTGACGGGGTTGGTGGTGTTCAGCGCCTGGTTCGGCGCCTACGCCATCACGGCTTGGCAGTATGCGATCTGATGGAACTGAACCCGATCATCGCCCGGCGCTGGAGCCCGCGCGCGTTCGACCCGTCGGCCGTGCTGACCGCGGCCGACCTGCGGCCGTTGCTGGAGGCCGCCCGGTGGGCCCCTTCGCACGGCAACACCCAGCCGGCGCGGTTCGTCGTCGGGTTCCGGGGCGACCCGGGGTTCGAGCGCGTCTTCGACGCGTTGCGGCCGGGCAACCAGGCCTGGGCGGGGCGCGCCTCGGCGCTGGTGGTGGCCTGCCGGGTGACCGGGGACGACCGCGGGCCGATGCCCAACACCGAGTACGGCGTGGGTCTGGCGGTGGCGAACCTGAGCCTCCAGGCGGTGGAGAACGGCCTGGTCACGCACCAGATGGGCGGGTTCTCGAAGGACGCGGTGCGCGACGCCTTCGGACTCCCGGAGGACGTGGTCCCCGTGGTCGTGGTGGCCGTCGGGGTGCTCGGCGACGACTCGGACCTGCCGGAGGACCTGCGCGCGCGGGAGCGGCGGGTCCGCAAGCGCAAACCGCTCACCGAGACGGTCTTCACCGGCAGCTGGGGACAGCCGCTGTACTCAGCCGAGCCGGCGGACGAGCTTCACGACCAGTGACCGCGCGATGAGCCAGAAGACGGCCGCGATGCCGTAGTTGACCAGGACGCGCAGCTTGGCGTCCTCGGGCGTGAACAGGTCGCGGAAGCCGAGCGCGAACCTGTCGGCCCAGGTCGCGACCGTCGTGGTGATCGAGTTGGCCGGGTTCGCCCCGCCCACGGTCAGCAGGACGTGCGCGACCAGGACGACCGCGACGAGCAGCCCGACCCAGCCGACGACTCCCGCCACGACCGACACGATCCGCGTCCGCACATCCGAAGACGCCGTGTGCTCAGCCATGACGGGAGTCTGGCACGGATCACCTGGCTACGACACGGGCCAGGACGCCCGTCACCACCAGCCAGAACACCGCCGCGAGACCGTAGTTCACGATGACGTCCAGGTTGGGGTTGCCGAACTGGAACAGCCCTGGGAAGAACAGCGCCAGCGGCTCGGCGAGCTGCTGGATGAAGCGGAAGAACGCGTTGGCCTGGTTCGCCCCGAAGAGGATCATCAGGATGTAGAGGACCTCGATGAGTGCGAACACAGCGCCCACGCCGCTGATCACTCTCGCGGCGGTGAAGCTGCCGCTGCGCGTTGAGGTTCGCCATCTGGACATGCCGTTCAGGTACCTCACACGAACGAGTGATAAACACCCGCTAACCCCGACCACCTGCTCGGACGCCCCACGCCTGCGAACCGTCCGGCACGTCCACCATGTGGGCGTCCGGTTCCAGGTCCCGGCGGAATGTGGTTAACCTGTCGAACGTGGCACGTGCCCTCCTGCTTCGCCGCCGTGACGGGGTCTGATCAGACCGGCCCCCCGTCGCGGGATCGAGCGTTGCCGCCGGTCGTCCTCCCGAACGGCCAGCAGGAGCTGTGAGCACCATGACCACGTCACCCGACGCGTACACGTCCGGCGCCAGCCGCATCCGCACCCCGGCCCGCCCCGCGCCCGCCGACCAGCCCGCCTGGAACCCGCAGCGCGGCACGTCGATGCCGGTGCACCGCTACCGACCGTTCCACGAGCAGGTGGAGACCGTCGACGTACCGGACCGCACCTGGCCGACCAAGCGGATCGAGAAGGCCCCGCTGTGGTGCGCGGTGGACCTGCGCGACGGCAACCAGGCCCTGATCGACCCGATGTCCCCCGCCCGCAAGCGCAAGATGTTCGACCTGCTGGTGCGGATGGGCTTCAAGGAGATCGAGGTCGGCTTCCCGGCCGCCTCGCAGACCGACTTCGACTTCGTCCGCGAGATCATCGAGGACGGGGCGATCCCGCCGGACGTCACCATCCAGGTGCTGACGCAGTGCCGGCCCGAGCTGATCTCCCGCACGTTCGAGTCGCTGCGCGGCGCGCACAAGGCGATCGTCCACTTCTACAACTCCACGTCGATCCTCCAGCGGCGCGTGGTGTTCAAGTCCGACCGCGAGGGCATCAAGAAGATCGCCACCGACGCGGCGGCGTTCGCGCTGGAGGAGGCGAAGAAGTACCCGGAGACGGACTTCCGCTACGAGTACTCCCCCGAGTCCTACACCGGCACCGAGCTGTCCTACGCGCTGGAGGTGTGCGACGCGGTCTCCGCGGTCGTCCAGCCCACGCCCGAGAAGCCGCTGATCGTCAACCTGCCCGCGACCGTCGAGATGGCCACGCCCAACGTGTACGCCGACTCGATCGAGTGGATGTCGCGCAACCTGGCCCGCCGCGACTCGATCATCCTGTCGCTGCACCCGCACAACGACCGGGGCACCGGCGTGGCCGCCGCCGAGCTGGGCTACCTGGCGGGCGCGGACCGCATCGAGGGCTGCCTGTTCGGCAACGGCGAGCGCACCGGCAACGTGTGCCTGGTGACGCTGGGCATGAACATGTTCAGCCAGGGCGTGGACCCGCAGCTGGACTTCTCCGACATCGACGAGGTCCGCCGCACGGTCGAGTACTGCAACCAGCTGCCGGTGCCCGAGCGCCACCCGTACGGCGGCGACCTGGTGTTCACCGCGTTCTCCGGGTCCCACCAGGACGCCATCAAGAAGGGCTTCGAGGCCCTGGAGGACGCGGCCAAGGCGGCCGGGCAGCACGTGGACGAGTTCCCGTGGGAGGTCCCGTACCTGCCGATCGACCCGAAGGACGTGGGCCGCAACTACGAGGCCGTCATCCGGGTCAACTCGCAGTCCGGCAAGGGCGGCGTGGCCTACCTGATGAAGACCGAGCACCACCTGGACCTGCCCCGGCGGTTGCAGGTGGAGTTCTCCCGGGTCATCCAGGAGGTCACCGACACCCAGGGCGGCGAGATCTCGCCCAAGGACATGTGGGACGCGTTCTCCCAGGAGTACCTGGACCCGACCGCGCCGCTGAAGCTGCTGCGCCAGAAGGTGTCCGGCGACGGCAGCGGCCACGAGACGATCAAGGCCGTGGTCGTGGTGGACGGCGAGACCCAGGAGGTCACCGGTTCGGGCAACGGCCCGATCGCCGCGTTCGTCGACGCGCTGGCCTCGGTCGGCTACGACGTGCGGGTGCTGGACTACTTCGAGCACGCCATGTCGTCCGGTGACGACGCCCGGGCGGCGGCCTACCTGGAGTGCGCGGTGGGCGACCGGGTCCTGTGGGGCGTGGGCATCGACTCGTCCACGGTCTCGGCGTCGCTGCGCGCGGTCGTCTCCGCCCTGAACCGGGCCCACCGCTGAGGTTGTCCCGGGGGTCGCCTGAGCCTTTGCTGAAGGTCGGGCGACCCCCGGAGTTCACCCGGTCCGGCTAGCGTTCTCCGATCATGACCGCCCTCGTGGTGCTGTTCGTGGTCGCCGCCGTGCCGTTGGCGCCGACCGAGGCCGTGCTCATCGGCTGCGGTGTGCTGGCGGCGTCCGGCGAGCTGCCGCTGGCCGGGGTGATCGCGGTGGCGGCGGCCGGGTGCTTCGTGGCCGACCTGGTCAACTACTCGCTCGGCCGCAGTGCCGGGATGCGGGCGCTGCGCCGGTTCAGCCGGCGGCCGGGGTCGCGGGCGGTGGTGGAGTGGACGGCGGCGCGGCTGGCCTCGCGGGGCGAGCCGATCCTGGTGGCGGTGCGGTGGGTGCCGGGCGGCGGGTTGGTCGGGGCGTTGCTGGCGGGGTCGTTGCGGTGGCCGAGCCGGCGGTTCGCGCCGGTCGCCCTGGTCGGGGCCGCGCTGTGGAGCGGCTACACGGCGTTGATCGGCTACTTCGGCGGCCAGGTGATCGACGACCCGTTGCTCGCGATCGCCCTGTCGTGGGGCACGGCGGTGCTGATCAGCATCCCGCTCGGCATGGCCGTGAAGGCCGCCCAGCGCCGAGTGGTCGAGACCGCCGCCGCGGCCTGATCACCCGATCGCGCGGTCCAGGCAGGAGCGGACGGCGGCGCGGGCGCGGGTGTAGGCGGCCGGGTCGTCGTGCAGGACGGACTGCGCGTTGGCCATCTCCAGGAACGCGACCAGCTCGAACGCCACCTGCCCCGCGTCCACCGCCAGGTCCGGCACGCCCTCGACGGTCTCCCGGACCAGCGCGTTCCAGCTCCGCCCGTACTCGGCGACCGCGTCGCGCACCCGGCCGGGCCGGGCGTCGAACTCCGCCTGCACCGCGTAGAAGAAGCACCCGCCGGGGAACGTCCGGCGCTCCGAGTAGGCGAGCCACCCCTCCAGCAGCAGCTCCAGCCGCGCCACGCCCGGCGGCAGGTCCAGCGCCGGCGTCACCACCTCGTCCACGAAGATCTTCGCCGCGGCCCGGACGGTGGCCAGCTGGAGCTCCTCCTTGGACCCGAAGTGGGCGAACACGCCGCTCTTGCTGACCTCCAGCTCGGTCGCCAACCGCCCGATCGAGAGGCCCTCCAGCCCCTCGACCGACGCGATCTCCGCGGCCCGCCGCAGGATCTGCCTGCGGGTCTGCTCGCCGCGCTCCACCCGTCCGTCGACCTTCACGCCGCCCACGCTAGCCGCCCTTGACGGCACATCCCAAACTAACTGTACGATCGTTCGTACAAATTCCCGGAGGGGGACCGATGGACCTGCTCGACCTCAACCGCGCCGCGCTGGACCTGAACGCCACGCTCTACCGCAAGCTGGAGCCGCACCACTTCGACCTGCCCACGCCGTGCGCCGGCTGGACCGTCCGCGACCTGCTGCGGCACCAGGTGGACAGCACCTTGAAGTTCGACGCCGCCGCGCGGGAGACCGACAAAGCGCCCCAGGCGAGCGACGACCTGCTGGAGGCGTACCTGGCCGCCGGCGACCGGGTCACCGAGGCCTTCCGCGCCGCCGGGTTCCTCGACCGGCCCAGCGTGTTCCCCGGCTTCGGGCCCCAGCCGGGGCGCGGCCTGGTGGCCGGGCACTTCGTGGACAACCTGGTCCACGCCTGGGACCTCGCGAAAGCGGTCGGGTTCGACCCGACGCTGGACGAGGGGATGGCGTCGGCCGCTTTCAAGATGGCGAGCCGCTACCCCTCGACCCCGGACGTGCGGGGGCCGGGCGCGGCCTTCGGGCTGCCGGTCGACGTGCCGGAGGACGCCCCGCTCACCGACCGGCTCGTGGGCCTGCTCGGCCGGGAGCCCGACTGGCGGGCCTGACGAAGAGCGGGGGTGCGGCCCAGGGGGACGCACCCCCGCTGTGTCTGATGACCGCGACTGGCGTCGCGGCGGCGAGGCCGCCTGGCAGTCGGCTCGTCGCGCCGCGTTTCCCGCCGATCGGAAAAGCTGATCGGCGGGAAGGCGACGCGACAAGCCGACGCGGCCTCGCGTCCTACGGGTTGAGCACCTCGGTCACCGAGGACGGCCCGATCAGCGGCACGTCGGGCGAGATACCGCCCTCCTCCACCAGCACGGTCTCCACCTCGTGCGGCCGGATGCGGCCGGCCTGGATGTCCTCCGCCCAGTGGCACGCCACCTTGTGCCCCGGCCGCACCTCGCGCAGCACGGGCCGGTCGGTGGCGCACTTCGTCTCCTGCTTCCACGGGCACCGGGTGTGGAACCGGCAGCCGTTCGGCGGGTTCGCGGGCGACGGCAGGTCACCGGTGAGCAGGATCCGCTCGCGCCGGTCCTCGACCTCCGGGTCGGGCACCGGGATCGCCGAGAGCAGCGCCTTCGTGTACGGGTGCAGCGGCTCGGCGTAGAGGTCGTCCGAGGACGCCTCCTCCACGATCCCGCCCAGGTACATCACGCCCACCCGGTCGGAGATGTGCCGCACCACGGCCAGGTCGTGCGCGATCACCAGGTAGGTCAGGCCGAACTGCTCCTGCAACTCCTCCAGGAGGTTGACCACCTGCGCCTGCACCGACACGTCCAGCGCGGACACCGGCTCGTCGGCGATGATCAGGTCGGGCTCCACCGCCAGCGCGCGGGCGATGCCGATGCGCTGCCGCTGGCCGCCGGAGAACTCGTGCGGGTACTTCCGCAGCGAGGTCGACGGCAGGCCCACCGCCGCGAGCAGCTCGCGCAAGCGCTTGCCGGTCGCCTCGCGGCCCTTGTCCAGGCCGTGCGCCCGCAGCCCCTCGACCAGGATCGACTCCACCGACTGCCGCGGGTCCAGCGACGACATCGGGTCCTGGAAGACCATCTGGATCCGCCGCCGCATCTTGCGCAGCGACTCGCCCTTGAGCGTCACCAGGTCCGTGCCGTCGAACACGACCTTGCCGCCGGTGGGCTCCACCAGCCGCAGCATGCCGCGCCCGAGCGTGGACTTGCCGCAGCCGGACTCGCCGACCAGGCCGTAGGTCTCGCCGCGCCGGATCTCCAGGTCCACGCCGTCCACGGCGTAGACGTGGCCGACCGTGCGGTCCACGATCAGGCCGCGCTTGATCGGGAAGTGGACCTTCAGGTCCTGCACCGAGACCAGCGACCCGCCCACGGGCGCGTCGGCGGCCGTCGGCTCGACTGCGGCGGTCATGCGGGCACCTCCTGTGCGGCGGGCGTTCCCGGCAGCACCGGGTTGTGGCAGCGCAGCGACCGCCGGTCCTGGAGCTCCAGCGCGGGCGTCACCTGGCGGCACACGTCCAGCGCGTTCGGGCAGCGCGGCGCGAACGCGCAGGCGCTGTCCCAGGGGATGTTGTCCGCCACCGAGCCCTTGATCGGCACCAGCTTCTCGCCGCGCGCCGCGTCCAGGCGCGGGATGGAGGCCAGCAGGCCGTGCGTGTACGGGTGGCGCGGCTCGGCGAACAGCTCGTGCCGCTCCGCCCGTTCCACGACGCGACCGCCGTAGAGGACGTTCACCTCGTCGCACAGCCCCGCCACGACGCCCAGGTCGTGCGTGATCATGATCAGCGCGGTCCCGGTGTCCTGCACCAGCTCCTTGAGCAGGGCCAGGATCTGCGCCTGGATGGTCACGTCGAGCGCGGTGGTCGGCTCGTCGGCGATGAGCAGCCGCGGCCGGCACGCCAGCGCGATCGCGATCAGCGCGCGCTGCCGCATCCCGCCGGAGAGCTGGTGCGGGTACTCCGAGAGCCGCCGGGTCGGGTCGGGGATGCCGACCTTGTCCAGCAGTTCGGCCGCCTCGACCATCGCCTTCTTGCGCGGCATGTCGCGGTGCCGTTCCAGCACCTCGGTGACCTGGAGGCCGATCGGGATCACCGGGTTCAGCGACGACAGCGGGTCCTGGAACACCATGCCCAGGTCCCGGCCGCGCCGGTCCCGCATCTCCCGGTTGGACAGGGTCAGCAGGTCGGTGCCCTCGAACTGCACCTTGCCGGTCACCTTGTTGCCGCGCGCGGGCAGCAGGCCCATGATCGCGAGCGAGGTGACCGACTTGCCGCAGCCGGACTCGCCGACCAGGCCCACGGTCTGCCCCGGGTCGACGTCGAAGGAGACGCCGTCCACGGCGCTGAACGGTTCGGTGCCCCGGCGCTGGAACACCACGCGCAGGTCACGCACTTCGAGCAAGGCCACAGCGGATCACCTCCGGTTCTTCGGGTCGAGAGCCTCGCGCAGCGACTCGCCGAGCAGCGTGAAGCCCAGCGCCACGATGATGATCGCGATCGCCGGGTAGTAGGCCAGCTCCGGCTTCACGTCGATGTAGCGCTGGGAGTTGCCCAGCATCAGGCCCCACTCCGCGCGCGCCGGGTCGGGGTCGCCCAGGCCGAGGAACGACAGCGACGCGGCCTCGATGATCGCCGTGGCCAGGGTGAGCGTGGCCTGCACGATCACCGGGCCCAGCGAGTTGGGCAGCATGTGCCGGAACACGATCGTCTTGCGCTTCACGCCCAGCGCCGTCGCCGCCAGCACGTGGTCGCTGTGCCGTTGCGCCAGCATCGCGCCGCGCAGCAGGCGGGCGAAGATGGGCACCGTGGTCACGGCGACCGCGATGATGACGGTGGTCTGGCTGCCCCGGCTGGCCAGCGCCGCGATGGAGATGGCCAGCAGCAGGCTCGGGATGGACAGCATGATGTCGGTGAACCGCATCAGCCACGAGTCCACCCAGCCGCCGAACGCGCCCGCCGCGCCGCCGATGACCATGCCGAGCACCAGGCCGATGAGCGTGGCGCCGACACCGACGACCAGCGACTGCTGCGCGCCGACGAGCAGCCGGCTGAAGAAGTCGCGGCCCAGCTCGTCGCTGCCCAGCAGGAACCCGGGCATCGCGCCCGGGATGTTGTCCGGGCGCAGCTGGTCGAGCAGCTCCGGGTACCGCTGGTAGGGGTCCTTCGGCGCGATGAACGGCGCGATCACCGACAGCACCAGGAACGCCAGCACGATCACCGCGCCGAGGATGGCGACCGGGCTGCGCGACATGCGCTTGAGCGCATCGGCCGCGAGGCTCGTGCCGGCCGACTCGGCGAGGGCGTCGACCTTCTGCTTCTTGCGGTTCAGCAGTGTGGTCATGATGTCCGCACCCTCGGGTCGATGATGGCGTACGAGATGTCCACCAGCAGGTTCACCAGCACGTAGACCACGGCCGCGAGCAGCAGCAGCGCCTGCAGGCGGGGGTAGTCGCGGCGCTCGATGCCCTGGGCCAGCAGCGACCCGAGCCCGCCCCACACGAACACGCGCTCGGTCAGCACCGCGCCGCCGAGCAGCAGGCCCGTCTGGAGGCCGATGGTCGTGGACACCGGCAGCATCGCGTTGCGCAGCACGTGCCTGCGCCGCACGATCGTCGCCTGGAGGCCCTTCGCGTTGGCGGTGCGCACGAAGTCCTCGTTGAGCACGTCCAACACGGACGCGCGGGTGATCCGGACGATCACGGCGAGCGGGATGCTGCTCAGCGCGATGGCGGGGAGCACCAGGTGCCACAGGGCGTCGATGGAGGCGTCCCACTCCTGGGTGAGCAGGCCGTCCAGCACGGCGAAGTTCGTGACGTGCGTCGGGTCGATCGTGACGTCCTGGCGGCCTGACGGCGGGAACAGCGCCAACTCCTGGGCGAACACCTGCTTGAGCAGGATGCCCAGGAAGAACACCGGGACGGCGACGCCGACCAGGGTGCCGATCACGGTGAGGTTGTCGAGGAAGCGACCGCGGTAGCTCGCCGCGAGGTAGCCGAGCGGGATGCCCAGCACGACGGCGAACAGCAGCGCCGCGATGGACAGCTCGATCGTCGCGGGCAGCGCCCGGCCGATCTCGGTCATCACCGGCTCGCCGCTGATCAGCGAGCTGCCGAAGTCCCCGGTCAGGGTGCGCCCGAGGAACTTGAAGTACTGGATGATCAGGGGCTGGTCGAGCCCGAGCACCTTGTTCAGCGCCTCGATCTTCTCCGGGGTCGCCTTGTCGCCGAGCAGCGCGCCGGACGGCCCGCCGGGCAGCGACCGCAGCCACGCGAACACCAGCAGGGAGAGGATCAGCAGCGTCGGAATCGCCTGGAGCAGGCGACGGACTATGAATCGCAGCATGATGGAAACCCCTTGGACAGCAAGGTGGTGGCGCCCGGGTCACGAGCGCCACCACCTGCACTGACCAGTCGGATCAGCCCTTGCTCACCGTGTCGAAGCGCTCGTCGGTGAGCGGGCTGGGCACCAGGCCCGAGATCTTGCTGCTCACGACGATCGCCGGCGGGGAGTGGGAAACGGGCACCGCAGGCAGGTACTTGCTCATGATGTCGCGGTTGACCTGCTTGTAGGCGTCCGCGTGCTTGGTCTGGTCGACGACCGCGTCGGCCGCGGCCAGGGCGTCGAACAGGTTCTTGTCGTCGAAGCCGAACTCGGCCTTGGCGCGACCGAAGAACGTGCCGACGAAGTTGCCGGCGTCGTTGTAGTCACCGGTCCAGCCCAGCAGGTGCAGGTCGTGCTTGCCGGCCTTCTGGACGTCGTCCTTGTAGCCGCCGTTCCACGGGCGGGACACGATCTCGACGTTGATGCCCGCGGCCTTCAGGTCGTCCGTGATCACGGCCGCGATCTCGGTCGGGTTCGGCATGTACGGGCGGCTGACCTCGGTCGGCACGTAGAACTTCAGCGTCAGGCCGGTGGCGCCGGCCTGGGCCAGCAGCTCCTTGGCCTTGTTGACGTCGTACGGGTACTTCTGCACGTCGTCGGCGTAGCCCGCCACCGTCTTCGGGTGGAACTGGGTGGCCACCTCGGCGCCGGCCGGGAGCTTGGTCTTGACCAGCTGCTCGCGGTTCACGGCGTAGGCGATGGCCTGGCGCACCCGCAGGTCCTTCAGGGCCGGGGTGTTCGCGCCGTTGATGCCCAGGTACAGGATGTTGAACGCCGGGCGCGGCGTGACGTTGAAGCCGTCGGACTTCAGGGTGTTGTAGTCCGCCGGGCTCGGGTAGTCGTAGCCGTCGATCGTGCCGGCCTTGAGCTCCTGCTTGCGGGCGTTCTCGTCCGGGATGATCTTGAAGATCAGCTTGTCGAGCTTGGCCTTGTCACCCCAGTAGTCGTCGTTGCGGACCAGGGTGATGGTCTTGTTGGCCTTGTCGAACTTCTCGAACTTGAACGCGCCGGTGCCGGTCGGGTGCTCGGTCGCGTACGCCGGGTAGGTGAACGAGTCGCCCGACTGCTGCACGGCGTCGGCGTCGTACTTCTTCAGCGCGTCGGGGCTGGAGATGGAGAACGACGTGAGGCCGAAGGCGGCCGGGAACGCGCCCTTGTAGGCGTTGAGGTTCAGGACCGCGGTGCCCTCGTCCTTGGCCTCGCAGGACTTGTACAGCGGCTCACCGGCCGCGTCGCCCTCGTTCTTGGCGAAGCCGCCGAACACGTCGCCGTAGTAGATCATCTGGCTCTGGGCGGCGGCGCCCTTCATGTTGAACCAGCGGTCGAAGTTGAAGCAGACCGCGGCGGCATTGAACGGAGTGCCGTCGTGGAATTTCACATTTTTCCTCAGTGTGAACGTCCACGACTTGCCGTCCGCGCTCGGCTCCCACTTCTCCGCGAGGCCGGGCGCGAGGTCCGCCGAACCACGCTTATAGGTGATGAGCGTGTCGTACATCTGGCGGATCGGGCGGAAGCTCTCACCGTCGTCGTTGAAGATCGGGTCGAAGTTCTTGGGCTCGCCTGCGGCCCCGAAGACCATCGTCCCGCCGGTCTTGCCGGACCCGGAGTCTCCACCACGCTCGGATTGCGCGCAGGCGGACAGTGCGAGGACGGCGGCGCCGGTCAGGCCGATCGCGGCCGTCCAGCGGCGCCGAGCCGTTCGGGAATGGACCATCAAACACCCCTTGGGAAATCCGGGATCTCTCGGTGTGGTGTCGGACCCTAACCGTTGTGCGCAACCCTTCCGCAGTAAGCCAGGTCACGATCCGGCCACGTGGATCGGCATTCTCGTACTTCCAGCGCAGGTTCGCTGACCCAACGTGACGACGACCGATCCTTCTAACGCTCTCCTACGCTGTACAACGGACAACACCAAACCCGTGCGCGGGAGGGGAGGTCGGGACGGGTGGGCCCTCAGGTCGAGTTCCGCGTCCTCGGGCCGTTGCAGGTGCTGGTCGACGGCGAGCAGGTGGTCGTCCGCGCAGGTCGGCAGCGGGCGCTGCTGGTGTCGCTGCTGATGCGCGCCGGCGCCGGCGTGTCGGTGGACGAGCTGGCCGAGCACGTGTGGGGCGCCGAACCGCCGGCCCGCGCCCGCGGCACCCTCCAGACCTACGTGATGCGCCTGCGGCAGGTCCTGGGCCCGGCGGTGCCGATCCGGACCGTGCCCGACGGTTACCTGATCGACGTCGACGAACGCACGATCGACGTGGTCCGGTTCGAACAGCTGGTCGAGGAGGGCGAGCAGGAGCGGCTCGCGGGCCGGCTGGAACCGGCGTCGGCGATCTTCACCGCCGCGCTCGGGCTGTGGCGGGGGCCGGCGATGGTGGACGTGCCGTCGGAGGTGCTGCACCGCGACGAGGTGCCCCGGCTGGGCGAGCGGCGGCTGCACGTCGAGGAGCGGCGGGTCGAGGTCGAGCTGGAGCTGGGCCGCCACGCCGAGCTGATCCCCGAGCTGTCCCGGCTGACCAGCGAGCACCCGCTGCGCGAGCGGCTGTGGTCGCAGCTGATGACCGCCCTGTACCGGTCGGGGCGGCAGGCCGACGCGCTGCACGCGTACAAGCGGGTCAGCGACCTGCTGGCCGACCAGCTGGGCATCGACCCCGGTGACGAGCTGCGGCGCGTGCACCAGCAGGTGCTCGGCGGGTCGCTGGAGGCGTCCGGGTCGGCCGCGCCGGCGCGGCGGGACCGGGTGGTGCCGTCGCAGCTGCCCGCCGACATCGGCGACTTCGTGGGCCGCGAGCAGGCGGTTCACCTGATCGAGGCGTTGTTGCGGACGGCGCAGGGCGTGCCGGTGGTGACGCTGGCCGGCCC
Organism: Saccharothrix mutabilis subsp. mutabilis; assembly: GCF_039521145.1. Taxonomy (NCBI): domain Bacteria; kingdom Bacillati; phylum Actinomycetota; class Actinomycetes; order Pseudonocardiales; family Pseudonocardiaceae; genus Saccharothrix; species Saccharothrix mutabilis. Next base: position 169,415 of record NZ_BAAABU010000009.1, read on the forward strand.
GCCCGGGGTGGGCAAGACGGCGTTGGCCGTGCACGCGGCGCACAAGATGCGCAAGTACTTCCCGGACGGCCAGCTCTACGTGAACCTGCGCGGGTACGCCCCGGGCCCGCCGCTGAGCGCGGTGGACGTGCTGCCGCGGTTCCTGCGGGCGCAGGGCGTGGCGCCGGAGTCGGTGCCGCTGGACCAGGACGAGCAGGAGGCGATGTTCCGGTCGCGGCTGACCGACCAACAGGTGCTGCTGGTGCTGGACAACGCGGCCAACGCCGAGCAGATCCGGCCGCTGCTGCCCGGGTCGCCGGGCTGCGCGGTGCTGGTGACCAGCCGCGACACGCTGCGCGGGCTGGCGGTGAGCCACGCGGCGTCCAACGTGCGGCTGGACGTGCTGGACCGGCAGGAGACGCGGGCGCTGCTCGCGGGCATGCTCGGCGAGGACGTCGTGGCGGAGCAGTCCGAGGCCGCCGACCAGCTGGCCGAGCTGTGCGCGCACCTGCCGCTGGCGCTGCGGATCGCCGCGGCCAACCTGCTGTCCCGGCCGGAGACCACCATCGCCTCCTACGTGGAGGAGCTGCGGGCGGGCAACCGGCTCGCGGCGCTGGCCGTCGAGGGCGACGAGCGGGCGGCCGTGCACGCGGCGTTCGACCTGTCCTACACGGCGTTGAAACCGGAGCTGGCGTCGCTGTTCCGGCTGCTCAGCCTCGCGCCGGGGGACATCACGCCGGACATCGCCGCCGCGCTGGGCGGCCTGACCACGCAGGACGCGCGCCGCCGGCTGGACCGGCTGGCCACGGCCAACCTGGTCGACAACCACGCGCCGGGCCGGTACCAGTTCCACGACCTGCTGCGCGACTACGCGGCCGAGCGGCTGGCGTTCGAGGACGACCCGGCCGAGCGCGCGCAGGCCCAGCGGCGGCTGCTGGACTGGTCGATCCGGTCGGTGGACAACGCGACCGACGCGGCGAAGTCCAGCATGCTGCGGCTGCCGCGCGAGTCGGTGGTGGCGGGCGTGACGCCGCGCGTGTTCGCCACCGCGGCCGAGGCGCTGGCGTGGCTGGACGCGGAACGGGCGAACCTGGTGGCCATGGTGCTGCACGCGGTCGACCGGGAGCCGGACCGGGACTGCTGGCAGCTCGCGGACGCGTTGCGCCGGTACTTCTACGGCCAGGGCCTGCCCGCGGAGTGGCTGGCGGTCACGAAGGCCGGGCTGTCGGTGGCGCAGGCGATCGGCGACCCGGTCGGCGAGGTTGCGATGCTGTCCTCGCTGGGCACGCTGTACTGGACGATCGGGCAGCACCGGGTGGCCGTGGACTGCTTCCGCCGCGCCATCCCGATCCAGCGGCGCGCCGGGGCCGCGCCGGCGGCCGAGGCGGCGGTGCTGATCAACCTGGGCGGCGTCTACATCGACACCGGCGAGCTGGAGCAGGCCGCGGACTGCCTGGAACGGGCGCTGGTGATCACCCGCGGCATCGGCGCGCTGCAACAGGAGGGCGTGGCCCTGATCAACCTGGGCGGGGTGTACCTGCAGCTCGGGCAGCTCGACCGGGCGGTGTCGTCGTTCGAGGGGTCGCTGGACGTCGGCAACCGGCTGGGCGTGTGGATCACCCAGGCCGACAGCCACCGGGCGCTGGCCGAGGTGCACCTGTTCCAGGGCCAGCCGGAGCGGGCGGCGCAGCTGTACCGGCGGGCGGTGGACCTGTACGAGCGGTCCGGCGCACGGGGGTTCGTGCACATCCCGCACGAGGGCCTGGCGCACACGTTGAACATGCGCGGCCGGTACGCGGAGGCCATCGAGGAGGCGTCCAAGGCGCTGGAGATGGCCGAGCGGCTGAACAACCTCAAGGGGGTCTGCGACACCAAGAACGCCCTCGGCGAGGCCCTGCACGGCGACGGGCGGCACGCGGAGGCCGTGGAGCTGCACACCGAGGCGCTGCGGATCGCCGAGGAGAACGGCTACCCGTGGGGCATCTGCGCGGCCCGGCGCGGGTTGGCCGTGGCGCACCGGGCGGCGGGCCGGCTGGACGAGGCCCGGTACTCGGCCCAGCAGGCGCTGGACAGCGCGGTCCGCTACCGGCTGAAGCTGGCCGAGGTGGACGTGCTGGCGTTGCTGGCCCGGGTGCGGCTGGACCAGGGCGACGTGCCGCAGGCGCTGGACCTGGCCCACCGGGCGCTGGACCGCAGCCGGGCGACCGGGCAGCGGTACGTCCAGGCCCGCGCGGCGCACGTGGCGGGGGACGCCTACGCGGCGGCGGGGTCTCCCGACGACGCGCGGGCGTTGTGGACGATGGCGCTGGAGTGGTTCACCGCCATCGGCAGCCCGGACGCCGAGGTCGTGCGGGCGGCCCTCAACCGGTGAGCGCCCGGTGGCCGCTCAACCGGTGAGGACGATCCGGTCGGCGCGGTCCCTGGTGCCGTCGACCGCGAACCAGCCCCGTTCGAAGGCCTGCCAGCGCTCCAGGTGCCCCCGACTGGCCTCGCCGTCCCGCGCGACGGCCCGTTCGAGCCGTTCCCGCGCGTCGGGCAGCTCGACCCAGACCGCTTCGTCCAGCTTCGGCGCGATGGACCGCCGGGCCGCCGACACGCCCTCGACGACGAGCAGGTCGGGCGGCTCGACGGTCACCCACTCGCCGAGGCGCGGCAGTCCCTCGCTCCAGTCCATGCGCCGGTAGCGGGCCGGGCGGCCCGCCCACAGCGGTTCCAGCACGTCGGCGACCAGGCGCGGCCACCACGACACCGGGTCGTCCCAGGTCGCGAAGTGGTCGGTCGGCACCACGACCCCGCCGAGCGTGGCCGCGAAGGTCGACTTGCCCGACCCCGAGGGGCCGTCGACGGCGACGAGCCTCACATGCTGCGCCGGCCGGAGAGGGCTCGGCCGAGCGTGAGCTCGTCGGCGAACTCCAGGTCACCGCCCATCGGCAGCCCCGACGCCAGGCGGGTCACGGTCAGGCCGGGGAAGTCGCGCAGCATCCGCACCAGGTAGGTGGCGGTCGCCTCGCCCTCGGTGTTCGGGTCGGTGGCGATGATGATCTCGTTGACCTCGGTGCCGATCCGGGTCAGCAGCTGCCGGATGCGCAGCTGGTCGGGGCCCACCCCGGACAACGGGTCCAGCGCGCCGCCCAGCACGTGGTAGCGGCCCTTGAACTCGCGGGTCCGCTCGACGGCCAGCACGTCCTTCGGCTCCTCGACCACGCAGATCAGGGTCAGGTCGCGGCGCGGGTCGCGGCAGATGCGGCACGTCGCCTCGGCGGAGACGTTGCCGCACACCTCGCAGAACACCACGCCGTCCTTGACCTTCTGGAGGGCGTCCTGGAGCCGGGAGATGTCGGCCGGGTCCGCCCCGAGGAGGTGGAATGCGATGCGCTGCGCGCTCTTGGGACCGACGCCCGGCAGGCGGCCGAGTTCGTCGATCAAGTCCTGGACGGGCCCCTCGTACATCAGCCGAACAGCCCGCCGAGGCTGTCCAAGCCGCCCATGCCGGAGGCCAGGGGCCCCATCTTCTGCGCGGCCAGCTCCTGCGCGGCGCGGTTGGCGTCGCGGACGGCGGCCACGACCAGGTCGGACAGCGTCTCCACGTCCTCCGGGTCGACCACCTTGGGGTCGATGTTCAGGCTCTTCAGCTCGCCGCCACCGGACACGACGGCGGTCACCAGCCCGCCGCCCGCGGTGCCGGTCACCTCGGCCTCGGCCAACTCCTGCTGTGCGGCGGCGAGTTGCTGCTGCATCTTCTGCGCCTGCTGGAGGATCTGCTGCATGTTCGGCCCACCGGGTTGCACCGCGGGTTCCTCTCCTCTGGGGTTTGCCACCAGCGTAGTCGCGCGCTCAGCTCTTCAGCGGGCGCGCGCCCAACTCGTCGGCGAGCAGCTTGAGCACGACCTGCTCGGGGTCGAGCTGATCACCGGCGTCACCGGGCCGGGCGGCCTCGGCGAGCATCTCCTCCTCGTCCACCGGCTCCGGCGGGAGGGGTTCGTCGGGCTCCGGCGGCTCGGGCGGCGGCGGCACGTCGTCCACCGGCGCCGACCGGCTCGGCGGCTGCCGGGGCTCCTGCGCCCGAGCGGCCTGGCTGGGCCGGGTGGGCGCGGGCCGCTGCTCGCGCTGGGGCGTCGGGCGCGGGGCGGCGGCCTGGTTGGGCGCGCCGTGCACGCACCGGACCTGCCACGACCCGCCGAACACCTGGCTGAACGCCTTGGCCATCGCGTCCACGAACCGCGGCTCGGCGAGCCGGCGCGCGAGGGGCGCGGACGTGTGGGTGATCGTGACCGAGTTGCCGTCGACCTCGGCCACGGTCGCGCCACTGGTCAGCAACGCGCTCGCACTGGGCCCGGCCAGCCCCTTGACGATCCCGCACAACTCAGCCCACCGCCGCCGAACCTCCGCGACATCCACCCCGCCCGAGGTCGGCGGAGCGGCTTGGGCGGGCTGCTCGACGGGCGCGGTCGGCGGCTCGGGACGACTCGGCTCGGGTGACTGCGGCGCGACGGCAGGACGGCTCGGCGCGACAGTCTCGCTCGGCGCGGCGGGTGGCGTGGCAGGACGGCTCGGCGCGGCCGGCGGTTGCGCGGGTGGTGCCTGCGGGGCGGACTCGGGCTGGGCGGGCCGCTGCGAGGGTCGTTGGAAGGTCCGCCCGCCTTCAACCGCCGCACCACCACCGACCGGCCCACCGGCGCTCGGCCCGCCAGCGCCCGGCCCGCCAGCGCCCGGCCCACCGGCGCTCGGCCCGCCAGCGCCTGGCCCGCCAGCGCCCGGCCCACCCGGGCTCGGCGCCGCGGCACCCGCGGGCGGGCCGTACTTCTCCAGGCGTTCGACCCGTTGCAGCACCGCCGACTCGGCGTCGCTCGCCGACGGCAGCAGCATCCGCGCCGACACCAGCTCCAGCAGCAACCGCGGCGCGGTGGACCCGCGCATGTCGGTCAACCCCTGGTGCAGCACCTCGGCCCACCGCGTGACCGTCGCCGGCCGGGTCGCGTCCCGCTGCGCGAGCATCTTGACCAGCACGTCGTCCGGCACGTTGACCAGCCCGCGCTCGCCCGCGTCCGGCACCGCGTGCAGCAGCACCAGGTCGCGCAGCCGGTCCAGCAGGTCGGAGGCGAACCGGCGCGGGTCGTGCCCGGCGTCGACCAACCGGTCGATCGTGCCGAACACCTTCGCGCCGTCCTCCTCGGCCAGGCCGTCCACGACGTCGTCGATCAACGCCACGTCGGTCACGCCGAGCAACGCGATCGCCCGGTCGTACTTCACCCCTTCGGGGCCCGCACCGGACAGCAGCTGGTCCATGACCGACTGCGTGTCCCGCGCCGAACCCCCGCCCGCCCGGATGACCAGCGGGAACACCGACGGCTCAACCGCCACGCCCTCGGCCGCGCAGTTGCGCTCCAGCAGCGCGCGCATCGCCGACGGCGGGATCAACCGGAACGGGTAGTGGTGCGTCCTCGACCGGATGGTGGGCAGCACCTTGTCCGGCTCGGTGGTCGCGAAGATGAAGATCAGGTGCTCCGGCGGCTCCTCCACGATCTTGAGCAGGGCGTTGAAGCCCTGCGTCGTGACCATGTGGGCCTCGTCGATGATGAACACCCGGTAGCGCGACTCCGCCGGCGCGTAGAAAGCCTTGTCGCGCAGCTCGCGGGCGTCGTCCACACCGCCGTGGGACGCCGCGTCCAGCTCCACCACGTCCACGCTGCCCGCGCCGTTGGGCGCGAGGCCGATGCACGAGTTGCACTCGCCGCACGGGTCGGGCGTCGGCCCCTTCACGCAGTTCAGCGACCGCGCGAGGATGCGCGCCGAAGACGTCTTGCCGCAGCCGCGCGGACCGGAGAACAGGTAGGCGTGGTTGACCCGACCGGCGGCCAGCGCCGTGCGCAGCGGGTCGGTGACGTGCTCCTGCCCGACCACCTCGGCGAAGGTGGCCGGTCGGTACTTGCGGTAGAGGGCGAGCGCCACGTCGCAGACCCTACCGAAGGGGTCCGACAGAAGAAGGGGACCCCGTGCACCCGCCAGAGCCCACTTATCCTTGCTGCCTTCCGGCCCTGGGGAGGTTCATGGGATGTGCGCCGCACGAGGTCCACGGCAAGTGTAGCCGAGGGTCAGCGGAGCGTTTCCACCACCACCTCGTGCAGGCCCGGCGCGGCGACCACGACGCTGTCCGCACCCGCGTGCCACGGCCCGCCGGACGCCGTCGTCACCACCGCCCCGGCCTCGGTCGCGACCAGCGTCGCGCCCAGCAGGTTCTCCGCGTCCCGGCCGAACTGCCAGAACGCGTCCAGCCGCCCGCCCGCGACGTCGGCGACCTGCCACGACGTCGGCCCGAGGTTGCGCACCGCCGCGACCCGGTCGAGCACCCCGGGCAGTCGAAGCCCCGCCACGGCGTTCGCGCCGGGCTGCCGCACGTGGGGGTGGCTGGTCGCGACCACGGCCGCCGTCGGGTCGGTCTTGCGCGACGGCACGACCGGCACCCCGTCACGCCACGCCCCGACGCCCTTCTCCGCCGCGTACGTCTCCCCCAGCCACGGCGAGTGCAGCACCGACAGCACCGGCTCCCCGTCCCGCAGCAACGCCACCGACACGCACCACTGGGGCAGGCCCTGCAGGAACTGCACCGCACCGTCCACGGCGTCCACCACCCACTCGCCACGCGGCAACCGGTCGAGCAACTCCGCCTCCGCCGGCCCGTCGACGGCCCGGAACCGCTCCACCAACTCGTCCCACGACACCGGCGGCACGCTCGGCTGAAGCCCACGCAGCCGCTCAGCCACGTCCGCCACCACCTCGATCACCCGTTCTCTCATGCGACCAAGGCTGGTTCCCGGATGGCGTTCGCGTAGCTTGCAGCCATCGACATGAGCGGAAATGGACACCAATGACCGCCGAACTGGCGTTCCAGGACCAGCGCGTGATCTCGGCCCTCCAGGTGGACGGCCGCGCCACCCCCGGCCGCATCGCCGAAGTGCTCGACGTCTCCCCGCGCACGATCGCCCGCAGCCTGACCCGGCTCGCGCCGCACGTGCGGGTCGTCCGCGTGCCCAACCCGGAGCACGGCCTGCGCGGCGCGACCCTGCTCCGCGTCCGGGTCCTGCGGGGTCGGGTCGAGGTCATCGCGGATGCCCTGGCCCAACGCCCCGAGGTGCTGTTCGTCGACGTGCTGAGTGGCGGCGAGGAGATCAGCGCGGTGGTCCTGGACGGTGTCCCGGCACTGCCCGCCAACGCGATCACGTCGGTCCGGGCCCTGTCGGTCCTGCACGTGTTCTCCGACGCCGCCGACTGGCGAACGGGCCTGCTCACAGCGGGGGAAACCGCCGCCCTGACCCCGCCGCCCCCGACGCTGGACCACACGCCGGACGCCGTGGACCAGGCGATCCTGGCGATCCTCGCCACCGATGCCCGAACCGGGCCGGGCGCCCTGGCGTCCGCGACGGGCACCCCGGAGTCCACCGTCCGCCGCCGCGTGGACCGCCTGGCGGCCTCGGGCCACCTGCGCACCTACGCGGTCGCCGACCCCAGGCTGTTCGGGCTGACCGTGGACGCGAACGTGTGGATGACCGTCCCACCCGGCCACCTGGACGCCCTCGGCCGCCGCCTGGCCCGCCACCCGCTCGTGCACGGCACCCTGGCGACCACCGGCCCCACCAACCTGACCACCGCCGTCTTCTGCCGCGACCTCCCGGCCCTCTACGGGTTCGTGACGAGCCTGAACGACATCCCGTCGGCCGAGGTCACCGTCGTCGGCTCAGCCGTCAAACGCGCCGGCCGCCGGGCCCGCTGAGCAACCTCCAGACCGCGATGACCACCCGTTTTGGGGACCGGAAGGTGCCTCCGTTAGACTCCTCGGCGGAGGATTCGCATAGCGGCCTAGTGCGCACGATTGGAAATCGTGTTGGGTTAACCCCCTCACGGGTTCAAATCCCGTATCCTCCGCAGAAAACGGCCCCGCCCGGATTTCCGGGCGGGGCCGTTTCGCGTTGTCGGCGGGTCAGCCCCGCACGCACTCCGCGAGGTCCTCCAGCAGGTGCACCATGCGGTCCACCTGCGGGTTCCCCGTGCTCGGGCGCAGCTTGACGACCTGCGGGTCGTGGTCGCTGGCCTGGTCGGTGAACTCGGCGTTGATGTGCACCACGTCGTAGCGGTACCGCGTGATGTTCGAGCTGATCAGGATGTGGTCCAGCGTCTGCGAGTTGCCGTCGAAGACGTAGCTGTACCGCTCGGCCTCGGGCAGCGTCGAGATCAGGTCCACGACCGTGCCGCCCGCCGTCAGCGTCTGGACCGTCGGCGAGAACTGGTAGTCGTTGATGTCACCCGCGAGCACCACGTTCGCGCCGCGGTCGACCGCCTTCACCTGGTCCACGAACGCCCGCAGCGCCGCGGCCTGCTTGAGCCGCTGCACCTCGGAGGACCGGTTGGGCTCCTGGTACCGGCCGTGCAGGGCCTGGTCGCCGCCCTTGGAGTTGAAGTGGTTGCCCACCACGAACACCGTGCGACCGCGGAACTTGAACTCGCCCGCGAGCGGCTTGCGGCTGTTCGCCCAGGCCGGGTTCGTCGGGTCGATGCGGCCCGGCGACACCGACAGCGCGGCGCGGCCGTGCTCCCGGACCACGGACACCGGGGTCGTCGCGTCGCCGCCGGCGCGGTCCACGAAGGACACCCGCACCGGGTTGAACAGGAACGCCACCCGGATGTTGCCGCCCGGCTCGCCGCCGTCGGTCTTGTTCTGCGGGTCGATCTGCCGCCAGTCGTAGCGCGGGCCGCCCGCCGCGACGATCGCCTCGGTGAACTTGGCGAACGTCTGGTCCGCCGCGACCGTGCCGTCGTCGGTGGCGCCGTTGTTGTCCTGGATCTCCTCCAGCACGACCACGTCCGGCGAAGCGAGGTTGTTCACCACGGCCGCCGCGAGCCGGTCGAACTTGGCCTGCGCGTTGGTCGCGGCCAGGTTCTCCACGTTGTAGGTGGCCACGGACAGCTCGTACTGGCGGGCCGCGTCGGTCGCCTCCGGCTGGATGCCGCCGGACACGTGCTCGCCGACCGACTTGGTGGCCAGGGTGTAGCCGCCGAAGTTGGTGTACTCGACGTTGCCGACCGTCGCGCCGCGCCACACGTCGCCCACGTTGGACGCCTTCGGGGTGGCGCTGCCCGCCTTGACCTTGATCCGGCCGCTGTTGGGCTGGTCGTAGCCGAGGTAGACGGTGCCGCCGCGCGGGGTCGGGTTCTGGTCCGGCCGCGTGGTGATCCAGGTCTCGCTGAAGCCGTTGGTCGGGCCGACGACGCGGGCATCGTCGACCTGGACGTACATGCCTTCCAGCGACTCGTAGTAGTCCTGGCCGTACTTGGCGGGCTCCAGCGGCAACGTTTCAATGCTGCCGCCGCCCGCCGTGGGGGTGAACCCGTCCGGCGGGGTCAGCACGACCGGGGCCGGCAGGGCGTTGCCCTTGGACAGCACGGTGACCGTCGCGCCGGTGATCTCGGTGAGCGTCTGGTTGGCGTTGGACGCGTTGTCGCCGCCCGGCCGGTACTCCGCGACGGTGCCGCTGACCAGGACGGAGTCGCCCGGCTCGACGGTCGGCGCGAGGCCCGCGGTGTAGACGAACACGCCCTCGCTGGTGCGCGGGTCGGTGTCCGGGGCGGTGTCCTGGATCCAGAAGCCGCGGTCGCCGGTGGCGCGGGTGGCCGTGACGACGCCGGGGACGCCCGCGACCTTCGCGCCGGTCAGCGGCGAGAGGCGGGTGGTGCCCTGGACGTCCCGGATCCGCTTGTCACCGGGCTGCGGCTCGGGGTCCGGGTCGCCGGTGCCCTGGCCCTTGGAGTTCACCGGGGTGGGCGCGCCGATCGTGAAGTCGGCCGCGTTGTCGTCGGTGTCGGTGAGGGTCGGGCGGGCGGCGGACGTGGTGTTGCTCAGATTCGCCGTCGGGGTGGTCTCGCGGACCACCGTGGCCGAGCCGTAGCCGACCAGGTCGCGGACGCGGGTGTCGGCCGCGCAGTCGGCGGCGGTCTTGCAGGTGAGCGGCTCGGTGCCGGTGACCAGCGCGACCGTGCCGCCGGTGGCGGACATCGCGATGGCGCCGGTGACGTCCGGGGCCGGCAGCTGCACCGTGCCACCGGAGCCCTGGGCCTGGGCGACCAGGAAGCGCTTGCCGGGCTCGACGGCGCCGGTGAGCGGCGTGGCCTGCCACTGGCTGCCCGCGCTCGCGCTGCCGGGCAGGTACTGGACGCTCCACCCGGCGAGGGCGACCGGGCTGTCACCGCGGTTGGCCAGCTCGACGAAGTCGCGGGTCAGCGTGGCGCCCGAGTTGCCGCCACCGCCGTAGACCTCGGCGATGAGCGCATCGGGGCTGGGCGCCGCGGTGGCGGGCACGACCAGGGCCAGGGACACGGCCGAGGCGGCGGTGACCGCTAACCCGACGCGGAGCGGGGTGGGTCTCAACGGATCCTCCGGAGAAATGTTGGCGGGTCCGCGCATCCTCCCCGGATCGAATGAACTTCGGTAGAAGGCGTCACTAACTGTTGACCCTCCACGGGCACACGCTGGCGACATGGGTCGGCGTGTGATCACCCACAGGGCGGATTGCCCGTCTTCACTCGAACGTGTGTTCGAACATGGGGTAAGCTCGATCACGTGCCAAGCCGGTGGCCCTCCCAGCGCCGGCGGGGCGCGACGCACACGACGGGGCGCCGCCCGCCTGACGAGGCGGCGCGGTGCCCCCGAAGGTGGCACCTTGACAAGACCAGAGCGAAAAGCGGACGGGGCCCGTTCCGCGATGATCGCGACGCGGCTCGTACCGTAGCGCCTCAGAGCCCGGCCTCGCCTCGGCAGCCGAGCGCCCTCCACACCACGGCCCCCTCCGTTCCGCGCCAGGGCTCGCCGACGACCGCACCCGTCACACACCGGACCGACTGATCCGCACCGGTCCGACACTGATGTCGAGCCCGAGCAACCAGACAGCGCTCCCCACCAGGAGGACTCCGACGGCCGCCAGGACGATCAGGCGGATGGTCGAACCCCAGTCCTCGACGGCGCGGGCCAAGGTGGAACGCGAGTCCCACCGGCCACCGCTGTCCGCCGGGCATTTCGACTCCTCGCCGCCCTCCTTCTGCTGCCCCGGTCCTTTCGCACCCGTGTGATCACCCACCTTCCCATCCGGCCCACCGATGTGCTCAACCTCGAATGCGGCACCTGAAGGGTTTCGTTCCGACCCGTCGGGAATGGACACAAGTCCAGTGTGCGTATCGGCCGGAACTCCACCAAGCGACGATGTGTACACATCTGGTCCACTGTCCCGACGCAGCCGGTGCTAAATTTCGCCCATGTTCCGCTTCGAGGAACCGCTGAACGAATCAGAGATCGGCATACGCGAGGCGCGCATGCGGTTGCCCGCCCTGCTGAGCACCGTCGAGTCCGGTAGCCACGTAGTCCATGTCACCCGTAGGGGAAAGCGCGTCAGCGCCCTCGTCAGTCCCGACGTGGCGGAGAGCATCGTGGCCGTTCGGGGAGCCCGCGGCCCGGTCATCCCGGGTGACATCGCCGGAGCGATCAAGCTCGTCGAAGCGTTGATGGCCGAGGACGAGGCACGCGCACCGTCCATCGACACGAAGGAGACGAGGCGCGAAGCACTAGTAGGTGCGTGCCTGACGCTCGTGGACATAATGCTTCCAGACCCGGTCCTCAACGAGGGCGAGCTTGAGGTCGACCTCGACGAGGGTGGCCAAGAAACGAAGTACGTGGCGGACTTCCTGGTCCGCTCACTGTACAGGCACCCACATGTCCGCACCGCAGCACTCGAAGCGATTCCTTTGATAGCGGGCAGCATCTGGGCCGCTCAAGTCCAGGGTTCCGCGGCGGAACACCGCCTGACGATACCGGCGGAAGTCTCCATCGGTGAATGCTACGGGTGGGTCATCGCGCTCTGGCAGCTTTGCCGACTCATCAACGCTGTGTGCGGCGACGGAGCGGCGGAGGAGTTGATGTACACCATTGAGGAATACTGCCGGACCACCTATGCCGGGACGCGATTCGAGGTTGGCTAGCTCGTCGGTTGCAGCACCACGGCTCTGCTGCCCCGACCGCGCGCGACCCACTTCGGGCAGGACGCCGTGCGGGGGTCGGCGGCTTCTGGCGGCTCGGCTCGATGTCGAGAGCCCCCGCTGCCATGATCGGCAACGGGGGCTCTCGTCTGCGGTGGCGGTGGGATTTGAACCCACGGAGGCTTGCACCTCACACGCTTTCGAGGCGTGCTCCTTCGGCCGCTCGGACACGCCACCGCCGAGAACAATACAAGACCGGGGCACCCGCCCGTCACCGGGGGGTGGCAGGCGTCGTCGGGAGGTCGTCGCGGCTGGTCACCGCCACACCTTCATGACCTCCGCCAGGCGCACCCGGGCCCGCGCGAGCCGACCGCGCACCGACTCCTCGCTGGCCCCCACCACCAGCGCGATCTGGGCGTAGGAGAGCCCGTCCACCTCGGCCAGCAGCCAGGCCGCCCGCTGCGGCTCGGGCAGCCGGCGCAGCGCCAGCCGCAGGGCCGCCACGGCGGCCACCACCTCCGCCACCGCGGACGGGTCGCGGGGCACCTGGCCCGACCCGACCGGCGTGACCCCGAAGTCCGGCAGCTCCCCCACCGGATCGGTCCTCCGCCGCCGCAGCACCCCGAGGCACTCCCGGTAGGCCACCCGGAACAACCAGGTCCGCACGGCGGCCGGTTCGGCGAGCGAGTCGAGCCGCCGCCACGCCGTGGCGAACACCTCCTGGGTCACGTCCTCCGCCTCGGCCCGGTCACCCAGCAGGCGGACGGCGAACCCCAGCACCCGCCCCTGGTAACGGCGGACCAGCACCTCGAACGCGGCCAGGTCGCCCCGGGCGACCCCACCCGCCAACACGGCGTCCACGCTGTCTACCGACACGCAACCGATCGTCGCAGCGCGCACTGCGGCCCGCCGATCAACGGCTTCCCCCGTGCGGGGTATTTCCGCCCGGCCCGGCCCGCGGCCCGGTGACCGCGATCACATGTCGGCGAAGAACGACTCCATCAGCGCCGCGCACTCGTCCGCCAGGACCCCGCCCACCACCTCGGGCCGGTGGTTGAGCCGGCGGTCGCGGACCACGTCCCACAGCGAGCCGACGGCCCCGGTCCGCGGCTCCCAGGCCCCGAACACCACCCGGGCCACCCGCGCGAGCACCAGGGCGCCGGCGCACATCGTGCACGGCTCCACCGTCACCGCCAGGGTGCAGCCGCCCAACCGCCACCCGTCGCCGAACACGGCCGCCGCCGCCCGCAGCGCCAGCACCTCCGCGTGCGCGGTGGGGTCGCCGAGGGCCTCGCGGGCGTTGCAGGCCCGGGCCAGCTCCGCGCCGTCGGGGCCGTAGACGACCGCGCCGATCGGCACGTCACCGGTGCGCGGGGCCAGCCGGGCGACCTCCAGGGCGGACCGGACCAGGTCTTCGTCGCTCACGCCTGGATGGTGTCCAGCAGCTTGGTGAACTCGTCGCCGAACCCGCAGCGCTGCGCGATCATCTGCAACTGCTCGTCGGGGTACAGGTCCACCTCGTCCACGATCACCTGCAGCTCGTGCTGCGGCATCCCGAGGTCGGCGAGGATCGCCAGGTCACCCTCGGGCCACAGCTCGTCGTCCTCCTCGTCGGGCGGGTCCACCCGAAGGAGGTCGAGCACGTCGGCGGCGATGTCGTAGTCCAGGGCCGCGGCGGCGTCGGAGAGCAGGAGCGACACCCCGCCCGGCACCGGCCGCAGGACGATGAAGAACTCGTCGTCCACCGCGAGCAGTCCGAAGACGGCACCTGTGGAGCGCAGTTGGCGCAGTTCGGTGATGGCCGCGTCGAGCTCGGACAGCGCGGAGCTGTCCATCCTGCTGCACCGCCAGCGGCCGTCCTCTCGGACCACCGCGACAGCGAAGCCGTTGACCGGCTCCTGGTGTGCCATGTGCACACCGTAGGGCCACCGGACCGCACCCGGTAGCACGGGGGCCTCGGCTCCGGGCGTCGGGGACCGTCCGGTGCCACTATCGGAGGATGAGCACAACTCTGCCGAACGCACAGACGACCACTTCCGAGCCCCGGTTCACCGGGCTCTCGGAGGCCGCACGCGCGCTCCAGCCCAGGACGGTGGCGCTGCGCAGGCAGGTGCACCGGCACCCGGAGCAGGGCCTCGACCTGCCCGCGACGCAGGCGGCGATCCTGCACGCGTTGTCCGGGCTGCCGTTGGAGATCACGACCGGCAAGTCCACGTCGTCGGTGGTCGCGGTGCTGCGCGGCGCGCAGCCGGGGCCGTCGGTGCTGCTGCGCGGCGACATGGACGCGTTGCCGCTGCAAGAGGACACCGGGCTGCCGTACGCGTCCGAAGTGGACGGTTCGATGCACGCCTGCGGGCACGACACCCACGTGGCGATGCTCGCGTCGGCGGCGCGGCTGCTCAGCTCGCGGCGCGAGGCGCTGTCCGGGCAGGTCGTGTTCATGTTCCAGCCCGGCGAGGAAGGGCACCACGGTGCCCGGCACATGCTCGACGAGGGCGTGCTCGACGCGGCGGGCGCGCCGGTGGAGAAGGCGTTCGCGCTGCACATCACCTCGACGCTCCAGTCCGGCGTCGTGGTGTCGCGGCCCGGGCCGACGATGGCCTCGGCCGACACGTTCCACGTGACGTTCACCGGCCGCGGCGGCCACGGCGGCATGCCGCACGACGCGCTGGACCCGATCCCGGCCGCCGCCGCCCTGGTCGGGGCGCTGCAGACGCTGGTGGCCCGGCGGGTGAGCGTGCACCACCCGGCGGTGGTGACGGTCGGCCACATCAAGGCGGGCACGACCACGAACATCATCCCGGAGACGGCCCTGGTCGAGGGCACCGTGCGAACGCTGTCCGAGGAGACCAGGGCGTTCGTGCTGCGGGAACTCCCGAAGGTCTGCGAACACGTCGCCGCCGCGCACGGCTGCACGGCGAAGGTGGAGATCGTGCCCGGCTACCCGGTGACGGTGAACGACGACGAGGTGGGCCCGCGCGTGGGCGCGGTGACCGCGGCAGCCCTGGGCTCCCGCTGGTCGGCCCCGATGGACGACCCGCTGATGGGCGCGGAGGACTTCTCGTACGTGCTCCAACGGGTCCCGGGCGCGATCGCGTTCCTGGGCGCCTGCCCGCGAGGCGTGGACCTGTCCCACGCCGAACCGAACCACTCAAGCCGAGTCCTGTTCGACGAGGCCGCGATGGAACACGGCGTAGTCGTCTACACCGCCTTCGCCCTGGACGCCCTGCGCTGACCACCCCGTGGGGCGCGGCAACCTCCACCCCGCGCCCCACGGCCAAGCGCAACCCACTGACCACCAGCCCCGCCGCCGCCCCGCCGAGCACGCGCCACCAACCCCGCCCCGCCGAGCACGCCCCGCCGAGCCACCGCTTCCGGCTGCCTGCACGCCTCGCCCCGCCAAGCCCGACCCCGCTCACCCGCCGCGCCCTGCCCACCGCGCCCTGCCCTCGCTTCCGTGCCCGTGGCCGCTCCCACCGGCGATTCCGGCTCAGCGGTGGCTGGTGATGAAGCTCGACTTGGCTCGGGTGTAGTCGTCGTGATCCGGGTCGCCGGCGTGGTCGCGGGCTGCCTGGTCCTTCACCTCCTCGTGCGCGCGGCGGGTGGCGGGGTCCGTCCTCAGCCGGTCACGGAAGGCCGTCGTCGCCCTGCACCACGGGGACGCGCGGTGTCGTGGGCGCGGAGTTCCGTCGCCACGGACTCGGACCGAGGGCCTCTGATCACTTCGATCCGCACGGTCCGGGAGACGTGCCGGGGCACTCACCGGTTGCGCAGTTCGCGGGAGATGTCGGGGTGCGCCGGCAGGATGAGCCCCGTGCGTGACGTGTGCGTGGTCGGACTGGGGTTGATCGGTGGCTCGGTGCTGCGGGCCGCCGCCGCTGCCGGGCGGGTGGTGTGGGGTGCCACGGCCTCGGCGGCGGACGCCGACGCCGCGCGCGGAGACGGCTTCGAGGTGCTGGACACCGGGGACGCCCTGCGGCGGGCGCGGGAGCGGGACGCCCTCGTGGTCGTCGCCGTGCCGCTGCCGGCGGTGGAGGACGTGTTGCGGTTGCTGCCCGACGGGGTTCGGCTCACCGACGTCGTGAGCGTCAAGGGGCCGGTCGCCGAGCTGGTCGCTCGGGTGGCTCCGACGGCCCGGTACGTCGGCGGGCACCCGATGGCGGGCACGTCGGCTTCCGGGTGGGGCGCGGGCACCGCCGACCTCTTCCGGGACGCCGCCTGGGTGGTCACCGCGGAGGACGGCTCCGACGTCGACGTGCTGACCGACGTGCTGGAGCTGGCGCTGGCCGCCGGGGCGCACGTCGTCCCCACCACCGCCGCCGAGCACGACGCGGCCGTGGCCCGGATCTCCCACCTCCCCCACGTCCTCGCGGCGGTGCTGGCCAGCGTCGGCGCGGACGGCGGGCCGCTGGCCCTGGCCCTGGCGGCGGGCTCGTTCGGGGACGGCACGCGGGTCGCGGGCAGCCGGCCCGAGCTGGTCCGCGCGATGTGCGAGGGCAACCGGTCCGCCCTGCTGGACGCCGTGGACGACGCCCTGGGCCGGTTGGGGGCCGCGCGCGGGTCGCTCGCGTCCACCGGGGGCCTGGCCAAGACGATCGACGCCGGGCACGCGGCGCGGCGGGCGCTGGTCGAGGGGCGGACCGCCGAGCTGACCGACCTGACCATCGACCTCACCTCGCCGCAGGCGCCGGCGGCCCTGCGCGCGCTGGGGTCGCGCGGCGGGCGGATCGTTGGGCTGAACGGCAGCACCGCGCTCGCGCGCACCTCATAGGCTCGACGGGTGCGGCGCAAGGTCCTCGTCTGGCTCGGCGGTCTCGTGCTCGTGGCGGGCGCGGTGGTCGTGCTGCGCAACGAGTCCGCGCCGCCGCCGGCGCGGGAGTTCGCGCGGTTCCTGGACGAGCGGGTGGAGCAAGTCGCCGACACGCAACCGCTGCGCCGGCCCGCCGACCTGACGCTCACCGCGCTGGACGCGACCAGCCTGCGCGCCACGTGGACGCCGACCGACGGCCTGACCCACGGTGGGTTCGAGGTCCGCTGGGCCGGCCGCACGCGCCTGGTGCGGGGCACCGAGACCGAGCTGACCGACCTCGACCCGGACGGCGAGGTCACCGTGGAGGTGCGGGCGGTGGGGCCGCTCGGCGACCGGTCCGAGCCGGTGGTCGCCCAGGCCGTGCCGCGCCTCGCGCACGACCCGGCGTGGGCCGACGGGCTGGTCCAGCCGATCGACCGGTTCGACGGGCCGGAGGCGTTGAGCCCGCGCCGGTGGCGGGTCGTGGACGGCGGCGGCGAGTGCCTGGGGCTGCGCCCGCTCAACGGCCGCCGCCTGGAGGTCGCCTGCGACCTGCTCGACCTGCAGTCGAACGTGCCGATGCGGCTGGGCGTGCCGGCGGCGGACGGCGCGGTGGGCCGGGTCGTCGTCACCACGGACGGGCCGACGGCCGCCGACGGCCGCGTGCTGCTGGCGCTGCTGCCCGAGCCGTTCCACGGCCTCGGGCACCTGACCAAGCCGTACCCGCCGGGCTCGGTGGTGCTGACGCTCGCGCGGCACGGCGCGACGTTCGACTTCGGCGACGGGCTCACCCCGACCACGAAGGTCGTCCCGGTCATCGGCACCGCCCCGCCGCCCACGCCCGGCGTGCGGCACCGGTGGGAGCTGCGGGTGCTGCCGGACGCCGTGGTGGCGTTGCGGGACGGCGAGGCGCTGGCCACCGCGCCGGTCGCGGTGCCGTGGACGACCGCGCACCCCCGGCTGGGGTTCCGCGACGCGCGCGGCACGCGGGTGGACACGTTCGGCGTGGGTGGCGCGCCGGAGAGCCCGGTGCCGGTGTCGCTGGTGCGGCTGGGCCCGACGCGGCTCGTCGAGGACGTGCTGGTGCCCCTGGGCACCGTGGCGCCGAACCGGCTGGAGGGCGCCAGCGGGGTGCGGGTGGTCGCGCGGGTGGCGCGGCAGCGCGGCGGCGAGGCCCTGCCGGTCACCGTCGAGTTCGGGGACCGGTCCGCGCCCGCCGTCACCGTGCCGTTCGGCGGGACCGGGCCGATGGCCGCCCAGTTCGTGCACGCCGACTTCCCGCAGCCCCTGCCGGACCGGGAGGTCGAGGTGCGGCTGCGCGCGCCGGAGGCGTTCTTCGTGCTCGACGCGCACCTGCTGGTGTCCGACGGGCAGGCCACGGCGCGCCGCCCGTTGCCGCGGGTGGCCGACCGGGGACCGGTGACGCCGGAGGTGCCGGAGGCGGTGGTGGCCGTCGTCCACGAGAGCGGGCCGGGTGGCGCGTTCCCGCGCGGCGGCAAGGCGCGGGTGGTGGTCGAGCTGGACGGGACGCCGGGCGAGGTGGCGGCGGTCAAGGGCGTCGAGGTGGACCTCGACGGGGAGGGTGTCGTCGTGCTGCCCGTGAACGGGTCGGCGGGCGGGCGGCTGGAGTTCCTGGTGGACCTCGACCGGGTGTCGACCGGCAGCCACCGGGTGGCCGTGCGGGTGCTCCCGGTGGACGAGCGGGGCCGGACCCGGTCGGCGGAGTACTCGTTCGAGATCCGGCCCCTGTAGATATCGGGTGCGCAACGGCCCGTGACCGCGATCACCTCGCGACATAGCTTGACCGGATGAACCGTCGCCGGATCGCCGTCATCGCCGCTGGTGTCGTGCTGTTCGGCGGGGTGGTGGCGGTGTTGCGGACCAACGGCGTCGGCGAACCGGCGACCGCGACCTCGACGTCCCAGCCGCCGCCCACGTCGCTCGCGCCGTTCGCCGCGCCGGGCGTGCTGGTGCCGACGCCGGGGGCCGCGCCGGGGTCGCCGCGCGCCCCGCGGGTCGTGCCCGGTCCGCGCCGCCTCCAGGTGCTGTGGACCGGGGACGCGCCGGGCTACGAGGTCCGCTGGGGCCGGGACGGCAAGCCCGACCAGACCAGGCTCGTCGCGCAGCCCGCGACCGAGCTGACCGGGCTGGACGACGGGACCGAGTACACGGTCGACGTCCGGGCGGTGGACGCGTTCGGGCAGCGGTCCGAGCCGCTGCGCGTCACCGGCACGCCCAAGACCGCGCAGGTCGGCGACTACGCCTTCGCCGACACGTTCGACCGGCCCGACGCGCCCGACCCGGCGCGGTGGCGGCTCGCGACGCGGGGCACCTGCGCCCGCGCCGGGGCCGACGCCGGCCGGCTGGTGATCAGCAGCACCTGCGCGGCGGCGCCGACGTCGCTGCGGTCGCGGGCGCCGTTCGTGCTGCGGGACGCGGATGAGCTGGGCCGGTTCGTGGTGGAGACCGACGCGCCGGGCGCGGACGGCGAGCTGTTCCTCGACCTGGTGCCGGGGCCGGTCAGCACGGTCATGGGCGACGGCCTGCCGCCCGACGCGGTCCGGCTGCGGGTGGCGTCCGGCAACGGCAGGACCACCGCCGAGGTGGTCACGGCCGAGGGCGCGCCGTCCACGGTCGTGCGGGAGGTGCCGCCGCTGCACCACGCCCTGACCCACCGGTGGGAGCTGGTGCTGCGCCGCGACGGGACGCGGGTGCTGCTCGACGGCGACGTGGTGGCGACCAGCCCGGCCGTGCCGCGCTGGCGGGAGGCGACCGCGCTGGTGTCGGTGGCCGGGCCGACCGGGCAGCGCGTGCACGTGGGGCTGGTGGCGTTCGACGGGGCTCCGACCGGCGCGCCGCCTGCGCTGGCGGGTCCGCCGGTCCAGGTGGCCGTGGTGCCGGACTCCGGTCCGCTGACCGGGTCGCCGATCACCGGGGTGGCCGGCGGGCAACTGCGGATGGCCCTCCTGCACACCGACGGCTCGCCGACCGCGCCGGAGTTCACGCTGGCGGTCGGCGGCACGCGGGTGCCGCTGCGGCCCGCCGTGCCGGGCGCGCCGTGGCGGGCGGGCGTCGGGTACCCGGTGGTGGCGGACGTGCCGGCGGACGCGTTGCTGCTGGACGACGGCCGGCTGCGGGCGAACGTCCTCACGCCGCTGCGCGTCCAGGCCACCCACGTGGACCTGGAGCTGACGCCCGCGCCGGGCGCGCCGGTCACGTCGCCCACGGGGACGACGCCGTTGCCCGAGGTGGAGCTGGACCTGGCCCGGATCGACGGGACGATCCTCGACGCGAGCGGCAAGCCGGTGCCGGAGGGCGCGACGGTGCACCGCGGGCGGCTGGTGTTCGACCTGACCCTGGTGGGGCGGCCCGGTCAGCGCGGGACGGGCCTCGCGGGGCTGGCCGGGTTCACCGTGCGGCTGGACGAGGAGCGGGTGGCGGCGGTGCCGACGAACCTGGGCGGGCCGGGGGTCGCCGGGACCTACCGGCTCGCGCTGGACACCAGCGGGCTGTCGGCGGGTCCGCACATGATCGAGGTGCGGCTGTTCAGCACGTCCGCCGACACGCGTCCGACCTCGGCTTTCGTGCCGTTCCTGGTGACCGCGTGACCGGGGCGTGATCTGCCGGACCCGGGAGTCCGGTGTCAAGATGGGGCCATGCAGCGCCCGCTGATCCTCGACGCCGCGCGCACGCCGTTCGGCCGCTACCGCGGCGGGCTGGCCGGGGTGCGCGTGGACGACCTGGCCGCCCTGCCGATCACCGAGCTGCTGCGCCGCCACCAGGTGGACCCGGCGCGCGTGGACGACGTGCTGTACGGCAACACGAACGGGGCGGGTGAGGAGAACCGGAACATCGGCCGGATGGCGGCGCTGCTGGCCGGGCTGCCGCCGACCGTGCCGGGGGTCGCGGTGAACCGGCTGTGCGCGTCCGGCGGCGAGGCGGTCGTGCAGGCGGCGCGGGCGTTGGCGCTGGGTGACGCGGACCTGCTGGTCGCGGGCGGGGTGGAGGGCATGACCCGGGCCCCGTTCGTGGTGCCGCGGCCGGACAGGCCGTTCGCCGACCGGCTGGAGCCGGTGTCCACGGCGCTGGGCTGGCGGCTGGTGAACCCGCGGATGCGGGCGGAGTGGACGGTGCCGCTCGGGCGGGCGGCGGAGGACGTGGCCGTGTCGCTGGGGATCACCCGCGAGCAGATGGACACCTACGCGCTGCGGTCGCACCGGCGGGCGTCGGCGGCGTGGGACGCGGGCGTGCACGACGGGTTCGCGTTCGCCGTGCAGCTGCGGGACGGGTCGGCGGTTCGGCGGGACGAGTCGGTGCGGCCGGAGACGTCGCTGGAGAAGCTGGGCCGGCTCGCGTCGGCGTTCTCCGAGGGCGGGCCGGTGACGGCGGGCAACTCGTCGCCGTTGAGCGACGGCGCGGTGGCGGTGCTGATGGGCACCGAGCGGGTGGCCGCCGACCTGGGCGTGACGCCGCTCGCGGAGTTCCTGGGCAGCGCGGTGACGGCCGACGAGCCGCACCGGTTCACGCTGACCCCGGTGACCGCGATCCGGAAGCTGCTGGCGCGGCTGGGGATGGCGGCCGAGGACGTGGACCTGTGGGAGATCAACGAGGCGTTCGCGGCGATGGCGCTGTCCGTGCTGCACCACCTGCCGGAGGTGGCGCGGGAGAAGGTCAACGTGCACGGCGGCGCGATCGCCTACGGGCACCCGCTGGGCGCGTCCCTGCCCCGCGTGGTGGTCGACCTGTGCCGCCACCTGCGGGCCCGCGGCGGCGGCACCGGCATCGCGGCGGCCTGCGTGGGCGTGGGCCAGGGCATGGCCATCGCGGTGCGCGCCTGATCCGCCGGCGCGTCAGATGCGGTAGGCGATGCCCGGGTAGTCGACGACCAGGCCGGTGCGGTCCACGGTGATGTCCTGGCGGAAGTCACCGCTCTCGAACGACACCACGGAGTGCTCGTCGCCCACCGACACGGTCCGGTACTTCTGGCGCACCAGCCGCACCGACAGGTCGGGCAGCGTCACGTAGACCACCGGCAGCTCGTGCTCGCCGGGCTCGGTCTGGAGGTTGAGCCGCCGGATGGGGATGGCGTTGAACAGCACCGCGGACTGCACGTCCACGTCCACCGCCCCGTCGAAGTCGGCGCGCTCGGCGCCCTGGCCGTGGTCGACCAGCCAGACGCCCTCCGAGGACCGGGACACCGAGATCTGGCGCTCCTCGGACACGGTGGCGGTGCGCAGCAGCAGCCGGGTCACGTTGCCGGTCTCGCCGACGCTGACCTCGAACGAGCCGCTGAACTGCTCCTCCGGCCCCGCCGTCACGATCCGGCCGGACGCCCGCAGCTTGCGCTCCGACAGCAGGAAGCGGACCTGTTCGAGCCGGGGCACGTCGTACCCCTGCCAGGTCACGATCTGCGCGGAAGGAGAGCGGGCCTCCCCGGTCTGGGTGACCCGCTCAGCCGTGTTGAACGAGTTCACGCTCCACCCGGAAGGATGTCCTTGGCCTTCTCGGCCACCTGCTTGACCTGCTCCTCGTGACCGAACTTCCCCGCGATGAAGTCGGCCGCGGCGTCGATGCCCTGGTCCACCTTCTCGTGGTTCTCCTCAAGCAGCTCGGACGCCTTGTTCTTGATCTCGTCGAAGTTCATCGTGCTCCTTCGCACTCCTGACGCAGGCTACCCGAATCGCCCCCGCGTCCCCAGCGCCAAACGCTACCGCCGGCGTGCGGAGATGGCTCGCCGTCGCCTGGTCGACCACGTCCCGTGGCCGTGAACCAGGAGCCACCCCGTGACCCGGCCGGAACCGCCGACCCGGCCGGACCAGCCCACCCAGCCCACCCAGCCCGCCCAGCCCCGAACCGCCGGACCAGCCCGAACCGCCAGCCCAGCCCGAACCGCCGGGCCAGTCCCAAACCGCCGGACCAGCCCCGAGCGCGGAACGGCCCCCTCGGGAGTCCCGAGGGGGCCGTTCGTCGAGCTGTCGCCTATCAGGCGGTCTTCTTGCGGCGCACGATGATCAGTGCGGCGGCGCCGGCGCCGAGCAGGCCGAGGCCGATCAGCAGCGGCACGAAGATGGACGCACCGGTCGAGGCCAGGTCGTCGTCACCGCCACCGGCGGCCGGGGCCGGGGTGGTGGTGGTCGTCGGGGCCGTGGTCGTGGTGGTGGTCGTCGTCGTGGTGGTCTCCGACGGCGTGGTCGGCTGGGTGCCCTCGGTCCACTTGACCTTCGCGGTGTCCTTGACCGACGCCGGGGTCGGCTTGGCGATCACCAGCGACTGGGTCTTCTTGCCGTCCTTGCCCACGAACAGGCGGCCGTGCTGCAGCTCCGCGGTGGCGCGGACGGTGAACTCGACCTCGCCGGGCGCGACGCCCTCGTCGACCTTGACGTAGACCTCGGCGATGTTGACCTGGGAGGCGGCGGTGAGGTCACCCTTCGCGGCGACGTCGAGCTTCTTGCCGTCCTTGTCGGTGAACGTGACGCCGGTCGGCAGGTTCGCCTCGATGGTGCCGGTGACCGCCGTGGTGCTGATGACGAACGGGCCGATCAGCGTGCCGGCCTTGCCCTCCAGCTCCTTCGGGTCGATCTTCAGCGTCGGGTTGGGCTCCTGGTCGAGGCCCGGGTTGTTCTCCGTCAGCTTCTTGTACATGGCGAGCACGTCGGCGTCGACGTCGTCCGGCTCGACCGTCGGGTCGCTCTCCTTGAGCACCGCGCCGTCGGTGAAGTGCCAGATGGCGGCCTGCGTGGCCGCGATCACCGCGCTCTCCTTCGCGCCCTCGGCGCCCAGCTCCTTCGCCGCGTCCTTGTAGGGCAGCTTCGGGTAGCTGTGGTGGAGGATCCAGTTCACCTTGGCCGCGTTCTCGGGGAACGTGGAGTCCGGGTTGGGGTGCTCGCCCCACGGAGCCTCGATCAGCGGGGTGCCGTCCTCCAGACCGGTGGGCAGCTCGACGCAGTAGGCGACAGCGGTGTCCTTCTCGCCGCCTTCCTTGATCAGGAGACCGATGAGCTCGGTGTTGACCGGCTTGCCACCGTCGTAGTCTTCGAGCTTGCCGTCCGCCTTCTTCTTCTGCAGGTGCACACCCATGCCCTGGATGTCGGCGGAGGGGTGCGGCTTCACCTCGACCGCGTCGGCGACGGCCGGGAGCGCGGTGGTCAGAGCGAACAGAGAGGCGCCAAGGACCGCAGCCCCTACGCGCTTCAGGGTCAACCGGGGTGCCATGTGTCTCCTTGAGGCTCGCGAGTAGCCCGTTGGTGTGGTTCGAGGCGGCGGGCTTCGAGTCGTCTTCGGGGGACCGCCTGGCAGGGGCTCCGACACCGAATCGACAGGAATCGGCGGAACACTATCCGATCGAGTTACCCCCGAACAGGTGTGGGTGACACTCTGTGTAGCAGTGGCTACGAGCAGCCAAAACGCGAGTGGACAGTCCACAAGGGACGATCGAAACGGGGTCCACGCTTGGGCCGGGCGGCCGTTTCGCCTACCGGCGAAAGGTCTCGACCAGTCCAGCCGGAACAGATCACCGCAGGTCAGGGCTGGTGTGGACCACCGACGCGGAAACCCGCGGGAACAAACCGACGCCGGTCCGTTGCCGAAAAGTGATCTAGGCGACCAGTTCGGCCGCGCCGATCGGCCGGATGTCCCCCACGCGCAACGAGGTCCCGGGCAGGCACAGGTCTTTCGCCGTCGGCGGCTGTCCACTCAGGATCCACTTGCACAGCGCCGCGAGCTGGTATGACACCAACGGGGGAACGGCATCCCCCAAGTGGCGGTAAGCGTTGCCGATGATGGACACGTCGAACCGGAACTTGCGCGGGAACCCCTGCAACAGCGCCATCTCGCGGACCGTGCACAGGCGGTGCTGCACGGGGTGCGCGTACCGGCCGTTGCCGACGTGCCCGCACTCGCGCTTGATGGTCCGCGCCGGCTCGTCCCACCACATGCGCCCGTAGACGTCCGGGTGGGACCCCCACTTGCCGTCGTCGATGATCTTGCGCTGCGCCGGGTTGAGCAGCTCCTCGGCGGGCGAGCCGACCAGGTCGCCCCACGAGCCGCCGTCGGCCGGGATCGCCATCATGCGTTCGAGGGACTTCGCGCTGCGGAACGACGGCGACACGTGCATCGCGTCCTCGGGGTCCGCCACGCCCGCCTCAACCGGCGGGAGCTTGCCGATCGCGCGCCGGACGGTCACCGCGCCGGGCCGGACCTCCCAGCCCGACCAGAGATCCTCCATGGTGCGCAGCGGGACGCCGGTGTCCACGGCGACGACCATCGCGCGCTCGCGCAGCTGCGGCAGCCCGAAGCGGGACAGCATGTGGCAGCTCGCGTCCACTTCGTACCCCAGCTCGACGAGCTGGTCGACCAGGCCGTCCAGGTGGTGGCGCTGCTTGCCCTTCACCAGCTCGCGGGCGTTCTCCAGCAGCATGACCCGCGGCCGGAACTCCGCCACGTACGCCGCCACCCGGCCGACCAGCGAGTTGCGCGGGTCGTCGCGCAGGTGGTTGGCGGGCGAGATGCGGGTGAAGCCGGAGCACGGCGGGCAGGCGACCAGCACGTCCAGCTCGCCCCGGCGGAGGTTCCAGACCTGCCGCAGCACGGCGGGGTCGAGCCGGCCGAGGTCCACCTGGAGCGGGTCGACGCCGATGTTCTCGCGGTAGGTCCCGTTGCAGCGCAACGAGCCCAGCCGCGACGACGGCTTGCCGATCTGCGCGTCGGCCGCGCCGACCACGGTGAAGTCGCGGTGCGCTTGGAACCCGAGGCTCATCCCGCCCGCGCCGGAGAACAGGTCGACGACCTTGTAGCTGGGTCCGCGCACCCGGCGATCCTACGGCGCGACACCAAATCCCCCGTGCGCGGTTGCCGGGTGCCGGCCGGGTGGATCACGTAGCTTGCCCGGCACGCGAGGCCGCGCCGGTGTGTCGCGGCGCGTTCGGGACCGATCATGTTCTTCGATCTGACCCGAACGCCCCGCGACGCACCGGCCCGCCGGCGGCCGAGCCTCCGCGACGAAGGAGCGGCAATTGGACGCAGCGCTGCCACCCGCCTGGCAACGACCAGACCCGTTGCGCGGCTTGGACAAAGTGCCGTGGTCCGACTTGGACCACGGTCCCGGTGTCGATGACCTGCTGCGCGCGACGGCCGAAGGCGACCCGGACGCGATCGCGGAGCTGGAGAGCCGGCTGCTGGACGACGACACGGTGTCGGAGGCGAGCTTCCACGCCGTGCCGTTCCTGGTCGAGCTGGCGGCCAACTACAAGGTGCCCGGCGCGGCGCGGGACCGGGTGGTGTTCCTGCTGGCCGCGATGGCCCTGGCGGGCGCCGGGTTCACCGACGACGGCAAGCGGACCCGCCGCCACTGGAACCCGGTGCGCCGCGAGCTGCCCCGCCTGCCGCCGGACTGGATCACCCAGACGCGGTACGCCGTCGCGAAGGGCGCGCCGAAGGTGTTCGACGCGCTGGCCGGTGCGGAGGTGGCGTGCGCGCTCGCCCTGGCCGTCGCGGTGCCCGAGGTGGTGCCCAAGCACGTCGTGGACGTGGCGCAGGGCATCGCCTTCGCCGGCACCCACCCGCAGTTGCTGGTGGAGGCGGCGTGCGTCGCCCTGCACCTGCTGCTGGACGAGGGCACGGACGACACCTGGGCCTACGCCATCGCGCAGGGCGACCCCGAGGAGCTGGCCCGCTACGAGAGCGGCGCGTACCCGGCCCACCAGCCGCCCGTCGTGACGGCGCAGCTGATGGGCTACCGGTACGCGTTCCGCGCGGCCTACGGCTGACCCGCCCGCCGGCGGGCGCCTACGCCGTGACCGCGCCCAGCTCGACCACCGGGTTCAGGACCTCGTCCTCGACCGCGACCGGGACGGCCGGCTCCAGCGGGCCGAGCGCGGTGCCCCACTCCTGGTCGGCCAGGGCGAAGGCGGCCACCGTCAGGGCCACCACCGGCCGGCCCAGGTTGAGCTGGTCGGCGACGAAGTCCAGCTCCAGCCGGGCCCCCAGCGGCGACGGGCGCAGCCGCAGGTACCCGTGCGGGGTCTCGTCGGGGTGGGCGAAGCGGCACGACCACTCGGTGAACACGATCGGGCGTTCCACCGTCTCGGTCGGGTTGAGCGCGCGCACGTTCGCGCCGACCGAGCCGTGCCGGAACGCGTCCGCCGCCCCGACCAGCAGCTCCTCGAACTCGATGGACGACACGCCCAGGTCGTGCCCGGCGACCAGGGCGACCTGCACCAGCGCCAGCGGCAGCTGCGGCAGGGCGTCCTCGAAGCACACCATCGCGCCGCCGTAGCGCGTGTTGATCTCGGTGGGCAGGAAGCCGTCGGCGGTGGCGATGCCGTCGAGGGTGAACGTGCCGCGGTAGTCGACCGTCTCGCGCAGGCGTTCGCCGACGCGGCGCGCCAGGTTGCGCATCTCCTCGCGGATGCGGGCCGGCGGGTCGTAGTACGACGCGCAGCCCGCGTAGAGGAACCGGGCCTGGCCCGCGCGGCGCGGGACGACCATCTCGATCGGGCGCAGCACGGCGGTGCCGTCGGGGAAGACGATGCCGTGCACGCTGACCGGGATGCCCTCCAGGAACGGCATCACCCGCACGAACTCGCACTTGGGCGCGAGCACCTGGAACGCGTCCAGGGCCTCCTCGCGGTCGCGGACGCGGCGCACGAAGTTCGCGCCGCCGTTGATCGCCGGGCCGTCGCCGGACCAGACGACGCCCGCGCCGCGGTCGAGCTTGAGCGTGGCGTCCCACAGGCCCTCGAAGTCGAGGTCGAGCACCACGGCCGGTGCGCGCGGCGCGGACAGCTCGTCCCACAGCGCGTCGATCGTGGTCTTGTTCTCCAGGTCCACCCATTCGGGGCGGCGCGCGTTGAGCACGGGCCGGCCCGCGAACTCGGGCGTGTGCACGTAGGGGGTGCTGATCACCAGCGCGTCGCCGGTCGGGTCGAAGTCCTCCAGGACCTCGCGGACGCGGCGGTTGGGCGAGGTGAGCAGCCGCGTCAGGCGGTTCTGCTCGACGGCGACGAACCCGCCCGCGATGCCCAGCGGCACCCAGCGGGCCACCTCGGAGTCGTGCAGCGGCGCGTGGTCGTCCGTCGAGAGCACGAGCGTATGGCGGGCACCCAGCTGGTGCAGCTCACCCGCGCGCGTACTCAGCCGGGTACCGCCCGCGAGCACGACCAGCCGGTCGCCGAACAAGGTGCCGAGGCGCGCGTGGAGCGCGGAAAGGACATGATCCATCGCCGAGAACTCGCTTTATGAGAAGCAGACGAGACAACCGGCGAGCGCCGGGTGTCACGCACTGTAGAGGTCCGCGAGTGGATCGGCCTAGCACGGTCTGGCAACGACCGGATGAAACTTGCCGATGGCGGTGGAACCCGCCGCGCGAGATCATCGAGCGGCGGCGCGAAGCACCTGGTCAACCTGGATCAGGAAGGCCTTGCGGTGGTCGGTCTGGGGCACCTGGAGGAGGAGGCCGAGCAGCGTGTCGTCGAGCGACGGCGGTGCGGCGGCGACGATCGCCGCGGCGGTCTCCAGGAAGCGCTGCCGCTTGGCCTCGTGCACGGCGTGTTCCGCGAGAACGCCCTCGATGCTCGTGTGCATGGCTGGGTGCGGGTAACTCACTTGGGTTGTATCGGCCGCCGCCAACAACACCTTTAGGGTCAATTTCCACCGGTTCGCTGACGCCCGACCGGGTGGTTGACGGCCTGTGCATCGCCGAACGGGTGATCGTGTTGGAATGTCCGGCATGCGTGTTCTGGTCACCGGCAGCCGGGGCTACCTGGGTCGTCGCGTTGTCGAACAACTCACCGGGGCCGGGCACGAGGTGGTGCCGTTCGCGGGCGACGTCCGCTCCGCCGAGGTGCCGGCGTGCGACGGGGTGGTGCACCTGGCGGCGCTCGTCCGGATCAGGGAATCGTTCAACAATCCCCTCGACTACTACGACGTCAACCTGACCGGCACGCTGCGGCTGCTGCGCGCGGGAGCGCCCCGGTTCGTCCTGGCGTCCACGGCGGGGGTGTACGGGACGCCGTGCGGCCCGGTGCTGGCGGAGGACCACCCGCGGGTGCCGACGAACCCTTACGCGGCCACGAAAGCCGCCGCCGAGGACGCCCTCACGTGGACCGCGCGGACCGGCGTGGCGGGGGCGGTGCTGAGGTTGTTCAACATCGCGGGCGGCGGCGACCGGGACGACACGCGGCTGGTGACGCGGGCGTGCGGGGTGGCGGCGGGCCGGGTGCCGTCGCTGGAGGTCTACGGGGACGGGACGGCGGTGCGCGACTTCGTCCACGTCCGTGATGCGGCCCGGGCGTTCGTGCTGGCCCTGGAGACCGCCGAGCCGGGTCGGTGCGAGGCCTACAACGTCGGGGCGACCCCGGCGAGCGTGAACGACGTGCTGGCCGCCGTGGAGCGCGGCACCGGGAACCCGGTCGAGGTCGTCCGCCGCCCCGCCCACCCCGGTGAGACGCGGGAGCTGCGGGCCGACACGGCGAAGCTGCGCGGCCTGGGCTGGGAGCCGCGCGAGTCGGGCCTGGCGGAGATCGTCGCCGACCAGTGGGCCGCCGAACGCCGCCACTGACCCGGGCTCGCGGCCGGGCAGGCGGGCCAGCCGGGGCAGCGGGGTAGGCGGGCCGGGCGAGGCAGGCCTGGCGGGCGGGCTGGCAGGGCGGGCAGGCGGTCGGGCAGGGCGGGCAGGCGGGCAGGGCGGGCGGGCAGGCGGGCAGGGCGGGCGGGCAGGCGGGCGGGCAGGCAGGCGGGCAGGGCGGGCAGGGCGAGGCGGGCGGGCCGGGCGGGGGCCAGTAGTCGGCGCGCGGTCAGCGTCGTTTGGGCACTGGCACCCGGTCGAGGTCGGCGGCGACCACCAACTCGCCGTCGAACACCTCCGCCGCCTCCGCCCGGAACGCCCCGGGGTCGGTGTAGCGCTGCGAGAAGTGCGTCAGCACCAGCTTGCGCACCCCGCACTCGGCCGCCACCCGCGCCGCCTGCCGCGCGGTCAGGTGGCCGTAGTCGACCGCCAGCCGCTCGTCCGCGTGCAGGAACGTCGACTCGATCACCAGCAGGTCCGCGCCGTCCGCCAGCTCGTACACCCCGTCGCGCAGCCGCGTGTCCATGACGAACGCGAACCGCTGCCCCGGCCGCCGCACGCTGACCTCGTCCAGCAGCGGCGGTTCCAGCGCCCGCACGGCCGGGCCGCTGATGCCGCGCGCCGCCAGCAGCTCGGGGACCATGCGCCGGCCGTCCGGTTCCACCAGGCGGTAGCCGTAGGTCTCGATCACGTGGTCCAGCCGCCGCGCCTCCAGGACGCCGAACGGGCCCTCCGCGACCACGCCCGGACCGTCCACCGGCACCTCGCGCAGGTCCAGGGTGTCGAAGAACGAGCTGGCGTGCCGCAGCCGCCCGAAGTACTCCTCGCCGGACGCCGGGTAGTAGGCGTGCACCGGGTGCGGCGCGCGGTCGAGGGACAGGCGTTGCACCACGCCGGGCACGCCCAGGCAGTGGTCGCCGTGGAAGTGCGTGACGCACAGGCGGGTGACGTCCCGCGCGGGCACGCCGGCCATCAGCATCTGCCGCTGGGCGCCCTCGCCGGGGTCGAACAGGAAGCCCTCGTCGTCCCACCGCAGCAGGTAGCCGTTGTGGGCGCGGGTGCGGGTGGGTACCTGGCTCGCGGTGCCAAGCACGACCAGCTCACGGGGTGACACATGGCAGAGTCTGCGGCATGGAGAGTCTGCACGCGGTGTCCCGGTGGCCGGTCGAGACGGCGGCGGCGGCGGTCGTCGACGCCTCCGGGCGGGTGCTCGGCGCGACCGGCCCCACCGACCACCGCTTCCCCCTGGCCTCGGTGACGAAGCTGCTCACGGCGTACGCGGTGCTGGTGGCCGTGGAGGAGGGGGCGGTGGAGTGGGACCAGCCGGCCGGGCCGGAGGGTTCGACGCTGCGCCACCTGATCGCGCACACGTCCGGGTTGGCGTTCGACTCCGCCGCGGTGCAGGCCGCGCCCGGGACCAAGCGGATCTACTCCAACACCGGCTTCGAGCTGATGGCGGACACCGTGGCCGCCGCCACCGACATCCCGTTCGCGGACTACCTGGCCGAGGCCGTGTTCACGCCGCTGGGCATGACGTCGTCCACTTTGGACGCCTCCCCCGCCGCCGGCGCCACGTCCACCGTGGACGACCTGGTCCGCTTCGCCGCCGAGGTGCAGGCCCCGAAGCTGGTCTCCGCCGGGCTGGTGGCCGAGGCGGTGTCGGTGGCGTTCCCCGGCCTGCGCGGTGTCCTGCCCGGCTACGGCATGCAGAAGGACAACGCCTGGGGCCTGGGTTTCGAGATCCGGGCGGACAAGTCGCCGCACTGGACCGGCACGACCAGCTCGCCGCGGACCGCCGGCCACTTCGGGCAGAGCGGCACGTTCCTGTGGATCGACCCGGACGCCGGCGCGGCATGCGTGGCGCTGGCCGACCGGCCGTTCGGCGAGTGGGCGGTGGCGGCGTGGACGCCGTTCACCGACGGGGTGCTGGCGGAACTGCGAGGCTGACCACGGCCTGGCCGCGGACCTCGCCGCGCCGCACGGCCTCGATGGCGCGCGGGACCTCGTCGAGCGGGTAGACCCGGTCCAGCACCGGGCGCACGTCGCCCGCCTCGATGAGATCCTTGAGGGCGAGGAGGCCGTCCCGGCTGTCCTTGTGCACCAGGACCTTCACCTTGAAGTGGCGGAACGGGGCGGCGAGCAGGGCGCGCAGCCACCGGTCGGTGCCCATGAACCACTTGCCGCCCGTGCCGCCGACGAGGACGAGCGCCCCGCCGGGCTTGAGGACGCGTCCGCAGTCCTTGAGGGACGGGTTGCCGTAGACGTCGATGAGGGAGTCGTACCGGCCGCCCCACTCGCCGCGGGTGTGGTCGAGGACGCGGTCCGCGCCGAGGTCGCGCACCAGGTCCGCCTTGGCGGGCCCGCGGATCCCCGTCACCTCCGCGCCCCGCGCCTTGGCGATCTGGACCGCGTACGTGCCGACGCCGCCGGACGCGCCGGAGATCAGCAGCTCCCGCCCGGTCGCCGCCCGGACGGCCTGGAGCGCGGTGAAGGCGGAGAGCGGGACGGCGGCGGCCTGGGCCGGCGTGAGGTTCGCGGGCTTGGCGACGAGCTGGGCCGCGGGCACGGCCACGAGTTCGGCGCAGGTGCCGCCGTGCCGGCCGAACACCTCGTCCCCCGGTTCGAACGCGGTCACGCCGGCACCGCGCGCGGCTCGGGCGGTTCGACGTCCCGCACGACGAGCACGTCCTCGGGCGCTCCGTAGCGTTGGTGCACAACGGCCTTCACCTGGCTCACCCCTCCGGGTACTGGAACACGTCGGTCAGCGGCACGCCGAACACGCGCGCGATCTGGAACGCCATCTCCAGCGAGGGCGAGTACTTGCCCTGCTCGATGGCGATGATGGTCTGGCGGGTGACGTCGACCGCCTTCGCCAGCTCCGCCTGCGTCATCTCCCCGTGCGCGAACCGCAGCGCCCGGATCGAGTTGGTGACCTTCGTCGGCTTGCCCACTCAGAACCCCCGCCGGTACGCGACGAGCTTGACGACGCTGCCGACGACCGCCGCGAGGACGAACGCCGCGTACATCGCGTTGGCGTTCCAGAAGTGCCGGGCCTCGGCGAGGGTCAGCGCGAGCGGGCCGACCATCGCCACCCCGAGCACGGTCCCGGCGACGTACTCGCCGCGCCGGTTGACGTCCCGGTCGCGCTCGTCGGTCTTCTGGTCGCCACGCGTGAAGACCTCGACCAGGATCCGCGCGACGACGGTCCCGACGATGGCCAGGCCGATCGCCCACAGCAGCGCGCCCTTGTAGGTGACGTCGACCAGCGGGCCGTCCCGGTTGAGCAGGACGACCGCGTACGCCGCCCATGTCCCGGCGGTGACCAGCAGGTACACCCATGTCCCGCGCTCTTCGTACGACACCCCGACCCCCATCGATGTAAAGCAGGCTTGACACGAGCCAGTGTCAAGCAGGGCCGACATGGTGTCAAGCATGTTTGACATGACCCGGTCGTCCGGGACAGTCCTGGAGCGCCGGGACCGCTTGTCGGACACCGGTTCGCACGGATTGCCTTCGAGTCGAGCGACCTCCGCTCGTCACCCCTACCGAGGAGAAGGCTTTGATCACCCTGCTCAAGAGGTTCGGCAAGAAGTCGGCCCTGGCGCTGGCCGTCGCCGGCGTGCTGGGCGCGGTCGCGCTGAGCGCGTCCGACCGGGCCCCCGAGATCGTCCCCGTCGCCGCGACGCAGGCCGACCGCGCGAGCCTGGGCGCGGAGACCGTGAGCGCGCTGGACAACCTCGCCCGCACCGGCAAGCTCACCGACGCCGACCGCAAGGCGCTGGCGAAGAACCGCGACGTGGCGCGCCAGGTCGTCGACCCGGCCAAGACGAAGGTCCACGAGGTGTCCACCGCGACGGGCGGGAAGGCCGGCAAGTCCGGCTGCCACCGCGCGGACCGCTACATCTCCTACAAGACCCTGTTGGGCGCGAAGGCGTTCGAATGGCACAAGGTGCTGCACTACTGCTGGTCGGCGAGCGGCAAGGTGACGATCAAGGAGCGCCGGCACTACATCAAGAACAACGACGGCTTCAACTACGACCGTGGTCTGGTGAGCAACACGCAGAGCGGTAAGAACACGCCGCACTACGCGTCCACGATGCAGGGCAAGGTGGAGAACTGCATCGTCAAGTACGGCTGCATCAAGATGAACAACCCGTACATCCGGATCGTGGTCAACGGCAAGAAGGGCCTGCCGTACCAGATCTGGCAGCGCCCCTGAGCGGGTCCCGACCCTGCGCACGAGAACCGCCGCGATGCCCTCGCGGCGGTTCTCGCTCTTGTGCCTACTCGTCGCAGAGCGCGGTGGCCGCGAGCTTCTTGTGGGCGGCCTCGAACCGCTGTCGCGTCGCCGGGTCGAACGGGTCGATGGCGCCGTGGGTGATCGAGAACTCGATGCGACGGGCGCCGTCGGCCGTGCTGTACATGTACGAGGTCGCGCTCTGGGTGCCGCCGGTGTGGCCGAAGGCGGTGCAGCCCGGGGCGAAGTCGTTGCGGAACAGGCCGAGCCCGATCTGCTCGCCGGGCACCGGCGTCGGCAGCGAGGTGCGCATCTGCGCCAACAGGTCGGGCCGCAGCAGCCGGCCGCCGAGCAGGGCGGTGAGGAACGCGTCGAGGTCGCGGGTGGTCGAGATGATCTCGCCCGCCGCGCCCGCCCAGGACGGGTTCATCCGGGTGATGTCGACGACCTGGAGCCGACCGTTCTCCGGGAAGGCCATGTAGCCGCGGGCGTGCGGGCCGGGGATGCCGGTGCGCGTGCCGGGCAGGGTGGTGCCGTGCAGGCCGAGGGGCTTGAGGATGCGCCGCTCGACCTGCGTGGCGTACTCGGTGCCGGTGACCTTCTCGATGAGCAGGCCGAGGAGGGCGTAGTTGGTGTTGGAGTAGGCGTAGCGGGCGCCCGGCTCGAACCGCGCGGGCTTGGCGAGGGCGGTGCGGACGAGGTCGTCGGCTTCGTAGGTGCGGAACAGGTTGTCGACGTACTCGCGGCCCCACAGGGGGAGGCCGGGGTCGGGTGTGCCGTCGGCCTTCACGTCGCCGGTGTAGTTGAAGAGGCCACTGGTGTGCTGCAACAGCATGCGGACCGTGATGCGGCGGTCGAGCCCGAACCGGGGCAGGTGGTCGGCGACCGGTTCGTCCAGCCGGACCTTCCCTTCACCGACGAGCTGCAACACCACGGTCGCCACGAACGTCTTGGTGATGCTCCCGGCCCGAAACCGCCCGCCGGGCAACGGCTGCACCGAACTCCCCAACTCCCGCGCCCCAGCACTACCCACCCACACACCCCGCCGATCGTTGACCCGAACCACCACACCGACCCCACCGGCCGCCACGACCTCACCCATGGCCTGCCGAACCCCGGCCGCCCCCTGGCCCCCCGGAGCCGCAACCGCCTGCCCACCCAGCCCCACAGCCACCGCGACAGCCGCGACGACACCGATCCACCGCATTCCGGTTCCCCTCAACGCTTCGAGATTGTCGAGGTCGAACCTAGGAACGGAAACCCGCGCCGAACATCTCGACAGCGCCCGCCCCGTGGTGGTGCAGACACCACCTTTTGCTTTCACCGAGCCGGTCACGCTTCACCACATCTACGTTGCCAAACGCCCCTTCCGCCGGCGTAACTTCGCGGACAAAGCATGACCCGCGACGCCGTCGAGGGCGCGACACAAGCCGACGACCTGGCCGCGCTCGGGAGAGGCACATCGAGCGGGGCTTGGGCGAGCAACAGTTCAGCGCACTGCGCCAAGCAGCCGACGACGTGGACGACGCGGTCGCGGGCGCGCGTGAGAACGTCGCCAACTCACTCGAACCCAGCTCGACCGCCGCGTCGGCCAACCGGGGCTGGCTCTCGTCCGGGGCGCTCGCCGAGTGCCGGCAGGCTTGGTCCGATCACCTCGTCGGTGTCATCGAGCGGACGGCCGAGGCGCTGGACGACCTGCACTGGGAGGCGGAATGACCACCGGGATCAGGTGGAGGTCTTGGGCCGGTGTGGCGGTTCTTGCCGCTGTGGGGAGCGTGCTGCTCAGTGCGCAGGCGCATGCGGTGCTAGCGGCGTTTCACCAGCGCACGGCGCACCTGTGTGACGGCTCCCTGCCGATGCCGGCCAGTTCGTACGTCTACGCGTGGAGTGGTGTCGCGGCTGCGGTCGTGGCTGCCGTGGGGGTGGCTCTGGTGGGGAGGGCGGCGGTTCGCCCTCTTGGTGTGGTGCTTGTCGTCATCCTCGCGCTGGCGGTGGGTGTGCTGTTGGTCTCTGCCGGGTGGACGGTGTGGGACGTGTACCAGGACGCACGGCCCGTCGCGCGGGTTTGCGGCGGGTAAGCGGCAAAGCAAGACCGCCGCGAGGTTCTCGCGGCGGTTCTTGAGGAGCGCGCTCGGCAGGATTCGAACCTGCAACCTTCTGATCCGTAGTCAGATGCTCTATCCGTTGAGCTACGAGCGCATCGTTCTTCAATTGTCACCCGACCGGGGTCGGGTGTTGCGGAGGCTCCGGGATTTGAACCCGGGATGGGCGGTAAACCCAAACCGCATTAGCAGTGCGGCGCCATAGACCAGACTAGGCGAAGCCTCCCGGAGCCCTGCGGTACGACGCATAGGTTACACATGCCGGTGCCCTACTAGCAAAACGCCCCCCTCCTACACCCATCCGCGCTGGTCAGAGGGTGTGGAGGGGGAGTTCACCGGGGGTTCAGGAGGCGCACTTGTGGCGTACGTCTCCCTCGATCATTCCGACGCCAGCGCCAGGAACGGGGTCAGGGCGTCCGGATTGCGCAGGGCGTCCCTGCTCACGGCCTTCTCCGGCGGGGTTCCGGCCAGGATCTTCTTGACCGGGACCTCGCACTTCTTGCCGTTCAGGGTCCTCGGGACCTCATCCACGGCGATGAAGCGGTTCGGGACGTGGCGTGGGGACAGGTTGGTGCGCAGTTCGCTCTTCAGGAGCGGTTCGACGGTCGACAACTCGACGTCGGGGGCCAGGACCAGGAAGCACAGCAGTTCGCCGTCGGTCTGGCCCGCACCGGACGTGTCGATCACCAGCGAGTCCAGCACGCCCTCGACGCCCTCCACTACCCGGTAGAACTCGCTGGTCCCCATCCGGACCCCGCCGCGGTTCAGGGTGGAGTCGCTGCGGCCGTAGATGACCGCCGAACCCCGCGGCGTGACGCGGATCCAGTCGCCGTGCCGCCACACGCCCGGGTACGTGTCGAAGTACGCCTCGCGCAGCCGCGACCCGTCCTCGTCGCCCCAGAAGAACACCGGCATGGACGGCATCGGCTCGGTGATCACCAGTTCGCCCACCTGGTCGACCACCTCGTTCCCGGACTCGTCGTACGCCCGCACGGCCGCGCCCAGCGCCCGGCACGACAGCTCGCCCAGCCACACCGGCAGGTCCGGCGCGGCGGCGACGAACGCGGTGCACAGGTCCGTGCCGCCGGACACCGAGGCGATCTGGACGTCCCGCCCGACCGCGTCGGCGATCCAGCGGAAGCCCTCGGGGGTCAGCGGCGCGCCGGTTGAGCCGACCACCTTCAGGCCCGTGAGGTCGTAGCGGGTCGCGGGCTTGAGGTCCTCCTTTAGGCACGACTGGATGTACGGGGCGGACGTGCCGAAGTACGTCACCCGGTGCTGCTCGGCCAGGTGCCACAGGACCGACAGGTCCGGGTGCGCGGGGCTGCCGTCGAACAGCACGATCGTGGTGCCCACCAGCAGGCCGGACACCAGGAAGTTCCACATCATCCAGCCGGTCGTGGTGAACCAGAAGAACCGGTCTCCCGGGCCGAGGTCGCTGTGCAGCGCCAGCATCTTCAGGTGCTCCAGCACGATCCCGCCGTGCCCCTGGACGATGCCCTTGGGCAGGCCGGTCGTGCCGGACGAGTACAGCACCCACAGCGGGTGGTCGAACGGCACCGGCTCGAACGCCAGGTCGGCGTCGGCGTGCTCGCGGAGCAGCGAGTCCCACGCGACCGTCCCGGGCAGGGTGCCGCCCAGGTAGTCGACCAGCACGGTGGCGCGAAGGGACGGGATCTCCGCCCGCAGCTTCTCCACCGTCGGCCGCACGTCGAACCCGCGCCCGTTGTACCGGTACCCGTCCACGGCGACCAGCACCGTCGGCTCGATCTGGGTGAACCGGTCGGCGATCGCCCGCGCGCCGAAGTCCGGCGAGCACGACGACCACACCGCGCCCAGCGACGCCGCCGCCAGGAACGCGATCAGGGCCTCCGGCGAGTTGGGCACCAGGGCCACCACGCGGTCGCCGCGGCCCACGCCCAGCTCCACGAACCCGGCCCGCACGGCCGCCACGCGGCGGCGCAGCTCGCGGTAGGTCAGCTGGGCCGCCAGCCCGTCCTCGCGGTGGAAGATCACGGCGAGGTCGTCGGTGTCGTGCCGCAACGCGTGCTCGGCGTAGTTCAGGGTCGCGCCGGGGAACCACTCCGCGCCGGGCATCGTCCGGGCGCCCAGGACGGCCGTGGGCGCGCTGTGGAAAGCCACCTCGAAGAACTCGGCGAGAGCGCCCCAGAACGCCTCCAGGTCGGTGACGGACCACTCGTACAGCTCCGAGTAGTCGGCGAAGGAGAGGCCCTTCTCGTCGGCGAGCCAGGTGCGGAACGCGGCCATGCGGCTGTCCGCGACCCGGTCGGGGTCGGGACGCCACAGCAGCTCTGCCTCGCCGGCGGCGGTGCCGGCACGCATGTCGGTCATACCTGAAGTTCCTAGCTCATCGGAGCGCCCGGAACCACAGTCGCCAACCACACACCGGTTCAGTTGCGGCTGGCGCCCGCCACCAGGTGTTCCACGGCGGAGGCGAGGCGCGCGGCGTCCACGGGCGCGACGACGAGCCACGTGCCGTCGCGGCGGACCAGGTACCGGCCGTCGGCGGTGTCCAGCCACGACACGGTGTCGCCGGTCGGGTGCAGGTAGCCGTTGCGGTTGCGGGCGATCACGCCGACCTGGCCGCCGCCGCGGCGGGTGGTGACGGCGCGCATGAGCGTGTTCGCCTCGGGTTCGCGCAGGCCGGCGCGGCGCAGCACGTCCAGGAAGCCCTCGGTGCCGTCCTGCTCGCCGGCGCGGCCCGCCGCCAGGTAGTCGTCCCAGCGGACGTTGACCGAGCGGCCGGAGCCGGGCGGCGCGGGCGGGAGGGTGCCGACGGTGGTGGCGGCCAGCGCGGTCGGCCGGAACCCGGTCACCTGCACCTGCTCGCCGACCCGGCCCGCGAACGCGCCGTGCCACGCGGCGGTGGCCAGGCCGCGTGCCTGTTCACCCCCGCGGGTGAACACGACCTCCAGGCCGATCTCGAACTCCGCGAGGCCGCGCAGGACGCCGTACAGCTCCTCGTCGGGCCGCTGCACGGTGCCCAGGCCGCGCGCGAACAGCTCGCGGGACGTGGTCTCCACGAGCCGCGCGCGTTCCTGCTGGGTGTGGCCGTAGTGCCGGGTGCCGAGCGGGACCGGGTGAGCCTCGCGGTGGACCGCCTGCCAGAGCAGGAAGAACTCCAGGGTGCTCAACCGGAAGACTCTGTCGGTCACAGGCCGATCACCGGGGGAGCGGCCTTGCGGTCGACGCCGAACACGTTGTCCTCTTCCTCCAGGTACCCGGGCCGGTTGCGCTCGTTGGACCCGGCGGAGCCGCCCGCGACCGGCGGCGGGGCGGCCATCGGCGCCGCGCCGATCATGCCCGACTGCGGGGTGACCGCCTTGGACGACGAGAACTGGCTGGTCACGCTGCCCGGGTGGGCGCTGCCGGTCCGGTCGCCGACGAAGCCGGGCGTCGCCGCGGGGCTGCCCAGCGGGCCGCCACCGCCGCCGGCCGCGCCGCCCATGACGGGCACGGGCATGCGGCCGGGCGCGTAGCCGCCGCGCCCGCCGGACCCGCGGCCCTGCTGCGGGGCGGTGTGCTCGCGGCCGGGCTGCGACTGGGGCTGGCCGGCGACGACGTGCCCGCCGGAGGTGTCCGGCGGGGGCGTGCCCGGTCCGGTCGGCGGGGCCACCGGCGGCGTGGTCGGCGCGGCCACCGGGTTGGGCGGCGGCACGAACGACGGGACGGTCCGGTCCACCAGGTAGGAGTTCTGCTGGAACATCGCCATGACCTCGGCGGCCTGGCGGTGCGAGGCGTCGGCGGTCAGCACGGAGTCCACGGCGGGCGCGCCGACCCGGTCGATGCCGGTGAACGGGCTGGTCGGCGCGGTGGGCGCGGGCACCGGCTCGACCGGCTCGCGCAGGCTGTCGACGGGCAGGCGGTCCTCGTAGCCGCCGTCCACCAGCGGGCGGCGGGCCGAGACCAGCGGCGAGCGCACGGGCGTCGGGGCGACCGGCGTCGGGGCGCCGGTGAGCGGGCCGCCGGTGGCCGGCGGGACGGCCGGGTCGGGCAGCGGCGGCGCGGGGACCGGCGCGGGCATCATCTCGCGCGCGGTCTGGACGTGCTGGATCTCGTCGCCGATGCACTTGGCGACGTTCTCGGCGTGGTCGCTGGTGTTCAGCGCCCACTTCTCCACCGACTCCAGCGCCTCCCGCGCGCGGTCGGCCGACTCGCCGGACCACGCCTGCTGGGACTGGGCGATGGCGCGCGCGAGCAGCTCGTGCACGTCGGCGAGCTGCTTGCCGACGGCGGTCCAGTCGGCCTGCGCCGAACCGGCGGCCTTCAGGTCGACGCCCTCGTGGATCATCTTGTAGAGGGCCTCGTGCGAGTAGGTCATCCAGTCGACCTTCTGGCCGAGGTCGCTGGGCTTGTCGTGGCCGTTGTGCTGACCGTTGTCGCCGTTCTTGTGGTCGTTCACGGGCCCTTGACCTCCCCGGCCTTGCCGAACGCGTCCGCGGCCTCGTCGTCCGCGTCCTCCAGGTTGCGGGCGGCGTCGCGGATGGTCTTCTCGACCTCGAACAGCACGTCCAGGAAGTCGCCGATGACGGAGACGGCCGACCGGTCGTCGCCGACGGCCACCTCGCGCAGCCGGCGGCTGATCGCCTCGCCGACCCAGTTGTTGCCGAACTTGAGCTCCACGTCGAGGTTGTCCACGGCGGTGCGGTGCACGCCGTCGACCAGGTCGCGGGCCTGGGTGATCAGCTTGACCAGGTCCTGCACGGCCTGCTTGTCCAGGTCGAGCTTGACCTCGCCCTTGTCGACCGCGTCCAGGGCGGTGGTGGCCTTCTGGAGGTCGGTCTCGGCGGAGTTGGCGAAGGTCGGGTTGGCGGCGGCGAGCGTCTCCGGCTTGATCACCTGGGTAGCCGACTGGTCAGTGCCCGTCGAGGTGGTCGGCGCGTCGGCGGGAGCCGTCGGGGGCGCGGGGGCCGGTGGGGTCGCGGGGGCCGGCGCGACCGGCGGCGGCGTCACGTACGTGGGCGCGTCGGCGATCGGCGGTGTCGTCACCTGGGTCGGCGCTTCGGTGGGCGGCGGCGCGAACGGTGGGGCCGGCGCGTAGGGCGGCTGCTCGGACAGCGCGGGCGCGCTCAACGTCACCGTCGCGCCGTCGGCGGGTGCCCCGAAGGGACCCACCGCGTTCTGCGGCAGGTCGGCCGGCGTGATCACCTGTGTCGTGGACGTGTCCGGCACCGGGTACGGCGCGTTCACCGGTGGTGCGGGATGTGTCAGTGGAACGGTGTTCCCGTCGCTCATCAGTTACCCCCTGCACTGCGCACTTCGCCGTAGCCGCGCCGCGCGTTACCCAGCCACCGCGCCCGCCTCGGCGTTCCGGACGCACTCCTTAGATGTACCGGGAAGCACGTCCGGTTCCAAGCCGCTGTAAAGACTCTTGTGAGGAGCCGTCATCGCAGGTGGGAGTCGAACCAGTTGAGGGCCCGCTGCCAGGCTTCCGCGCTGGCCGCCGGGGTGGTGTCGAAGCGGTGGCTGGTGTGCCGGAAGCGGACGACGTCGGTCGCGACCGGGGCCGCCGCGGCGGCGTCGCGGAGCTTCTCCACGTCCGTGAACGGGATCTCCGCGTCGTCGTCGCCGTAGAGCCCCAGCCACGGGCAGGTCAGCTCCTCCGCGACCTCCACCAGCGACGGCAGCCCCTCGGCCAGCGGCGCGAGGATGCCGCCGCCGCCGACGGTCACCGCGGCGCCGATGCTTCGGCTTCCCGCAACCACCATCGCGACCGATCCGCCCAGGTCGAAGCCCATGACGCCGAGGCGGTCGGCGCTCACGCCGCGCTGCCCCAGCCAGACGAACGCCACGTCGGTGTCGGCCAGCACCGACTCGCCGGACAGCAAGCCCGCCCGCTCGTCCGCGTCGGCCGGCTCGTCCTCCGCCCCGTGGTAGAGGTGCGGGGCGACCGCGAGCCACCCCTCGCCGGCCAGGCTGCTCACCAGTCCCCGGACGGTGTCGGTCACGCCGCGCGCCTCGTGCAGCACGACGATGCCGCCGCGGACGACGTTCTCCGGCTCGGCGACGGTCAGCCGCAGCGTGCGGCCGTCGGTGAGCGAGAGCGTCTCGGTGCGGGTAGGTGTCATGGGGCAACCCTTCCACGTGGAGGTGAACCGCAGTCAACGTGAGCAACCAGACGGCCGGTATGCCCCATCCGGGTCTTGAGCGGCTAACGTCCTGGTCAGAACCGGAAGGAGCCCTCGGATGACCGTGCGAACCCGCGCAGACCTCTCCGCGCTACCCAGTTACGTGCCCGGTAAAACCATCCCCGGCGCGATCAAGCTGGCCAGCAACGAGGTGTCGGCCGGACCGCTGCCCAGCGTGGTGCGGGCGATCGCGGACGCGGCCACCGCCGTGAACCGCTACCCCGACACCGCCGCCACCGACCTCGTGGCGCGGCTGGGTCAGAAACTCGGCGTGGCTCCGGAGCACGTGGCCGTCGGCTGCGGTTCCGTGACGCTGTGCCAGCAGGTGGTGCAGGCCACCTGCACGGAGGCCGACGAGGTGGTGTTCCCGTGGCGGTCCTTCGAGGCCTACCCGATCATCACCCAGGTCGTGGGCGCGCAGGCCGTGCGCGTGCCGCTGACCGAGGGCCACGGCCTGGACCTCGACGCCATGGCCGCCGCGATCACGCCGAAGACCCGGCTGGTGTTCGTGTGCAACCCCAACAACCCGACGGGCACGGCGTTGCGCACCGAGGAGATCGAGCGGTTCATCGAGCGGGTGCCGCGGGACGCGCTGGTCGTGATCGACGAGGCGTACCGGGAGTTCGTGGACGACGACGCGATCCCGGACGGCGTCGAGCTGGCCAAGCGGCAGTGGGCGGCGGGCCGGGACAACGTGGCCGTGCTGCGGACGTTCTCCAAGGCCTACGGCCTGGCCGGGCTGCGCGTGGGGTACGCGGTGGCCTCGCCGGCGGTGGCCGAGACGCTGCGCAAGGTCTACGTGCCGTTCAGCGTGAACGCGTTGGCGCAGGTGGCGGCGATCGCGTCGCTGGACGCCGAGGACGAGCTGATGGCGCGGTGCCGGGCGATCGTCGGCGAGCGGGCGCGGGTGCGCTCGGAACTGGTCGCGGCCGGGTTCGAGGTGCCGGTGACGCAGGCGAACTTCGTGTGGCTGCCGCTGGGCGAGCGCACCGCCGCGTTCAACGAGCACTGCTTGGCGCACAAGGTGATCGTGCGCGCGTTCGTCGGTGACGGCGTCCGCGTGACGATCGGCGAGCCGGAGGAGAACGACGCCTTCCTGGCCGCCGCGAAGTCGTTCGAGGGCTAGTCCTTCACCAGCAGTTGGACGATGGCCGCCACTCCCACCAGCACGATGACCGCCCGCAGCGCGGTCGGTGGGAGTCGGCGGCCGACCTTCGCGCCGATCTGACCGCCGACGACGGACCCGACCGCGAGCAGCGCGACGGCGAGCCACGCCACGTCGGCGATGAAGATGAACAGCACGCCGGCGACCAGGTTCACGAAGGCCGTCAGCACGTTCTTGAGGGCGTTCATGCGTTGGAGGTGCTCGTTCATGAGCACGCCCATGAGCCCCATCACCAGCACGCCCTGCGCGGCCCCGAAGTAGCCGCCGTAGATGCCCGCGAGGAACACGCCGACCCACAGCGACAGGCCGCCGTGCTCGTGGCGTTCACGTTCGGCGAGCTTGCGGTTGAGCCAGGGTTGCAGCACGACCAGGACGAGCGCGATGGCGATGAGGACGGGCACGATCGCCGAGAACGCGTTCTCCGGCAGGGTGACCAGCAGCACCGCGCCCACGACCGCGCCGAGCACCGAGGCCGGCAGCAGCCGCTTGACCCGGTCGCCCTGCCCGGTGAGTTCCCTGCGGTACCCGAACGCGCCGCTCAGCGACCCGGGGACGAGCCCGAGGCTGTTGGACACGTTCGCGGTGACGGGCGGGTACCCGACGGCCAGCAGCACGGGGAAGGTCACCAACGTGCCCGACCCGACCACGGTGTTGATGCCACCCGCGAACACCCCGGCGAGGACGACGATGACCGCTTCCAACGTCGTCACGTCCACCCCCGCTCGCCGATTTGATTAGCGACGCTAACACTCCGAACGGCCGCCCGCGGTGTGGCCCGCACGACAGAGGGGGCGCGGCCCGTGCGGACCACGCCCCCTCCGCGCTGCTCCGCGCGTCAGGCCGTCCGACGCCTGCCCGTCACGACCGCGACGAAC
The DNA here is from genome assembly GCF_039521145.1 of Saccharothrix mutabilis subsp. mutabilis. Lineage (NCBI taxonomy): Bacteria > Bacillati > Actinomycetota > Actinomycetes > Pseudonocardiales > Pseudonocardiaceae > Saccharothrix > Saccharothrix mutabilis. The sequence continues at coordinate 213,288 of NZ_BAAABU010000009.1, forward strand.
CCGAGCGCCAGGGCGAGCAGGCCCAGCAGGCCGAGGCTGACCACGCTCGCACCGGTGTCGGCCAGCTTCGTGCCGGTGCTCCCACCGGCGGCGTTGGCGCCGGCGGCGGCGTTCGGGTCACCGGGGACCGTCGGCGTCGTGGGGTCGCCCGGCACGGTCGGCGGCCAGGGGTCCGCCACCTCGGGACCGGGGTCGACGTGCACGTTCTGCGCCTGCTGGTTGCCCTTCACGACCTGGAACAGCGGCAACTGGCGGTCCGTCCGCACCTTCCACGGCCCGACGACGACCGGCGTGTACCAGCCGACGGCGAGGTCCGGGAAGGTGAACTCGCCGGTATCGTCCGCGACCGCCTGCGCGACCGGCCGCTCGGTGAAGAAGTCGAGCAGGACGACCTTCACGCCGGGCACCGGCTGGTAGGGCCACTGGCCGGTCAGCACCTGCCCGCTGGTGGTCCACACCTCGCCGGTCACCGTCGCGATGTCACGGCCCCTCGGCAGGCCGTCGCCGTCCACCGGACCGAAGAAGCAGTTCATCCCGACCACGCCGGAGCCCGACGCGTACGACGGGATCGCGGTGACCACGTGGAACACGCTCGTCGCGCCGGAGGGCACCACCACGCCGGGGCCGTTGTACGCGAACGGACCCCACTCGGGCTGGTTGGTAGGCAGGCCGAGCTCGCCCGCGCAGAACATCTTCACCAGGACGTCCGGCCCGGTGTTGGTGAACTCCAGCTTGACGTCGATCTTGTCGTCCTTGTGGTAGGTCTCCTTGTCGAACTCCAGCGACGCGCTGAGGGTGTTCGACAGGGGGCGCACCAGGCCGATTTCGACGGTGGTCGTCTTGCCGCCTTCGACCGTGAACCGGTCGTAGTGGTCGAACGGCCGTGCCCACCCGGTGTCGTCCGTGCGCAGGTCGACTTCGTGGACACCCGCCGACGCCCCGGTCACCCGGTAGCGGCCCGAGCCGTCGGTCTTGCCGTCGAAGGACCGTCTGGGCACACCGCCGCCGATCCACACACCCATGTCGGGCAGCGCCTCGCCGTCGTCGAACGCGCCGTTGGCGTTGGCGTCGCCGTAGACCAGGATCTCGACGTCACCGGCCTGGAACGCCACCTTGGCGGTGAGGTCGATGCCCGGGGTGTCCCCACCGGGAGGGCCGTACCCCAGCGAACCCTTCAGCCGCACGGTGTCACCCGTCATGTACGGGCTGATCGTGCCGGTGACGGTGATCTCGCGGGACTCGCCCGGCCACAACTGGATGCCGTAACCCTGGTGGCCCCTCAGCGGGTCGAACTGGGCGCGCTCGTAGTCGAGGTGGGTGCGCGTGCCGTAGTCCTCGGTCCAGAAGACGGTGGTGCTCGACCCGGAGCCGGTGTTGGCGACCTTGATGCGGGCCGTCCACACGTCGCGGATGTCGTACACGGCCTTGTCGAACGACGCCGTGACCTCCAGCTTCGGCGCGTTGCGCGGCTCCTCGACGCGCGGGCCGGGCTTGACCCGGAACGCAGCCGGCACGACCCCGCCCGCCGGGATGTCCAGGACGAACTCGGTGCCGTCCGCGGGCTGGTAATCGCCCAGGACGAGGAACTTCGTGCGGCCCGCGACGACCCGGTCGATCCGCCACCGACCCTCGGCGTCGGTGGAGGCGCGGTTGACCGACAGCCCGGTGCGCGGGTCGAGCGCGAGGACCGTGGCGTCGGCCAGTGGCCGCTCGGTGTCGCCCTCGTCCAGCACCAGGGTGCCCTCGACGTCGCCGTAGCGGCCGTTGACCCGGGCGAGGTCGGAGGCGCCGCGATAGCCGGCGGTGTTGCGGGCGTTGTCGCCGAACTCGCAGTTCGCGTCGAGCCGGCCTTCGTCGTAGGCGGCCTGCGGCACGACGTCGGTGACGGTGAAGACCTTGGTCTCGCCCGGGAGGAGCGAGACGCCGGGGCCGTCCGGGTTCAACGGCGCCCACCCGGGGCCGTCGCTGGACAGGCCGGGCACGTTGCTCCTCGTGCCGCACACCGCGACGACGTGGCTCAGCGGCGTCGTGCCCTGGTTCTTGAGCGTGATTCGCAGCTGGACGGGGTCACCCGCGTGCAGGTACGGGTCGTTCAGGAACTCGACCGTCGGCACCAGCGACAGCGACACCGGATCGACCAACGGCACGAGGACCGTCAACTCCTGGCCGCCCACCACGTCGAACTCCGCGAAGCCCGGCGCGGGGACCTTCGGCTCGGGGTACCCGATCCGGATCCGGTAGTGCGCGGCGGTGGTGTCCGTGAACTTCAGCGTGCCGTCGGCCGCAGTGGTGCCGCTCAGCCGCAGGGTCTCCGTGTCACCGTAGGCGTAGAACGGCACACCGCTCCGGCGCTCGCCGTCGTCGACCTTGCGGTTGCCGTTGGTGTCGTTGAAGACGACCACCGTCACCGTGCCGCGGTCGCGCAGGACGCGGGCGTCGGCCTGGAAGTAGTTGTCGTTCGGGTTGGCGTCGACCTCGGGGAACTCCTGCGGCCCCTGGTAGGCCTTGATCTGGAAGTAGAGGTCGTTGGACCCGTGGTCATAGGACTGGCGGGCGACCAGGTCGTAGGTGCGGCGCTGCCCGGGGGCGAGTTCCGGCCCGGGAACCTGGTGCAGCTCCACCGCACCGGACTTCAGCGTCAGGCTCCGGCTGTTCTCGCGCAGCCGGACGTCCGTGGCAGTCACCTTGCCCACGTTCTCGACGGTGACGCGGATCTTCATCTCGCTGTCGACCGGGTACTCGGCGCGGTCGAACGCCGCGGTGACCCGAAGGTCGGGCAGCGGGGGCGCGGCCTGCGCCTCCAACCCCTGGTCGAGGACGCCGGCCTTCTTGTCGGCCGGGGTGGGCTGCTCGTCGGCCGGCTCGGTGCCGGTCTCCGCCGGAGCGGTGGGTTCGGTGGTGGTGCTCGGGGTCTCCGACGGGGTGGCGGACGGGGTGTCCGTCGGCGTCCCGGTCGGGGTCTCCGTCGGGGTCGTACTCGGCTCCTCCGGCGGGGACGGGGTTTGGGTCGGCGTCACGGTCTCCGTGGCCGACGGAGTGGTGGGCTCGGTGTCCTGCGCCCACGCGGTGGTGCCGCCGAGGGCGACGGCGAACGCCAGTGCGCCCGCCGTCGTCGCTCTGACGATCTTTCTGAGGGCGCGCGAGCGCGCGCCAGTGCCATGACTGGACAAAGGTGTTGCCCCCCGGTCGAATTCTGCCCGCTGCGGGTTGTCGACGTCCCCCGATGCCGCCGCCGGAGCAGGTGTTCACGTCATCCGGGCGGAAGCTACTCGACGGGCAAGATCAGGAAAAGGGTTTCCGGATCACAGTTCGCGCAGCGTGAAGCTGTCGGACGTGGCGCCGTTGAGGAGCGCCCCCAGGTCGCCGTCCACGGCGTAGCTGCCGTGGGGTGAGTGGGTGATCGTCGTGGGTTCGTCGTCGGCCCACGGGGCGGCGCGGCGGGTGGTGTGGGCGGTGTGCCAGTCGTCCTTCGAGCGGAGGACGGTGATGGCGTTGGCGCCGGGGGCGCCCAGGTCGTTGGTGACGACCGCGAGGGTGCCGTCGGGGCGCAGGGCCAGGCCGTCGGCGCCGGTCAGGTCGGTGTCGGTGGTGATCTCCGTGAACGCCGCCGGGTTGTCGACGGGGATCTTGAAGAACGTGCCGGTGTCGTAGCGGCCCGCGATGAGGTAGCCGGACGGGTGCCACACGATGCCGTTGAGGCCGATGGTGGTGCTGCCGAAGCGCGGGTCGCGGTGCAGGACCGAGGCGCGGCCCCGCGGGTCCACGCGGTAGATCGCGTCGGAGGCCGGGTCGGTGACGTAGGCGTTGCCGCGGCGGTCGACCGCGACGTCGTTCGCGCCGTGCCGGCCCTCGCCGAGCGCGAGGTCGACGAAGTGCAGCAGGCGGCCGGTGACCAGGTCGTAGACGGCCAGGCCGCTCGACCGGTAGGTGGTGTCGGGCGTGGACCGGGCGCCGAGACCGATGTCGGCGAAGGTGACGTAGAGCTTGGCGCCGACCGCGTGGATGCCGAACGTGGACACCATGCGCGGGTCGCGGACCAGCGTCTTCGTGGTGCCGTCGCGCCGGACGACCTCGACGGTTCCGTGCCGGATCGAGCCGACCAGGAACGCGCGGCGGACCGAATCCCAGGTGATCCCTTCCGGGTGGAGTGCGGCCGAGTGCCCGGTGACGACGTGGGTCCCCGGGGTGGCCTGCGCCGGTGCGGCGACCAGCAGGAGGGCCGCGACCAAGGTAATCAGGAAACGCATGACGCTCCGTCCTCGTAGGTAAGTACGGGAGCGAAGTTAGATCAGAGGTCTGATAGCCGTCAACGGGTTACTACGATGTGCCCATGGGCATGCCGTTCGAGGAGCGCCTGGGCGGCGACATCAAGCACGCGGAACACGCGCTCATGCAGGCGAAGCAGCAGGCAGTGCGCCCCGCCGGCCTGACCGTGGCGCAGTACGCGACGCTGCTGGTGCTCAGCGAGAACCCCGGTGTGTCGGCGGCCGAGCTGGCCCGGAAGTGCCGGGTCACGCCGCAGACGATGACGACCATCCTGCGCAACCTGGAGGCGGCCGGCCTGATCGCCCGGGTGCCGCACGAGGTGCACCGCAACGTGCTGGAGACCCGGCTGACGGAGGCCGGGCGGAGCACGTTCGAGACGGCCGACGTGCGGGCGTCCGCGGTGGAGCGGCGGTTGGCCGACGAGTTCAGCGAGCAGGAGCGCGCGACGCTGCGGTCACTGCTCGCGCGCGCGGTGACCGCCCTCGGCGGGGACTGAACAGGGCGGGACTGAACAGGGCGGGCCGGTCAGCCCAGGTTCTCGGTGTCGAAGGTGCCGCAGCGGGCCGGGTCGCCGGTCTCGTAGCCCAGCGTGTACCACTTCTGGCGCTGGGCGGACGTGCCGTGCGTGAACTGGGTCGTGTCGATCCGGCCGCCGCCCAGTTCGCGCTGGATGAAGTCGTCGCCGATCCGGGCCGCCGCGTCCAGGGCCGCCGCGATGTCCTCCTGCGTCACGCCCGTGATCAGCGGCTTGCCGGACGCGGTGGGGATCGTCGTGGCGTGGTTGGCCCAGGCCCCCGCGTAGCAGTCGGCCTGCAGCTCCAGCCGGACGGCGTCGGACTTCGGGCCGCTGCGCGTGCGCACGCGGTCGGACGTGCCCAGGAGGTTCTGCACGTGGTGGCCGTACTCGTGGGCCAGGACGTAGGCCTCCACGAACGGCCCGCCGGTCGCGCCGAACTTCTGCTGCAACTCCTGGAAGAAGTTCAGGTCGATGTAGACCTGCGCGTCGGCCGGGCAGTAGAACGGGCCCACCGCCGAGGACGCGTTGCCGCAGCGGGTCTGCACGCCGCCGGAGAAGAAGTTCGTCTGGGCCGGCTGGTAGGTGTTGCCGGACCGGGCGAACTGGTCGGTCCAGAAGCTCTGGATCGAGTTGATGAACGCCACGGCGCGGCAGTCGGCCTCGCGGTTCGCGTCGGCGCCGGTCTTGCACTTCTCCTTGATGGCCTCGGAGCCGACCTGCTGGTCGCGGCCCACGTCGGAGAAGCCCGAGCCGGTGGGCAGCTGCACGCCGCCGCCCAGCTGGGACAGCACGAAGTAGATGATCAGGCCCACGATCCCGAGCCCGCCGCCGCCCAGGGCGACGCGCCCGCCGACGCCCCGCTGGTCGGTGACCTGTGACGTGTCGAGCTCGGCGTCCTCGTTGAACTGCACGCTGTCCTCCAACCGCGCACCCGGGGCGGGATCACGATAGCCGCACTCGGGTACCCGCGAACGGCGACGCGGACACCGTGTCGGTGAACGGTTGGCGCACGCGCCCGGGTGCGGAGCCCGACGTCGCCGGCACCGCACCCGGGTTTCTTCCCTTGTGGAGTGACGTCCTCCGCGGTCGTCGCGAGGTGGCGTGGACCTCGGCCGGTGCCGACGTGCGAGACGGCACCAGGATTCGCACCGGGGTCAACAGCGTCGTACGCGCCCATCACGCCGGAAGCGCCGCGCGCTCGAAACCTCGTGGGAACCGCTCACGATCGCGACCGGGACGATCTGCACCATCCCACCCGCGGGGTTGCGGCCGAACGCGGATCGTCACAGCGAGGACTTCTCTGCACCGCACCACCTACCCCTTCCGGGCGTGCCGGCGGAGGCTCTTGCTGGGGAACACCTCGCGGCAGGTCCACCCCAAGGATGCGCTTGATCGGCCCGTTATTCAACCGTTCACCGTCGCCCTGAACTGGTGAAACGATCCTCATCCGGCTCAGTGGGACGGTGGTCGCGCGCTGTGGGCGGGCCCGGGCGGACCCGCTCACAGCGCGTGTCGTCATGCCACGTTCGTGATGCGGCCGGTCGCCGGGGCGGTGATGCCGGCGTTCGCCTTGAGGTAGGCGATGAAGCCGTCGAGGTCGATGCCGCCGCCGGTGATGTCCGTGCCGCCGGTGAAGGCGGAGAAGCCGTCGCCGCCGCCCTGGAGGAACGAGTTGATGGTGACCCGGTAGCTCGCGGCCGGGTCCAGCGGAGCGCCGTTCAGGACGATGTTCGACACCTTCGAGCCGATCGGCGCGGACGCCGACCACGTGTAGGTCAGGCCGGCCGACGGCTGGAGCACGATCTGCCGCGTCGCGCCGTTGACGACCTGCCACTGCTGTTCCAGCGCCGCCTTGATCTGCGTGCCGGTCAGCGTGACCGTCTGGAGGATGTTGCCGAACGGCTGCACGGTGAACGCCTCGCCGTAGGTCACCACGCCCGGGCCCTCACCGGCGGGCGAGGTGGCGTAGGTGAGGTCGGCGCGGACGCCGCCCGGGTTCATCAGCGCGAGGACCGCGCCGTTGCCCTTGGTCGCCGCCAGCTGCGAGTCGGCGATCAGCAGGCCCAGCGGCTGCTCGCCGGACGGGGTCGCGGCGCGCACGATGTCGCCGCCGATGGTGGCGACCGGCTCGTTGGCGATCGGGCCCGACTTCTCCTTGGCCAGGTCGATGATCGACTGGACCTCCGGGTCCGCCGCCACGTCGCGGGTGACGATGTGGTTGCGCGCCTTGGTCTCGGAGCGGATGACGTCGCGGCTGCGCTTGTCGATCTTCAGGTCGACCACGGACAGCTCGCGGCCGAACGCCAGGCCCTCGATGAACGGGCGCGGGTTGCCGTCCGGGTCGGTGACCGTGCAGTTGTAGTGCTGGTGGCTGTGGCCGGAGAAGATCGCGTCGATCTTCGGGGACACGCTCTCGGCGATGACCTGGCCGGGGCCCTTGGTGGCGCCCAGGCGGCAGTCGTCGGGGCCGCCGCCCTGGGTGTTGTCGCCCTGGTGGATGAGCAGGACGATCGACTTCACGCCGAGCCAGTTGAGCAGGTTGGCGTAGCGGTTGGCGGCGGCGATCTCGTCGCCGAAGTTCAGCTCCTTGATGCCGTTCGGGTCGACGAGGATCGGGACGTCCTTCAGCGGCATGCCGATGAAGCCGATCGGCATGCCGTCGCGGAACTCCACCCAGAACGGGGGCAGCGCGGGCCGGCCGTTCTTGGCCAGCGTGACGTTCGCGCCCAGGATCGGGAAGTCGGCGCCCTCGTAGGTGGCGCGGAAGTCGCAGCCGTCAACCGGGTGGCAGCCGCCGCGCTGCATGCGCAGCAGCTCCTGGTAGCCCTCGTCGAACTCGTGGTTGCCCGCGGCGGTGGCGTGCATGCCGACCGAGTTGAGGATCTCGATGGTCGGCTCGTCGTGGAACAGCGCGGACACGATCGGGGACGCGCCGATCAGGTCGCCCTGGCCGACGATGACCGAGTTGCGCACCTGCGCCTGCAGGTTCTTGATGTGCGTGGCGTTGTACGCGGCGCCGCCCGCGGTGACCTGGGAGCCGTCGGACAGCGTGACCCGACCGGACGAGCCGGACGGCGGCTCGATGTTGCCGTGCAGGTCGTTGATGCCGATCAGGCGGACGTCCACCGTGCGCGAGGCCTTGTCGTCGGCCTGGGCGGGTGCCTGCGCGAGGGTGACGGCCAGCCCGGACACGGCGGCCAGCGCGAGCGCGGCCGTGGTCCGTCTGAACGAGGTCATAAGGGGGTTCCTCCCTGACGGCGCCCCGGTAGGAGGGCGCACCAAGGTCAGGGAGTTTGCCTCCCGAACCTGACGCGCACCAGACACTTGCGTGGATCGTCCGTTAACGGAGTTGCGCGGGCATAGCCTGGTGGGGTGACTGAGCAGGAGCCCCGATGGCTCGACGACGGTGAGATGCGCGCCTGGCGGAACTACGTGGTGGGCGCGTCCATGCTGTCCGACCGCCTGCACCGAGAACTCCAGGACCGCCACGGTCTGTCGCTGGCCGACTACGAGGTGCTGGTGCGGCTGTCCGAGCAGCGGGGCCTCCGGATGCGGATGTCCCAGCTGGCGGACGAGGTGGCGTCGTCGAAGAGCCGCGTCTCCCACCAGGTGGCCCGCATGGAGCGCGAGGGCCTGCTGGTCCGGCGCGAGTGCCCGGAGGACGGCCGGGGCGTCTTCGCGGAGCTGACCGACAAGGGCATGAAGGCCCTGGAGGGCTCGGCGCCGACGCACGTCGAGGGTGTCCGGGAACACATCATCGACCTGCTGTCGCGGGAGGAGCAGGAGGTGCTGGCGAAGGTCTTCGACCGGGTCATCACGCACCTGCGCGGCCTGGACGGGTAACCTCTGGGCCCGCGGCACCTACGGGGAAGCGTGGCAGAGCGGCCGAATGCACCCGCCTTGAAAGCGGGAGACGGGCAACCGTCCGGGGGTTCAAATCCCTCCGCTTCCGCAGTGGAAAAGGGGTGTCGATGGTCCTGTGTGGACCTCGACACCCCTGTTCGGACTCCGGCGGGTTGGTTCACGGAGTTGTCGGAGGGCTCGTGGACGACCTGATGGGTGAGTACCTCGACGCCCTCCTGCGGGACCCGTCGACCGGCACCTGCCCGCGTTCCTCGAATGGCTGGAAAAGCCGCTCAAGCGCGAGGCGGTCCGGTGGCGGTGGGTTCGAGGCGGGTAGGCAGGGCCCGCGACCGGTTCGTCAACGCTGTGGGATGTGGTCCCCGGAGGCCCGTGAGCTGGTGTGGATTATGCGGGACGGGCCGAACGCCCCGTTGAGGGTTCGGCCCGTCCTCCACTGCACTTAGTCGGTCAGGTCACTCGGTCGCGTCGTGCGTGTGGTGTTCCTCGTGGTGCTCGTCGAGGGACAGGGTGCGGGCCGCTTCGGCTCGCACGGTGGCGCGGGTGGCGCGGGACGGTACGCCGTTCACGTCTTCCGTGCTGATCGCGTACACCGCGGTCACCCAGGCCAGGGCGTCGGAGTTGCGGTCCAGGGCGACGCGGTCGATGTTGCCCAGGGTGTCGCCGACCTGGTGGTAGTTCGGGTCGTAGGCGACGCCCGCCTTGCCGCCCCACTTCGCCACCTGCGCCTCGGTCTTGAGCACCTCGGCGCCGGTGAACAGGCCGCCCGCCGGGATGCCCTGGCGGATGAACTCGCCGTAGTCCGACCGGCCGGTGAAGTCGGTGCCCTCGACCTGGATCTGCTTCTCCACGGTCAGGTAGTCGACGAACGCCTTCTCGATCTGGCCGGAGCCGTACGGGCCGGGGCCCGCGCCGACGCCGTCGGAGTTGTCGCCGTCGTAGACGAAGTAGCCCGCGTTCGGCGAGCCGATCATGTCGAAGTTCAGGTACAGCGCGATGTCCAGCTGCTGCTCGAACGTCAGCGACTTCACGTAGGCGATCGAGCCGAGCAGGCCCAGCTCCTCGGCGCCCCACCAGCCGAAGCGCACCGCGTTCTTCACCTTCGGGGAACCGCCCAGCTTCAGCGCGGTCTCCAGCAGGCCCGCCGAGCCGGAGCCGTTGTCGTTGATGCCGGGGCCGGCGGCGACGCTGTCCAGGTGCGCGCCCGCGAACACGACGTTGTCGGTGCGACCGGTCTTGGTCTGGGCGATCACGTTGCGGGAGACGCGGTTCTCGGAGTGGTAGCGCAGGTCCACCGTCACCGGCTGGCCCGCGAACGCCACCAGCGCGGTGCCGTCGGCCTTCGACACGCCGCCGGTCGGGACGACGCCGGGCGAGCCCAGCGTCACGCCGGACAGCTTGCCGTCCACGTTGTTCGAGATGATCACCGCGATGGCGCCCGCGGCGGCGGCGTTGCGGTGCTTGATGTCGAACGAGCAGGTGCCGCGCCGGATCAGGGCGATGGCCCCGGTGAAGTCCTGGCCCGCGAAGTCGGTCGCCTCGCAGCCCGGCGAGCCGTCCTCGGCGACGACGCGCAGCGGGCCGGTCAGCCCGCCGACCGGGGTCTGCGGCGAGAACGTCAGCGGGATGTTCTCGTAGGTGTTCGTGCCCGCCTTGGCCACCGCCGCGTCCGTGACCTGCACCTGGTAGGTGAACTCGGGCGTGGTGACGTCGAAGCCCGCGCCGCGCAGCTTGCCCGCGACGTACTCGACGCTGGCGTCGTAACCGGCGGTGCCGGCCGCCCGGTTGCCGCCGTTGCGGTCGGCGATGCGCTGGAAGGCGATCAGGTGGCGGTTGACCCCTTCCAACGTCACGCTCTTGGTGAGCTTGTGGGCGAGAGCGGGACCGTCCAGGGCCGACGTCGAGGGTGCCGCGTCGACGGCCGGGGCGGCCACGAAGACGAGGGACGCGGACGCCGCGGCGATGGCCGCGCGGCGCATCCGGGTTCTACCTGACATGAGCGAGTTTCCCCTTCACTCGGATTGGCAGACCCTCGCCCGGTGACGACGCGGGGTCAATCCGTCACTCGGCGGGTTCTCAGCCCGTGAGCAACCACAGGCAGTCTGTGACCCCGGTCACCGACAGCTCCCAGTCGGGTCGGCGGAAGCCCTCGCGGTCCAGCACCAGGCGGGTCTGCTCGGCGCGGGCACCCCGGCGGACCTGCACCAGGGAGCCGTCGGGCCGGTAGCCGAGCTTGCGGCTCACGGCCAGCGACGCCGGGTTGTCCACGAACGCGCTGGACCGGGCCGTGCGCGCGCCGAGGTGGTCGAACGCGAACACCAACACGGCCGCCCGCATCTCGGTGCCGAGCCCCTGCCCCTGGTGGCGCCGGCCGAGCCACGAGCCGGTGGACACCTCGCCGGTGACCGAGAAGTCGTGCCCCACCAGCGTCTGCTCGCCGATCACCCGCCCGTCCAGCCGCACCAGGAAGTTGACCGCCCACCGGCCCGGACGCTGCTCGGACCGCACCGCCCAGTGGTACTGGAGGGCGTTGATCCCGAGGCGGTCGCGCGGCGCGTCGGTCCACTCGACGCCGAACGGCATCTCGTCGGGCGGGTGGATGCCGTCGAGGACCAGGTCCACGAGTTCGCCCAGCCCCTCGTCGTCGTCGGGGCGCAGGTCGAGGCGGGGTGTGCGCAGTGCCAGGTGTCGGTAGGGCCAGGCGTCCATGCCGGTCGATGGTGGCGGTCGCGGCACGGCCGGGGCCAGCGGATTACCTTGCAGGCATGCGCGCGATCACCATTCGTGAACCAGGCGGGCCGGACGTGCTGGAGTGGGCCGAGCTCCCGGACCCGGTCGCCGGCCCCGGCGAGGTGCTGCTGGACGTCGCCGCCACCGCGGTCAACCGGGCCGACCTGCTGCAACGGCAGGGCCACTACCCGCCGCCGCCGGGCGCGTCGGACGTGCTGGGCCTGGAGTGCTCGGGCACGGTCGCCGCGCTGGGCGAGGGCGTCACGAGCTGGCAGGTCGGCGACCGGGTGTGCGCGCTGCTCGCCGGCGGCGGCTACGGCTCGAAGGTCGCCGTGCCGGCCGCGCAGCTCCTGCCGCTGCCGGACGGCGTGGACCTGGTCACGGCCGCCTCCCTGCCCGAGGTGGCGTGCACGGTGTGGTCGAACGTCGTCATGGTCGCCCGCCTGGCCGAGGGCGAGACGTTCCTGGTCCACGGCGGCGCGGGCGGCATCGGCACGCACGCCGTCCAGGTCGCCAAGGCGCTCGGCGCCCGGGTGGCCGTCACCGCCGGGTCCGACGAGCGCCTGGAACGCTGCCGCGAGCTGGGCGCCGACATCACCGTGAACTACAAGACCCAGGACTTCGTCTCCGAGGTCCAAGCTGACGTGATCCTGGACAACATGGGCGCCGCCTACCTGGGCCGCAACGTGGACGCCCTCAAGCCCGACGGCCGGATCGTCGTGATCGGCATGCAGGGCGGGGTGAAGGGCGAGCTGAACCTCGGCAAGCTGCTGTCCAAGCGCGCGTCGATCACCGGCACCGGCCTCCGGTTCCGCCCGGTGGACGGCCCGCACGGCAAGGGCCGCATCGTCGCCGACGTCCGCGACCGCCTGTGGCCGCTCATCGCGTCCGGGCAGGTCAAGCCCGTCGTGGACCGCGTCCTGCCGGTCCAGGACGCCGCCGAGGCGCACCGCGCGCTGGAGGGCGGCAGCGTCTTCGGCAAGGTCGTCCTGAAGTTCTGAACCTCTGAAGTGCTGAAGTGCTGGAGTGCTGGAGTGCTGACGCCTCACTCCAGGGCGACGCCGGTGGCCAGGAACGTGCGCGGGGTGGTGCGGAAGCGCAGGGCGAACTCCTCCGCCCAGCGCACCAGCACGGTCTGCTCCCCCGGGCGTTCGGCGTCGTCCACGAGCACGGCCGCGCCCGGCGCCAGCACCCCGCGGAACACGGGCAGCGCCGGGTAGCGGGCGTCGCCCAGCAGCGGACCGTCCACCAGGAGCAGGTCCACCAGCCCGTACCGCTCGACGAACGCCGACACCTCGTCGTGCACCAACTGCGGGTGGTACCACTGCGCGCTGCCCAGGGCGGCCGGGTGCGGGGTCAGGGGCGCCTGCACGACCCGCGCCACGTGCCCCAGGCCCTCCCGGCGCAGCTGGCTGGCGACGAAGGCCGCCGTGCGCTCGTCGTGCTCGATCGACAGCAGGTGGCCGAAGCCGCGCCGGGCCAGCAGGCGGGCCAGGAGCACCGAGGACGCGCCGCAGCCGCACTCGACCAGGACCGTGCGGGAGCCGAGCAGCACCTCGTCCACCACCGCCGCCAGCGCGGCCGGGCGCAGCTCGTGCGGGGTGGTGGGCAGGTACTCGCTCATCAGGGGGCTCAGGCGGTGCAGTGCGGCGAGGTCGGCCAGTTCCCGGGACAACGCGTCGTCCACCACACCTCCGGCTACCCCAGCTCGGCGACCGCCCGCACGAGTTCGTCCACCTCGACCGCGTTCGTGTAGTGCGCCAGGCCCACGCGGATCGCCCCGCCGACCTCGCCCACCCCCAGGACCGAGAACACGCCGTGCTGCCCGGAGTCCGCGAACGCGCAGACGCCGCGTTCGGCCAGGTGCTCGACGCCCTCGGTCGACTTCACGCCGGCGACCGTGAACGCCAGCGCCGGGACCCGGCGCATGGCGTCGCCGATCACCATGACGTGACGGAGCGATCGCAGTTCGTTGATGAGATTAGCCAGAAGACCCGCCTGGTACGCCTTCACCGAGGACAGCGACGTGAGCAGGCGCTCCCGGCGCGGGCCCACCGCGGCGTCGTCCAGACCGGCCAGGTACTCGACCGATGCCACCAGACCGGCCAGCAACGGGTAGGCGTGCGGGCCCAGCTCCAAACGTTCGGGACCCCGCGCGCCGGGCTCGACCGCGACCGACGGCAGCAGGTCCAGCCGCGACGGGTCGCGGAACACCAGCGCGCCCACCGGCGGGCCGCCCCAGGCGTTGGCGGACACGGCGACCACGTCGGCGTCCATGGAGGTGATGTCCAGCGGCACGAACGGGGCGGCGGAGGAGGCGTCCACGACCACCAAGGCGTCCGTGCGGCGGGCCGCCTGGGCGATCTTGGCCAGGTCCGGGCGGGAGCCGACGGACCCGGAGGCGGCGGTCACCGCGACCAGCTTGCACTTGTCGGTGACCAGCTCGTCGTACTGCCAGGCGGGCAGCTCGCAGGTCTCGATGTCCACCTCGGCCCACCGCACCACGCTGCCGGTGCGCTGCGCGGCCCGCTGCCAGGGCGCGATGTTGGCCGGGTGGTCCAGGCGCGAGACCACGACCTCGTCGCCCAGGAACCAGCCCTCGGACAGGGCGTCGGCCAGCCGCTGGAGCAGCACGGCCGAGCTCGGTCCCAGCACCACGCCGGCGGGGTCCGCCCCGACCAGGTCGGCGACGGCGCGCCGGGCCGCGTCCACGATGGCCTCGGCGCGTTGGGAGGCGGGGAAGATGCCGCCCGGCCCGGAGACCGGTGCGCGCAGCGCGGTGGAGACGGCCGTGGCCACCTGCTCGGGGACCTGCATCCCCGCGGGCGCGTCCAAGTGAACCCAGCCGTCGCCGAGCGCGGGGAACAGCCCACGGACTCGTGCGACGTCGAACGCCATGCCCGCGACTGTATTGGATTGCGCGCCGCCTGACGCCCGCCGGGTGAGAGCGGGCACGTCGACCCGGTTCACCGGCGGCCACCCGATCGGTCCAGTATTGACGCATGACTGAGGCAGCGGACAGCGAGCGGCACGTGGTGGTGGTCGGGCCGGACGGGACCCCGGTGGGGGCCGCGCGGGTGCCCGCGGGCGAGGACGGCGGTCAGGACGTCACCGACCTCGTCGAACAGCCGGCCAAGGTGATGCGGATCGGCACGATGATCAAGCAGCTGCTGGAGGAGGTGCGGGCCGCTCCCCTCGACGAGGCCAGCCGGCAGCGGCTCAAGGAGATCCACAAGCGGTCCATCGACGAGCTGGAGGACGGGCTCGCGCCCGAGCTGCGGGAGGAGCTGGAGCGCCTGTCGCTGCCGTTCACCGAGGACGGCACCCCGTCGGACGCGGAGCTGCGGATCGCCCAGGCCCAGCTCGTGGGCTGGCTGGAGGGCCTGTTCCACGGCATCCAGACGGCCCTGTTCGCGCAGCAGATGGCCGCCCGGGTGCAGCTGGAGCAGATGCGCGGCCGGGCGCTGCCCGCCGGACCGTCGGCCGAGGGGCCCGAGGGCGGCCACGTGCGCGGCGGCCAGTACCTGTAGCGGCGATCGGGTAACGGGTCTGGACACGGCGAGCGGCGCTGCTCGACCGTGTGCAGCGTTCGTCACGTCGAAGTGAGGAGAGCGGACGTGCTCGACCAAGTGCGCCACCACCCGGCGCTGGAGGAGCTGCGCAAGAGGCTCCGCGGCAAGATCCTGCGAGCGGTGGACGACGTCGTGGGCCCCTACCACCGCGCCCAGGCCGACCAGATCGACCGCCTTCAGCGCGAGGTCGCGGAACTGCGCGAGGAGGTCCGGCACCAGGCGGACCGGCTCGTCGAGGAGACCCGCCGGTTCGAGATCCGGGCCCGCCGCGACCTGGTGTTCGCGGGTGAGCGGGAGGCCGCCACCGACAGCGCCCGGTTCGTCCGGGACGAGATGGTGTCGGCGCCGCACTTCGAACACCCGCACGCCACGCTGGAGCACGCGCTGGGCCTGGTCGAGGTCGAGGGCCTCACCCTGGAGTTCGGCGTCTACGCGGGCTCCACGCTGAAGATCATCGCCGCCGCCCGCGAGGGCCGCGAGGTCTACGGCTTCGACTCGTTCGAGGGACTGCCCGAGCACTGGCGCAGCGGCTTCCCCGCCGGCATGTTCAGCGTCGACGACCTGCCCGACGTGCCGGGCGCGGAGCTGGTCGTGGGCTGGTTCGACGACACCCTGCCCGGTTTCCTGGCCGAGCACCCCGGTCCGGTGGCGTTCCTGCACGTCGACTGCGACCTGTACTCCTCCACCAAGACCGTGCTCGACCTGGTCGGGCCCCGGCTGGTGCCGGGCAGCGTGATCGTGTTCGACGAGTACTTCAACTTCCCCGGCTGGCGCGAGCACGAGCACAAGGCCTGGTCGGAGTACGTGGAGCGGACCGGGACGCGGTTCCGCTACGAGGGATACACCTACGACCACGAACAGGTGATCGTGAAGGTCACCGGCGTGCCGGACCCCGCGCCGGAGTCGGTGACCGCACCGTGACAGCCCGGCGGCAGGTCGGCCTACCTGCCGCCGGTAGTCTCAACACTCGTGCAACACACGAGTACGGTCGACCGACCTGTCGTTCCCCCCGCACCCGACTCCCGCACGTTCGCCCGGGCGTTCGGGGACGTGCGCGACGCGTGGCGGCAGCGCGAGCTGTGGGGCCACCTCGGCTGGCAGGACATCAAGCAGCGCTACCGGCGGTCCGTGATCGGGCCCCTGTGGATCACGATCTCCATGGGCACCACGGCGCTGGCGCTGGGCCTGCTGTACTCGACCCTGCTCGGGCAGCAACTGTCGACGTTCCTGCCGTACGTGACGGTGGGCTTCATCGTCTGGAACTTCATCCTGGGCGTGGTCACCGAGGGCACCGAGGTCTTCATCGCCAACGAGGGCCTCATCAAGCACCTGCCCGCGCCGATGACCGTGCACGTGTTGCGCATGGTGTGGCGCCAGGTGCTGTTCTTCGCGCACAACCTGGCCGTCTACGTGGTCGTGCTGGCGGTGTTCTTCCCGGCGCTGACCGAGCAGTACAAGATGGAGGGCGACGTCGTCACCCACCCGGGCATCTCGTGGACGATCGTCCTCGCGCTCCCGGCGTTCGCGCTGCTGGTGGTCAACGCTGTGTGGGTGGCGATCCTGTTCGGCATCATCAGCACGCGGTTCCGCGACATCCCGCCGGTGATCCACAGCTTCATCAACCTGATCTTCTTCATGACGCCGATCGTGTGGCACGTGGGTGTGCTCAACAAGTTCACCGAGGGCGACAGCGACTGGAAGATCCTGATCGCCGAGTTCAACCCCCTGTACCACTTCCTGGAGATCGTGCGTGCCCCGCTGCTCGGCCAGGTGCAGGATGGGCACCACTGGGTGGTCGTGGGCGCGTTCACCGTCGTCGGCTGGGCACTGGCGCTGGTCGCGCTGCGCAACTACCGTGCCCGCGTCTCCTACTGGGTCTGAGTGAGGCCGTCACCTATGGTCAGCATCGACGTCTGGAACGCCTCGGTGGACTTCCCGATCTTCGACGCCAAGTCGAGGTCGCTGAAGAAGCTCGCCCTGGGCAAGGTCGGCGGCAAGATCGGCTCCGAGGGCCGCGTCCCGATCATCGAAGCGCTGCACGACATCAACATCTCGCTGCGGCACGGCGACCGCGTGGGCCTGGTCGGCCACAACGGCGCGGGCAAGTCCACCCTGCTGCGCCTGCTCGCGGGCATCTACGAGCCGACCCGCGGCAGCTCCCGGATCCAGGGCAAGATCGCCCCCGTGTTCGACCTGGGCGTCGGCATGGACCCGGAGATCTCCGGCTACGAGAACATCATGATCCGCGGCCTGTTCCTCGGCATGACCCGCAAGCAGATGGAGAAGCGGGTCGACGACATCGCCGAGTTCACCGAGCTGGGCGACTACCTGTCGATGCCGCTGCGGACCTACTCCACGGGTATGCGCGTCCGCCTGGCCCTCGGTGTCGTGACGTCCATCGACCCCGAGATCCTGCTGCTGGACGAGGGCATCGGCGCGGTGGACGCGGCGTTCCTGGAGAAGGCCCGGGACCGCCTGAACGACCTGGTGAAGCGCTCCGGCATCCTCGTCTTCGCGAACCACTCGGACGACATGCTCGTGGAGCTGTGCAACACCGCGATCTGGATGGACGAGGGCCGCGTCAAGATGCACGGGTCGCTGCGCGAGGTGGTCAAGTCGTACAAGGGCCGCGACCCCTACGAGCACCTCAGCCCGGAGACCCTGGAACGGATCGGCCAGTCGCCGGTGCTGAGCGGGAACGGTGGCGAGTAGACCATGAGCAGCGCGTTGCCCAAGGGTTCCGTGGTCGGGGTGGTGGTGACCCGGCACCGCCGCGAGCTGCTCGCGCAGTCGCTGAAGGTCCTGGCGTCCCAGACCCGGCCGCTGGACCACCTGGTCGTCGTGGACAACGGCCCCGACCAGCCGGTGGACGACCTGGTCGAGCAGTGCCCGATCCCCACGACCTACCTGGCGTCGCACCGCAACCTGGGCGGCGCCGGCGGCTTCGCGCTGGGCATGCTGCACGCCCTGTCCCTGGGCGCGGACTGGCTGTGGCTGGCCGACGACGACGGCCGCCCCGCCGACGACCGCGTCCTGGAGGTGCTGCTGGACGAGGCCGAGCGCCGGAACCTGGCGGCGGTCTCCCCGGTCGTGTCCAACATCGAGCACCCGGACAAGCTGGCGTTCCCGCTGCGCCGCGGCCTGACCTGGAAGCGCCGCACGGCCGACCTGGGCGTGGACTTCCTGCCCGGCATCGCGTCGCTGTTCAACGGCGCGCTGTTCCGCGCCTCGACGGTGGACGTCATCGGCGTCCCGGACTACCGCCTGTTCTTCCGCGGCGACGAGGTCGAGATCCACCGCCGCCTGGTCCGCACGGGCCTGCCCTTCGGCACCAGCCTGAAGGTGGCCTACCTGCACCCGGACGGCTCGGACGAGTTCAAGCCGATGCTCGGCGGCAGGTTCCACGCGCAGGACCCGGAGAACCCGGTCAAGCGCTACTACACCTACCGCAACCGCGGCTACCTGCTGGCCCAGCCGGGGATGCGCAAGCTGGGAGCGCTGGAGTTCTTCCGGTTCGGCCTGTACTTCCTGGCGGTGCGCAAGGACCCGAAGGCGTTCGTGGAATGGGTGCGCCTGGTCCGCCAGGGCCAGCGGGAGCGGTTCTTCCGCAAGTAGTCCGGTGACGCCGGGTGAACCACCGGGCACGTCAAGAGCGGTACCGCGGACCCGCTAGAGTGCCCGTCGAAGTTGTCGCGGGCCGTCCACACGCGGTGGGAGCTGTGCCCGATCGTCCAACGCACACCCCGTGGAGTGGTCATGTTCCTCACGAACACGACGTTTCGGCCGTCCGCCGACGGTTGGTCGAGATGACCGCCGCGGTGACGCGCCCCGCCGAGGGCGACCAGCGGCCGGGCCGGGCCGGGCGGCTAACGCCCCCGCTGACCATGATCGGGCTGGTGTTGCTCGGGGCGGCGATGCCGCTGTACCGCAACAGCGTCTTCTACTACTGGGACGACACCGCCGCGGTCGCCGTTCCGGTGTGGCAGCGGATGGGCGAGGCCATCGGCCAGGGCCGGTTCCCGCTGCTCGAACTGGACATGTGGCGCGGCGGCAACTTCGCGGCCGAGGTCGCCACGGGCATGTGGAACCCGGTCGAGGTGCTGCTGGCGATCCTCACCGAGCGCATCGACAACGTCGCCGTCGCCATCACCGTGGTCAAGCTGGTCTTCCTGGTGATGTTCTCGCTCGGCACCTACCTGCTCGCCCGCGAGTACGGGGCCAAGCCGTGGGTGGCCGCCGCCGTCGGCGCCGCCATCCCGCTGTCGGGCTACGTCCTGTTCATGGACGGCACCTCCTGGATCAACGGCATCATCACCTACGGGTTCATGCCGTACGTGTGGTGGACCGCGCGGCGCACCGCCCGGGCCGGCAAGTCCGCGGTGTGGGTCGTCGTCGCCGGGTACCTGGCGTGCACGACCGGCAACCCGTACGAGCTGGTCAGCATGGGTCTGTGCATCCTCGCGGTGATGATCGAGGCGTGGCTGGTCTTCGACCGCAAGCGGGTGCTGAACCTGATGGCCGCGGGCGCGGCCGTCGTGCTGCTCAACGTCATCGTCTACCTGCCGTTCGCGCTCACCGCGTCGGTCAGCTACCGCCGCGACAGCCGGACCCTGAACGACGGCTTCCTCGCGCCGCAGCTCCAGGACTTCCTGGCGATGAGCAACCCGGCGCTCCAGCCGATGGTCAACATCTGGAGCGGCCTGACCCCGACGTTCCCGGCGCTGTACCTCGCGTGGTTCGTCCTGCCGCTGGTGCCGTGGCTGCGCTGGCGCGTGCTGAAGGAACGCCGCCGCGAGCTGATGGGGCTGTACTTCTACACGGCCGCCTACACCCTGCTCGTGCTCGGCCCGTCGCAGCTCAGCGTGTTCCGGTGGCCGATGCGGCTGGTGCCGTTCCTGTTCCTGCCGCTGGTGGTCGGTTGGGCCGTCGTGGCGAGCCAGGGGCTCCAGCGCACCGGGTTCCGCGCGCGGATGATCGCGTCGCTGGCGATCGTGGCCGTCGGCGGCTACCTCGGGTGGGCCGCGCTGCCCTCCACCGACCGCCGCCAGACCGTGACCGCGGTGCTGGTCGCCGTGATGGTGGTGCTGCTGGTCAAGGTCGGTGTGGACCGGTTCAAGGGCTTCGCGGTGATGGCCGTCGGCACGCTGGCGTTCCTGGCCGCCCAGCTCTACTGGTTCCCCGGCAACTACAGCGTCACCGACTACCGGTTCCCCACCAGCGAGAAGCTGCTGGAGGAGCGGTTCAGCAAGCGCTACGAGGGCATGACGATCCAGATCGCGGACCTGGGCAAGGTCGACCCGAACGACAAGCACCCGGACGGCGCGTACCGCGACCTGACCTTCGGCAGCAACTACAGCCTCGCGGGCGTGGAGACGCTCACCGCCTACAGCGGCGTGGGCTTCAACGCGATGGACGCCGCCATGTGCACCGCCTACCAGGGCAGCACCTGGTGCCCCGAGGCGTGGTCGTCGCTGTGGAAGACCCCGGCGGGCGCGGACCGGCCGCTGGCCGACCTGCTGCGCGCGCAGACCGTGGTCGTGCAGAACACCCTGATCGACACCCGGGACTTCCCGGCGCCCGCCGGCTGGCGCAAGGCCGAGTCCACGAACCGGGTCGTGGTGTGGGAGCGGGTCGACCCGCTGCCCTACTCCGGCGGCAGGCTGTCGTCGGCTCCCTCCGGCGTGCGGATCGAGTCCGACCGGATGACCGGTGACGTGGCCGAGGAAGTGCGGTTCAGCGGGGCCGACGGCGGTTCGCTGGTGTTCGCGCGGCTCGCGTGGCCGGGCTACGAGGCCACCATCGACGGCAAGGCGGTCCCGGTGCGGCTCGGGCCGGCCGGTCTGGTGACCGTGGACCTGCCCGCCGGCGTCGACAGCGGCACCCTCAAGCTCGACTGGGTGATGCCCGGCCTGGGCGCCGGCCTGATCAGCGGTGCCGCGGGTCTGCTCATCACGCTGGTGCTCGGGGTCGCCGACGTGGTCGGGCGGCGCAGGCGCAAGCGCGACGAACCCACCACCGACCGGCCGGAAGCCGGGAAGTCCGGCGAGCAGGCTCCGCTGCCCGTCGGAGCAGGAGAACAGCAGTGACCCGCCAAGCAGACTTGAAGGCAGACATGAGCGACTCCACCCGACGCCCGCTCGTCTCGATCATCGTTCCGGCCTACGACGAGGCTCCGAACGTGGCGGGCACGGTCGAGCTGTTCCACCAGATCCGCCGCTCGCAGCCCGACGTGGACTTCGAGATCGTGCTGGTCGACGACGGCTCGACCGACAACACCGCCGACCTGTTCATCGCCGCGCTCGGCGAGGACGACGTGGCGCGCGTGGCGTCCTTCTCCCGCAACTTCGGGTCGCACGCCGGGGTGAGCGCGGGCTTCGCGCTGTGCCGCGGCGACTGCGCCATCACCCTCAGCGCCGACCTCCAGGAGCCGCTGGAGGTGATCGGCCGCTTCCTGGACGAGTGGCGTGCCGGCAACGACATCGTGTGGGCGATCCGGTCGGTGCGCGCCATGCCCAAGGGCCTGGCCAACAAGCTGGCGCTGAAGTTCAACGACTTCTTCGCCAAGCACTCGGAGCTGCCGGCGAGCTACCCGAAGGAAGGCCCGTCGCAGATGCTGGTCAGCCGACCGGTCATCGACGTGGTCAACGCGATGCCGGAGCTGAACCGCAACATCCTCGCGCTGGTCGCCTGGTCGGGCTTCCGGCAGACGACCCTGTCGTTCGAGCAGCGCCCGCGGCCCGCGTCGCAAAGCAAGTGGACCACCAGCAAGAAGATCAAGCTGGTGTTCGACTCGTTCGTCGGGTTCTCCGCCATGCCGGTGTTCCTGACCCTGCTGTTGGGCGTGCTGTTCAGCGCGCTCGGGTTCGTGGGCGCGCTGGCGACGCTGGTGGTCGCGCTGGTCACGCTGTCCGCCCCGAGCACGGTGGCGCTGGTGCTCAGCGGCGTGTTCTTCGTCGGCGGCGTGCAGCTCGGCTGCATCGGCATGCTGGGCCAGTACGTCTACCGGGCCGGTGACGACGCCCGGAAGCGCCCGCTCTACGTCATCCGGCAGCTGCGGGACGTCAACCCGCCGTCGGTGACCCAGCGGTCCTCGGTGAACGCCGACGTGCGCGTGGCGTCGAACGGTCTCGCCGCGGGCACCCGTTAGCCACGCCGACCCGCCGCTGATCCGCTGTCGGAGGCCCCGCGGGGATTCCGCCGGCAGCGGATCAGCGGCGGGCGAACCGGCGTTGTGACCGGGGTGCGGCCGGGCCAGCCTGGGCACATGAGCGAAACGCCGAAATCACTGGTGCTGCACCTCGCGGCCAACAGCAACCCCATCAGCCTCAGGTTGAGCCCGGAGACGATCGAAGACCTCGCGCCGAGGCTGGTGCAGATCGTGCGCAACGGGCACACCCAGGCGATCGCGACCGAGGACGGCGGCGAGTTCGTCGTGAACTTCAGCCACGTCGTCGCCGCGCACTTCGCCTGAGTGCCCTGCCGCGGTGCGCGGCTGGAGGAAAGCCAGTGGCGCCTCCCCCGGGTTCGGGGAAGGCGCCACTGCGGCGTTGCGGGGTCGATCAGTTCTCGAAGACCTTCCGCCACGACTCGGCGGCGGTCAGCTCAGGCAGCGCGTCGCGGTAGACCTGCTTGAGCCGCGGCCACTCCTGGCCGAGCCGGCGGTAGTTGCGCGCCGCGCGGGCCATCAGCTTGCGGAACTCCTTCGGGTCGCGCTTGCGGAACGCGACACCGCTGCCGTCGGCGTTGGACACCGTGGCGCTGTCCAGGTTGCCGAGCAGGAACCAGCGGGCGTTGGTGGCCGGCACGTTGATCTGCGGGCGCTGCGTGGTCGACTCCTCGGGCGCGCGCAGGTTGTGCACCAGCGCCTTGGCCGCCTCGGCGGCGATCGTCGCCGGGTTCGTCGGCGGCTTCAGCATCGCCTCCGCGCGCACCATGTCGAACGTGGGCGGCGGGAACTCGCGGGCCGACGGCAGCACCTGGGCGTCCGGGTACTGCTTGCGCAGCGCCTGGATCTCCGGCAGCGCCGTGCGCAGCGAGTCGAACAGCCGCGACGGCCCGGCCATGAAGTCCTCCAGGGCCTTCTGCTGCACGGCCACGGTGGAGTACTCCATCGACAGCAGGTGCCGCAGGGTGAGCTTCATGCCCTGCTTGA
The DNA here is from genome assembly GCF_039521145.1 of Saccharothrix mutabilis subsp. mutabilis. Lineage (NCBI taxonomy): Bacteria > Bacillati > Actinomycetota > Actinomycetes > Pseudonocardiales > Pseudonocardiaceae > Saccharothrix > Saccharothrix mutabilis. Next base: position 236,386 of record NZ_BAAABU010000009.1, read on the forward strand.
CCAGCGTCGACCGGATGTCGTACGGGCTGTGCAGGGCCGCCATCACCAGCCGGTTGCGGGTGTGGAAGTAGGCCTGCCAGTCGGTGGCGTCGTTCTTGTCCGTCCACGGCATGTGCCACACCGCCGAGCCGGGCAGCGACACCGTCGGGAAGCCGTTCTCCAGGGCGCGCAGCGAGTACTCGGCGTCGTCCCACTTGATGAACAGCGGCAGCGGGTAGCCGGTGCGCAGCACGACCTCGCGCGGGAACAGGCACATCCACCAGCCGTTGTAGGTGGCGTTGATGCGCAGGTGCAGTTCCTCGGTCTCGCGCAGCGACTCCTCGCTGAAGTCGTGGTCGGTGACCGCGCCGGGTGCCGGCCGCCAGTAACCGGAGGCCAGGTCCACGACCTCGCCCATGCTGTGCAGCCGGGCGCGGGCCTGGAGGTTGAGCATGTGGCTGCCGACGATGACCGGCTGCGCCGCCGCGCGGGCGAACGCGTTGGAGCGCAGGACGGCGTCCGGCTCCAGGCGGATGTCGTCGTCCATGAGCATGATCTGGGCGGCGTCGGTGTGCTCGATCGCCTCGTACAGGCCGCGGGTGAAGCCGCCGGAGCCGCCGAGGTTGTCCTGCTCGATGACCTCCAGCTTGTCGCCGAGGACCTTGACGGCCTCGGCGTAGCCCTCGGTGTCGCGGACCTTCACCGGCCCCTGGTCGGCGACGAAGACCTTCTCCACGACGTCCAGCACGGCCGGGTCCTCGCCGAGGGCGCGCAGCGCGATGACGGCGTCGACCGGCCGCATCGTGGTCATGCCGATGGCGACCTTCTGCCGCGGCAGCTCTCGGTCGGTGGTCCACGCGGCCTCGACGATCTCCAGCGAGGAGTCGTCGGTGAAGACGTCGAACCAGATCCAGCCACCGTCCTCGAAGGGCTTGAGGCCGACGGTGAACTCGACGGGCTCCGCCTCCCCGGTCACCCGGATGGGGCGGCCGTCGAGGTGGATGGTGTCGCCGTTGGGCTTGGAGCGGTACACGTCGATCCGGCCGGAGCCGCGCACGCGCATCCGGAGCACGACCTCGTCGACGACGGTCCAGCGCTTCCAGTAGCTCGCGGGGAAGGCGTTGAAGTAGGACGCGAACGAGACCTTGGCCGAGGTCGGCACGGTCACCGACCGGCGCGAGGAGACGTGCGAGTGCACGTTCTCGGGTTCGTCCAGGTACAGCGGGCGGACGTCCAGCGGGTCCTCGTCCCGCGGCAGGATGATCCGCTGGAGCACCTTGCTCGGGTCGATGGCGCCACTGGAGCTGTGCTCGGTCACGTGCTTTCCTCCGGGAAACCCGCGGCATGGGGTTCGACGTCGAGTACGGACGACCACCGGGCGTGAGGGCCGGGGCGGTCTGGTGGTATCAGCGACCATACCGCGTCGCCACCGGGACGACGCGGTACGGCCGGATCGCCGGTCGGGCGGCTAGTCCAGGCTGCCGTCGAGCGGCGCGCCGTCGGTCAGGTGCGCCGCGATCTTGTTGTCGAACGCGGTCAGAGCCGACCCGATCGCCATGTGCATGTCCAGGTACTTGTAGGTGCCCAGACGGCCGCCGAACAGCACGTTCCGCTCGGCCGCCTCCTTCTTGGCCAGCTCGCGGTACCGCTCCAGCTTGGCGCGGTCGTCGGCGGTGTTGATCGGGTAGTACGGCTCGTCGTCCTCCTTGGCGAACCGGGAGAACTCGCGGACGATGACCGTCTTGTCGTTCGGGTACTCGCGCTCCGGGTGGAAGTGGCGGAACTCGTGGATGCGGGTGAACGGCACGTCCGCGTCGTTGTAGTTCATCACCGGGGTGCCCTGGAAGTCGCCGGTCGGCAGCACCTCCTGCTCGAAGTCCAGGGTGCGCCAGCCCAGCCGACCCTCGGCGTAGTCGAAGTACCGGTCCACGGGGCCGGTGTAGACGACGGGGGTCCCCTCGGGGATCTCGTCCTTGACGTCGAAGAAGTCGACGTTGAGGCGGACCTCGATGTTCGGGTGGTCGGCCATGTTCTTCAGCCACGCCGTGTAGCCGTCCTTGGGGAGGCCCTCGTACGTGTCGTTGAAGTACCGGTTGTCGAACGTGTACCGGACGGGGAGCCGGCTGATGACCGCCGCCGGCAGCTCCTTGGGGTCGGTCTGCCACTGCTTCGCGGTGTAGTCGCGCACGAACGCCTCGTAGAGGGGGCGGCCGATCAGCGAGATCGCCTTCTCCTCCAGGTTGGTGGCGTCCTTGGAGTCGATCTCGGAGGCCTGCTCGGCGACCCAGGCGCGGGCCTCGTCCGGCGACAGGTACTTGCCGAGGAACTGGGTGATCAGGCCGAGTCCCATCGGGAACTGGTAGGCGACACCGTTGTGCATCGCGAAGACCCGGTGCTGGTAGCCGGTGAACTCGGTGAACTGGTTGACGTAGTCCCAGACCCGCTTGTTCGAGGTGTGGAACAGGTGCGCGCCGTAGCGGTGCACCTCGATCCCCGTCTCCGGTTCGGCCTCGGAGTAGGCGTTGCCGCCGATGTGCTCACGGCGCTCCAGGACCAGCACCCGCTTGTCCAACTGGCTGGCGGCACGCTCGGCGACGGTCAGGCCGTAGAACCCGGAACCGACCACGATCAGGTCATATCCTGCGAAGCTCACGAAGTTTCACCTTACCGGTGGGACGGGTGCCGCCCCGAACCGCCCCCGATCGGCTGTGGGACGTGACGGGCGGTCACTTGTTTGTGGCATTTCAACCGTCGAGGTGTTCGACGGTGGCTCGGTCGAGTCGGTACACGCGGACTTGGCCGCTGCGGAACTCCTCGGTCAGGCCGGGCAGCCCGGCGAGGGCGGTGAGGCCGGGCGCGGTGGTGAAGACGCCGGTCCCGGCCCAGTTGCCGGGCGAGCCGGAGGCCCAGATCGCCGGCGGCGCGGCGTCCACGTAGACCCAGGTGATGTGCAGTTCGAGCACCAGGCGACGGATTTCCCGATCATTCGGGTATTGGTTGAAGCGCTGGAGCAGGCGATAGGTGTAGGGCGCGCGCTCGAACCCCATCGCGACGGTGTTGACCACCGGAATGCCCTTGTCGACGTAAAGATATGTGGAGCCGTCGTTGGCGGAGTTCATGACGCGTTCGCCGGGGCCGACCCGCCCGTTCAGGAAATCGAACGCCGCGCGGTCGTCGGCTCCGACCCGGTCGATGTCGGGGTGGCCGTAGCGGCTGGCGAGGTAGTGCGCGTTGACGTCGGCGTACCCGCGGCTCGGCCCGACGGCGTACGCGGTGGCGCCGAGGAGCACCAGCACGGCGGCGACGGCCGGCGCGGGCAGTGGTCCGCGGCGGACGGGTCCCAGGCGGCGCAGGCGGGCGGCGACCAGGGACGCCAGGACGAGCAGCCCCACCCCGACGAGCGTCGGCACGAGCAGGTGCACGTGGGTGCGGACGCGGACGAAGGAGTTGTAGAAGAAGCCCGTGACCAGGGCTTCCGGTCCGCTGCCGGGGCTGACGAGCATCGCGACCGACACCGCCGCCCACGCGGCGAGCGCGGTGAGCAGCCCGAGCGCCCTGCGGGTCGCGAGGAGGACCACCGCCGCGACGGCGGCGAGCACCACCACGGCGAACTGGACGCGGTCCTGGTACTGGGGCAGGTAGCCGGTCAGCGGCAGCGCGAGGGTGTGGCGCAGCGCGCTGGGCAGGGTGGTGGCGGAGACGTCGGGGGCGAAGGCCGCGGTGCGCGTGGCGGTCTGGCCCACGAGCTGGGCGAGCAGGGGCGCGCCGAGCAGGACGGTCAGCCCTCCGACCAGCGCGAGCGGGACCACCTGGCCGCGCAGCCGGGCGAGGCCGCCGCGGGTCGCCAGGTCGCCGATCCACCACGCCACGAGCGTGACGCCGACGGTCATCACCGCGCTGGGGTGCAGCGCGACCAGCCCGACCGCGGCGACCGCCACGGGGAGGGCCGCGAGCCGGTCGCCGCGGCGCAGGGTCAGCAGGGCCGCGACGAACCCGGGGGCCAGGGCCAGCGAGGCGGCGTTGGGCAGGATGCCGCCCTGCGCGGCCAGCGTGATGGTGGGGGCCTGCATCCCGACCGCCACCAGGACCGCGACCCCGGCGGCCATCAGCGTCGCGGGCACGCCCAGGCGGGCGCGCCGGGCGGCGGTGGCCGCGAGCGCCGCCACCGACAGCGCCAAGCCCAGCACCAGCAGCACGACGGTGACGCCGTTGAGCCCGCGGACCGGGCCGCCGGTGAGGTCGCCGGTGGTGGCGGACAGCAGGTGCATCCCGGAGGGGTAGAAGCTCACCGGGGCGCCGTCGAGCAGGTCGACCGGCAACAGCTGCCACACCGCGCCGCGCCCGGTCCGCGCGATGTAGGCGACCAGTTCGCTGTGCACGATGGTGTCGTGCTCCTGCGGCGGGGTGGACAGGTCGCCGGCCAGGCCGGACAGCCAGGTCCGCAGCCCGAGGGCGATCCCGGCGAGCGCGACGAGCGGTCCGGCGAGCACGGCCGCGCCGCGGAGCCGGGGGCGGGGCCGGGGGCGGCGGCGGTGCACGACGACCGCCACGACCAGCAGCAACGCGGTGGCGACAGCCAGCGGCACGATCCCGTACCGGACGCCGAGCAGCGCGCACGCCATGCCGACGAGGGTGGCGACGCCGACCGACGCGGCCGGCGCGAGACCGGCGAACCAGACGGGCCTGCGCACACCGACCGCCGCCACCAGCGCCGCACCGGGCGACAACACCACCGCGAGGGCGGCGAGGAGAGTTGCTGCTTCTCTCATGGCGCGCTTTCGGTCGGGAAGCGGGAGCCGGACGCCGGCCCGCGGCATCCTCGCAGATCGGGTGGGCGCGCCGGGCGGCAGGTCACCCGGCCGCCAGTTCCGGCAGGACCTCCTCGGCCACCCGCTCGACCACCGCTTCGCGGCCGGCGTAGGGGCCGTCGCCCCGCGGCCAGTGCACGACGACGTCGGTGAACCCCAGCTCGGCCGCGCGGCCGGCGGCGTCCCGGAACCGCTCGACGCTGGACAGGGAGTACACCGGCGCGGCGTCGAGCACGAGGTGCCGGTCCACGCGGGCGCGGGGCCGGTCGGCGGCGGCCAGCGCGGCGTCGAAGCGGCGGGCCAGCGCGGCGACGCCGGTCCACCAGGCGTCGTCGTCCTCGGCGGCGGCGCCGGTGGTGACCCAGCCGGTGCCGAACGCCGCCGCCACGGCCAGCGCGCGCGGCCCGGTGGCGGCGATCGTGAACGGCAGGCGGGGCCGTTGGACGCAGCCGGGGGCGCTGCCGACGTCCACCGCCGCGTAGCGCTCCCCGTTCCACGTCGTGCGGTCCTGCGCCAGCAGCCGGTCGAGCGCGGTGACGAACTCGGTGAACCGGTCGAGGCGCTGCCCGGCGGTCGGCGGGTCACCGCCCAGCAGCGCCTCGTCCTCGCCGCGGCCCGCGCCCAGGCCCAGGGTGATCCGGCCGTCGGACAGGTCGTCCAGGGTGAGCAGGTCGCGGGCGAAGGGCACCGGGTGGCGGTGCTCGGGCGTCGAGACGAGCGTGCCGAGCCGGATCGTCGAGGTGACCGCGGCGGCGGCGGTCAGCGTGGGCACCGCCGAGAACCACGGCGCGTCCGCGCCGCCGCCGCCCAGGCGATCGCACGTCCAGGCGTGGGCGAACCCGTACTCCTCGGCCGCCCGCCACTTCGGCTCGGCGATCCACCAGCGGTCCTCGGGAAGGATGACGATGCCCACGCGCACACCGCAGACAGTAACGAGGCGTCCGTGCCCGGTTCACCGGGGCGAGGCAGGATGGGGTGGTGGAGACACCTCGCCTGATCGCCTCGGACGTCGACGGAACGCTGCTGGGACCGGACGAGCGGGTGAGCCCGCGCACCGCCGCCGCCGTGCGCCGGGCGGGGGCCGCCGGCGTGCCGCTGGTGCTGGTGACCGGCCGCCCGCCGCGCTGGCTCCACGAGGTCGCGCGGGCCGCGGGGACCACGGGCCTGGCGGTGTGCGCCAACGGCGCGGTGCTCTACGACATCGGCGCGGACCGGGTGCTGTGGACGCGGACGCTCGACCCGGTGCGGCTGGCCGACCTGGCGCACGAACTCGACCACCTGATGCCCGGCAGCACCGTGGCCGCGGAGCGGGTCCCGGAGTCCCCCGGCAGCACCCTGGCCCCGTTCGTCGCCGAGCACGCCTACCGCCACGCCTGGGCGTTCAGCGACCACCACGCGCGCGACCGGGCCGAGGTGCTGGGGCACCCGGCGGTGAAACTGCTGGTCAGGCACCCCGGGATGACCAGCGGTGAGATGGCGCGGGCGCTGGCGCCGCTGGCCGGCGACGACGTGTGCGTCACCTACTCGACCGACGCGGGTCTGATCGAGCTGTCCGCTCGGGCGGTCACGAAGGCCACCGGCCTCGCCGACGCGGCCCAACGGCTGGGGGTCGAGGCGGCCGACGTGGTGGCGTTCGGCGACATGCCCAACGACGTGCCGATGCTGCGGTGGGCCGGGCACGGCGTGGCGATGGCCAACGGCCACCCCGAGGTGCTCGCGGTGGCCGACGAGGTCACCGCCTCGCACTCCGAGGACGGCGTCGCCCTCGTGCTGGAGCGCTGGTTCTAGGGCCCTGGGCGGTCGCTAGTCGGCCGCGGGGGCTGCGGCCGGCTTGCGCCAGTGCGCCAGGCCGGCCGCCGCGCCGGCGGTCAGGAGGTCGGCCACGATGAACATCACCCGGGACGCGACGGCGAACGCGCCGGCCTGCACCGGCTCGATGCCGCTGGCCACGAGCACGGCGGCCATGACCAGCTCACGGGCGCCGGCGCCGGCGGGCATGATGAAGAAGAACAGGCCGATGGTCATGGCCAGCGCCATCGCGCCGACGCAGAGCACCAGGCCGCCGAAGCCGGGTGCGCCGACGGAGTTCGCCAGCAGCCACAGGTGCAGGCCCTGGAAGCCGAAGCCCAGCACGGCGTAGCCGAAGACCTTGCCGACCGTGGACCACTTGAGCCGGTGGTCCAGCGGCGGGCGGCGCAGGACCCTGAGCACGAGCGAGGTGGCCCAGGTCAGGACGCGCGGGTGCAGCGCCACGAGGCCGAACGGCAGCAGCGCGAACAGCCACACCGCCTCTGGCGTCTCGTCCATCAGCACGGGCAGCGCCGCCGCGCCGAGCAGCAGCGACACCACGATGGACACGCCCACCTGCACCAGCGCGGCGGTGAACACGCGTGCCCGCGCGAGACCGGCCTTGCGGCCCAGTTCCATCTGGAGCACGTACGCCCACAGCGAGCCGGGGACGTACTTGCCCAGCAGGCCGACCAGGTTGATCTGCGCGCCGCGCAGCACGCCGATCGGCTTGCCCAGGTCGTCCACCATCGTCTGCCAGCCGAGGACGCCGAACACGATGGACACGACGACCGCGACCTGGCTGAGCACCGCGGACTGCCAGGCGATGCCGCTGATCGTGCCCCACACCTCGGACCAGTTCGTGGCGAGCTGGTAGCCGGCCGCCACGACCACCACCAGCACCAGCAGCCGGCGGGCCCAGTTCAGGAGCTGCGACTTCAAGCTCTTGGCGGGCGTTGTGCCGACGGTCGGTTCGGTGTCGACGGTCGTCATGGGGTCTCCGCGGTGGGCGCTGTGGGACATGTCAGGTGGTGACGGTGGTCAGCCGGCTGAACTCCGCCGGCAGGTCGTAGCCGTCCCAGATGGCGGCGAAGCTCAACGCCGACCCGAACGGCACGATCCGGTCGATGCCCCGGCCACCGAGCCGGTGGGCGAGTTCGAGCAGCTCGGCCCGGTCGAAGCCGAACACGCTCAGGGTCTGGTCCTTGCGGCCCGCGAACGCCGCCAGGTCGGTCAGCTCCGCGAGGTCGCCCTGGGGGAACGTGCCGACGCCCAGCCACTCGCGGGGGACGGCGGAGGGCTCGACCAGCTCCAGCGTGGCCACGCCGTTGCCGTCGAACCGGATGCGGTCGGCCAGGCCCTCGGCGGCGACGCCGTAGGCGGACACCCGCTTCTGCACCGCCATCGCGGGCTCCACGACGAAACCCTTGGCGGCCACGACCTCGGCGAGCAGCGTGCGGAACTCGTCGCGCGCGGCGCGGGCGGCGTCCCGGTCCCCGACCCAGAACAGGGTGCGCGGGGACGAGCAGGCGGCCTGGTCGAACCAGTACGAGTCGTTGTAGAACCCGACCACGGCGTCCCGGCGCTGCTCCGGCGAGGCGGCCAGCCAGCCGGCGACGGACACGGCCGCGAACGAGGCGCGGTCCGGGAAGGTCAGGTCGCGGGCGGAGGGCTTGAGCGGGTGGGCGCGCAGCGCGTTCACCGAGGCGTCGCCGCCCCAGATGACGCGCAGCTCGCACGCGGCGGACAGGGCGGCGGTCACCGCGTCGTCCCGGCCGTAGGTGATCATCCGCTGGGTCCGGGCGATGATCGGGTCGGCCTCGCCCAGCGACTCGTTCAGCGCCTCCAGCACGACCTCGGCGGCGCCCGCCGAGCGGGAGGAGATCCGGACGACGTTCGGGTTGCCCGCCAGCGCCGACAGCGCCCACGAGTACACGAAGATCGTGTCGACGTTGGCCGGCGGCACGTGGAACACCAGGCCGCGCGGGAACCGCAGCTCGTCCTCGCCGCCCTCCAGCCGCGCCAGGACCTTGGCGATCTCGCCGCGGCGCAGGAAGAACCCGAGCGAGGCCAGCTCGGGGTAGCGGCGGGCCACGGCGGGTGCGAGGAGCTTGCGGGCGAAGCGCACCAGGAAGTCGACGACGCGGGGGTCGCCGACGGTCAGCCGGTCGGCCGCGGCCAGCTCGTCGAGCAGGTCCGCGACCTCGATCTCCGCGCCCTCGGGGAAGCGCTGGGCCACCTTCACGCCGCACCTCCGCTGAACGTGTCCGAGCACCCGCGCGCTTCCGCGCGGGGCAGTCGGCCGAGCACGGAGAACCGCTTGCCCGGCCAGTCGCCGTCGTCGACGCCGTGCACGACGCCCAGGTCCTCGGTGAGCAGGACGTGGCCCGGGTAGGACCGCGGCACCGTGCTGACCACCTCGATGACGCCGGGCACGCCGACCGGTTGCTCGGCCCACGTCTCCGGGTCGCGGATGACCACGTCGGCGAAGTCCGGGCAGTACAGGGAGTTCCCCGACGGGCCCTCGACGAACACGGTGCCGAGCTGCTCGACCATGCCGTAGTAGTTGTGGATGCGGGTCAGGCCCGTGTCGGCGGCGAACCGGCGGCGGAACTCGGCGTTGTCCACGGCCCGGTCGATCAGCTTCTTCCAGCCGCCCGAGTGGATGAGGATGCCGTTGGACAGGTCGAGCTTGTGCTCGCGGGCGACCTCGTAGAGGTACTGCCACACCATGAAGGTGAAGCCGAAGATCAGGAAGGGCTGGTCGCCGTGCGCGGCGAGGAAGCCCTTGATGGCCTCGACGTCGGGCTTGTCGTTCTCGTCCAGCGCGTAGACGTGCTTGCGGCCGAAGTTGGCCATGCCGAGCACACCCGCGCCGCGCGCGGAGAACGAGCGGCGGTTCTTGATGATGCCGATGGTGTCGACCATGAGCATCGGCAGCCGCTGGTCGCCCAGGACGGCGCGCAGCGTCCGGCCCAGGTAGCGGGGCTGGTCCGCCGCGGCCTCCCGGTCGAGGTAGATGCGCGAGACCTCGGCGCCCGTGGTGCCCGAGGAGGTCAGGACCTTGAAGACCTCGTCGTCGGGCACCGACTTGAGCACGTGGTGCTTGAACATCCGGACCGGCAGCCACGGCAGCCGCTCGATCGAGTCGAACTCGCGCGGCACGTCCATCGAGGCGAGGATGCGGTCGTACGCCTCGCAGTGCGCGCGGTGGTGCTCGGTCAGCTCGGTCAGCGCGGGCAGCAGCGCGGCCTCGCGGTCCGCCTGCGACAGCCCGAACACGCCTTCGACAGTCGCCGTCACGCCCGACCCTCCAGTGCGCGGTAGTCCACCTTGCCGCTGGGCAGCAGCGGCAGGACGTCGATCGCCCGCACGTCGAACCCGCTCACGTGCAGGCGCAGCTTCTCGGAGAGCGCCTTCGCGACCGCCTTGCGGTCCGCGTCGGCGGCCTTCTCCAGCCAGACGACGACCTTGTCGCCCGCGGGCACCGCGGCGGCGGCACCGATCCCGTCCGGAGCGCCCGCGCGGACGGCCTGCTCCAGGTCGTCCAGGCTGACGCGGTTGCCGAACACCTTGCCGATCCGCTTGAGCCGCCCGGTGATGTAGAGGTACCCGTCCGCGTCGAGCCGACCCAGGTCGCCGGTCTCCAGCACCCCGCCGGTGACGTCGCCCAGCGCCAGCTCGTCCTCGCCCTCGGCGTAGCCCATCATCACGTTCGGGCCGCGGTAGAGCACTTCGCCGACGACGCCGGCCTCGGTGGTCTCGGTGCCGTCCTCCAGGCGGACGGCGAACGCCCCGCCGGGCAGCGCCGGACCGGCCGAGCCGATCTTGTCGGCCAGCCGTTCGGCGGGCACGGTGGCCATCCGGGGCGCGGCCTCGGTCTGGCCGTACATGACGAACATGCGTCCGCCGACGGCGCGCATCTTGTCGTTGAACTCGACCACCAGGTCGTCGCGCAGCTTGCCGCCCGCCTGGGTGATGGTGCGCAGCGACGGGTACCGGGCCGGGTCGAACCGCAGCCGGCGCAGCATCTCGTAGTGGTACGGGACACCCGCCAGCGAGGTGATCCCGTGCTCGTCCACGGCCTGCCAGAACGGCCGCCCCATGACGCCGCTCGGCTCCACGACCACGGTCGCGCCGCGCAGCAGGTGGCTGTTGAGCACCGACATGCCGTAGCTGTAGTGCAGCGGGAGGCTGGTGGGCGCGACCTCGGCCGAGTCGATGCCCAGCACCTCGGCGATGGCCTCGGCGTTGGCCAGGACGGCCGCGCGGGACAGCCGCACGAACTTGGGGTTGCCGGTGGACCCGCTGGTCGGCAGCAGCACCGCCAGGTCGGGGTGGGGCACGACACCGCCGGCGTCCACGCGGACCCACGCGGGCCCGGCGACCTCACCCGCGCGGTAGCCCTCCGGGGGCTCGCCGTCGGCGCCCAGCACGGCGGCCGGCCGGAACCGGGCCACCAGGCCCAGCAGCACGTCCCGCTCCTGGCCCGCGTCCAGCAACGCCACCGGCCGGCCGGCCTCGAACGCGGCCAGGTAGCGCAGCACGCTCGGCGCGTCCACCGACGTGCGGGCGAACAGCACGCCGGCGGGCAGGTCGTCGAGCGGCACGGCCGCGACCGCGGCGGCCAGCTCGGCGCCGGCCCAGGACCGGCCGTCGGTCGCGTCGACCAGCCGCGCGCCCGGGTGCAGGAGCCCGCCGGTCACAGCACCAGACCGCCGTCGACGCCCAGGACCTGGCCGGTGATGAACGACGCCTGGTCGCTGGCCAGGAACCGGATGGCCTTGGCCACGTCCTCGGCCTGACCCAGGCGGCCCAGCGGGGTGTCCTCCAGCCGGCCCTTGATGATGCCCTCGTCGAGGTGGGCGGTCATGGCGGTCTCGATGACGCCCGGCGCGACGCCGTTGACCCGGATGCCGTAGCGGCCCAGCTCCTTGGCCGTCGACCGGGCGATGTTGCCCACCGCCGCCTTGGACGCGGCGTAGGCCGTCTGCCCCGCGCTGCCCTTCTCGCCGACGATGGACGCCAGCACCACGATCGCGCCGGACTTCTGCCGCATCATCGCCCGCGCGGCGGCCTGGACGGTGTAGATGGTGCCCGCGACGTTCGTGGTCAGCATCCGCTCGACCAGGTCGTCGCGGATCATGCCGACCAGCGCGTCCTCCAGGACGCCCGCGTTGGCCACCACGACGTCGAGCCGGCCGCGCTCCTTGGCCACCCCGCGCACCAGCGAGGCGACCGCCTTGCTGTCGGTGACCTCCAGCGGGGCGCCGGTGACGTCCGCGTCGAACTCCGCCGCCACCTCGGCCGCGGCTTGTTTCGCCCGTGCCTCGTCGCGCCCGGTGAGCACCACCGCCGCGCCCGCCTCGGCGAGCGCGCGCACGGTCGCCAGCCCGATGCCCTGGGTCCCGCCGGTCACCACGGCGACCTTGCCGCTCAGGTCAATCACTACGCCATCAGTCCTGTACACAGTCGAATACGCCGGATGGGTCCGTCGTGGCCGGCGTCGCCGGCCGCGGGCGCCCAAAGCACCCCCGGTGGAGCCTACCCGTGCGCCACGGGTGATCGTCTTCGCCGGCCGGTGGACCGATCGGGTCATCCTCAGCCGAATGTGAAACGCCGTGGTCCGGCGCGAACGACACCACCGGTGGAGGGACGGCGCCGGCGCCAGGGGCCCGCCGGCTATCGCGGGGAGGTCACGATGGCCATCGATCCGGAGCAGTCGCAGCTCAGGATGGTTCCGGGGGGCGACGGCGTGGTCTACAGCGTCCAGGCCGACGGACGGCTGCTGTTCTACCGGCACCTGGGCTGGCAGACCGGGACGGCGGAGTGGGCCAACGGCGGCAACGGCGTGCAGATCAACGCCGGGTGGCACATGTTCACCACCGTGCTGGCCGCCGCCGACGGCCAGCTGTTCGGCTTCGCCGAGGACGGCACCGTCCGCTGGTACCGGTACCTGCGCGACAGCGGCACGTGGGCGCCGGGCGGCGCTGCGGTCATCGGCGTCGGGTTCGACCGCTACCCCCGCATCACCGGGGGCTGGGACGGGATCTTCTACGCGACCGACCGCTCCGGCGACCTGTACTGGTTCCGCTACCTCGCGGGCGACGGGAGCACCGGCGGCGGCGCGTGGGCGAACGGCGGGCAACCCCTGCTGATCAAGCGCGGCGTCGGCCACTTCCACGAGTTCGTGGCCGACCAGGGTGGCGTGCTGTACGGCGTGCGGCAGGGCGAGGAGCTGCACTGGCTGCGCCACGACGGCGGCGGGACGTGGGCCAACGGAGGGGTGTCGGTGCCCATCGGCACCGGCTGGACCGGCGAGTACCAGCGCGACTTCATCGCCCAGGGCGGCTCGCTCTACACCGTGTTCATCGACCGGGCCTCCCCGCCGGGGCCCGACCACGAGCTGAACTGGTTCCGGCTGGTCAACTGGCGCGACATCCCGCTGGGCGGCACGCCGAACTGGGCCAACGGCGGTGTCGGGCGCCCCGTGGGCACGGGGTGGACGACGTGCCGCACGGCCAACCTCCAGGGCTACCCGTCGGCGCTGTCGACGCCGACGGGCGGCAGCGTGGGGATCAAGGTGTCCTCGACCTTCAGCTCCTACCAGCTCACGGTGCAGCGGTTGGAGGGGCCGCTGCCCGACGGCGGCACCACCGTCTGGGGACCGGTGACCGTCGCCGGCCGCCTCCAGCCCGTCCAGGCCGGCTACCGGCGCGCCGGCTGCGGGTGGGCCGACGACGTCACCGTGCCGATCCCGGCCTCGTGGTCGAGCGGGCTCTACACCGCCACCCTGGCGGGGCCGCTGGGGATGCGCCGCCAAGTGCCGTTCGTGGTCAAGCCCGCCGCGCCGACCCGGCAGCTGGCGGTGCTGCTGCCGACGCTGACCCACAACGCCTACAACTCGTGGGGCGGGCACAGCCAGTACACCTGGGACATCGTGCCCACGAACCGGTACATCACCCTGAGGCGGCCGGCGGACGCGGTCCTCCAAGCCCCCGGGCGGGTCAACGCGCGGTGGTACAGCGACCTGCTCCTGCTGCGCTGGCTGAAGGCCAACACCTTCGCCTACGACTGCTACCAGGACGTCGACCTGCACTTCGGCGACTGGCTGGGCAGCTACAAGGCGCTGCTCCTGTGCACCCACCCCGAGTACTGGACGCTGACCATGCGCACCAAGCTGGCCGACTACGTGCAGGCCGGCGGGCGGGTCGTCTCCACCGGCGGCAACGTGCTCTACGAGCCGGTGGACCTCGCCGACGGGGGCGCGACGGCCGTGCACCGCGACCCGTTCGGCAACCGCGTCTCGTACGAGGCGCACGGGCTGCCGGCTCACGAGATCATCGGCAACACCTACACCGACGACTCGTGGTTCTCCTTCGCCCCCTACCAGGTGGCGGTCCCCGACCACCCCTTCTTCGCGGGCACCGGCGTGGCCGCCGGCGACAGCTTCGGGCAGACGGGCGTCAACGGCGCGGCGGCGGGCTGGGAGATGGACGTCACGCCGAGCGGCTTGGCGGGCGCGACGGTCATCGCGAGCGGCGCGCAGGCCGGGGGAGCGGACATGGTGCACTTCACCAGGGGCGCGGGCTGGGCCTTCGCGGTGGGCTCGCTGACCTTCAACGGGGCGCTGGCGGACCCGGTGGTGTCCCGGGTCCTGCGCAACGCCCTGACCGCCGCGCTCGCCTAGGTGTACTGCCCGGAGAGGTTGTGAACAGGGCGACACGTGATCGGATGATCTTGGAATGAGGGAGGGCCTCCGGGTTCGGTGTGGATTGCGACATCTGC
>NZ_BAAABU010000010.1:0-102936 GCF_039521145.1 Saccharothrix mutabilis subsp. mutabilis
GGTGCAGTTCGTCGGTGTCGAGCACGTCGGCCAGTGGCTTGGGCAGGTGCGGGTCGAGAGCCGCGCAGGCTTCGGCGAAGGCTGAGGCGAAGACCGGAAAGGCGTGCAGGTCGCGGCCCATGCCCAGGCGTTGCGAACCCTGACCCGTGAACAGGAACGCCAGGCCACCGCCGCGCACCGCGTCCACGACGGCACCCGGAGCGTCGTCACCGGAGGCCACGGCGGCGAGCCCGCGCAGCACGTCCTCCCGCGAGGTCCCCTGGACGACGGCCCGGTGGTCGAACGCGACCCGGGCCGTGGCCAGCGAGTGGCCGACGTCGGCGAGCGGCAGGGCGTCGTGCGCGGTCACGTGGTCGAGCAGGCGGCGGGCCTGGTCGCGCAACGCCGACTCGGTCCGCCCGGACAGCACCCACGGCACGACCGGCGGTGTCTCGCCGCCCGTGGTCGGGGCCGCCGGCGGCTCCTCGATGATCACGTGCGCGTTGGTCCCGGACACGCCGAACGACGACACGCCGGCCCGCCGCGGGTGCCCGTTGACCGGCCACTCGGCGGCCTCGGTCAGCAGCTCCACAGACCCGGCCGCCCAGTCCACCTTCGGCGACGGCTCTTCGACGTGCAGCGTCTTCGGCAGCACGTTGTGCCGCATGGCGAGCACCATCTTGATCACGCCGCCGACGCCCGCCGCGGCCTGGGTGTGGCCGATGTTGGACTTCAGCGAGCCGAGCTTGAGCGGCACGGCCCGGTCCTGCCCGTAGGTGGCCAGGATGGCCTGCGCCTCGATCGGGTCGCCGAGCACCGTGCCGGTGCCGTGCGCCTCGACGGCGTCCACATCGGACGGTTGAAGGCCCGCGTTGGCCAGCGCCTGCCGGATGACCCGTTGCTGCGACGGGCCGTTGGGCGCGGTCAGGCCGTTGGACGCGCCGTCCTGGTTGACCGCCGAACCGCGCAGCACGGCCAGCACGGGGTGGCCGTTGCGCCGGGCGTCGGACAGCCGTTCCACGACCAGCACGCCGACGCCCTCGGCCCACGCCGTGCCGTTCGCGGTGGACGAGAACGCCTTGCACCGCCCGTCCGGCGCGAGCCCGCGTTGCTTGGAGAACTCCACGTACAGGCCGGGCGTGGCCATCACGGTGACGCCGCCCGCCAGCGCCAGCGAGCACTCGCCCGACCGCAGCGCCTGCGCCGCCAGGTGCAGCGCGACCAGCGACGACGAGCACGCGGTGTCCACGGTGACCGCCGGTCCTTCCAGCCCCAGCGCGTAGGCGACGCGGCCGGAGGCGACGCTGCCCGCCGTGCCGGTGCCCCAGAAGCCCTCGACGCCCTCGGGCACCGCGCTGGAGCGGGCCGCGTAGTCGTGCGTCATCAGGCCGGTGAACACGCCGGTCGCCGAGCCGCGCAGGCCGTCCGGCCGCAGGCCCGCGTTCTCCAGGGCCTCCCAGCAGGCCTCCAGGAACACGCGTTGCTGCGGGTCCATCGCGAGCGCCTCGCGCGGGCTGATGCCGAAGAAGTCCGCGTCGAACCGGGCCGCGTCGAGCAGGAACCCGCCCTCGCTGACGTAGCTGGTGCCGGGGGTGTCCGGGTCGGGGTCGAACAGGGTGTCCAGCCGCCAGCCGCGGTCGGTGGGGAACCCGGTGATGCCGTCACGGCCGGTGGCGAGCATCCGCCACAGGTCGTCGGGCGACTCGACGCCGCCGGGGTAGCGGCAGGCCATGCCGACGATCGCGATCGGCTCGTCCACGGCCCGCGCCGCCACCGGGCCGGGCTTGGCCTCGACCCGTTCGCCGAACTCGCCCAGCAGGTGCTCGGCGATGGCCTCCGGGGTGGGGTGGTCGAACGTGAGCGTGGCGGGCAGGCGCAGGCCGGTGGCGCTGTTGAGCCGGTTGCGCAGCTCGACGGCCATCAGGGAGTCGAACCCGAGCTGCTTGAACGCGTTCGAGCCGCTGATCGAGGCCGGGTCGGGGTGCGCGAGGACGGTCGCGACCTGCGCGCGCACCAGGTCCAGCAGGACGCGGCGCTGCTCGTCCGCGGCCCGGCCGGCCAGCTCGCGGGCCAGCGCCGACCCGGTCGGCTTGGCGGCGGCCTGGCGGCGGCGGGGGACGCGGGCCAGGCCGTGCAGCGGCGGCGCGGGGTGGGTCGCGGCGCGCACGGCGGCCACGTCGATCGTGACGGGCACCAGGTGCGGCTGCCCGGACCGGCACGCGGCGTCGAACAGGGCCAGGCCGTCGGCGACGCTGTGCGCGAGGAGGCCGCCGCGGGCGAGCCGCGCCAGGTCGGCTTCGCCGAGGCTGTGGGACATCGCGCCGTCCCGGTCCCACAGGCCCCAGGACAGCGCGGTGGCCGCCTGGCCGCGCGCGTGGCGGTGGGCGGCGAGGCCGTCGAGGAAGGCGTTGGCCGCCGCGTAGTTCGCCTGGCCGGCCGTGCCGACGATGCCCGCGACGGACGAGAACAGGACGAACAGCTCGACGTCGCCGGCCAGCTCGTGCAGGTTGAGGGCCGCGTCCACCTTGGGGCGCAGGACGGTGTCCAGGCGTTGCGGGGTGAGGGCTTCCAGCACGCCGTCGTCCAGCACGCCCGCCGCGTGGACCACGCCCACCAGGGTCGGCAGGGTGTCCAGCAGGGCGGCCAGGGCGTCCCGGTCGGCGGCGTCGCAGGCCACGACGTCCACGACCGCGCCGGCGGCGCGCAGTTCGTCGGCCAGGTCGAGCGCGCCGGGCGCGTCCGGGCCCCGACGCGAGGTCAGGACGAGGTGGCGCGCTCCGTGCGCGGACACCAGGTAGCGGGCCAGTTCGGCGCCCAACCCGCCGGTGCCGCCGGTGACCAGCACCGCGCCGGCCGGGTCGAACAGGCGGGCGTCGGAGGCGGCGGGCTCGTACGCGGCCAGCCGGGGCACGGTCACCGCGCCAGCGCGGACGGCCAGCTGCGGCTCCCCGGTGCCGATCGCGGCGGCCAGCGCCCGGTCGGACTGCTCGGCGCCGTCGGTCTCGATGAGCACGAACCGGTCCGGCTGCTCGGTCTGCGCGGACCGGACCAGGCCCAGGGTCGCCTGCCCGGCCAGGTCGCCGGTGGTGACGACGGCGAGCCGGCCGTCGGCGGCCTGGAGCTTGGCCAGCGTGGCGGCCAGGGAGGCGCGCACGGCCTCGGCGGTGTCACCGGGCCGGACGCGGAAGACCTCGACGTCGGTGTCGGCGGCGGAGGTCGCGACCGGCACCCACTCGGTCCGGTAGAGCGCGGGCGCCGGCCCGGACACGGCCGTGGCCACCGGCCGCACCGTGACCGCGTTCGCCGACAGCACCGGGCTGCCCTCGTCGTCGTAGGTGGCCACGCGGAACGCGTGCTCGCCCGCCGGGGTGAGGTGGACGCGCAGGGCCGACGTGCCGGCCCGGTGCAGCCGCACCCCGCGCCACGAGAACGGCAGCCACGCCCGGCCGGGGCCGCCGTCGAGGTCGAGGACCATCGGGTGCAGGGCCGCGTCGAGCAGGGCGGGGTGGACGCCGAAGCGCACCGCGCCGACCTCCTCCTCCGGCCGCAGCGCGACCCGCGCGAACAGCTCGCCGCCGCGCCGCCACACCTCCTGCACGCCCTGGAACGCCGGGCCGTAGCCGAAGCCGCGCGCCAGCAGCCAGCCGTAGAAGTCGTCCACCTCGACGGGTTCCGCGCCGGCCGGCGGCCACTGCCCGACCGGGGCCGGGACCGGGGTCTCGTCGGGGGTCAGCACACCGGAGGCGTGGGAGGTCCACTCCTCGCCCGGGGCGTGGTCGGCGGGCTGGGAGTACACGCCGAACTCGCGCCGGCCGTGCTCGTCGGGCCGGCCGATCCACACCTGGAGGTTGACCGGGCGCCGCGCGAGGACCAGCGGGGCCTGGAGGGTCATCTCCTCGACCACCGCGCACCCGGTGTGCCGCGCGGCCTGGGCGGCCAGTTCGAGGAACGCGGTGCCCGGCAGCAGCACGGAGTCCGCCACGGCGTGGTCCGCCAGCCACGGCTGGGCCTGCGGCGACAGGCGGCCGGTGAGCACCAGCCGGTCGGTGTCGGTCACGCCCAGGACCGCGCCGAGCAGCGGGTGCGCGGCGGAGGTGAGGCCGGCCGCGCCGACGTCCCCGCCGCCCGCCGGGCGCAGCCAGTAGGAGCGGCGCTGGAAGGCGTAGGTGGGCAGCTCGACGGCCCGCGCGTGCGGGAAGAACGCCGTTCCGTCCACAGTGGACCCGGCGGCGAACAGCCGGCCGAACGCCTCCGCCGCGGTGCGCCGCTCGTCGCGCTTGGCCCGGGTGAGCGGGATCGCGGTGTCCGGCGCCAGCGCCGACAGCACCGCGTCCGGCCCGATCTCGACGTAGGTGGTCACGCCGGTGAGCGCGTCGACGGCGTCGGCGAACCGGACGGCCTCGCGGACCTGGCGCGGCCAGTAGTCGGCGGTCGGGGTGTACGGGCGGCCGGTGACGGTCGAGACCAGCGGGATCTGCGGCTCGTGGTGGGTGATGCCCTCGGCGACCTTCCGCAGCTCGTCCAGCATCGGTTCCATCAGCGGCGAGTGGAAGGCGTGCGACACCGTGAGCCGCTTGGTCTTGTGGCCCTGTGCCGCCAACTCGTCGGCCGCTTGGAGGACAGCTGTCTCGTCGCCGGACAGGACCAGGGAGGTGCGGGTGTTGACGGCGGCGACGGCGACCCGGTCGGACAGGAAGGGCGCGACCTGGTCCTCGGTGGCCTGGACGGCGACCATCGCGCCGCCCCGCGGCAGCGCCTGCATGAGCCGGCCGCGCGCGGCGACCAGCTTGGCGGCGTCTTCGAGGGTGAACACGCCGGCGGCGTGCGCGGCGGCCAGTTCGCCGATGGAGTGGCCGACGAGGTGGTCCGGGCGCACGCCCCACGAGGTGACCAGGCGGTGGAGGGCGGTCTCGAAGGCGAAGAGCGCGGGCTGGGTGTAGCCGGTGTCGTGCAGTTCCTCGGTGTTCAGGACCTCGGCGAGCGGTTTGGGCAGGTGCGGGTCGAGGGCGGCGCGGGCTTCGGCGAAGGCCTCGGCGAACACCGGGAAGGCGGACAGCTCGGCCCCCATGCCCAGGCGCTGCGAACCCTGCCCGGTGAACAGGAAGGCCGTCTTGCCCTTCTCGGCAACGGTGGCGGGCTCGCTGCCGGAGGCGACCGCGATGAGGGCGGCCACGAGTTCGTCGCGGTCCGCGCCGACCACGGCGGCGCGGTGGTCGAAGGCGACGCGGGTGGTGGCGAGGGAGCGGCCGACGTCGGCGATGTCCAGGTCCGGGTGGGCTTCGACGTGGTCGATGAGCCGGCGGGCCTGGTCGCGGACGGCCGCCTCGCTGCGCGCCGACAGCACCCACGGCACCACCGCCGGCCCTTCACCAGCGGTGGCGTTGGTGGCGGGCGGTTCTTCGAGGATCACGTGCGCGTTGGTGCCGCTCATGCCGAACGACGACACGGCGGCCCGGCGCGGACGGTCGGTCGTCGGCCACTCCACGGCGTCGGTCAGCAGCTCCACCGCGCCCGCCGACCAGTCCACCTTCTTCGTCGGCTCGGCGACGTGCAGGGTCCGGGGCAGGACGCCGTGGCGCAGCGCCATCACCATCTTGATCACGCCGCCGACCCCGGCCGCCGCCTGCGTGTGGCCGATGTTGGACTTCAGCGACCCCAGCCACAGCGGGGTCTCGCGGTCGCGGCCGTAGGTGGCCAGGACCGCCTGCGCCTCGATCGGGTCGCCCAGCGCCGTGCCGGTGCCGTGCGCCTCCAGCGCGTCCACATCGGACGGTCGCAGGCCCGCGTCGGCCAGTGCCTGGCGGATGACCCGTTGCTGCGACGGGCCGTTGGGCGCGGTCAGGCCGTTGGACGCGCCGTCCTGGTTCACGGCCGACCCGCGCAGCACGGCGACGACCGGGTGGCCGTTGCGGCGCGCGTCGGACAGCCGTTCCAGCACGAGCATCCCCGCGCCCTCGGACCAGCCGGTGCCGTCGGCGTCGTCGGAGAACGCCTTGCACCGGCCGTCGGCGGACAGGCCGCCCTGCCGGGAGAACTCGGTGAACGTCTCGGGCCCCGACATCACGGTCACGCCGCCGGCCAGCGCCATCCCGCACTCGCCGGACCGCAGCGCCCGCACCGCCAGGTGCAGCGCGACCAGCGACGACGAGCACGCCGTGTCCACGGTCATCGCCGGACCCTCCAGGCCCAGCGCGTAGGCGATGCGGCCGGACGCGACGCTGCTCGCGATGCCGGTGATCAGGAACCCGTCGACGCCGTCGTCCTCGCTGTGCCCGCCGCGCCCGTAGTCCTGCACCGGCACGCCCGCGAACACGGCGGTGTCGCTGCCGCGCAACGACCCCGGGTCGATGCCCGCCCGCTCCAGCGCCTCCCACGCGGTCTCCATCAGCACGCGCTGCTGGGGGTCCATCGCGAGCGCCTCGCGCGGGCTGATGCCGAAGAACTCCGCGTCGAACTCGGCCGCGTCGTGCAGGAACCCGCCCGCGCCGGCCGCCGACGTGCCCGGACCGTCGCCTGCGAACAGCGCGGTGAGGTCCCAGCCGCGGTCGGTGGGGAAGGCGCTGATCGCGTCCACGCCGTCGGCGACCAGCCGCCACAGGTCGTCGGGGGAGGCGACCCCGCCGGGGAAGCGGCAGCCCATGCCGACGATGGCGATCGGCTCGTCGTCGCGCACGGCGACCGCGACCGGCTCGGC
The DNA here is from genome assembly GCF_039521145.1 of Saccharothrix mutabilis subsp. mutabilis. NCBI lineage: Bacteria > Bacillati > Actinomycetota > Actinomycetes > Pseudonocardiales > Pseudonocardiaceae > Saccharothrix > Saccharothrix mutabilis. The sequence goes on from NZ_BAAABU010000010.1 coordinate 6,674, forward strand.
CGGCGCGTCCTCGGGGGCCGCGCCCAGCTCCCGGAGCAGGTGGTCGACGACGGTGTCCGGGGTCGGGTGGTCGAAGACGAGGGTCGCGGGCAGGTCGAGGCCGGTCACGGCGCTCAGCCGCCCGCGCAGCTGCACGGCGGTCAGCGAGTCGAAGCCCAGGCGGCGGAACGGGGTCTCGGCGTCCAGCACCGGCGGGGCCTGGTCGCCCAGCACCTCGGCGGTCTCCGCGCGCACCAGGTCGAGCAGCACGTCGGCGCGCTCGGCCTCGGGCGTCGCGAGCAGGCGCGCGGTGAGGTCGGCGCGGACGGCGCAGGTGTCGGCGGCGGTGTCCTCGACCCGGGCCGCGACCACGCACGGCTCGTCGGCGGCCAGCGCCGCGTCCAGCGCGGCGGCCCGGCGGTCGACCGGCAGCGGGGTGAAGCCGGGCGCGGACCAGGCCAGGGACAGGCCGGGCAGACCGCGGTCGCGCCGGCGCAGGACCAGGTCGTCGGCCTCGGGGGAGTGCCCACCCGACAGCACGACGAGCCGGCCGGGGTGGTCGGCCAGCGGTGCGAGGTCGGTGTCCACGGCGACCACGACATCGGCATCGCCCGGCTCGGCGCCCGGTGCGACGTGGCGGAACTCGCGGACGTCGTGGGCTTCGGCGAGGTGGCGGGCCAGCGTGTCGTCGTGCCCGACGAACGCGACGGCGCCGGTCAGCGCCGTGCCGGGCGCCGCGCGCACCGGGCCGTCGGCCGTGTGCAGGGTGCCGTACTCGGCGGTCGCCACGCCCAACAGACGGGCGGGCAGCCCGGTGAGCAGGTGGCGGACCGGCGTGCCGGCGGTGGTGCGCGGGATCGCGGCCACCCGGTACACCTCGGCGGGCAGCGCCACACCGGCCGCGCGGCAGGCGTCCACCACCGCCGCGCTGTCCACAGCGGACCCGACGACGTAGGCCACGGGACCCTCGGCGGCAGCCGCGTCCACCACGCCGGGCACCGCCCGCAGCACGGTGTCGATCTTGTCCAGCCGAACCCGCAGGTCGCCCGCGGTCACCAGGTCCGCCAGCCGCCCGGTCACCGCGAGGTAGCCGGACTCGTCGCGGCGCGCCAGGTCGCCGGTGCGCCACCAGCCGCCGCGCAGCGCGTCGGCCGTCTCGGCGGCCAGGTTGTGGTAGCCGCCGGACATCACGTTCGGCCCGGAGACCCAGACCTCGCCCTCCTGGCCCGGCCCCAGGTCCGCGCCGGTCACCGGGTCCACGACCCGCACGCTCAACCCGGGCAGCGGCAGGCACCGCCGGCGCGGGTCGCCGTCCGGCCAGCTCACCGCGATCGGGCCGGACGTCTCGGTGGTCGCGTACACGGTCAGCAGGGGCGCGGCGAACGCCTCCTCGAACACCTCGCGCGCCGCCGCCTCCACCGCGCCGACCACGAGCCCCAGCCGCACGCCCACCGCGCCGGGGCGCGGGGTGTCCAGCAGGGCGGCGTGGCTGAGCGGCGTGCCGGCGACCACGGTGCTGCGGTCGTCGGCCAACGCGCGCCGCAGCTCCTCCGGCCCCAGGCCGGACGCCAGCCGCACCGACGCGCCCATCGCCGTCGCCGCCACCAGGAACGAGAACCCGGCGTGCACCGGCAACGGCCAGAACAGCCGGTCGTCCGGCGTCAGCCCGAGCTGCACCGCGTACGCCGTCGCCGCCGGCCACAACGCGTTGCGCTGCGTGGACAGCACGCCCTTGCGCGGCCCGGTCGCCCCCGCCGTGTAGGTCAGGAACGCCAGGTCGTCCAGGGTGAGGTCGTCGCGGGCCGGCGCGGACGGCTCGGTCGCCACCAGGTCCTCGAACGAGTGCGCGCCCGAGAAGTCCCCGTCCACCACCAGGTTCAGCGGCGACACCCGCGCGGCGCCGGCCGCGTCGGTGATCACCGTGTCCGCGCCGGCGTCCTCGACCAGGCGGGCCAGCTCGGCGTCGTCCAGCGCCGGGTCCAGCGGCACGGCGATGCCGCCCGCCCGCACCACCGCCAGGACGGCCTCCACGGCCGACACGCCGTCCAGCAGGACCACGACCCGGTCCGACGGCCAGACGCCGAGATCGGCGAGGTGACCGGCGAGCCGTGCGGTCCGCACGTCCAGGTCGGCGTGGGTCACGCTGCGCCGGGCGTCGGCGTAGGCGGTCCGGGAGCCGGACCGGCCTGCGTTGGACCGGAGCAGTTCGGGCAGGGGCCGGAGCAGGTCGGTGCGCGGCATTGTTCAACAACCTCTTGTCGACAAGGCGAAGCGGGCCGGGGGACGTCAGACGGTGACGGGGAGGTGCATCACCGCGGGCAGCAGCGGCGAGTTGCGCAGGCGCAACGTCTTCGGGTCCGTGGCGAGCTTGATGTTCGGGAAGCGGGTGAACAGCTTGCGCAGCGCCACGGTCACCTCGATGCGCGCCAGCTCCGAGCCCGAGCAGAAGTGCGCGCCGCCGCCGAAGGCCATGTGCGACTTGTCGGCGCGGTCCAGGTCGAACCGCTGCGGGTCGGGGAACTTCTCCGGGTCGTTGCCCGCGGCGGTCAGGTGCAGGTACACCGTGTCGCCCGCGGCCACCTTCGTGCCGCCGATCTCCAGGTCCTCGGTGGCGAACCGGCGGAACCCGTGGTGCACCGAGCCGTGCATGCGCAGCAGCTCCTCGACGGCCACGTCGAACTCGTCGGGGTTGGCGCGCAGCCGTTCCAGCGCCTCGGGGTTGTCCAGCAGGGCCAGCGCGCCCCGGCTGATCATGCCCGCGGTGGTGTCGTAGCCGCCCAGCAGCGTGAGCAGGGCGAGGCTCATCACCTCGAAGACGGTCAGCTCCGGCTCGCCGTCGGCGTTCTTGGCGTGCACCCAGTACGACAGCAGGTCGTCGGTCGGGTTCTCCGCCTTCTGCTTGCGCACGTCGTTGACGAACATCGACAGCTTCTCGCGCGTGGTGGCGTTGATCTGCTCGTCGCCGCCGAACGCGAGGTCGCACCAGTGCTTCAGCTCGGCCCGGTAGTTCTCCGGGATGCCCAGCACGTCGCAGATGATCGTGATCGGCAGGACGGCGGCGTAGTCGTTGACCAGGTCCCCGCCGCCGGCCGCCTCGATCGCGTCCAGCCGCGCGTCCACGATCTCGTCGACCCGCGGGCGGAACGTGTCGACGTTGCGGGGCAGGAAGGTGAAGTTCACCATCCGCTTGAGGCGGGTGTGCTGCGGCGGGTCGGTGGTGACGATCGTGCCGGTCGCCTCGCCCTCCGGGAACCGCTTGGTGGTGAAGGTGTCCGGGTTGGCGTACTCGCGCGGCCGGGCCAGGCGCTTGTCGCGCAGGCCGGCGTGCACCTCGTCGTAGCCGGTGACGATCCACGCGGGGTCGTGGTCGTCCAGGCAGATCCGGTGGATCGGACCTTCCCGGTGCAGCGCGGCGTACAGCGCGTAGGGCGCGTACGGGGAGGAGTAGTAGTCGTCGTCGAGCGGCATTTCATGCCCGTGCACGGGGCACTTGTCCGTCATGTCATCCTCGCTAGGGAAGTCTTGGCCGGCGCGGACCGCGCGCGCAGCCCATGCTGCGCGCGACCGCTCCACGGTCGGGTAATCGCCGGGGTGAGCGGGGCGGTCAGCCCACCAGCGCGGGGACCTGGATCGTGGCGTCGTGCTCCAGGATCCGTTGCTGGAGCTCCTGGAGGCCGCGCCCCGGTTCGAGGCCGAGGCCGTCGATGAGCGCCTCGCGGGTGCGGCGGTAGACGCGCAGCGCGTCCGCCTGCCGCCCGGACCGGTACAGCGCCAGCATGAACTGCAGGCACAGCCGTTCCCGCATGGGCTCGGTCGCGGTCAGCACCTCCAGCTCGGGGGTGATCTCGCGGTGCCGGCCGCACGCCAGCTCGGCGTCGAGCCGGTCCTCCAGCGCGGAGAGCCGCTCGTCCTCCAGGGCGGTCAGCTCGGACCAGCAGATGCCGGTCTCCACGAGGTCGGCCAGCGCCCGCCCGCGCCACAGCGACAGCGCCTCGCGCAGCCGTTCGGCGCCGAGGGCGTGCGCGCCCTCGGAGATCGCGGAGCGCCCGTCGCGCACCAGCGAGCGGAACACGAACAGGTCGACCGCCTGGACGTCCACCCGCAGCTGGTAGCCGGGGCGGTGGGTGCGCAGGAGGGGGGTGGTGGTCGGATCGGTGTTGGCGGCGAGCATCCGGCGGATGCCCGACACGGCGTTCTGGACCATCTTCCGGGCCGTCGGGGGCGGGTTGCCCTCCCACATGGCCTGGAGGATCTGGCTGGTCGGCACGACCTTGTTCGCGTGCAGCAGGAGGTAACCGAGGATCGCGCGCTGCTTCACGCCGCCCAGTTCGAGCTGGGCGCCGCCGTCGACGACCTCGGTGCTCCCGAGAACGGAGAACTTCATGGACTCACTCCCGAGATAAGCCGGAACCGCGTAAGAAGCACATCGGAGCTTCCCACTTCCGGCAACTGCCGGGACACCCCTAGGTAGGTCGGGGGAATTCCTAGGGGCATGGGCCGGGCATTCCGGTGAATCCGGCCGGCACCTGGTCAGCCATTGTGCGCCCACGGTCGGGTGTGACGGTTTCACATAGGCGCGGTGAGCGGGTCACGGTGAACTGGTGAGCGAGGTCCGGAGGGCGTTCGGGTTAATTAACGCGGCCGGTGGGAAGGGGCTCCGCGATAAGGGCTGAGCCGTGCACGCCACGTGCTGCGATGGTGCTCCGAACGGGTTACGGGGAGGTGTCGCGGGTGTCCGGCGGGAGTCCGGTAGGAGGCCGTCCGGGGATTCACGGAAAGTCACCGGGGTGATCGCTGGAGGTGAGTATGAGGATTTCACGGGTGCGCTGTGACGAAACGGCGGGCGATGGGTGAGGGGCGGCCTTGTCGCGGAACCCGCCGATCGAGCACCTTTTGTGTCGAACGTCGCCCACCACACCGAGCGAACTTCCCCGCGAGGAGACTTTCCATGCCGATCATCGCGAATGAGATTGTCCGGTCGTTCTTCTTCGAGGGCGCCGAGGCGCCCGCGGCCGGCGCGCTCTCCGTCGACGTGCTGGACAGCTGGACCAACACCGGCATCGCCGCCGTCCGCCCGACCACGATCAGCTGGAGCGAGGGCCAGAGCGGCTCGTGCTACTGACCGCACCTCCCGGGCGCGCCCACCGCATGCCGCCGGTGGGCAGCGCCCCCGCAACGGCCACCGACCACCACGCGAGGCCGCGTCGCCGAAGGCGGCGCAATCCGACACCGCGGAGTTGACGAGATGTCCGAGACCGAGCTGTGGATCCGCCGCTTCCACCCGTCCGACGACGCGGCGACCCGCCTGCTGTGCCTGCCGCACGCCGGGGGCTCCGCCGGCTACTTCTTCCGCGTGGCGCAAGAGCTTTCGCCCGAGGTCGACGTGCTCGCCGTGCAGTACCCCGGCCGGCAGGACCGGCAGCGCGAGCCCGGCCTCACCTCCGTCCACGAGCTGGCCGACCGCCTGGTCGCCGCGGTGCTGCCGCTGGTGGACCGGCCGGTCGCCCTGTTCGGCCACAGCATGGGCGCGACGCTCGGGTTCGAGGTCGCGCGCCGGCTGGAAGGGCTGGGCGTCCCACCCACCGCGTTGTTCGCGTCCGGTCGGCGCGCTCCGCACCGGCGGCGGCTGGAACGCGTCCACCTGCGCGACGACGCCGGCCTGATCGCCGACGTCCGCGCGCTCGCGGGCACCGACTCCGCGCTGCTGGACGACGAGGACGTGGTCCGCATGGTGCTGCCCGCGATCCGCTCCGACTACACCGCGGCCGAGACCTACGAGTACCGGCCCGGCCCGCGGCTGACGTGCCCGGTCGTCGCGCTGGTCGGCGACGCCGACCCGAGGGTGACGCTTGAGGAGGCGGAGGGCTGGCGCGAGCACACCGACGCGTCCTTCGACCTCGCCGTCCACCCCGGCGGCCACTTCTACCTCAACGACTCGATGCCCGAGATCCTCCACCGGATCAGGGCCCACGCCCGTGCCACCGACCGCGAGGCCGTGTGACACCAGTCGCGCCGCCAACACAGGGGGTGAGCGGAGTGCCACTGATCGAGAGAGAACACCTGCTGTCCGAGCTGACCGCGCTCCACGCGACCGCGGCGGCGGGCCACGGCCGGGTCGCGCTCGTCGACGGCGGCGTGGCCAGCGGCAAGACCGAACTGGTCAACGCCCTGGCCGAGCGCGCCGCCGCCGAGGGCGCGCTGGTGCTGACCGCGGCCTGCTCGCTCGCGGAGAGCGCCATCCCGCTGGGCGTGGTGAACCAGCTGTGCCACGGGGCGGACCTGCGGCCGGCCCTCCCGGCGGGGGACACCGACGCGCCCACGCTGCGCGACGACGACGCGCGGCTGCTGGAGAGCGTGTGCCGGCTGCTGCTCGACCTCGCCGCCCAACGGCCGCTGGTGGTCGTCGTGGACGACGTCCAGTTCGCCGATCCCCTGTCCCTGCAAGCCCTGCTCTACCTGCAACGGCGCATCCGCGCGGCCCGGGTGCTGCTCGTGCTGAGCGGCTGCGTGACCGCGCGGCCCGCCGGCGCCGCGTTCCACGCCGAGCTGACCCGGCAGCCGCACTGCAAGCACCTGCGGCTGCTGCCGCTGTCGCCCGACGGGGTCGGCCGGCTGCTCGCCGAGCGGTTCGCGCCCGAGGTGGCGCGGCGGCTCGCCGGACCCGCGCACGCGCTCAGCGGCGGCAACCCGATGCTGGTGCACGCGCTGGCCGACGACTCCCGCGGCGCGACGGAGTTCCCGGCGGTCGGGGACGCGTTCGTGCACGCGGCGCTGGCGTGCCTGCACCGCAGCGACCCCCGGCTGCTCGACGTGGCGCGCGCGGTGGCCGTGGCCGGCCCGCGGGCGTCCACCGCGCTGTGCGCCGCGCTCGCCGACGTCACCCCGGCCGCCACCCGCCAGGCCGTGACCGCGCTCGCCGAGGCCGGCCTGGTCGACGGCCACGAGTTCCACCACCCCGCCGTGCGCGCCGCGGTCCTGGAGGACTGCCCGCCGGACGTGCTGGAAGCGTTGCGGCACGAAGCGGCCCTGCTCCTGCACGACGACGCCGCGCCGGCCGTCGAGGTCGCCGAGCACCTGGTCGCCGTGGGCGCGCCGGTCGAGCCGTGGGCCGTGCCGGTGCTCGTCGCGGCGGCGGCCGAAGCCGCCGTGGAGGACGCCACCGCGCACGCCGTGGACTGCCTGGAACTGGCCCTCGCGTCCACCGCCGACCCGCGCGAGCGGGCGGCCGTCGAGGCCGGGCTGGTCCGGCTGCACTGGCGGTCCAAGCCGTCCAGCGTCCTGCGGCACCTGCCGTCCCTGCTCGACGCGGCCCGCGCGGACCTCCTCGACGGGCGGGACGCCCTGCTGCTGGCGCGCTCCCTGGCCTGGCACGGCCGGCCGGACGACGCCGCGGAGGTGCTGGCGGGCCTGGACGAGCTGGCCGAACACCCCGACCCCGAGGTCGCCGCCGACCACCGCGCCACCGCGGACTGGCTCCGCCACTGCGACCCCGACGGCCCCCGGACCCGCACCGACCGCGCGCCCGCCGAGGACCCGGCCGCCGACCGGTTCGCGTTGGACCGCGCCGAGGAGGTGCTCCAGCGCGCCCGCCCCGGCGACTCGGTGCTGGTCGCCGTCTGGGCCGCCCTGCGCGCCCTGATCACCGCCGACCGGCTCGACCGCGCCGAGGACTGGTGCGAGCGCCTGCACGAGGAAGCCGACCGGCGCGACCTCGCGAGCTGGCGCGCCGTGCTGTCCGACGTCCGGGCCGACACCGCGTTGCGGCGCGGCGACCTCGCGGCGGCCCACCGGCACGCCCGCCAAGCGCTGACGACCCTGTCCGCGGCCTCCTGGGGCGTCGCGATCGGGTCGCCGCTGCACCACCTCGTCCTCGCGGCGACCCTGACCGGCCGGCTCGACCAGGCCGACGAGGCGCTGCGCCACCCGACGCCCCCGGCGCTGCGCCGAAGCCTGTTCTGGCCGCGGTACCTGCGCGCCCGGGGCGTCCACTACGACGCCGCCGACCGGCGGCAAGCCGCCCTCGCCGACTTCCGGGCCGCCGGCGAACTGGCCGTGCGCTGGGCCGCCGACGACCCGGCCGACCTGCCGTGGCGGGTGGACCTCGCCCGCGTGCACGTCCGCTCGGGCCGACCGGAAGCGGCGCGGGAACTGGTCACCGAGCACCTCGCCCTGCCCGGCGCGGACAGCCCGCGCGCCAGGGGCATGGGCCTGCGCGCGCTGGCGTCCGCGTGCGCGCCCAAGCAGCGCCAGGCGATGCTGTGCGAGGCGATGGACCTGCTGCACGCCAGCGGCGACCGGCACGAACTGGCGCACGCGTTCGCCGACCTCAGCCAGACCGGCCAGGCGCTCGGCGAGTTCGGCCGCGCCAAGATGATGGGCCGGCGTGCCCTCCAACTCGCCGAGGGCTGCGCCGCCGGGCTGCTGCGGCAGAAGTTGCAACCGCTCCACGACGCGCTGGACGAGCGCGACGGAGGCGCGGAGGACGGGCTCGCCGCCCTGAGCGACGCCGAGCGGCGCGTCGTGAACCTGGCTGCCCGCGGTCACACCAACCGCGAGATCGGGCACAAGCTGTTCATCACGGTCAGCACCGTCGAGCAGCACCTGACCAGGGCCTACCGGAAGCTGGGGATCAGCAGGCGGACGGACCTGGTGCCGATCGGTCCGACCGAGGAGGTGTTCGCGTGAGGCGGCGCGAACGCGTGCTCGGGCGCGGCGACCCGTTGCCCGACAAGGAAACCACAATGCGATCGGACACGACATGACCGCAGTCGAGTACGAAGGAATCGGCAGGCAGGCGAGTCGACTGGCACACCGGATACTCGCGCTGACCTTCCGGTTCCGCCGCCTCGAACACCCCGACGACCCGTGCGGCGAGCAGCCGTGCGACCAGTGCTACCACACCCACGAGAACCGCGTGCTGCGCTACGTGCTGGCCGGCGAGCCGGTGCACTTCGTGCTGCCCGCGTTCCCCGCCAAGTCCCGCAACCCGGAGAAGGTCGTCGGCTCGCTGCCCGACCTCGGCGAGCGGATCTCCGTGGAGTTCCTCCAGTCGTTCTGCGAGCAGGTGAGCCACTACCACCCGCCGGGCGCGCGCATCCTGATCTGCTCGGACGGCCACGTCTTCTCCGACATCCTGGGCATCCCGGACGACGACGTCACCGCCTACCGCGACGAACTCCGGCGGATCATCGACCAGACCGGCGCGAGTTCGGTGTCGCTGTACTCGCTGGACGACGCGTTCGGCCTGACCGACTACGACCGGATGCGGCGCCTGCTGCTGGAACGGCACGCCACGCCGCTGGACGACCTGCGCGCCGAGGTGCGCATGGACCTCGCGGCGCGGTCGATGTTCAACGGAATGCACCGGTTCATGCTGGAGGACCAGTCGCCGCTGCACCCGGAGATGAGCCGCACCAAGCTGCGCGAGCACTGCAAGGACTTCGCCTACCGGATGATCCAGCGCAGCCGCGCCTGGGGCGACCTGGTGGCCGCGCGGTTCCCCGACTCGATGCGGCTGTCGATCCACCCGCAGCCCCGGCACGCCGAGAAGATCGGGTTCCACCTCATCCGCACCAGGGACAGCTGGCTCACCCCGTGGCACGGCGTCGTCGTGGACGACGGCACCACGATGACCCTGGTCAAGCGCGCCCAGGCGGAGCGCGACAACGCGTCGCTGATCTGGCGCAACGGCCGGCCGAGCCACTACGTCAACCCCGAGTTCCCGCCGGAGGAGATCGCGTCATGACCAAGGCATCCGAGCTGCGCGTCGAGGAGACGCCGTTGTCGCCGTTCGGCCGGCTGGTGACCGCCGACGGCCCCGCGGACCTGCGCGACATCCACCCGTCGGTGCTGGAGCGCTGGACGGTCGAGTCCAAGGTCGTCGTCCTGCGCGGGTTCCCGTTGCTGGACAGGGAAGACCTCGTCGACTACTGCGCGCGGTGGGGCGAGGTGCTGCACTGGGACTTCGGGGCCGTGCTGGACCTGGTGGTCCAGGAGGACCCGAAGAACTACCTGTTCAGCCGCACCGACGTGCCGTTCCACTGGGACGGCGCGTTCGCGAAGCGGGCCCCGCGCTACTTCCTGTTCCAGTGCGTCGAGGCCCCGGTGGCCGGTGGTGGCGGCGAGACGGTGTTCTCCGACAGCGTCGAGGTGCTGCGGCGCACGCCCGCCGAGCTGGTGCGCGAGTGGGCCGGCACGCGGGTCACCTACCGGACGGAGAAGCTCGGCTACTACGGCGGCGAGACGGTGTCGCCGCTGCTGGCCGAGCACTCCGAGACCGGCGAGACGGTCCTGCGCTACGGCGAGCCGCTCGACCCCGAGCGCTACCGCAACCCGGTGTGGGTGGAGATCGAGGGCAAGTCCGAAGTGGACGCCCAGGCGTTCATGACCGACCTGCGCGACCGCATGCACCACCCGGAGGTCTGCTACCACCACCAGTGGCGGGACGGCGACATCGTCGCGGTGGACAACCAGGCGCTCCTGCACGGCCGCAACGCGTTCCGCGGCAACTCCTCCCGGCACCTCCAGCGCATCCAGATCCTCTAGGAGCAGGCCATGACCACGACCGAGAGCCCGCGCTTACCCGTCACCGAAGCCGTCCGGCGGCCCCGGCCCACCCCGCTGCGCAAGCTGGACTGGTCGCTGCGCATCCGCCGCGTCGAGTTCTTCCCGGTGTGGCTGTCGGTGATGCTCGTCCCGGCGCTGCTGTCGGTCGACACGGCCGCCGATCTGCTGTCCGGCACCTTCGCGCTGACCCTGCTCACCGTGCTGGCCGTCGTGCACGTGGCCGACATGGTGAACACGCTCGCCGACCGCGAGGTGGACGCGACCTACAAGTCGCGCCTGTCCGAGGCGGTCCACGGGCTGGGCGTGCGCAACGTCCGGTGGCAGATCGGCGTCACGGTCGTGGTCGGGGCGGCGCTGGCCGTCGCCCTCTCGGCGCGCACCGGGCACTGGGACCTGCTGCCGCTGATCGCGGCGGAGACCGTCCTGGTCGCCCAGTACTCGGTGCCGCCGCTGCACTTCAAGACCCGCGGCGTCCTCCAGCCGCTCATCGCGGTCGTCATCATCATCTGGATCCCGATGGCGATCGTGGTGCGCGCGCTGGGCGGCGACTTCGACTGGCCGCTGGTGGCCACCGTCGCCGGCGTCGGCGCCGCGTTGATCGGCATCATCGTCGTGAACACGGCCGAGGACCTGCCCGAGGACCGCGCGCACGGCATCCGCACGTCCGTCATCGCCCTGGGCCTGCCCCGCGCGATGGTGTTCGCGACGGGCATGGTCGGCGGCGGCGGCGCGGTGGCCCTGCTGGGCCTGCTGGCCGAGGGCGGCCCGTCGCTCGGCCTGCTCGCGCCGGCCGCCGCGCTGGGCTTCGCCGCGTCCCACGTGCTCGGCACCGCCCGCCTGGTCCGCCGGGTGTCCGAAGTGGACGGCCTGGCCCGGCTGCGGCCCCGGGCCAAGCTGGTCCCGATCCAGGTGGCGACCACCGGCTGGGCGACCGTCATCGCCGCCGCTTTCGTGCTCGCCGGCCGGTAGAGCACCGACAACACCCCCCGGAGGTAGACCCCATGTCCGTCGAAGAGGTGCGCGCACCCGCCGCACCCACCACCCCGCTGTCGGCCGGCCGCCGGCTGCTGTACTCGATCCGCATCCGCCGCGTCGAGTACCTGGCCGTGATGCTGGCGATCTACTCGATCCCCACCCTGCTGTCCGTGGACTCGGCGAGCACGCTGGCCACCCTGGACTTCGCGCTGGTCATCGTGATGGCCCTGTCGGTCATGCACTTCATCGACATGACCAACGCGTACGCGGACCGCGACGTGGACGCCGTCTACAAGACGCGCCTGTCGGAGGCCGTGTACGGCTTGGGCCTGCGCAACGTGCGGGTGCAGATCGCGGTGACCGGCGTCGCCGTCCTGGCCCTGGCGACCTACCACACGTTCCGCACCGGCAACTGGGACCTGCTGCCGCTGGTCGCCTTCACCCTCTACATCGGCGCCCAGTACTCGATCCCGCCGATCCACCTGAAGAACTCGGGCGTGTGGCAGATCCCCGGCCTGGCCGCGGTGCTGCTGTGGCTGCCGATGCTGATCGTCGTGCGGTCCATCCCCGGCGACCTCTCGTGGCCGCTGCTGGCCGTGATCGCGGGCTTCGGCCTGAACCAGGTCGGCATCGTCATGGTCAACACGGCCGAGGACTGGCCGGAGGACGCGGCCTTCGACATCAACACCTGCGTCCGGGCGCTGGGCCTGACCCGGGCGATGGCCGTGGCCACGGGCCTGATCGCGGTCGGCGGCACCACGGTGTGCGTCGCGGTCCTGTCGCTGGGCGGCTTCACCTGGGGCGCGGTGCCGATGGTCGCGGCCATCGCGTTCGCCCTGTTCCACGTGTCGGGCACCTGGCGAGGCGTGCGCGGCAAGCCCTTGGAGGACGCCCTGGCGTTCCTGCGCCCCAGGGCCAAGTTCGTCCCGCTCCAGGTGGCCTCCACCGGGTGGGGCACGGTGATCGCGGCAGCCTTCGTGCTCGCGGGCTGACCATTCTGATGGAGGAACCATGGAGCGCTTGGCGTTCTCCTGCTACGTCTTCACCCCCGGCGGGCGACTGCTGCTGACCATGCGCGGTCACGCGAAGCGCACCTGGCGGGGCGTCTGGACCAACACGTGCCACGGCCACCCCGCCCCCGGCGAACCCGTCCCGGACGCGGTGGTGCGCACCCTGCGCGCGGAACTGGGCCTGGCGACCCCGGTACCGGAACTGGTCCTGCCCGCGTCGAGGTACCGCGCGGTGCGGGAGGGAGCGGTGCTGGAGGAGGCGGTGACACCGGTGTACCGGGTGGTCACCGACGCCCGACCCACCCCGGACCCGTTGGAGGTGGGCGATTTCGAGTGGGTGGACTGGTTGGACTTCGTGTACGCGGTCCGGACGAACGAGGTGTCGGTGTCACCGTGGTGCAGGCTCCAGGTGGCCGAGCTGGCGGCGTTGGGCGACGACCCGATCCGATGGCCGGTGGTCGAGGTGGAAAACGCACTCAAAGCCGCCGGCTGACCCGCCCGCAACGCAACCGGCGCACCGCCACACCTCTGCACCGCCACACCTTCCGCGCGCAGCGCGCTTCGCCGCGCAGCGGCGTGCTTTCGGTTTGGGCTCCCAGCCACAAGGGGCCTTCGTGTTCCCCACCGTATGACCTGCCCGAAGGGCTACCACAGATTTCCCCGGGTGACGCCGAAAGTTTTGCGAGGAACGAGCAAAAGTTTTAGCGGCACCCGGGGAAATCTGTGGTCGGCTCCGCCAGGTCATGCGGTGGGGAACACGCAGGCCCTTCCCCCCACTGGAGGCCTCCCGGCCGCTTTTAAGCTTAAGAGCGCTTCGCGCGTCGCGCGAAGCGCTCTCAAGCGCGAAGCGCGTTCACCCTAAGTTAGCGCGGAGCGCGTCCTGTGAGGACCCGCGAAGCGAGGGCTTGAGAGCGACAGCGTGAGTTCAAAGAGTAAAAGAGCCTCGCCGGCGGGCGAGCCACCGAAGATGGACACAACTGCCAAAGCGGGGGCTTCTTGCTTGTGTCATCTCCGCATGACCCGGCAAAGCCGACCACATTTTCCCGGGGCTGGTCGAAAAACTTTTGCTCGTCCCTCGCAAAACTTTTTGGCCCAACCCCGGGAAAATGTGGTAGCCCTTCGGGCGGGCCATACGGAGATGACACAAGCAAGAAGCCCGGCTTGGGTTGTGTCCCCTCCGGTGGGCTGCCCGCTTGCGGCTTCGCCGCCACCTACAAGGCGACCTGCACCGGGCTGTTGCCGTGTTGGACCAAGCGCCCGGTGGGTGGTTGCGCGGCAAGACGGCTGTGCCGTTGTTGGTCGCGGCTGCGGACAAGCATGCGTTGGCGGTCGAGGTGCATCTCAAGCCGTTGCTTGCGGAGTTGGGGGCGCAGGTGCCGGGGCGCGGGTTGTTCGTCGACGAGTCGGAGTTGGCGGCGGACCAGACCGTGTTGATCACCTCGTTGCGTGAGCGGCTGGGTGAGGCCGGGTGGTTCCTCTCGCCGGTGGGCGCGGGGCGGTGACGGACCCGCGCACCGCGCGCCGGTCCTGCGCCGGCGGTTCTAGGCCACCGACTCGTCCACCGCCTCCGCCGCGAGGAACGCCAGCACCGCCCTCGCCACGGCGTCGTTCTGCCGGAACGCCGGGTTGTTGGTGTTGGGACGCGCGAACGCCGCCTGCGCCTTGTTGGTCGTGTACGGCCCCACGGCGAAGCGGCGTGTGTGGGGCGTGCCCGAGGCGTCCAGGACGCGGCTGTCCACCGGGTCCACGGCCACCAGCCCCGACCGCTCCTGGACGTCCCCGGACGCCAGCATCGAGCACAGCAACGGCTCGGCCGTGCCGGACAACGTGTGCGTCGGCAGCCGCGCCTCGACCAGGCCCGTGGCCCGCACGACCGTCCCCGGCACGCTGACGCTGCCCGCCAGGAACACCCCGTCCACCGGCTCCACCCACGTGTCCGCCCCGAGGAACCGCACGACACCGGCCCGGGACAGCGCCAGCAGCTCCTCCAACCGGTCCGGCGGCGGGCCGGAGACGAAGTAGCTGAAGAACCCGTGCCACCACCCGTCCTCGCCGGTCAGCCGCCCCGACGCCGCCAGCGCCGACAACTGCCCGTACGCGGTCAGCAGGGCCATGAACGCACCGAGGTCGGCGCTGAACGCGGAATCCGACCGGCGGGCCACGTCGGCCGCGATGTAGGACCGCAGGAACTCCTGGAACCCGTCGGACGAGTCGAACGCCAACCCGTCGATGGGCCGGTCGAGCTGCTCGAAGTCCAGCCGGTCGGAGTAGGCGGGCACGGCCTCCGCCTCCAGCGCGCGCATGTCGCGGCTGTACCAGTCCAGCCCGGCGTACCGGTCGGCGAACTCCGCCCAGCTCAGCCGGACCCGCGACGGGTGGCCGGTGAACAGCTCCCGGTAGTACCCGTACGCGACCTCCTTGGCGATCAACTGCCACACGTGCAACCGGAAGTCGATCTCGCCCGGCCGCGCCAGCAGGTCCGACGCCACGAAGAACCGCGGCCCCTCGGGCGCGTCGCCCCGCAACCGGTAGCCGGTCTTCGAGTGGTAGGGCACCCCGCGCCGCGAACCCACGTGCAACCGCGGCTCGCGGCCGGACGGCACGTAGTGCAGCACGTCGTCCACCCGGACGAACGTGCCGCCGCGCCCCTCCGCCAGCAGCACCACCAGGTCGATGAACGCCAACCCCATGCCCCGCACGACGACGTCCGCGCCGGCGGGCAGCACGGACAGGTCCGCGTCGGCGGTGTACGCGGGCGGCACGAACACCAGGCCGTGGTCCTCGGCGTAGTCGCGCAACGCCGCGTGCTCCGGCGACAAGGCGGTGTCCAGGTGCCCCAGCGCGAACACCACCACGTCGGCCACCACCGGCTCCGCCCGCCCGGCGAGCCACACGCGTTGGCGCGTCTGCGGGCACCCGGTCACCCGGACGGCCCGGGTCGGGTGGACGTGCACCGCGCTGCCCGCCGGCAGGGACTCCACCGCCCGGTCGTGGAACCACTTCAGGTAGGCGCTCTGCACCCGCCGGCTGGGGAACGACGTGGGTCCCATCGCCGCCAGCTCGGCCAGCACGTCGCCGTCGAGGTCGGCGGTCGACGGGTCCCACTCGGCCAGCGACGGGCCGGGCCGCACGGGGCCGTCGCACACCACCGACGCGTCGGTGAACATGGTGACGTCCTCGGCCATCGAGTTCATCCGCAGCAACGGCGACTGCTCGTGCCGCCACACCCGCCCCGAGCCGGCCGGGAACGGGTCCACCAGGTGCACCTCCAACGGCCCGTCGAACAGCTCCGGAGCGTTGGCCCCCAACCGTTCCAGCAGCCCGGACGTGCGCGGTCCGGCCCCCACGAACACGACGACGCTCATCGCACCAGCGCCAGGAACTCGCGGGTGCGCCGGTGGGCGGGGCGGTCCAGCACGTCCTCGGGCGGCCCGGACTCGACCACCAGCCCGTCGTCCAGGAACACCACCGCCAGCACCTCGCCGACCAGTTCGGGGTCCAGCGCGGAGGTCGGCTCGTCGAACAGCACCACCCCGGGCCGCATGGCCAGCGCCCGCGCGATGGCCACCCGCTGTCGCTGCCCGCCGGAAAGCTGCCGCGGGTAGGCGTCCTCACGACCGGCCAGCCCGACCCGGGCGAGCAACGACCGCGCCGACTCCTCGGCCTCCGCGCGCGGCACGCCGGACAGCGCCGGGTACAGCGCGCCGATGTTGAACCAGAACAGCAGTTGCACCAACAACGGCACCGACCGGAACAGCCACACGTAACCCCAGCTCACGGCGACCAGCACCGGGTTGCCGGACAACCGCAGCACGGCCAGCACGCCGCCGATGGCGAAGCCCAACACCACGGTCAGCGCGGTGAGCCAGAGGGTCAGGCCGAGCCCGCGCAGCACGGCCTCGGCGGTGAAGTACTGGGCCACCACGACCCACTGGAACTGCTCGTTCGTCACCGCCGACCAAGCGAAGGCCAGCACGGCGGCCGGCACCAGCGCGGCGGACGCCCACCGCCACAGCCGGCGCAGCGGCACGATCTCGGCGGCGGTGCGGGACGGGGTCGGCGGGGCGACGGTCGAAGCGCTCATCGGCTGCTCCAGCACAGGAGGGAACACGTGTCACAGTGCCGCGTCCCTCAACGCCGCACCGTGATCGTAGGCGCGCCGGCGGTTGGCGCGTCAAGGGATTCCGGGATCTGGACGCCGGTCGGACCGCCGTTGACGTTGTGCCCGCCCGCTGCTGCACTGGGTTCGTGGACTTCCTGCGGCTGGTCATTCGCGGCCACATCGACTTCGGTCGGGTGTGGTCGTCCTCCTGTCCGCGCTAGACGAGCACCGGGCCGGCCCGCGCGCGTCTCCCTCAACGCCCCGCCGCGTCGGCGTCCTGCGTCTTCTCCGCACTCACCCGTTGACCGGGTTTCCCCTGTGCCACTTGAAGTGGAAGGTTTTGCCGTGCCTGTTGAGTTCCTGGGGATCGGCGGCACCAACGACGGTTCCGAGACGCACGCCCGCGGCGGCGCCTCGTTCGACAAGGACTACACCCTGCGGCTGGCCCGCGCGCACGAGGAGCACGGCTGGGACCGCGTGCTGTTCGCCTACGGCTCGGGTTCGCCCGACCCGGCGCAGGCCGCCGCCTACGTCGCCACGGAGCTGGACCAGCTCCAGATCCTGTTGGCGCACCGGCCCAACGTCTCCTACCCGACGTTCGCCGCGAAGACGTTCGCCACGCTGGACCGCATCTCCGACGGCCGGCTGACCGTGCACTTCATCACCGGCGGCACCGACCGCGAGCAGCAGCGCGAAGGCGACTACCTGACCAAGGACGAGCGGTACTCGCGCACCGAGGAGTACATCCGGATCGTCAAGAAGGCCTGGACCTCCACCGAGCCGTTCGACCACGAGGGCGCGCACTACCGGTTCGCGGACTTCGTCAGCGACGTCTTCCCGGTGCGGCAGCCCAGGCCGGACGTCTCCTTCGGCGGTTCCTCCCCCGCCGCCTACAAGGCCGGTGGCGCGGTGGCGGACATCTTCTGCCTGTGGGGCGAGCCGTTGGCCGACACCGCCGCCCAGATCGAGTCCGTCCGGCAGGCCGCCCGCGCCGCGGGTCGCACGGACACGCCGCGCATCCAGGTCGCCTTCCGCCCGATCCTCGGTGCGACCGAGGAGTTGGCCTGGGAGAAGGCGCACCGCACGGTGGACGCGATCAAGCGGCGCACCGCGGGCGGCAAGTCCCTGACCCGGCGGCACTCGCTGACCAACCCGCAGAACACCGGTTCCCAGCGCCTGTTGGAGATCGCGGCCCGCGGCGAGCGGTTCGACCGTGCACTGTGGACAGCCACGGCGGAGGCCACCGGCGGCGCGGGCAACTCCAACGCCCTGGTGGGCACGCCCGAAACGGTCGCCCAGGCGCTTCTGGACTACTACGACCTGGGCGTGGACATCTTCTCGGCACGCGGCTACGACACCCTGAACGACGCCATCGACTTCGGCCGCCATGTCATCCCGATCGTCCGGGAAGAGGTCGCCAAGCGCGACCGGGCGGGCACCCGGACCGCCGTGGTCGAGCGCGACGCCCTCGCGGTGGACGGCTGACCGGCGATGCGCACGAGAACCCTTCTGCTCCTGACCTCCCTGCTGGCCCTGGTGGTCGCCGGCTGCGGCGCGCCCCGGGCCAGTCCCGGGACCAAGCCGACCGCGGACGTGCTGTCGTCGCTGGGCAGGGACGAGAGCATCGCCGCGCTGCTGCCCGAGGCGACCCGCCGGTCCGGGGTGGTCGGGTTCGGCTCGTCCGTGGGCGGCCGGCCGCCGTCGTCGTACTACGCCGAGGACAACCGGACCGTGCTCGGGCAGGACATCGACATCGCCGAGGCGGTGGGCCGGGTCCTGGGCGTGCGGGTGGAGCGCGAGGTCGCCGGTTTCGAGGCCATCCTCCCGGCGCTGGCCTCGGGCAAGTACGAGGTGGGCACCGGCAACTTCGGCGTCACCGAAGCCCGTCTCACGACGGTCGACTTCGTCACCTACGTCAACGACGGCCAGGGCTTCGCCGTGCGCGCGGACGACACCCGGTTGGAGAAGGTCGAGACCCTGCACCAGCTGTGCGGGCTGAAGATCGCCGTGGGCGCGGGGACGACGTTCGAGGCGACCCTGGAACGCGAAAAGCAGGTCTGCCCCGCCAACGGCGAACCCGCCTACGAGGTGCTGACGTTCTCGGAGAACGCGGCGATCTTCCCGGGCCTCCGACAACGCCACTTCGACGTCATCATGAGCACGATCAACGGCCTGCGCCACGCGGCGGCCAACCAGCCGAACCTGAAGTTCCTGAACGAGTTCAAGCGCCTGGACGTGGGCTTCGCCTTCAAGAAGGGGTCGCCGTTGACGCCGGCGTTCCAGGCGGCGGTGAACAAGCTCATCGCGGACGGCACCTACCAGCGCGTCCTCACCAAGTGGGGCACCACGGCCTCCGCCATCCCGCGATCGGAGATCAGCCCGCCCGAGCGTGCGTGACCCGGTGGGACCGGGCCCTTCGCCAGCCCGGTCCCACCGCCCGATCGACCCTCCCGGAAGTGCTCCATTCGAGTGAGATTCCCTCAGGAATTGCGCAACTCGACCCATCACGGTGATCTGATCGCCCGACAGGCTGACAACCGAGTGGGCAACCACCGGATCGGGTGTTCCAGAAGCTGAAGGATGATGGTCGACCACGCAGGCGCGGCGCGCGGGCCGTTCACCGGCGCCCGGGACGGGTTCGTCCGGGACTGGGCCGCCGCGCTCGGGTCGGACCTGCCCGAGGTCAGCGGCGCCCTGGCCGGGCTGACCGACCGGTTGCTCGCGGCCGTGGTGCGGGAACTCCCCGTGCGGGACGTCGGACGGGCGCTGGTCGCCCACGGGTTCGCCTCCCCCTCCGACCTGGAACGGACGCTGGCGTTCGTCGGCGAGCGCCTGCTCGACGCGTTCGGGCTGCCGGCCAAGCACACGAACCGGCTGATGGCCGTGCTCGGCGGGATCGCCGCCGGGTTCAGCGAGGCGCTGCGCGAACGGACCGTGGACCAGCAGGAGCACAACCGGTCCCAGGCCGTGCGGACCATCCGCGACACCGAGGCGGCGTTGCGGGCCAGCGAGGCCAAGTTCCGGGCCGTGTTCCGCACCTCCGCCGTCGGCATCGCGGTGACCGGGCTCGACTCGGAGATCCTGGACTTCAACGACGCCCTGCTCGCGCTGCTGGACTGCCGGCCCGACCAGTTGGCCGGGCGCAACGCCCGCGACCTCGTGCACCCCGACGACCGGGACTCGGTGGACGAGGTCGCCGCCGTCCTCGCGTCCGGCGTCCGGGACCACGTGCGGGCCGAGAAGCGGATGGTGCGCGCCGACGGCGAGGTCATCGACGTGCTGATCGCGGTGTCGCTGGTGCGCGACGACGCCGGCGCGCCCGCGTACCACGTGGTGATGGTGGAGAACCTGGACGAGGTGCGGGCGCTCCAGTCACAGCTGCTGCGGCAGAGCCTGCACGACGTCCAGACCGGCCTGGCCAACCGCATGCAGTTCCTGGGCTGGCTGGAGGGCGCGGTCGGCTCGAAGGGGCCGGAGACCCTCGCCCTGGTGGTGTTCGACATCGACGGGTTCCGGGTGGTCAACGACGCTTTTGGGCACGACGTGGGCAACCGCGTGCTCACGGTCGTCGCCGCGCACCTGCGCGAGGTGTTCGGCGGGGTCGGGCGGCTCGCCCGGATCGGGCCGGACGAGTTCGGCGTGCTGCTCGACGACCCGGTGGACATCCCGACCGTGGTGACGCTGGCCGAGGAGGCCGTGGAGCTGCTCGCCGAGCCGGTGTGGGTGGGCGACAGCGGGATCGGCGTCACGGCCAGCGTGGGCATCGTCGTGCGGGCGGCGCGCGGCGCGGACGCGGCCGAGCTGATGCGGTGCGCGGACGTGACCCTGCGGTGGGCCAAGGACGACGGCAAGGCGCAGTGGGCGCTGTACGACAGGGCGCGCGACGACCGCGAACGGCGGCGGCTGATGCTGGCCGCGTCCGTGTCGGGCGGGCTGGAGCAGGGCGACTTCCGGGTGGACTACGAGCCGGTGCGGTCGCTCGCGGACGGGTCCCTGCTCGCCGTGGAGGCCCGGCTGGGCTGGGACCACCCCACCGAGGGCTACCTGGACCCGGCGTCGCTGGCGTCGCTGTCGGCGTGCACCGGGATGGCGGCGCGGCTGGGCTGGTGGGCGCTGGAGCAGGCGTGCCGGCACGCGGGGGCGTGGTACCGGCGGTTCGGCTCGGCCGCGCCCGTGCTGACCATGGACCTGACCGCGCGGCAGTGCCAGGAGCCGGAGCTGGTGGCCGAGGTGCTGCGGCTGCTGCGGGACAGCGGCCTGCCCGCGTCGCGGCTGCGCTTCGAGCTGGGCGAGCAGCTGCCCGCGCTGATCACCGGCGACCAGGCCGAGGAGCTGGCGATCCTCGCCGAGCACGGGGTGCGGTTCGTGCTGGACCAGGTGGGCGGCGGCAACATCCCGGTGGACCGGCTGCGGCTGGTCCCGCTGCACGGGGTGAAGTTCCAGGGCTCGCCGGTGCACGGGCTCGCCGAGGGCGCGAACCGGCTGGACGAGAGCGCGGCCGTGGCGCTGCTCACGTGGGCCGGGACGCTCGGCATCCCCCTGCACGCGGCGGGGGTGCGGACGGAGTCCGAGGCCGAGCGGCTGCGGGAGCTGGGCGTGAAAGGGGCGCAGGGGCCGCTGTTCGGGACGGCGCTGTGGAGCGCGGACGAGGTCGCGGCGGTTCTTGGCAAGTCCTAGGCGGACGCTCAGCTTCCTCATAGCCGGCGGCGCGACCCTGGGTGCATGACACAGGGGTTCCCCGCCATGAGCGGATCTTTGTTCGAGCCGGTCCCCACCCCCGCGGCCGAGGTCAAGCCGTTCTGGCGGCGCACCGGGACCGTCGTCACGTCGGCCGCGCTCGTCGCCGCGGTGTTCGGCGGGGTCACCGGCGGGGTGGTCGGTGCGCTGAACGCGCCCGGCGCGACCGCGGGCACCTCCAGCAGCCCGGTCGCGCTCCAGACCTCGGGGGCTGCATCGGACGTTTCCGCCATCGCCGCGAAGGTGCTGCCGAGCGTGGTCCAGGTGAACGTCGTGGGCGCGCAGGGCGAGGGGCTCGGGTCCGGTGTCGTCCTGAGCGCGGATGGTCGCATCCTGACCAACAACCACGTCGTGTCCGGCGCGCAGAAGGTCACGGTGACGCTCGACGACGGGCGGACCGTGGACGCGAAGGTCGTCGGCACCGACCCGTCGAGCGACCTCGCCGTGGTGCAGGCGGTCGGCGTCTCCGGGCTCACGCCGGCCGCGTTCGCCGACTCGGACAACGTCAAGGTGGGCGACCAGGTCGTGGCGATCGGGTCGCCGGAGGGCCTCCAGGGCACCGTGACGTCCGGCATCGTCAGCGCCCTCGACCGGACGGTCACCGTGCCCGGCACGACCCGCCGCTCGAACGTGTCCTACCAGGCCATCCAGACCGACGCGTCGATCAACCCGGGCAATTCCGGCGGTCCGCTGGTCAACGCCGCCGGCCAGGTGGTCGGGATCAACTCGGCGATCTACTCGCCTGCCTCGGAGTCCGGTCAGGCGGGCAGCGTCGGCATCGGGTTCGCGATCCCGGCCAACCAGGCGAAGCAGATCGCCGACCAGCTCACGTGAGGGGGCACGCCGCACTCCGTCGAGCCCGCGGGGCCGTTGATGAGCCCTGCGGGTTCGACGTCGTCCGCGCTCGGTGTTCCGGGCTCAGCCGAGCCAGGTCGGGCGCAGTGGCATCCCGGACTTCGTCCCGTCCAGTTTCACGCCCAGCACCTGGTGCAGCTGGATGTTGTTGCGGTCGAACCCGAGGCGCGACGCCGCCAGGTACAGCCGCCACACCCGCGCCCGCCCCAGCCCGACCTCGTCCACGGCCTCGTCCCAGTGCCGGTCCAGGTTGTCGCACCACGCCGCCAGCGTCATCGCGTAGTGCTCGCGCAGGTTCTCCTCGTGCCGCACCTCGAACCCGGTGTCGTGCATCAGCGACACGATGTGGCCGGGGCCGACCAGCTCGCCGTCGGGGAACACGTACCGGTTGATGAACCCGCCCGTGCGCGCCCGCTGCCGGTTGTCCGGCCGGGTGATGCAGTGGTTGAGCATCCGGCCGCCGGGCTTGAGCTTGCGGTACAGGTGGCGGAAGTAGGCGGGCAGCTTGGCCTTCCCGATGTGCTCGGTCAGGCCGATCGAGCTGACGGCGTCGAACCCGGTCTCGCGGACGTCCCGGTAGTCCAGGTAGCGCACCTCCGCCAGGTCCGACAGCCCGGCCTCGACGATCGCCTTCTGCGCCCATTCCGCCTGGTTGCGCGACAACGTCACGCCCAGCGCCCGCACGCCGTACTCGCGCGCGGCGTGCATGACCATGCCGCCCCAGCCGCAGCCGACGTCCAGCAGCCGCATCCCGGGCTTGAGCCCGAGCTTGCGCGCCACCAGGTCGTGCTTGGCGAACTGGGCCTCCTCCAGCGTGGACTCCGCCGTCGGGTACACCGCGCACGTGTAGGCCATGGACGGGCCCAGGATCCACTCGTAGAACGTGTTCGACACGTCGTAGTGGTGCGCGATGGCCTCGCGGTCGCGGGCCTTGGAGTGCCGCAGCCCGCGCAGCCTGCGCTCCTGCGGCGGGATCTCGACCTTCGACCTCAGCCGCTCGCGCCCGAGCGTGCTCAGCAGGGAAACCCTTTCGGGCCAGGGGACCTCCCGCAGGGAGATCTCCGACAGACTGGCCAGCGCGCCGTAGACGTCACCGATGATCTCCAGGTGCCCGGTGACGTAGGCGCGGGCGAGGCCCAGTTCACCGGGCGCGGAGGCCAGGTACGACAAGGCTTCCGGCGAGCGCACCTCGATGCGCACGCCCGCGTCGTCCGGCCCGGCCGTGCTGCCGTCGTACGCGCTGAACCGCACGGTCCGGTCACCCCCGACCGCGCGTTGGAACACCTCGGCCAACCGCATGGACCCTCCTTCACCCGCGGAGAACGCACTTGGTGTACAGATCCGGGAGCCGGCCCGCGGCGTCGTACCGCTTCTTGAGCTCCCGGTAGGTGGGACCGTTGTAGTTGTCCCAGAACTCCTGCTCGTCGTAGTAGGAGTCCGAGTACAACGACTTGTGCCCGCCCAGCTCGGTGACCTTGTCCTCGATCAACCGGTTGCGGCTGCCCAGCTCCTCGTCCGGCCGCAGGTCCACGGTGGACCAGAAGCCGACGTTGACGTACAGCACGTCCGGGTCCATCGGGTACAGCGGCCAGCCGGTGCGGTCGCGCAGGCGCACCGGGCACAGCCAGACCGGCTCGATGCCGATCTCGCGGTGGAAGAAGTCGAGGAACTCGGCGAGCCGGTCGACCGGGATCTCGACGTCCTGGATCACCGGCTCCTGCACCGCCTTGCTGAGCTTGGCGGAGAAGCCGCGGCGGCGGTCCCAGGCGACGATCCGGCGGTAGACGTCCGAGCGCAGGTACCGCTTGGGCACCAGGCGGCGCACCACCGGGTGCTGGACGCCGAAGGCGCGCGAGCACCAGAACCAGTCGGTGTCCCAGCGCCACAGGTAGTCCCGCACGGTCAGGTGGTCGGTGCGGCGGGCCTGGATCGAGCGGTAGTAGATGTGGTTGCCGGTGTAGTCCGAGCGGTGCGGGGCGCGGTCGGCCCAGCTGCCCAGCGTCAGGTACTGCTCGGTCGCGGAGAACACCGTGCCGTCGACGAAGTCGACCGGTTCGCCCTGGTACGCCCGTTCCGCGCAGACGGCTTC
The DNA here is from genome assembly GCF_039521145.1 of Saccharothrix mutabilis subsp. mutabilis. Taxonomy (NCBI): domain Bacteria; kingdom Bacillati; phylum Actinomycetota; class Actinomycetes; order Pseudonocardiales; family Pseudonocardiaceae; genus Saccharothrix; species Saccharothrix mutabilis. The sequence continues at coordinate 30,987 of NZ_BAAABU010000010.1, forward strand.
GATGACCTCGGCGCACTCCTGCGCGCTGCCGAACGGGACGTGCCGGAGCTTCACGAAGGGGTGAACGCGTTCGAGCTCGATCTCCAGCCGGAGGGCGTAGCCCAGGGTGCCGTAGGAGTTCGGGAACCCGCGGAAGAGATCGTCCTCGGGGCCGACCACGACGACCTCGCCGTCGCCGGTCATCACCTCCAGCTCGCGCACGGACTCGTGCGGCAGGCCGTTGCGGAACGAGCTGGACTCGATGCCGAGCCCGGCGACCGCGCCGCCCAGGGTGATGGTCTTGAGCTGGGGCACGACCAGGGGCATGAGGCCGTGCGGGAGGGTGGCGTCGACCAGGTCCTCGTAGGTCGTCATGCCCTGGACCTGCGCGGTCAGCGCGTCGGGGTCCACCGACAGCACCCGGTTGAAGCGGGCCACGTCGAGCCCGCCGGGGACGTCGGCGCGGAACCGGAACAGGTTCGACGTCGGTTTGGCGAGCCGCACGGGAGCACCCGCGGGGATCGCCCGGTACTGGCCGCGCAGCGCGGCCACCGCCTGGCTGTGATCGCTCACGCGCTCGACGTTAGGCCGCTCGGGCATGATCAGCACCCCCAAATTCCGCCGGCGACGACATTACCGCCCGGTAGTACCTTGGGCTGTGTGAGTTCGGTACGCGTGGAACGGTCCGGCCCGGTGTGCACGGTCCTGCTGAACCGGCCCGAGGTGCGCAACGCGGTGGACGGCCCGACGGCGCACACGCTCACCGAGGTGTTCCGCGAGTTCGACGAGGACCCGGAGTTGGCGGTGGCCGTGCTGCACGGCGAGGGCGGGGTGTTCTGCTCGGGCGCGGACCTGAAGGCCGTGGGCACGGCGCGCGGCAACGACCCGGAGTCGCCCACCGGTCCGATGGGCCCGACGCGGCTGCGGCTGTCCAAGCCGGTGATCGCGGCGGTGTCCGGTCCGGCGGTGGCGGGCGGGCTGGAGCTGGCGCTGTGGTGCGACCTGCGGGTGGCCGACGAGGACGCGGTGTTCGGCGTGTTCTGCCGGCGGTGGGGCATGCCGCTGATCGACGGGGGGACGGTGCGGCTGCCCAGGCTGATCGGGCTGTCGCGGGCGATGGACCTGGTGCTGACCGGGCGGCCGGTGGACGCGGCGGAGGCGTTGGCGATCGGCCTGGCGAACCGGGTGGTGCCCGCGGGGACGTCCCGGGCGGCGGCGGAGGAGCTGGCGCGGCAGATCGCGGCGTTCCCGCAGCTGTGCCTGCGGGAGGACCGGTTGTCGGTGCTGGAGCAGGACGGGTTGGCGGAGGCGGACGCGCTGGCCAACGAGATGGCGCACGGGCTGGTGTCGCTGCGCGAGGTCGAGCGGGGCTTGTCGCGCTTCCTGGCGGGTGAGGGCCGGCACGGCAGGTTCCCCGACTGACCGGTCAGGCGATGCCGAGGAGGCCCTCCACCTGCGGCCACAGGGTGTCCAGGTGGTGCGGGTCGTTGTCCAGTTTCGCGAAGAGCACCATGCCCTCCAGTTGGGCGAGCACCGCGCGGGCGTGGTCGCGGGAGGCCCGGGTCGCGGGCAGGTGGCCGTCGGTGTAGGCCTCCAGCAGCACCTTGTGCACCATGACCACCTGCTCGTCGAAGATCTCCTTGAGGCAGGCGTGCACCGCTTCGTCGTGCCGCCCGACCTCCAGGGTCAGGTTGCCGTAGAGGCAGCCGCGCACGGTGCCCACGTCGCGCTTGCTGTCGTGCTGGCTCTGCGCCTGTGCCCGGAGGAGTGCTTCAAGTCGCCGGAACGGGTGATCTTCGCTCTCCAGGACGGCCCGCCACCCGGCGCTCTCGCCCTGCCAGGCCTGCCGCAGCGCCTCCACGGTCAGCGCCTGCTTGGACTCGAAGAAGTAGTAGAAACTCCCCTTCCGCACCCCGGCCCGCTCGCAGATCTCGGCGACGCCGATGGCCCCGTACCCGCGCCCGCGCATCAACTCGCAGGCGGCCTCCACCAACTTCTCCCGCGCATCACTGCTCCGACCCACGCGCCCACACTAGACGACCGGTCAACTATTGCGCGGTAGTTGACCGGTCGTCTACCTTGCGCCCATGACCTCATCAGCGGGCGCGGACGAACGAAGACTGACCACGCTGCTCGGCATCGAGCACCCGGTCGTGCAGGGACCCCTCGGAGGCGGGCTGTCGTCGGTGGCGTTGGCCGCCGCCGTCTCCAACGCGGGCGGGCTCGGTTCGTTCGGGGCGCACCACCTGGCCCCCGACGCCATCACGGCCCTGGTCACCGACCTCCGCGCGGCCACCGCCAAGCCGTTCGCCGTCAACCTCTGGGTGCCCCAGCCGACCGAGGGCCGGCCCGCGGACCTCGCGCCGCACCGGGAGCGGCTGGTCCCGTTCTACCGGCGGCTCGGCCTCGGCGACCCGCCCGGCGACGACCAGCTCCGCTTCCCGAGCTTCCCCGACCAGGTCGAGGCACTCCTCGACGCCGCCCCACCGATCATCAGCTTCGTCATGGGCATCCCACCCCGCGAAGTGCTGGACACCGCCAAGGAGAAGAACATCCTCACCATCGGCACCGCCACCACCGTGGACGAAGCCGAAGCGCTCGAAGCCGCCGGCCTGGACGTGGTCGTCGCCTCGGGCAGCGACGCCGGCGGGCACCGCGGCGCGTTCCTCAGGCCGGTCGAGCACTCCCTCGTCGGCACCTTCTCCCTGGTGCCCCAGGTGGTCGACCGCACCACGATCCCGGTCGTCGCCGCCGGCGGCATCGCGGACCGGCGTGGCGTCCGGGCGGCACTGGCCCTGGGCGCGCACGGGGTCCAGGTCGGCACCGGGTTCCTGGCCACCCGCGAGTCCAACGCCGGCGCGGTGCACAAGCGCATGCTGCACACCGACGCCGCCAGGGTCACCGTGCTCACCAAGGTCTTCTCGGGCCGCACCGCCCGGGGCATCCACAACGCGCTCATCGCCGAACTCGGCAACGCCGAAGTCGCGCCCTACCCGTTCCAGAACGCCCTCATGCAGCCACTGCGCACGGCGGCGGCCGAGCGGGGCCTGGCCGACTACGTCAGCCTTTGGGCGGGCCAAGCGGCCCCGCTCACCAACACCGAGAACGCCGGCACCAAGAGCGCCGCGGACTACTTCGCCGAGCTAGTGCAGCCCTAGCTCGCGGGCGATCAGCATCTTCTGCACCTCGCTGGTGCCCTCGCCGATCTCCAGGATCTTCGCGTCCCGGTAGAACCGCCCCACCGGGTACTCGTTCATGAACCCGTACCCGCCGAAGATCTGGGTGGCCTCGCGGGCGTTGTCCATCGCCGCCTCCGAGGACACCAGCTTCGCGATCGCCGCCTCCCGCTTGAACGGCTCACCGCGCAGCATCTTCGCCGCCGCCTGGTAGTACGCCAGGCGCGCGGTGTGGGTGCGGGCCTCCATCTCGGCGATCTTGAACTGGATCGCCTGGTACTCGCCGATCTTGCGGCCGAACGCCTCGCGCTCCCGCACGTACCGCAGGCACTCGTCCACGCACCCCTGGGCCAGACCGACGCCCAGCGCCGCGATCGCGACCCGGCCCTCGTCCAGCGTCTGGAGGAACTGCGCGTAACCCCGACCCCGCTCGCCCACCAGGTTCGCGGCCGGCACCCGGCAGTCCTGGAACGACAGCTCGCGCGTGTCGGAGGCGTTCCACCCGACCTTGGAGTACTTGCGCGACACCGAGAACCCGGGCGTCCCGGCCGGCACGAGGATCGCCGAGATCTCCGGCTTGCCGTTCTCCCGCCGCCCGGTCACCGCCGCGACCGTCACCAGGCCGGTGATGTCCGTGCCCGAGTTGGTGATGAACGCCTTGGTGCCGTTGATCACCCACTCGTCGCCGTCCAGCCGGGCGGTGGTGCGCAGCGCGCCCGCGTCGGAGCCGCCGCCGGGCTCGGTCAGGCCGAACGCGCCCAGCGCCTGCCCGGAGGTCAGCCTGGGCAGCCACTCGGTCTTCTGCGCGTCGGAACCGAAGCGGTACAACGGCATCGCGCCCAGCGAGACGCCCGCCTCCAGCGTGATCGCCACCGACGAGTCGACCCGCGCCAACTCCTCCAGCGCCAGGCACAGCGCGAAGTAGTCGCCGCCCATGCCGCCGTGCTCCTCCGGGAACGGCAGGCCGAACAGCCCCATCCGCCCCATCTTGGCGACGATCTCGTAGGGGAACTCCTCGCGCTCGTAGAACTCGCCGATGACCGGTGCGACCTCGTCGCGCGCGAACTCCTCGACGGTCTTGCGCAGGGCCTCGTACTCCTCGTCAAGGCGGAAGTCCAACATCGCTCTCACTCCTGGTGCGGCACGACGACGGCAAGGGTCTCGTCCAGCGCGACCTGTTGGCCCGCCCGGACGTTCACTTCGGCGAGCACGCCGTCCACGGGTGCGGTGACGGTGTGCTCCATCTTCATGGCCTCGACCACGAACAACGCCTGTCCCGCGGTCACGTGGTCGCCCTGCGACGCACGCACCACGAGCACGGTCCCGGGCATCGGGCTGGTGACCGGACCGCCGCTGCCCGCGTCCTGCGCGGAGGCGATCTCGGACTGCTCGTGCTCGGTCAACGCCCACGAGTGGCCGTCCGCGCCGAGCCACAGCACGTTCCCGGCGCGGGCCATCGCGTACCGGCGGGTTCCGACGACCAGGTCACCGTCCACAACGGACGCCGACAGCCGCAGCACCTCCCCGTCGCCCACGACGACCTCCGCACCGCGCACGCGCACGTCCACGTCGTCCACGCGCCACGTGGTCCACGCGTGCTCCCCGATCCGCCAGCCGCCCGGCTGGTCCCACGGGTCGTCGCCGTGCGGGGCGAGCTGCCGTTCCAACGCGGCGGCGGCGTACACCTCGGCCGGGACCTCGCTGTGCACCAACGAGTCCAGCTTGCGCTCCACCAGGCCGGTGTCCAGCGCGCCGGCCCGCACGTCCGGGTCGCGCAGCAGCGCCCGCAGGAACGGGATGTTCGTCGTGACGCCCAACACGACCATGCGGCCCAGCGCGGAGTCCAAGCGCCGCAACGCTTCCTCGCGCGTCTCGCCGGACGCGATCACCTTGGCCAGCATGGGGTCGTAGTCGCTGCCGACGGTCAGCCCCTCGTACAGCGCGGAGTCCACCCGCACGTCCGACGGCTCGCGCAACGCCAGCACCGTGCCGCCGGTCGGCAGGAACCCGCGCGCCGGGTCCTCCGCGTACACGCGCGCCTCCACGGCGTGCCGCGTCAACGCCACGGAACCCAGCGCCAACCGCTCGCCGGCCGCCACCCGCAGCTGCCACTCGACCAGGTCGATCCCGGTCGCCAGCTCGGTGACGGGGTGCTCGACCTGGAGCCGCGTGTTCATCTCCATGAAGAAGTAGTCGCCCGAGGTGCCGTCGACGATGAACTCGACGGTCCCCGCGCCCACGTACCCCACGGACTTGGCCGCGTCCACGGCCGCCTGCCCCATCGCCTCCCGGACCTCCGGGGTCAGCAGCGGCGACGGCGCTTCCTCGATGATCTTCTGGTGCCGCCGCTGGAGGCTGCACTCGCGTTCGCCCAGGTGCACGACCCCGCCGTGCGCGTCGGCCAGCACCTGGATCTCGATGTGCCGCGGGTTGGTGATGAACCGCTCGATGAGCAGGGTGTCGTCGCCGAACGACCCGCGCGCCTCGCGCCGGGCCGACTCGATGGCGTCGCGCAGCCCGTCCTCGGCGTGCACCAGCCGCATGCCCTTGCCGCCGCCGCCGGCCGAGGGCTTGAGCAGCACCGGGAATCCGATCTCCAGCGCGGCGTCGACCAGGTCGTCGTCGGTCATGCCGGGCTCGGTGCGCCCCGGCACCACGGGCACGCCGGCCGCGCGCACGGTCAGCTTGGCGCGGATCTTGTCGCCCATCGCGTCGATCGCCTCGGCGGGCGGCCCGATGAACACCAGCCCGGCCTTCTCGCAGGCCCGCGCGAAGTCCGTGTTCTCGGCCAGGAAGCCGTAGCCGGGGTGCACGGCCTGCGCGCCGGTCTCCCGCGCCGCGTCGATGATCCTGTCGATGGACAGGTAGCTCTCGCGGGCGGCGGCGGGGCCGATGCGCACCGCCACGTCGGCCAGCCGCACGTGCAGCGCGTCGGCGTCGGCGTCGCTGTAGACGGCGACGGACCGGATGCCGAACCGCCGCAGCGCGCGGATCACGCGGACCGCGATCTCGCCGCGGTTGGCCACCAGGACGCTGTCGAACATGCCCCTCACATCCGGAAAACGCCGTAGGAAACGGGTTCCAGCGGCGCGTTGGCCGCCACGGACAGCGCGAGCCCGAGCACCGTGCGGGTGTCCTTCGGGTCGATCACGCCGTCGTCCCACAGCCGCGCCGTGGAGTAGTACGGGTTGCCCTGGTCCTCGTACTGCTGCCGGATCGGGGCCTTGAAGGCCTCTTCGTCCTCCGCCGACCACGAGTCCCCGAGCTGGTCGCGCCGCACGGTCGCCAGCACCGACGCCGCCTGCTCGCCGCCCATCACGGAGATGCGGGCGTTGGGCCACATCCACAGGAACCGCGGCGAGTACGCCCGCCCGCACATCGAGTAGTTGCCCGCGCCGAACGAGCCGCCGATGACGACGGTGAACTTCGGCACCCGCGCGCACGCCACGGCCGTCACCATCTTGGCGCCGTGCTTGGCGATGCCGCCCGCCTCGTACTCGCGGCCGACCATGAACCCGGAGATGTTCTGGAGGAACACCAGCGGCACCGAGCGCTGGTCGCACAGCTGGATGAAGTGCGCGCCCTTCTGCGCCGACTCGCCGAACAGGATGCCGTTGTTGGCGACGATCCCCACCGGGTGGCCGTGGATGCGGGCGAACCCGGTGACCAGCGTCGGGCCGTAGTCCTTCTTGAACTCCTGGAACCGGCTGCCGTCGACGACCCGCGCGATGACCTCGCGCACGTCGTAGGGGGTGCGGGTGTCGGTGGGGACCACGCCGTACAGCTCGTCGGGGTTGACCGCCGGCTCGACGCTCGGCTCGACCTTCCACGGCCGCTCGGCGCGCGGCCCCAGCGTCGAGACGATCGAGCGGACGATCCGCAGCGCGTGGGCGTCGTCGTTGGCCAGGTGGTCGGTGACGCCGGAGGTGCGCGAGTGCAGCTCGCCGCCGCCCAGCTCCTCGGCCGTGACGACCTCGCCGGTCGCGGCCTTCACCAGCGGCGGGCCGCCGAGGAAGATCGTGCCCTGGTCGCGGACGATGACCGCTTCGTCGCTCATCGCCGGGACGTACGCGCCGCCGGCGGTGCACGACCCGAGCACGGCGGCGATCTGCGGGATGCCCCGGCTGGACATGGTGGCCTGGTTGAAGAAGATCCGGCCGAAGTGCTCGCGGTCGGGGAACACCTCGTCCTGGCGGGGCAGGAACGCGCCGCCGGAGTCGACCAGGTAGACGCACGGCAGGCGGTTCTGGAGAGCCACCTCCTGCGCGCGGAGGTGCTTCTTGACCGTCATCGGGTAGTACGTGCCGCCCTTGACGGTGGCGTCGTTGGCGACCACGACGACCTCGCGGCCGGACACCCGCCCGACACCGGTGATGATGCCCGCCGCCGGCGCGTCGCCGCCGTACAGGCCGTCGGCGGCCAGCGGGGACAGCTCCAGGAACGGCGAACCGGGGTCGAGCAGCGTGTCCACGCGGTCGCGGGGCAGCAGCTTGCCGCGCTCGACGTGCCGGGTGCGGGCCTTCTCCGGGCCGCCGCGGGCGGCGTCGGCGAGCTTCGCGCGCAGGTCGTGGACCAGGGCGGTGTGCTCGTCGGTGTAGCGCCGGAACGCCTCGCTCGACTTGTCGGCGGCGCTGCGCAGGACGGGGGCGTCCATGGGCTCCTCGCGGTTAGCAGTCGTTAACCTGAGAAGATGTTAGCGCCTGTTAACCCCGGCGTCCACCACTGCGGACGTGCGAAGGGGGCCGCCCCGGCGGGACGACCCCCTCCAGCATGTGGACTCAGCCGGTCACGGCGGTGAGCTGCGGCAGGTAGCCGAGGCGCTGGCCGTTGCGGTTGGGGTGGTAGGACTCCTCGACCGGCCAGCTCAGGCTGTTCAGCCACCAGTCCGAGGAGCAGATCTCGTGCCCGGTGAACGCCGTGCGCAGGTCGCGGTAGGTGAACGAGCGGGCGGCGGCGCGGCCGGAGATGACGGTGTGCAGGGTGTCGGCGGCGGAGTTGATGGCCGAGCGCTTGGTGTCGCTCAGGCCCACGGAGCAGGAGCCGGGGACCTTGTAGAGGCGCGGGTAGCCCAGGACGACGACGCGGGCGTACGGGGCGCGGGCGCGGATCTGGCCGTAGACGTTGTCCAGCAGGCCGGGGAGGGTGCCGGTGGCGTAGGCCTTGGCCTGGTTGACCCGGTTGATGCAGGTCGAGTCGGAGCCGAACGTGCAGGTGGTGATGACGTCGGTGAAGCCCGCGTCGTTGCCGCCGATGGAGATGGTGGCCAGGGTGGTCGACGAGTTCAGGGCCGAGATCTGGTTGTTGAGGACGTCGCCGGTGCGGGCGCCGGAACACGCGACGAAGGAGAAGCTCGCCGGCGCGTGCGAGGCGGCCCAGAGGGCGGGATAGGCGTACGGGCTGCGCTTGCAGCTGCCGCTGTCGCCGTAGTACGAGCCGGTGCCCGTTCCCGAGGAGTAGGAGTCGCCGAGGGCGACGTAGTTCACGGCCTGGGCGTGCGCGGGTATGGCGGAGAACAACGCCGCCGCTGCCGCGAGGGCGGCGGTGAGCAGGGTTTTGACGGAGCGCATCGGAAGCCTCCTGGGCAGGGGAACGCAGGGTTGTGATGCGGAGCACAACAAGAGTTACCAGGGAGTAGCGCGTTTTAAGAAGGGCTGGTCAAGAGTTAACGGCAGGTAACTTCGGGCGGTTGGTGATCTGCCGGCGACCAGTGGGTTAACGCTCGTTTACGGTTCGTGGCCTGGTTGTTTAGGATGGGTTCCGTGCCTTCAGCCGATGGAGTGAAGCGAACCCGCCGGGACCAGATCCTGGACGCCGCCGCGGAGTTGTTCGCGCGGCACGGCTTCCACGGGGTGGGCATCGACGACATCGGCGCGGCGGTGGGCATCTCGGGGCCCGCGCTGTACCGGCATTTCAAGAGCAAGGACGCCATGCTCGGGGAGATGCTGACGTCCATCTCCGAGCGGCTGCTGGAGGGCGGCCTGGCGCGGGTGGAGGAGTCGGCGGACGCGACTTCGGCGCTCCAGGCGCTGGTGCGGTGGCACGTGGACTTCGCGCTGGACGACCCGGCGTTGATCACCGTGCAGATGCGCAACCTGGCGAACCTGACGGACCCGGACCGGCGGCGGGTGCGGGCGTTGCAGCGGCGGTACGTCGAGGTGTGGGTCTCGACGCTGCGGGAGACCGTGCCGGTCGACGAGCCGACCGCTCGGGCGGCGGCGCACGCGGTCTTCGGGTTGATCAACTCGACGCCGCACTCCGCGCACCTGGATCGGGAGCAGATGGCGGCGTTGTTGAGCCGGATGGCTTTGGCGTCGCTGACGACGGCCGGGGTGCTCGCGGTCACGACGGCGGTCTGAGCCGCGCTCGGGCTGGATGCGCAGGCCCGCGCTGAATCCGCCGATCCACCGACGCACCCGACCCGCCACACCCGCCCGACCCGAGAGACCCGCCAGCCCACCAGCCCACCAGCCCGCCAGCCCGCCAGCCCGCCAGCCCGCCAGCCCGCCACAGGGGCCTACCCCCACCACTCACGGTGGGGAAATCCCCCACCACGCCCTGGGGCAGGCCGGTTGGCCGGCGGGTTCGCCCATCCGTAACCTGGTCTGCCAATGAGCGACGGCAGGGTGCACCACCCCGGTGGGTGGCCGGGAGTGCGGTGGTTGCTCGGGCTGCCCGCGTGGTTCCGCTTCGTCCTGGTCGCCCTGGCCGTCTTCGTCTGCGGCGTGATCGCGTCCCGGCCCGCCGGCGCGGCCAACACCCGACCCCTCACCGGCGACGTCGCCACGGCCGCGAGAGCGGTCGAGGCCATGACCGCCCCCAACGCCACCACCCCGCTCTCCACCTTCCCCGCCGACTTCAACCAGGTGACCGGACGTTCACCCATCACGGTCACCGCCCTCGACGGAACGTCACGAGCCATCGACCCGTCCGGGGGATGCTCGGGCCCCGCCGGCGACACCGAGTGGGACTTCGGGCTCGGCTGCCGCGCCCACGACCTCGGCTACGACCTCCTCCGCTACGCCGAGCACAAGGGACAACCCCTCGGCCCCGACGCCCGCAAAGCGCTCGACGCGCGCCTCTCCGCCGACATGCACGCCCAGTGCGAGCTGAACCCCCGCGACAACGCCACCCGCTGCCACGTCGTCGCCGGCCTCTACGCCGCCGGCCTGGAGTTCAACTCCTGGCGGCAGCGCTGGGGACCACCCGGCCACGAACCCGTCCTCGCCTGGGGCTTCGGCAGCGCCGTCGTCGTCCTCCTGCTCGTCGCCCGACTGCCCCGCCGGCTGCCGCACCAGCGGCCCCACCAGCGGCCCCACCGGCTGCCCCACCACAGGCCCCGCCGACTGCCGCACCAGCGGCCCCACCGGCTGCCCGGCCGGCGGGAACCCGCGCCACCGCTCGAAGCCGCCACCGAGGACCGGTTCTCCACCTTCCTGCGCCTGGCCAGCCTGGGCCTGGTCGTCGTCGGCCAGTCGCTGCTCACCGTCACCCAGTGGGCCGGGGTCAGCGCGAACTGGCTGTGGCTGCTGACCTGGGTCCTGCAGACCGTCCCGCTGTTCTACTTCGCAGGCGGCCACGCGAACCTCGCCGGCTGGCTGGCCGTCCAACGGGAGGGCGGCGGGTACGGGCGCTACCTCGCCGGGCGCATCACGTGGCTCCTGCGCCCCGTGCTGGCGTTCGTCCTGGCCTGGCTGGTCCTGCCGCTGCCCCTCGAACTCCTCGACGTCCCGAAGGACCGCGTCGAGACCTTCGGCCGCCTCATCGCGCACCCGCTGTGGTTCCTCGGCCTCTACCTGGTCACCGTCGCCGCGACCCCGGTCATGGCGTGGCTGCACCGCAACGCCCGCCTGGTCACCCCGGTCGTCCTGGTCGTCCTGATGATCATGGCCGACGCCCTGCGCGTCGGCTTCCAGTGGCGCACCGGCGGTTACCTGAACCTCGTCCTCGGCGCGCTGTTCCTCCAACAGCTCGGGTTCCACTACGGCACCGTGCGCCTGTCACGGCGTGTCCTGTCCACGTGCGCCCTCATGGTCGTGCCGGCGCTGCTCGCGCTGATCACCTTCGGCGGCTATCCGCGCACGATGATGGCCGTCCCGGGCGAGCAGGCGTCCAACCTCAGCCCGCCCACGGTGTGCCTGCTGGTGCTCGGCCTCGGGCAGATCGCCGTGGTGCTGCTCGCGCGCGACCGCGTGTCGGCGTGGCTGGCCGGCCGCGCCCCGTGGCACGTCGTGGACTACGCCCGCCGCGCCCCGATGACCGTCTACCTCGGCTACCTCACGGCGCTCGCCGCCGTCGTCGCCCTGCTCGGCCTGCTCGACGCGCCCGCGGCGGTCCCCCGCTGGCTGACCGTCCTGGTGCTCCTGCTGCTGCCGGTCCTGCTGCTGTTCCACCGGTTCGAGCGCGCCGCCGCCGTGATCGCCTGCCACACCCGCGAGACCCACCGCGCCCGCCTCGCCGTCACGCTCGGCGTCGGCTACTGCGTCCTGGGCGTCCTCGGGTTCGTCGTGACCGGGTTCGCGGGCGCGGCGGGCACGCTGGTGGTGTTCCGGGTGGACCCGTTGCAGAATCTCATCCACCTCCTGCTCGGCTGGTACCTCCTGCACACCGCCCGCGCCGGCACGTGCCACGGTCGCCGACCCTGGCTGCTCACCGCGCTGGCGTGCGTCCCGCCGCTGCTGGTCCTGGAACCGACCGGGGCGATGGTCGTGCTGCACGGCGCGACGATCGCCGTCGCGCTGTTGGCGGCGGTACCGAAGCAGGACCAGGGTCACGCCCCAGAACAGCGGCAGCCACGTGAGGCGCTCCAGCACCCAGAGCCCGTCTGACGGCAGCGTCACCAGCCCGCGCAGCGGCCCGAACGCGGCCCCGACCAGCGTCACGACCAGCAACGCGCTCTGGTGGGTCAGGAAGATCGGCAGTGCCCGCGCGTTGAGCCACCTCGACCGGAACGACGGCCGGAGCAGCACCACCAGGCCGATCTGCGCGAGCGCCAACGCCAACGCGACCGGCGAGGGCGGGAACAGGTTCGACCGCCCGGCCCCCGGCACGCCCACCGCGCTCGCCGGATACCCGTTGTGCAGCAACAGGACCATCCCCAGCACGCCGGACCCGAGCAGCGCCGCACCCCACGAGCGCCGCTGCCCGTGCCCGGCCACCAGGACGCCGACCTGCCACGGCACCCACCACACGGCCAGAACGTTCACCCAGCCGAGGTCGAACACCACGACCACCGCCGGCACCACCACGCCCCACCAGCCCAGCCGGCGCATCCACGGCGTGAGGGCGAGCAGCACCACGTACACCGCGAGGAACCACAGCGGCGTCACCACCAGGTACCCGACGGTCAGCACGGTCTGCTGCGGCAGCCCGCGCATCGACAGTCCGAACAGGACAGCCGCCCAGGCCCCCAGCAACACCGCCACCGGCACGACCAGCCGACGCGCCTGGCGCGGCCACGGCGTGCGCGACCGGACCGCCGCGAACCCGCCGGTGAAGAAGAACAGCCCCAGCGTCTGGAGGATCCAGCTCACCCACGCCAGTTCGGGCACCCACCGCAACGGGCTGTCCACCACCAGCGCGCCGTCCACCAGCACCACGGACGTCACCAGCCAGTGCCCGAGCACCACCCCGGCGATGGCCAGCGCCCGCACCGAGTCGATCACCGGGTCCCGCGCGGTCACGGCCGCTCACCCACCGCGATCCGGGCCAACGCCCGCAACGACTCCGTGCCCGGCGTGAAGTACTCGTCGTGCTCCCGCGCGCCGCCGGTGTCGAAGGTCGTCGCGCCGAAGGCGGGGTCCATCGGGTCGGTGCCGTGGCCCAGGTCGGCGAACCGGACCTTGGGCACCCACCGCGTCCAGTCGTCCGCGCCACGCGCCGCCCACACCCGCGCGTCCAGCTCAGCGGCCCCGCGGACGCGGACACCGGGGCTGCCGAGGAAGACCATGTCGTCCACCCGGACCCCGGACGTCGCGCACACCACCGAGCCGTAGCTGTGGCACATCAGGTGCACCCGTCCGGGCAGGCCCGAGACGTACCCGGCCAGGGACGCGGCGCCCGCGCGGGCCAGCCGGCCGGACGCCGCGTCCACCCCCAGCCCCGACGGCGTCCGGTAGCCCAGCCACGCGACCACCGCCACGTCGTCCCGCCCGACCTCCGCGTGCAGCGCGCGGGCCATGCGGCCCACCGTGGCGTCGAACCGGTCACCGTCCACATCGGACCCGGGCACGACCACCGCGACGTGCCGCGCGTGCGCCAGGTCCCCGTGCACGGCGACCCGCTCCACGGCGGGCGGGTCGCCGCCGGGCGTGACCAGCACCAACAGCGCGGCCACCAGGGCGATCTTCTTCGACATGGCCGGAAAGGTAGGGAGACCACGCCGGCCGGATCGTCACCCCGCGGTAGCGATCTCCCGGCGCTACCCCGGTACCACCAGGCCGGACTCGTAGGCCGCGATCACCGCCTGCGCCCGGTCGCGCAGGCCCAGCTTCATCAGCACGCGGCTGACGTGCGTCTTCACCGTCTGCTCGGCGAGCACCAGGTGCGCGGCGATCTCGGTGTTGGACAGGCCGGTGGCGATCAGCCGCAGCACCTCGGTCTCCCGCTCGGTCAGCGCGGACAGCGACGCGGGCTTCACCGGCCGGGCGAGCCGCGCCTTGACGAAGTCCTCGATCAGCCGCTTGGTCACCGAGGGCGCGAGCAGCGCGTCACCGCGCGCCACCACCCGGACCGCCTCCAGCAGTTCGCGGGCGGGCGCGTGCTTGAGCAGGAACCCGCTGGCGCCCGCCCGCAACGCCTCGTAGACGTAGTCGTCCAGGTCGAACGTGGTCAGGACCAGCACCTTCACCGGGTCGTCGGCCAGCAGCCGGGTCGCGGTGAGGCCGTCGGTGCCGGGCATCCGGACGTCCATGAGCACGACGTCCGGCCGCAGCCTGCGCACCTCCGCGACGCCCGCCGCGCCGTCGCCCGCCGACCCGACCACCTCGATGTCGGGCTGGGCGTCCAGCAGCGCGGAGAACCCCTCCCGCACCATCTCCTGGTCGTCCACCACCAGAACCTTGATCAACGCTCCCCCAACGGAATCCGCGCCCGCACCGCGAAGCCCCCGTCCGGGGTGGGCTCCGCGGTCACCGAGCCGCCGTGCACGGCCACACGTTCCCGCATGCCGACCAGCCCGTGCCCACCGCCCCCGCCCCGCGACGGGCCGCCCGCGGTGTTGCGGACGAACACCTCCAGCGCCTGGTCGACCACCGACACCACGACGGAGACGCTCGACCCCGGAGCGTGGCGGCGCGCGTTGGTCAGCGCCTCCTGGACCACCCGGTAGGCGGTCAGCCCGACGGCGGGCGGCACGTCGGCGTCGGCCACGGAGGCCTGCGGGACGAGCGCCCTGATGTCAGCCAGGCCCGGCTGGGGCGCGCGGTCGGCCTGCTGGTCGGCCGACCGCAGCACGCCGAGCAGGTTCTGCATGTCCGCGATCGCCGCGCGGGCGGCGTCGCCCAGCTCGGCGAACTCCTTGAGCCCGGCTTCGGGCAGGCCCGTGATCCGGTAGGGCGCGGTCTCGCAGCGGACGGCCACCATCGACATGTGGTGGGCGACGACGTCGTGCATCTCCCGAGCGATGCGGGCCCGTTCGACCAGCGCGGCCTTGGCGTCGCGTTCCTCGTGGAACCGCCGCTCGGCCCGTCCGCGCGAGCCGAAGGCGTAGGAGACCAGGAGGGCGAGGCCGAGGAACAGGAGGGTGGGCGGGAAGTGGTCGAGGTTTCCCATCGCGCCCACGAGGTACACAGCACCCGTGGTAATCACCGCGACCACGAACACGACCCGTCCGCCGTACCGCAGACCCACTCCGACCAGCACGGGGAGGTACCAGCACCACTGCCAGTCACCCAGGATCGCCGGCTCGTGGGTGTTGAGCAGCCGCATCGCGAACAGACCCGCCGTGGCCAGCCGCCAGGCGCCCAGCGGGGAGAACAGCACGAGGGCGTACGTGCCGAGGACGATCGCGAACAGCAGCGGCCACCAGCCGTCGGGCGACTCGCGCTGCACGTACGCCGAGGAGATGCCGATGGCGAGGACCAGACCGTAGACCAGGACCGCGGCCTGGCCGAAGAGCTTGAACCGCGAGTCGCCCGCGCCGAAGACCCGCGTGCGGTCGGGCAGCAGGACCACCCGCAGGAAGGTGCGGATCACGCCCCGATGCTAGGTGGCCGGGGGCGGGCGGCACATGACACCGGGGTGTGTCATACCGGGGTAGCACCCCGAGGCCGGCACGGCAAGCCGTTGCGGCACCCGATCACCACCGGGTAGGCAATACGACAGAGCTGTGCACCCCTACTCCGTGTTGGAAGATGGCTGAATGCACCCGCAGCAGGATCCGGACCGCTGGGCACGGCTCACCGCCGTCGCCGGCCAGGCCTTGGCCGCCGCCAAGGTCGGGGAGGACGCCGTCGCGGTCGACCTCGTGACCGGCTACCTCAGCGGCTCCCCGGAGGGGAACGAGGAGATCCGGGAGCTGGTGCTCCTGCTGTTCTCGGAGTGCAGCGACATGGTCGCGGCCCTCGGCTCGGGCGGCGCGACCCCGGTCAAGATGCAGGTCTTCGACGAAGACGGCCAGGAGGTCCCGATCGACGACGCCGACCCGCCGGTGCGGACGGCGATCCGGACGTTGCTGGCGGAGGTGCACGGGGACCAGGAGGCGGCGGCGGAGCAGATCGAGATCGCACTGGCCAACGGGCAGCCGCAGGAACTGGCGACGGTGGTGTTGCAGGCGCTGCGGTGGACGGTCAAGTTGGCGTTGGAGTGCGAGGTGCGGGACCTGGCCGTGGCGTCGTGGATCGAGGCGGCGCTGGACGAGTGAGCCCGCGGTGCCGGTTCGGTGCTGATGGTGCGGCGGTTTTCGGTGCGGTGCTGATGGTGCGGCGGTTTTCGGTGCGGCGGTTTTCGGTGCGGTGCTGTTGGTGCGGTGCTGATGGTGCTGTTGGCGCGGCGGCTTTGGTGCGGCGGTTTGGTTCGGGGTCTTGTTCGGCGGTCTTGGTTCGGCGGCGGTGATGGTTTTCGCGGCGACGGTTCGGCGGTTGGGCCGGGTTCAGGTGCGCTCGACTCGCTCGCGGTGATGGCTCAGGCGTCGGCCTCCGGCCCCCGTCTCCATTGTCCCAGAGGGGACCGACAATCGTGGCGAGCAAGGTGCGGCGGCGGGAAGGCGACCGACAAGAACGCGGCAGGGCGGCAGGCTAGCGCGGCAGGCGAACACAGCGGGCCAGGCGCGGCGGCTTAGCGCGGCAAGGCGGCGGCGCGGCAAGGCGGCGGCGCGGCAAGGCGGCGGCGCGGCAAGGCGGCGGCGCGGCAAGGCGGCGGCGCGGCAAGGCGGCGGCGCGGCGGGCCAGCGCGTGGGGCGGGCCAGGGCGGGGGCGGCAGCGCGGGGGCGGCAGCGCGGCGAGGCGGTAACACGGCAGGCGGCGATGTGGCGGCGGCGGGCCAGCACGCGGGCGGCGGGCCAGCACGCGGGCGGCGGGCCAGCGCGGCGGCGGCGAGGCCAGCGCGCCGGCGGCGAGGCCAGCGCGCCGGCGGCGGGGTGCAGCGCGGCGGCGGGGCGGGTAGTGGGGCGGCGGCGAGGCCGGTGCGGCAGGTCCTTTGAAGCGCCGCAGGAAGACTGCGCGCTGGCACTGGTTATACCGGTGCAACCCCGAACCAGGTCCAAGGCCTCCTTGAGAAGGAGCATTGACAATATCGGTGGTCTAGACCAGTCTCGCCGTTGGGCGCGATTACCCTGCCGATCCGCCGAGGAGTTCCTCATGAAGACAAGAGTGGGCGCGGTGCTGGCAGCCGGCGCCCTGGCCATCGGATCACTCGCCATCGCCGGGCCGACCGCGTCGGCCGCACCCGGGGTCACCGCCACCTTCGCCAAGGCGCAGGACTGGGGCAGCGGCTTCGAGGGCAAGTTCACCATCACCAACGGCGGCCCCAACGCCATCACCTCCTGGAAGGTCGAGTTCGACCTCCCCGCCGGCACGTCCCTCGGCTCCTACTGGGACGCGCTGATCACCCGGACCGGCGACCACTACGTCGCCACCAACCGCGAGTACAACGGCAACGTCGGCGTCAACGCCTCGGCCAGCTTCGGCTTCGTCGGCACCGGCTCCGGCGCGCCGCTCAACTGCACCGTCAACGGCGCCCCCTGCACCGGCGGCGGTGGCGGCGACACCACCGCGCCGACCGCACCCGCCAACCTCCGGGTCACCGGCACCACCAGCGGCTCGGTGTCGCTGGCCTGGAACGCCTCGAGCGACAACGTCGGCGTCACCGCCTACGACGTCCACCGCGGCACCTCGGTCACCACGGTCACCGGCACCACCGCGACCGTGTCCGGCCTGGCCCCCGGCACCACCTACCAGTTCACCGTCAAGGCCCGCGACGCCGCCGGCAACGCGTCCGGCCCGTCCAACCAGGTGTCCGCCACGACCCAGACCGGCCCCGCGCCGGGCGGTCGGGGCGCGCCCTACCTGTTCCTGGGCTGGGGCAACCCGCCGGCGCCCCAAACGGTCATGAACGCGACCGGCGTCAAGTGGTTCACCATGGCGTTCGTGCTCGCGCAGGGCGGCTGCAACCCCGCCTGGGACGGCAACCGCCCGCTCACCGGCGGGATCGACGCCAACGCCATCGCCCAGATCCGGGCGGCCGGCGGTGACGTCGTGCCGTCGTTCGGCGGGTGGAGCGGCAACAAGCTCGGGCCGAACTGCTCGACCCCGCAAGCGCTTGCGGGCGCGTACCAGAAGGTGATCGACGCCTACGCCCTGAAGGCGATCGACATCGACATCGAGAACACCGACGAGTTCGAGAACGCGACCGTCCAGGACCGGATCCTGGAGGCGCTCAAGATCGTGAAGCAGAACAACCCGGGCATCCAGACGATCGTCACCATCCCGACCACCCGGACCGGCCCCAACTCGTGGGGCAACCGGCTGATCGAGCGGGCGAACGCGCTGGGCGCGAACATCGACGTCTTCACGATCATGCCGTTCGACTTCGGCAGCTCCGACATCCGCACGGACACGATCAACGCGACCGTGGGGCTCAAGGACAAGCTCAAGTCCACCTTCGGGTGGTCCGACGCGGTGGCGTTCAGCCACGCGGGCATCTCGGGCATGAACGGCCTGTCCGACCAGCGCGAGGTCACCACCACGGCCACCTGGACCGCCCTGCGCGACTGGGCCAAGTCCAACGGCCTGGGCCGGTTCTCGTTCTGGGCGGTCAACCGCGACCGCGGCGGCTGCGACGGCCAGGTGTCGTCCAACTGCTCGGGCGTCGCGCAGCCGGACTGGGAGTTCACCCGGATCACGGCCGGCTTCTGACGCACGTCGCGACGGGGGCGCGGGCACACCCCGCGCCCCCTCAGCCGTCCTTGAGCAGCTCCGTCACCAGCGCCCCGACCTGGTCGACCTCGATCAGGAACGCGTCGTGCCCGTGCGGCGAGGTGATCACCCGCAGGTCTGCCCCGGGAACGCCCTCGGCGATCTCGGCCTGCTGGCGCACCGGGTAGAGCCGGTCGGAGTCGATGCCGGCCACGATCGTCCGCGCCCGCACCCCGGACAGGGCCGCCCGGACGCCCCCGCGACCCGCGCCGACGTCGTGGCCGTTCATGGCCCGGGTCAGCACCGCGTAGCTCTCGGGGTCGAAGCGGCGGGCGAGCTTGTCCGCGTGGTGGTCCAGGTACGACTCCACGGCGTACCGGCCGTCGGGCTGGACGGCCCGGCCGAAGCGCTCCGCGAGTTCCGGCTCGCTCCGGTAGCTCAGGTGGGCGATCCGACGGGCCACGCCCATGCCGGCCACCGGGTCGAGGTCGATCGCACGCAGTTGCGCCGACGCCAACGCGATGTGCTCGGCGGTCGACGCGGCGGGCGCGGCCACCACCAACAAAGTCTTCACTCGATCAGGTACAGAAGCCGCCCATTCGAGGGCACGCATTCCGCCCATCGAGCCACCCAGGACCGCCGCCCACGCCGAGATGCCCAACGCGTCCGCCAGCAGCACCTCGGCCGCCACCTGATCACGCACGGTGACGTCCGGGAACCGCCGTCCCCACGGCCGCCCGTCCGGCGCCGTCGACCACGGACCGGTGGTCCCCTGGCACCCGCCCAGCACGTTCGGGGCCACGACGAACCACTCCGCCGGGTCCAGCGCCCGACCGGGCCCGACCAGGCCGTCCCACCACCCCGGCGTCGGGTGCCCCGGACCGGCCGGCCCGGCGACGTGGCTGTCCCCGGTGAGCGCGTGCAGGACGAGGACCGCGTTGGAACGGTCGGCGTTCAGCGTCCCCCAGGTCTCGTAGGCGATGCGCAGCGGCAGGCCGGGCAGTTCCCCGGCGAACCACCGGCGTCGCCCGTTCGGGTCCCCCTCCCGCCACCCGCCGGCGACGGGAGGGGTCTCCCCGAGAGTGGACCCGGCCCTCACTGCACGGACTTGGCGGCGCGGAACCCCGCCTCCAGGTCCGCCTTGAGGTCTTCGACGCCCTCGATGCCCACCGACAACCGCACCAGGCCGGGCGTCACGCCGGTGACCGCCTGCTCGGCCGGCGTCAGCTGGCTGTGCGTGGTGCTGGCGGGGTGGACGATGAGGCTGCGCACGTCGCCGATGTTGGCCAGTTGGCTGAACAGGCCGACCCCGTCGACGAACGCCCGGCCCGCCTCGACCCCGCCCCGCAGCTCGAACGACACCACCGCGCCCGCGCCCAGCGGGAGGTACTTCCGCGCCAGCGAGTGCCAGGGCGACGACGGCAGTCCGGCGTAGTGCACCTTCTCCACCTCGTCCCGCGACTCCAACCACTCGGCGAGCACGCGCGCGTTGGCGACGTGCCGCTCGATGCGGAGGGAGAGCGTCTCGATCCCTTGCAGGATCAGGAAACTGGTCAACGGGGCGATCGCCGCGCCGGTGTCCCGCAGGCCCTGCACCCGCAGCTTCGCGGCGAACGCCCCGTGACCCAGCACGGGCCAATACCGCAACCCGTGGTAGCTGGGGTCGGGTTCGGTGAAGTCGGGAAACCTGTCGGCGTCCCCGAAGTCGAACTTGCCGCCGTCCACGACCACACCGGCGATGGCCGTGCCGTGGCCGCCGAGGTACTTGGTGGCGGAGTGCACGACGATGTCCGCACCGTGCTCCAGCGGCCGGAGCAGGTACGGGGTGGGGACGGTGTTGTCCACGACGAGCGGAACCCCGGCGTCGTGCGCGACCTCGGCGACCGCCGCGATGTCCAGCACGTTGCTGCGCGGGTTGGCCAGTGACTCCGCGAAGAACAGCTTGGTGTTGGGCCGCACTGCGGCGCGCCACGCGTCGAGGTCGTCGGGGTCGTCCACGAAGGACACTTCGATGCCGAACTTGGGCAGGGTGTGGTGGAACAGGTTGTAGGTGCCGCCGTAGAGCGAAGCGCTGGACACCAGGTGGTCGCCCGCGCGGGCGAGGTTCAGGATGGCCGCCGTCTCCGCCGCCTGCCCGGAGGCGAACGCCACGGCGGCGACACCCCCTTCCAACGCGGCGACCCGCTGCTCCAGGACGTCCTGGGTGGGGTTGTTGATGCGCGTGTAGATGTTCCCGGGCTCGGCCAGGCTGAACAGGGCGGCCCCGTGCGCGGTGTCGCGGAAGACGTAGGAGGTGGTCTGGTAGATCGGCGTCGCACGGGCGCCGGTGGCGGGGTCGGGCGAGGCTCCGGCGTGGACCTGCTTGGTGTCGAAGGACCAGGACATGCACGTACTCCTGTTCGCGCTGGGGGGCTCGAAGCGGGTCGGGCGTGAGGGGACGGGAGCGAGCCGGGGCGAGGGGAAGGCGCGCCGGCGGGTCGGCGGCGCGTGGATGGCACGCGGGCCGTGAAGCGGGTGTCGCCGCTCGATCGGGCACGCGGGCCGTGCGGAGGGTGTCGCCGCTCGATCGGGCGAGCGGAGGTCAGGCCTGCGGACAGGCCATGCTGGTGACGCGCACGTAGTCGACGTGCCGACGGGTCACGAGCGGGCTCATGGGGGCAAAGGTAGCGGTGGGTCACCGGGCGCGACAGAGCGTCCAAGTCGTGGGACGCCTAGGGTTGGCACCCATGCGCACCGCTCTCATCGGGTACGGGCTCGGCGGGGCCGCGTTCCACGCGCCCTTCCTCGCCACCACGCACGGGCTCGACTTCGCCGCCGTCGTCACCGGCAACCCCGAGCGGCAGCGGCAGGTCCAGCAGCGCTATCCCGGGGTGGAGGTCGTCGGCACGATCGACGAGCTGTGGGAGCGCGAACTCGACCTCGTCGTCGTGACCACGCCCAACCGGCACCACGGCGAGCACGCCCGCGCCGCGCTGGAGCACGGCCTGGACGTCGTGGTGGACAAGCCCTTCGCGGCGACCGCCGCCGAAGCCCGGGAACTGGCGGCACTCGCCGAAGACCTGGACAAGCGGCTGGTGCCGTTCCACAACCGGCGCTGGGACGGCGACTTCCGGACCGTTTCCCGGCTCACCGCGGAGAACCGGCTCGGCCACGTCCACCGGTTCGAGTCCCGCTTCGAGCGGTGGCGGCCGGAGGTGAAGGGGTCCTGGAAGGAGTCCGGCGACCCGGCCGACCTGGGCAGCATCGTCTACGACCTCGGCACCCACCTGGTGGACCAGGCGATCGCGCTGTTCGGCCGGCCCACGCACGTCTACGCCGAAGTGCGCACCCTCCGCCCGGCGGCGCGAGCGCACGACGACGCCTTCCTGGCCCTCACCCACGCCAACGGCACGGTCTCCCACCTCTGGGCGTCCGCCCTCGCCGCCGACGTAGGCCCCCGCTTCCGCGTCCTCGGCTCCACGGCCGCCTACGTCAAGCACGGCATGGACCCGCAGGAAGACCTCCTGAAAGCCGGCGCGGTCCCCGGTGGCACGGGCTGGGGCGCCGATCCCGAAGAGTCCCGGGGCCGGCTGAACGGCGACACCGTCCAGACCGAGCGCGGCGCGTACCAGGACTTCTACGCCGGCATCGCCGCCGGCGGGAGCCCGGTCCCCGTCGCCGACGCGGTCGCCGGGCTGGAGGTCGTGGAAGCGGCCTTCGAGTCGGCGCGCGCCAACGCGGTCGTCAAGCTCTAGACCGCAGGGTCTCCCCGATCGCCAACAGGCACAACGCGCTCACCATCGCCCCCGCGATCAGGTACAGCGACACCGGCCACGAGTCCCGGGTCGGTGTCACGCCCAACAACCACTGCGCCACGAACGGCGACAGCCCGCCACCCAGCACCGCACCGAGCTGGTAGCTCAACGACACCCCGCTGTACCGCACGCGCGTCCCGAACAACTCGGCGTAGTACGCGGGCATCGGCCCGAACAGCGCCGCCGACCCCGCGAAACCCAGCACCAGGGCCAGGAACACCGCCGCCGGCGACCGGGTCTCCAGCAACCAGAACAGCGGCAGCGCGAACACCCCGAGGAACGCCGCCCCGCCCAGCATCACCGGCAACCGCCCCACCCGGTCGGACAGCCGCGCGAACACCAGCAGCGCCACCGCCTGCGCCGCCGCGCCGACCAGGGAAGCGTTCAGCAGCAACGACTTCGGCATCCCCAGCTGCCGGGTCCCGTAGGACAGCACGAACGCGGCGAGCACGAAGATGAACATGTTGAACCCGAGGTTCACCCCCGCGCCCAACACCACCTTCCGCCACGAGCGCCGCAGCACGTCCACCACCGGCACCCGCGCTCGATCCTCCGACCGCACCGCCCGGAACTCGGGGCTCTCCTCGACCGACAGCCGCACGTACAGGCCCACGCCGACCAGCACGAGGCTGAACAGGAACGGCAGCCGCCACCCCCACGACAGGAACGCGTCCCCGGACACGGCCGTCGCCAGCGCCATCGCCCCGTTGGCCAGCACCAACCCGACCGGCGAGCCGAGGAACGTCCAGCTGCCGTACCACGCGGTGCGCCCGGCCGGCGCGTGCTCGACGGCCATCAGGGTCGCCCCGCCCTGCTCGCCGCCGAGGAAGAAGCCCTGCACGATCCGCAGCGCCACCAACAGGATCGGCGCGGCGATGCCGATGGACGAGTAGGTCGGCAGCACGCCGATCAGGGCCGTGCACACGCCGGTCGCGGTCAGCGTCAGCACGAGCATCGAGCGGCGGCCGACGCGGTCGCCGAAGTGGCCGATCACCACGCCGCCGAGGGGCCGGGCGAGGAACCCGGCGCCGAAGGTCGCGAACGCCAGCAGCGTGGCGATGCGGGGGTCGAAGGACGGGAAGAACAGCTTGTCGAACACCAGCGCGGTCGCCGTGCCGTAGAGGAGGAAGTCGTACAGCTCCACCGCGTTGCCCGCGGAACTCGCCAGCGCCACGCGGCGCACACCCGTGGTCCCCATCCACCCACCCTGGTGCCCGGGGCACGCGCACAGCAAGGCCCGTGACCGTGCCGTGGGGCACGATCACGGGCTTTGCCGGTCTAGTGCGGGAAGATGAACCAGTAGAACGACACTTCGGCCCGTGCGCCCGAGCTGTCCGTCACGGTCACGGTCGGGTGGTAGTTCGCCCAGGTCGTCGACGTGCCGCTGATCAGCCCGGTGGACGCGTTGATCGACAGGCCGGCGGGCAGGCCGGAGGCGGTGAAGCGGTAGCCGCCGGAGCCGCCGGAAGCGGTCGGCTGGAGGCTCACCGGCTTGCACTTGACGCTGGTCTGCGTCCCTGGCCGCCGCCGGCCTGGTCACCAAGCTCGCCGGCCGCCCGGCCCGGTACGTCGCCGCGCCTCCGCAGGTCGCGCTGGACGCCCTGGCGCTGCGCCGCGCCGGGGAGCTGGACCGGCTGCGCGCGGTGACCCGGCGGCTGGCGACCGAGTACGAGCGGGCCCCGGGCGGCGAGCCCGGCGACCTGGTCGAGCTGATCGAGGGCGGGCCGGCCGTGCGCCACCACATCGCCCAGCTCCAGTCCGCCGCGCGGGAGGAGGTGCTGCTCATCGACTGCCCGCCCTACCTGGGCGGCGCGCCGGAGCACAACGCGGCGGAGTTCCAGGCCCTGCGGCGCGGGGTGGTCTACCGGACGATCTACCACCTGCCGTCCGTGGACGACCCGGCCCGGCCGGCCCAGATCGCGGACTACGCGGCGGCCGGCGAGGACGCCCGCGCCCTGCTCGCCGCGGGCCTGAAGGACGCGGCCATCATGCGGTCGTTGGGCATGACGCAGCGGACGATGACCCGGCGGATGGCGGCCCTGCCGGCGGAACTGGACGCCACGACCAGGTTCCAGGCCGGCCTGAACGCCGCCCGGCGGGGGCTGGTGTGACCGCTCGGCGATCAACGGTTTGAAACCGGTTCGTCACACGATGTAGTGAGATGGCTGGAGGACGTGGTACCCCGCGCGCCACTGTGGTGACATGGCACCACTTCCCCTCCTGGCGGCCATGGCCGCCTTCGCTCCGATGGTCACCGCGGCCCCGGAGACCACGCTCAACGTCACCACCACCCGATCGGTGGCCCAGGTGCGGATGGCCAACCTGACCTGCGAACCGGCCGGCGGCAGCCACCCGGACGCCGAGGCCGCCTGCCAGTTGCTGTCCGATGTGGACGGTGACCTCAACGGCCTGCGGCCCGAGCCGGGCATCGCCTGCACCATGCAGTACGACCCGATCACGGTCCGCCTCACCGGCATGTGGCGCGGCGAGTCGCGGCAGTTCACGGCCACCTACGAGAACTCGTGCGTCATGCGGGCGCATACGGGACCGCTGTTCGACGTCTGAGGCCGGGCTCGGCCGCGTGGCCGGGTCAAACCGCAAGCATCGACGGTCGGACGATCCACGCGCACGACACGGGAACCGGCGGTTTCCCGGCGTTCTGGCTGCACGGCACTCCCAACACCGGCGCGCCGCCCGAGCCCCTGTTCGCCGACGCGGACCGCCTGGGCCTGCGCTGGGTGTCCTACGACCG
The DNA here is from genome assembly GCF_039521145.1 of Saccharothrix mutabilis subsp. mutabilis. NCBI lineage: Bacteria > Bacillati > Actinomycetota > Actinomycetes > Pseudonocardiales > Pseudonocardiaceae > Saccharothrix > Saccharothrix mutabilis. The sequence goes on from NZ_BAAABU010000010.1 coordinate 56,038, forward strand.
CCCCGGTCACGGCGGGTCCACCCGCACCCCCGGCCGCGACGTCGCGTCCGCCGCCCGGGACGTCGCGGCCGTCGCCGACGCCCTGGACCTGGACCGCTTCGCCGTGGTCGGCCACTCCGGCGGCGCGCCGCACGCGCCGACCTGCGCCGCGCTGCCGCCCTCGCGCGTGACCGCCGCGGTGGTCTCCGCCGGGCGGGCCGAGAAGGAGGCCTACGAGGCGGCCGGGGTGGAGTACGACCCCGAGTTCACCGACGCCGACCTGGCGGCGCTGGACGGCCCGTGGTCCTGGTTCGAGCGGGTGGCCGGGCCGGCGCCGGCCAGCGGACCCGGCGGGCCGGTGGACGACGACCTGGCGTACGTGAGCCCGTGGGGTTTCGACCCGGGCCCGCTGGACGTGCCCGCGTTGTTCCCGCCCGACGCGCTCGACTGGGTGGCGCGACGCCGCTGAGCTGGGACCCGCTGGGGGTCCACGACACCGCCGCCGAAGTCGTGGGCCCCCAGCGGGGTCTGGGCGATCGATTCATCCGATCTGTCACCAGACATTAGAGACCCGGATCACATTCGTCAACAATCTTCACATTCTTGAATTGCTGCACCTTAACGGCTTCAGCAAAGACGGTGCCCGCCTGGGGACGCATATTCATCCGAGGTTTCGGTGACCGGCGTCGATTCTCAGGCGGACCGATCTATCCTCCGGCCGAACCGGTTCTGGGGGACTCATGGACGACTTCCTGCTCTACACCGTCGGCGTGCCGCTGACCTTCCTCGCGATGGTGCTCGGCATCGCGCTGGCCGCGCGCCGCATCCTCGGGCTGCGGGTCGGGCTGGTGCGCACCACGTTCGCGTGCGTGATGGGCCTGTCGATCACCGCGAGCGTCCTGAGCGGGATGCCCGGTCCGGAGACGACCGGCGCGCTGGGCACCGTCCAGTTCGGCATCGCGCTGCTGCTGATGATCGCGCTGCTCACCTTCGCCGAGGTCATCGTGCCCACCGGGTCCATCCCGCCGCCCACCGAGTGGTGGCGCGCCGCCCGCGCCCGCGTGGTCCGGGCGCGCCGGTACTCGCGCATCACGGCCATCGCGTTCCGCCACGGCCTGGGCCCCTACCTGCGCGGGCGGGAGCGGACCGACACGCGGGTCGCGCGGTCGCTGCGGCTCGCGCTGGAGGAGGCCGGCGTGACGTTCGTGAAGCTCGGCCAGGTGCTGTCCACCCGGCCCGACCTGCTGCCGGCGGACGTCGTCGACGAGCTGACCCTGTTGCAGGACAAGGTACCCGCCGCGCCGTGGGCCGCCGTGCGGCAGGTTCTGGTCGCCGAGGTCGGGCCGCCCGAGGAGGTGTTCGCCGAGTTCGACCCGACGCCCGTCGCGGCGGCGTCCGTGGCGCAGGTGCACCGGGCGCGGCTGAAGTCGGGCGAGGAGGTCGTGGTCAAGGTGCAGCGGCCCGGGGTGCGGCGGATCGCCGAGGGCGACCTGGACATCGTGAACCGGCTCGCGGGCACGTTGCACGACCGGACGCGGTGGGGGCGCGCGATCGGCGTGCGCGACCTGGCCGCCGGGTTCTCCGCCGCCCTGCTGGAGGAACTGGACTTCCGCGTGGAGGCGCGCAACCTCCAGGCGGTGCGGGCGGCGTCCGACGGGACCGGCGTGGTGCTGCCGCGGGCGCACGAAAGCCTCTGCACGGCAAGGGTTCTCGTGATGGACCGGCTGGACGGCGTGCCGCTGCGGTCCGCCCCGCTGGAGTCGACCGACCGCGACGGCCTCGCCCGGTCGCTGCTGGACGTGCTGCTGCGCCAGGTGATGCTCGACGGCGTCTTCCACGCCGACCCGCACCCCGGCAACATCATGCTGCTGCGCGACGGCCGCCTGGGCATGCTGGACTTCGGTTCCGTGGGCCGCATCGACGCGCAACTGCGGTCCGCGCTGGGCAAGATGCTGCTCGCCATCGACCACGGCGACCCGGCCGGCCTGCGGGACTCGTTGCTGGAACTGGTGTCCCGGCCCGACGAGATCGACGAGCAGCAACTGGAACGCGCGCTCGGGCAGTTCATGGCGCGGCACCTCGGTGCCGGGATGCGGCCGGACGTGGAGATGTTCGGCGACCTGTTCAAGCTGGTCTACCGGTACGGGTTGAGCATCCCGCCGGAGATCGCCGCGGTGTTCCGGGCGCTGGCGACCGTGGAGGGCACGCTGGGCGCGCTGTCGCCCGGGTTCAACATCGTGGTGGAGTCGCGGGCGTTCGCGGACCGGCAGTTCAGCGAACGCCTGACCCCGGAGTCGTTGCGCCGCACGGTGACCGAGGAACTGCACTCGATGCTGCCGCTGCTCAAGCGGCTGCCCCGGCGGGCGGAACGCATCTCCAGCGCGCTGGAACAGGGCCGGCTGGGGCTGGGCGTGCGGCTGTTCGCCGACGACCGCGACCGCCAGTTCGTGACCTCCCTGCTGCACCAGGTGATGTTGACCGTGCTGGGCGCGACCGCGGGCCTGATGGCCGTGCTCCTGCTCGGCGCGGACGGCGGCCCGAAGGTCGGCCCGGACATCACGCTGTACCAGGTGTTCGGTTACAACCTGCTGGTCATCAGCGTCCTGTTGGGCCTGCGGGTCGTGGTGACGGTGTTCCGTCCCCGTAGGGTGGAGACATGAGCATCCACGACATCGCCGTGAACACCCTCGCCGGCGAGCCGAGCAGCCTGGGGTCGTTGCGGGGCAAGGCGTTGCTGGTGGTCAACGTGGCGTCGAAGTGCGGCCTGACGCCGCAGTACACCGGGTTGGAGCGGCTCCAACAGCGCTTCGGCGACGCCGGCTTCTCCGTGGTGGGGTTCCCGTGCAACCAGTTCGCCGGGCAGGAGCCGGGCACGGCGGAGGAGATCTCGACGTTCTGCTCCACCACCTACGGCGTGACGTTCCCGCTGTTCGAGAAGGTCGAGGTGAACGGCCCCGGCCGGCACCCGCTGTACGCGGAGCTGACCGCGCACGCCGACGCCGACGGCACGGCCGGGGACGTGCAGTGGAACTTCGAGAAGTTCCTGATCTCCCCCGAGGGCGAGGTCGTCGCCCGCTTCCGCCCGCGCACCGAGCCCGGGGACGACGACGTGGTCAAGGCGATCGAGGCCGTCCTGCCCTGAGGCCCAAAGGTCCCTGGCCTGCGGTGTTCACGAAGCGTATCGTCGTCGCCCAGCGGCGTCGGGGCCGGTCGCGTAGGGGTGACCGGTAGCCGGAAGGCTCCCCGACGCCGCGGCACGCCTTCCGGTCCCGCCGCACTCGCGGGGAGACCGGACATGAGACCACTCGCACGAGCGGCCGGGGCGGCCACCGCCCTGGCCGCGGCCCTCCTGGTACCCGTGGGCACCGCGCAGGCCAGAAGGTGACCTGGACCGACACCAACGGGGCGACGAACACCAAGTGGTCGTACTACGCGCCGGAGCTGTACGTGTTCCACGAAGCACACGTGGAGGCGGTGGAGGTCAGCGTCCACAAGATCACCGTGGACCACCAGCCGGGCTGCCACGTGGAACGCGTGGACGTGCAGAACCAGCACCTCACGGGCCCGGGAACGGTCTCGGTGCGCATCTCGAACCTGAACCAGGAGAAGACGGTCTTCGTGGACGTGCTCTGCTCGTGACCTGCTGGCGGGGCCGCCTCGTGGCACAGTGGAGGCCATGGAGCCCCTGATCTCGGAAGCCCGGCGCCGCTTCGCCCTGGGCGCGGCGCCGGGCCGGGTCTTCGCGGAACTGGCCCTCTACGCCGACCCCCGTGAGGCGGCGGTGGCGGTGTGCATGGCCCTCGGCATCGCCCGAACCGAGGCGGAACGCTCGGTGGGCGCCCCGGGGCAGAACCCGGAATTCTGGGACCTGGCCGGCTACGCCCGCCTGTCCCCCTTCGAGGCAGCCCACGAAATCGGCGGCCTACTAGAGGGAGTAGGCGTCTTCCGAACCCCCACCACCCGCTGACACCAAGCGACACCCGACACGCCGCAGGCGCGCTTTTCGAAGGGCTATTTAGCCCAAGGAAGGGCCTCGGTTCGTTCCCCGTACGGCCTGGGCGCAGCCCAACCGCGCTTGGGGGTTCTTGGCAACCACGCTTCACCGGTTGCCAAGAACCCCCAAGGGTGGTTGCCTCCGGCAGGCCGTGCGGGGAACGAACCGACGCCCTTCCCCCCCCCCCCGGGGGCCTGCCGCGCGGCGAGCGCCGCTTTTGATCTTTCGAGCGCTTCGCGCGTTTTGGCGCGCGAAGCGCTCTAAAGAAAGCGCGAAGCGCGTTCGGCTTGAGAGCGTCAGCGTGAAGTCTAAAGATTAAAAGAGCCTCGCCGGCGGGCAGGCCCCCGGGGAGAAAAGCAAAAGCGGGGGCTTTTCCGTCCTCCCCGTACGGCCTGGCGGAGCCAACCACAGATTTCCGCGGGTGCCGCTAAAATTTTTGCTCGTTCCTCACAAAAATTTCGGCTGCACCCGCGGAAATCTGTGGTAGCCCTTCGGGCAGGCCGTACGGGGAGGACGGAAAAGCCCAGAAGCAAGCGCGCTGCGCGCGCCCGAAGGGCAAGGCACGCGCAGCGCTGCTAGCACTCGATGACGTTGACCGCGAGTCCGCCCCGCGCCGTCTCCTTGTACTTGACCTTCATGTCCTTGCCGGTCTCGCGCATCGTCTTGATGACCTTGTCCAACGACACGAAGTGCGAGCCGTCTCCGCGCAGGGCCATCCGGGCCGCCGTGATGGCCTTGATCGACGCCAGCGCGTTGCGTTCGATGCACGGGATCTGCACCAGGCCGCCGATCGGGTCGCACGTCAGGCCCAGGTTGTGCTCCATCGCGATCTCGGCCGCGTTCTCCACCTGCTCCGGGGTCCCGCCGAGCACCTCGGCCAGTCCGCCCGCCGCCATGGAGCACGCCGAGCCGACCTCGCCCTGGCAGCCGACCTCGGCGCCGCTGATCGACGCGTTCTCCTTGAACAGCACGCCGACCGCACCGGCCGTCAGCAGGAACCGCACCACGCCGTCGTCGGACGCACCCGGCACGAACCGGGTGTAGTAGTGCAGCACCGCCGGCACGATGCCGGCCGCGCCGTTGGTCGGCGCGGTGACCACCCGGCCGCCGGCCGCGTTCTCCTCGTTCACCGCCAGGGCGAACAAGGTCACCCAGTCCATCACCCGCAACGGGTCGGTGGCGTAGTGCTCGGCTGCCAGGCGCTGGCGCATCTCGGCCGCGCGCCGCCGGACCTTCAAGCCGCCCGGCAGCACGCCGGTCTCGGTGCAGCCCCGTTCGACGCACTCCTGCATGACGCCCCAGATGTGGAGCAGGCCCGAGCGGACCTCCTCCTCCGTGCGCCACGACAGCTCGTTGGCCAGCATGACCTCCGAGATGGACAGGCCGGTTTCCCGCGTCCGCGCCAGCAGTTCGTCGCCGGTCTTGAACGGGTGGGCCAGTTCCGTCTCGTCGGCCTTGATGCGGTCGGTGCCGGTGGCGTGCTCGTCCACCACGAAACCGCCGCCGACGGAGTAGTACACGGCCTCGTCCAGGACCTCGTCCCCGGAGTACGCCGTGAAGCTCATCCCGTTGGGGTGCAACGGGAGCGACTTGCGCCGGTGCATCACCAGGTCGGTGTCCTCGACGAACGGGATGTCGCGCACCCCGCCCAGGAGCAGCCGGCGGGAGGCGCGGATCTCGGCCACGCGCCCCTCGGCGGCCGTCGGGTCGACCTCCTCGGGCTTGTGGCCCTCCAGTCCGAGCAGCACGGCCTTGGGGCTGCCGTGCCCGTGCCCGGTGGCGCCCAGCGAGCCGAACAGCTGGACGTGCACCCGGTCCACGGACGTCAGCCGGTGTCCCAGGCGCGCCACGAACATCGTCGCGGCGCGCATCGGGCCTACCGTGTGGGAGCTGGACGGCCCGATGCCGACGGAAAACAGGTCGAAGACGCTGATCGCCACGGCGGGTCAGTCCCCGGTCAGTTCCGCGTACTTGCCGGCGGTGAGCAGGCCCGTCGCGTCCTCGACGCGCACCTTGAACAGCCAGCCCGCGCCGTACGGGTCGTTGTTGATCAGCGACGGGTCGTCGGCGGCGGCCTGGTTGACCTCCACGACCTCGCCGCTGACCGGCGCGTACAGGTCGCTCACGGACTTGGTCGACTCCAGCTCGCCGCACACGTCGCCGGACTTCACGCGCTCGCCGACGTTCGGCAGCTGGACGAACACGATGTCGCCCAGGGACTCCGCCGCGTAGGAGGTGATGCCGACCGCCACGGGGTCCTGGGTACCCGGCGCCCAGTCGACCCACTCGTGCTCGGCGGTGTAGAGCAGGTTCTCCGGAAAAGTCATGTCAGCGCTCCTGAAGCCACGGTCGGTCGGATCCCCACTCTGTCCTGGGACCTGAGAGCTTCGCTGTGCGGCGTCGCGACGGTGGAACCGTCGATCAGGCACAGCTTGCACCGTGGGTGCGCGCGTGAGCACGCTTTCCAGAGTCGCCTCGCCCGAGCGGTTCTCGTTGCCTGAGAGTGTGCGGGGTACTTGCTCCTTCGGCGCCCCGGACGTGCCGGGGACTCTCCCGCTCGGGTTCCGGCGCCCGGGAGGGCGCCGCGGCCGATGTTCAGTTGGGCGGTCGCGAGCACGCTAGGTCGTCGGCGTGACGGGTGTCAACGCGCGTCCAGTCTTGTTCACTCAACACAAACCGACCCCTGCCGGTTAGTGCCGCTCGCACGATGACAGTGGATTCGGAGTACCGGACCTTTGGCGTAACAACGGCTGAAGGAGCCCCACCGTGCGGATCTCAGTACCCCGCGAGATCAAGAACCACGAGTACCGCGTCGCGCTGACCCCCGCCGGCGCCCACGAGCTGACCCTGCGCGGCCACGACGTGTTCGTCGAGGCGGGCGCGGGGCTCGGGTCCGCCATCACCGACGAGGAGTACCTCGCCGCCGGTGCGAAGGTCCTGGCCACCGCCGAGGACGTGTGGGCCGAGGGCGACCTGGTGCTCAAGGTCAAGGAGCCGATCGCGCGGGAGTACCCGCTGCTGCGCAAGGGCCAGACGCTGTTCACCTACCTGCACCTGGCGGCGGACCGGCCGTTGACCGAGGCGCTGATCGCGTCCGGCACGACCGCGATCGCCTACGAGACCGTGCAGACGGCGAACGGCGCGCTGCCGCTGCTGGCCCCGATGTCCGAGGTGGCGGGCCGGCTGGCGCCGCAGGTGGGCGCGTTCTCGCTGATGAAGCCGTCCGGCGGCCGGGGCGTGCTGCCCGGTGGCGTGCCCGGCGTGCACCCGGCGCGCGTGGTCGTCATCGGCGGCGGCGTGGCGGGCCTGAACGCGGCGACCATCGCGGTGGGCATGGGCGCGGACGTGGAGATCCTCGACACCAACGTGGACCGGCTGCGCCACATCGACGCCCTCTACCGCGGGCAGCTGCGCACCGTCACGTCCAACCGCTACTCGGTCGAGCAGGCCGTGCGCGAGGCCGACCTGGTCATCGGCGCGGTGCTGGTGCCGGGCGCGAAGGCCCCGAAGCTGGTGTCCAACGAGCTGGTGGCGCAGATGAAGCCCGGCTCGGTGCTGGTGGACATCGCGATCGACCAGGGCGGCTGCTTCGCCGACTCCCGCCCGACCACCCACGCCGACCCGACCTACCAGGTGCACGAGTCGGTCTTCTACTGCGTGGCGAACATGCCGGGCGCGGTGCCGCGGACCTCGACCTACGCGCTGACCAACGTGACCCTGCCCTACGCGGTGGCCCTGGCCGACAAGGGCTGGCAGGCGGCGCTGCGCGCGGACAAGTCCCTGGCCCTGGGCCTGAACGTGCACGACGGCCTGCTCACCAACGAGCCGGTCGCGCAGGCGCACGACCTGACCTACACGGCGTTCGAGGCCTAGAGAACGCCGATCCCATGAAGAAGGGGCGTCCACCAGCACGGTGGGCGCCCCTTCTCGCGTCTTCTCGCCTCTTCGGGCACGAAAAACGCGACCCGCTCAACCAGCCTGGGGGTCACTGGGAGCGGGTCGCGCAGCACCAATCCTAGCGGGGTCCGGCGGGCCGTGCCCAGCCACCCCAGCCATCTGCGCGCAATTCTTGACCCAACAGGACACGTTCTGTGTCCTTCCTCAAGCAATCGAGTGAATTCGGCGGGTAACGGGTAAGTCACGACGCCCGGTCGGCCGATGCTCACAGCGGAACCCCCCGTCGTCACGCAGCGGGTTCGTCCGCTCGCGTGGCGTCGTCGCCGCCGCATGCCACACCCTCCGATCGGAGCGCACATGGCTGAACCTCAGGGCTGGATCGACTGCCACGACCCCTTCGGCCGGGACCGGTCCATGACCGTGCTGGTCGAGGACGACCGGGTCCTGCTGGTCGCGCCGCCGGGCGAGTCGGCTGTGATGTCGGTCACCCAGACCCGCAGGCTGCACCGCCTGCTGGACCAGGCCGCCGACAGGATGTGAGCGAGGTGGACGAGACATTGCGCGCCGCGGTGCTGCGCCGGCTGGCCCAGTTGGACGAGGTCGTCGAGCGGGGCGCCGCCGAGGCGCTGGTGCCGCTGGCGCGGGCCGAGATCAACCGGCTGGCGGACTGCTGGCGGCTGCTGCTGACCGTGCACCAGCCCGATTCCGACGGCCGCTGCCGCGCCTGCCCCGGCGTGCTGCGGCACCGGAAGTGGCCGTGCCAGGTGTGGAACATGGCCCACCAGCACCTGATCGGCGAGGGCCTGCCGCACCGCGAGCGGCGCAAGCCGCTGCGCAACCCGTTCCGGCACGACACCGGCCGCCTCGACAGCGAGCCGACCACCGAGATCCCGGTCGTGGTGTCGAAACCGCGACATGCCCTCCCCGACTGACCCTCCTGAGGCAGGATGGCGCGCACAGGCGCTATCCAGGAGGGACGCGTGCACGACGGCAGTGGCCGCATCGTGGTGCAGGGCTTGACCAAGCAGTTCGGTCCGGTCGCAGCGGTGCAGAATCTCAGCTTCACGGTGGAACCGGGGTCCGTGACCGGCTTCCTCGGACCGAACGGCGCGGGCAAGACGACGACGCTGCGGATGTTGCTCGGCCTGGTGACCCCGACCGCGGGCCAAGGCCTGATCAACGGCCGGCCGTTCCACCAGCTCGGCAACCCGGCGCGGGTCGTGGGCGCGGTGCTGGAGGCGCAGGGCTTCCACCCCAAGCGCACCGCCCGCGACCACCTGCGGGTGTACGCGTCGGCGATCGGCGTGCCGGACCAGCGGGCCGACCAGGTCCTGGGCCTGGTCGGCCTGGGTCAGGCGGCCGACCGCAAGGCGGGCGGCTTCTCGCTGGGCATGAAGCAGCGGTTGGCGCTGGCCACCGCGTTGCTGGGCGACCCGCAGGTGCTGGTCCTCGACGAGCCCGCGAACGGCCTGGACCCGGAGGGCATCGCGTGGCTGCGGTCGTTCCTGCAGTCCTTCGCGCGCAGCGGGCGGACGGTGCTGATCTCCAGCCACCTGCTCGCCGAGGTCGAGCAGACCGTGGACCAGGTGGTGATCATCTCGCGGGGCCAGACCATGTACTACGGGCCGCTGGCCAACCTGCGCGACTCGCAGCGCAGCCGGGTGCTGGTGCAGCCGTCCGACACGGGCGCGCTGGTCGCGGCGTTGCAGGCGGACGGCGTGACGGCGCTGGAGCAGCTGCCGGACGGCCGGCTCGCGGTGACCGGCGTGGAGAGCAAGCAGGTCGCCGACCTCGCGTTGAAGGCGGGCGTGTCGATCTACGGCATCCAGGAGGAGAAGGCCGACCTGGAGCAGCTGTTCTTCCGGCTCACCAACGGCCAGTTCGCGGCGTCGGGCCCGAACCAGTACGCGGGGCACCCGCAGGGCAGCGGGTACTACGCGCCGCCGGCGGGCTACCAGACCCCGCCGCCGGGCTACCAGCAGCCGGGTCACCAGACCCCGCCACAGGGCTACCAGCAGCCGGGCTACCAGACCCCGCCGCAGGGCCACCAGCAGCAACTCCCGCCCGGTCACCAGCAACCGCCGACACCACCGCCGGGCTACCCGCAGCAACCCGACCCGTACCAGCAGCAGAACCCGTACCAGCAGGGTCAGGGCCAGGGCGGACTCGGGGGCGGCGCGTGATGCTGGGCAACCTGATCAAGTCGGAGTTCCGCAAGACGACCACCACCAACCTGTGGTGGGGCCTGATGATCCCGACCGTGCTGATCGCCCTGGGCTGGGCGCTGGTCACGGGGCTCATCGGCAAGGGCCTGATGGACGCCCTCAGCTCCACCGAGGCCGAGGCGCTGACCGAGGTCATCGGCATCGACCCGTCGCAGTGGAAGGTGTCGCTGTTCGGGATGGCCCGCAGCATCAACGTGGCCACCATCTTCCCGATGATCTTCGGCGGCCTGGCGATCGCGAACGAGATCAACCGCAAGACGATCACCACGACGTTCCTGACCGCGCCCAACCGGGTGTCGGCGCTGAGCGCGAAACTGGTGGTCTACGTCCTGTGGGGCGCGATCTACGGCATCGCGATCGTGGCGTCGGTGAGCATCGGCATCGCGATCACCTCGGACGCGAACGCGCTGCCCGACGCGGCCGGGTGGCTCGCGCTGGCCGGCGTGGGCGTGCTGTCGTCGATCCTGATGACGATGTTCGGCGTGGGCGTCGGGGCACTGCTGACCAGCGTCGTCGGCACCACCGTGGTGCTGCTGCTCTACATTCTGATCGTCGAGAACGGCATCCACATCGTGCTGGGCATCCAGGGTCTGTCGCAGGTCATCGGCTTCCTGCCCAACGGCGCGGCGAACGGGTTGACCGGCTCGGTGGCGTCGTCGCTGTTCCTGTCGTCGGCCGGTGTGGTGCCCGACGACCTGTTGGAAGGGATCCGGTTCTCCGCGGGCGCGCTGGGCGCGTTCGACTGGTGGCTGAGCGGGTTGATCTTCCTGGTGTGGACGACGATCTTCTTCCTGGGCGGCTGGGCGGCTACTCAGCGCAAGGACATCACCTGATCCAGTGATCTTGACGGGCTCGTGGCTGTGTTGAACCGCCGCGACTCCGTCGCGGCGGGCGAGGCCGCCGGAAAGTCGGCCCAACGCGCCGTCTTTCCCGCCGATCGAAGAGCGTCATCGGCGGGAAGGACGGCGCGACAGGCCGACGCGGCCTCGCGGGTCCGACCTAGGGTTGGTGGCGTGACTACTCGCCAGGGCTGGATCCGCCGCCTCGCCACCGCCTGCTGGAAGCACCGGGCGCTCGTGGTGTGGTCGGTGCTGGCCGCCGTCGTCGGGGTGGGTCTCCAGGCCGTCGGCCCGCTGCTGATCAAGCTCGCGGTGGACGACGCGATGGCGGGACGCACCGACCGGTTGGCGGTGCTCGCCGCCGTGCTCGTCGGCCTGGAGCTGCTGACGTTCGGCACGGCGTTCGTGCGGCGGTTCCTGGGCGGGCGGCTGGCCGTGGACGTGCAGCACGACCTGCGGCAGGCCGTGTTCCACGCCGTGCAGCGGCTGGACGGGCCCAAGCAGGACGCGTTGCGCACCGGGCAGGTGGTGTCGCGGTCGATCACCGACCTCCAGCTGGTCAACAGCCTGCTGTCGATGACACCGCTCGCGTTCGGCACGGTCGTGTTCGCCCTGGCGGCGCTGGTGGCGATGTTCTGGCTGTCGCCGCTGCTCACGCTGATCGCGCTGGTCGTGGTGCCCGCGGTGGCGCTGGTGGCGGGGCGCAGCCGGCTCACGCTGTTCCCGGCCACGTGGTCGGCGCAGCAACGGGCGGCGGACGTGGCGCAGCACGTCGAGGAGACCGTCACCGGCGTGCGGGTGGTCAAGGGGTTCGGGCAGGAGGAGCGCGAGGTCGCGCGGCTGGAGGAGCGGGCGCAGGTCCTGTTCGCCGAGCGGATGCGGGCCGCGCGGCTCACGTCCCGGCCCACCGCGACGCTGACGGCGCTGCCGTTCGTGGGGCAGGTCGCGGTGCTGGCGCTGGGCGGGTGGCTGGCGCTGCGCGGTGACGTGTCGCTGGGCACGTTCCTGGCGTTCGCGACCTACGTGGCGAACCTGGTCGGTCCGACGCGGCTGCTGTCGAGCCTGATGGTGACGGCGCAGCTCGCGCGGGCGGGCGTGGAGCGGGTGTACGAGCTGATCGACTCGCAGCCCGACGTGGTGGACGGGTCGGCGGAGGTGCCCTCCGGCGCGGTGTCGGTGGAGCTGGACCAGGTGGGTTTCGGGTACACGCGCCGCGAGCCGGTGCTGTCGGACGTGTCGCTGAAGGTCGCGCCGGGCGAGACGCTGGCCGTGGTGGGCACGGCGGGGTCGGGCAAGTCGACGGTGTCGCTGCTGCTGCCCCGGTTCTACGACGTGCACGCGGGCGCGATCCGGGTCGGCGGGGTGGACGTGCGGGAGCTGCGGCTGGAGTCGTTGCGGCGCGCGGTGGGGGTGGTGTTCGAGGAGGCGTTCCTGTTCTCCGACACCGTGCGGGCCAACATCGCCTACGGGCTGCCGGACGCGTCCGACGAGCAGGTGGAGGCGGCGGCGCGGGCGGCCGAGGCGCACGGGTTCATCTCGGCGCTGCCCGACGGGTACGACACGGTGGTCGGCGAGCGCGGGCTGACGCTGTCGGGCGGGCAGCGGCAGCGGGTGGCGCTGGCGCGGGCGCTGCTGTCCGACCCGCGGGTGCTGGTGCTCGACGACGCGACGTCGGCGGTCGACGCGGCCACCGAGGCGGCGATCCACCACACGTTGGCGCAGGTCACAGCCACCCGGACGACGATCGTGATCGCGCACCGGCGGTCGTCGCTGGCGCTGGCCGACCGGATCGCCGTGCTGGACGCGGGCCGGGTGGTCGACGTGGGCACGCACGAGGAGCTGCACGAGCGGTGCCCGCTGTACCGGGAGCTGCTGGCCGGTCCGGGCGAGGCGATCGAGCAGGTGGACCCGCGCGCGGACGTGGCGCTGGAACCCGGTCCGGACGGGGTGACGCCGGAGCTGTGGCCGTCGTCGGACGAGGACGAGCTGGCCGTGCGGGCGGCGAACCGCGCGGCGGGAGCGGCCCGGGTGCCCAAGGGTCCGCGCGGCGGCGGCGGCACGTCCGCGCTGCTCGGCGGCACACCGCCCACCCCCGAGCTGATGGAGCGGGTGCACGCGCTGCCGCCGGCGCTGGAGCAGCCGGTGCTGCACGGCGAGGACCCCCGCGCGCCCGACCCGGGCTTCCGGCTGCGCACCCTGCTGCGGCCGGTGCGCTGGGCGATGGTCGGCGTGGGCGGGCTGCTGGTGGTCGACTCGGCGCTGGCGATCCTGCTGCCCAACCTGGTCCGGCTGGGCGTGGACCGGGGCGTGCTGGGGCACGACGCCCGGTGGCTGTGGCTCGCGGCGGGGATCGGGCTGGTGCTGGTGGCGCTGGGGTGGGTGTCGGCGGCGGCGGGCACCGTGGTCACGTCGCGGGTCGGTGAACGGCTGCTCTACCTGCTGCGGGTGCGCAGCTACGCGCACCTCCAGCGGTTGGGGCTGGACTACTACGAGCGCGAGATGGCCGGCCGGATCATGACCCGGATGACCACGGACGTGGACGCGCTGTCGAGCTTCCTGCAGACCGGGTTGACCACGTTCGTGATCAGCGTGCTGACCGTGGTGGGCATCGCGGTGGCACTGGTGGTGACCGACCCGTCGCTGGCGCTGGTGGCGCTGGCCGTGCTGCCGGTGCTGGCGGTGGCGACGGTGATCTTCCAGCGGCTGTCGTCGCGGGCGTACGCGCAGGCGCGGGAGCGGATCAGCGCGGTCAACGCGGACCTCCAGGAGAACGTGACCGGGCTGCGGGTGTCGCAGGCGTACACGCGGGAGGCGCGCTCGGCGGAGGCGTTCGCGGAGCGCAGCGACGCCTACCGGCGGTCCCGCATCCGGGCGCAGCGGTACATCGCGACGTACTTCCCGTTCCTGGCGCTGCTGTCGGGGGTGGCGCAGGCGGCGATCCTGGTGGTCGGCGCGTACCGGGTGGCCGAGGGGACGCTGTCGCCGGGCGTGCTGCTGGCGTTCGTGCTGTACCTGGGGTTGTTCTTCGCGCCGCTGTACCAGTTGTCGGGCGTGTTCGACGGGTACCAGCAGGCGCGGGTGGGCCTGAGCCGGATCGGCGACCTGCTGCGCACCCCGACCAGCGTGCCGCCCGCGCCGGAGCCGGTCGCGGTGCCGAGCCTGCGCGGCGAGGTCGAACTCCGCGACGTGACGTTCGCCTACCCCGGCACGTCCCGCCCGGCGCTGGACCGCGTGTCGCTGCGGGTGGCCCCGGGCGAGACGGTGGCGCTGGTGGGCGAGACGGGAGCGGGCAAGTCGACGCTGGTGAAGCTGGTGGCCCGGTTCTACGACGTGACCGACGGGCAGGTGCTGGTGGACGGCGTGGACGTCCGCCGGTACGACCTGGGCGAGTTCCGGCGGCACCTGGGCGTCGTGCCGCAGGAGGCGCACCTGTTCGGCGGGGACGTGGCGGACAACGTGGCGTACGGCCGGCCGGCGGCGTCGCGGGCGGAGGTGGAGCGGGCGGTGCGCTCGGTCGGGGCGCTGCACACGGTCGCGTCGCTGCCTTCGGCGTTCCACCAGCAGGTGGGCGAACGGGGCCAGAACCTGTCGGCCGGGCAGCGGCAGTTGATCGCCCTGGCCAGGGCCGAGCTGGTCCAGCCGTCCCTGCTGCTGCTCGACGAGGCGACGGCGGCGCTGGACCCGTCGACGGAATCGGCGGTCCTGGCGGCCGGCGACCACCTCGCGGGCTCCCGGACGACCTTCGTGGTGGCCCACCGCCTGGCGACAGCCGCGCGGGCGGACCGGATCGTGGTGCTGTCCGAGGGCCGCATCGCCGAACAGGGCACCCACGACGAGTTGCTGGCAGCCGGCGGCCTGTACGCCCGCCTGTGGTCCCACAGCACCGCCACGCACACCGCGGACACCTCCGACCGCGCGACACCGACACCGAGCCGCTGACCGACCCCCGCCACCGCGCCACACCGCCCAGCCCCGCCGACCACCCAGCCCCGCCGACCGTCCCGCCCCGCGCCAACCCCGCCCCCGCCTCACCGCTGCGCGGCCGTGCCGGCCCCTCGTCGGCACGCCAACACGCCCGGCGCGCCGTGGGGGCGTCCGGGCGGGTTGGGACGGGTCACTTCGCCGGCTGCTCGGCCAGCAGGTCGTCCAGCCGCTCGTAGCCCTCGATGACGCCGGTGTCCATGCCGCTCGACACCGCCATGTCGCGGGCCTCCGTGCTCTCGAAGACGCTCACCCCGCGCAGCCGGGTGCGGCCGTCGCCGAGGTCCTCCAGGGTCAGGGTCTCCAGGCTCACCCCGTCCGGGTAGCCCTCCCAGGTGAACGTCTGCACGATCCGCTCCGCCGGCCGGATCTCGTGGAACGACCCGTAGAAGCGGTACTCGCCCTGCTGGTCGCGGTGCACGTAGCGGTACTCGCCGCCGGTGCGGGCGTCCCAGGTGACGACCTCCATCTCCAGCCCGCGCGGGCCCAGCCAGCGCTTGACCAGCTCCGGCTCGACGTGCGCCCGGAACACCGCCGCGGGCGGCGCGTCGAACTCGCGCACGATCTCGATGGTGGGCAGCTCGGGGTGGGCCGCGATGGTGGTCTCGTGGTGCGTGGTGGTGCTCATGACGCGTCTTCCTTCCGGGTCCGGGTGTCCGGCTCGTCCGCCGCCAGCTCGGCGAGGACGGCGTCGAGCCGCTGGTAACGCTGCTCGGCCTCCCGCCGGTAGCGCTCGATCCACTTGGTCATCAGGTCGAACACCTCCGCTTCCAGGTGCACGGGCCTCCGCTGGGCCTGCCGACTCCGACTGACCAGTCCGGCGTCCTCCAGCACCTTGAGGTGCTTGGACACCGCCTGCACGGTCACGGCGTAGGGCTCGGCCAGCTCGTTCACGGTGGCGTCCGCCACCGCGAGCCGGGCGACCATGTCGCGCCGAATGGGGTCCGCCAGAGCCGCGAACACCCGCGAAAGCCGGTCCTCCACTGCCGTTCTCCTTACTCAACCTCTCGGTTGAACAAACCGTACGACCACACCACACCGTTGTCAACCATCTCGTTGAACATGCAGGTCAAGCACCACGCACCACCCAAACAGCGCGCGACGGGCCGGTGACGACCAGGGAAACCGTGGCGCTCGCCACGTCACCGCGCGATGCGCCGGACGGGTGGTGCATCCTCGACGCCACGGCACCTCACAAGGGCGCACCGAACGAGACGGACCTGGGCTGATACCTCAAGAACAGCTCAAGCACCCATAACGTGACCGACCTCGGGATCGATCCTGTGATCGAGCACTCCTTGCCCGGCCCCTCCTGTGTATGAACTGCACCAGACGGGGGACTAGCCTGACCATGAGTGAGTCATTACCAAGAGCGAGATGGATAGAGGCGAGCGCCAGCCGTGTCCAGCAGCAGTCCTGCTTCACAGTTCGGCCCCAATGAGTGGCTGGTCGAGGAGATGTACGAGCAGTTCCTCGCCGACCCGTCGTCCGTAGACCCGGCCTGGCACGACTTCTTCGCCGACTACAAGTCGACGCAGCGGTCGGGCAACGGCGCGGCCACGGCGGCGGCGTCCACGACCACCACCGCGGCCACCGACAACGGCACGGCGGCCCCGACGGCCACCGCGACCAAGCCGCAGCCCGCGAAGCCCGCAGCGAAGCCGCAGCAGGCCGCTCCCGCGAAGCCGGCGCCCGCGCAGGCCGCCAAGGCCACGCCGGTGCAGCCCTCGGCCGGCGCGGAGCAGAAGCAGCTGCGCGGCGCGGCGGCGGCGATCGCGAAGAACATGGAGCTGTCGCTCACCGTCCCGACCGCGACGAGCGTGCGCGCCGTGCCCGCGAAGCTGCTGGCCGACAACCGCATCGTGATCAACAACCACCTCAAGCGGACCCGCGGTGGGAAGGTCTCCTTCACCCACCTGATCGGCTACGCGGTGGTGCGGGCGCTGCACGCGTACCCGAACATGAACCGGCACTACGCCGAGGTCGACGGCAAGCCGTTCGTGGTCACGCCCGAGCACGTGAACTTCGGCCTCGCGATCGACCTGCCCGGCAAGGACGGCTCCCGCTCGCTCGTGGTGGCCTCCATCAAGGGCTGCGAGAACATGACGTTCACGCAGTTCTGGCAGGCCTACGAGGACCTGATCCGCAAGGCCCGGTCCGGCTCGCTGACCACCGAGGACTTCTCCGGCACCACGATCTCGCTGACCAACCCGGGCACGATCGGCACCAACCACTCGGTGCCGCGCCTGACGGCAGGCCAAGGCGCGATCATCGGCGTCGGCGCGATGGAGTACCCCGCGCACTTCCAGGGCACCAGCGAGCAGGCGCTGGTCGAGATGGGCGTCAGCAAGATCATCACGCTGACCTCGACCTACGACCACCGCATCATCCAGGGCGCGGAGTCCGGCGAGTTCCTCAAGCGCATCCACCAGCTGCTGCTGGGCGAGGACGGCTTCTACGACGACGTCTTCACGTCGCTGCGGCTGCCCTACGAGCCGATCCGCTGGGTCGCCGACATCCCCGAGGGCGCGGTCGACAAGACCGCCCGCGTCATCGAGCTGATCGACGCGTTCCGCACCCGCGGCCACCTGATGGCCGACACGGACCCGCTGAACTACCGCCAGCGCAGCCACCAGGACCTCGACGTCCTGTCGCACGGCCTGACCCTGTGGGACCTGGACCGGGAGTTCCCGGTCGGCGGGTTCGCGGGCCAGGAGCGGATGAAGCTGCGCGACATCCTGGGCGTGCTGCGCAACTCGTACTGCCGCACGGTCGGCGTCGAGTACATGCACATCCTGGACCCGGAGGAGCGCCTCTGGATCCAGGAGCGCGTCGAGGTGCCGCACGAGAAGCCGCCGGCCACCGTGCAGAAGTACATCCTGTCCAAGCTCAACGCCGCCGAGGCGTTCGAGACGTTCCTCCAGACCAAGTACGTCGGCCAGAAGCGGTTCTCGCTGGAAGGCGGCGAGACGGTCATCCCGCTGCTGGACGCGGTGCTGGACAAGGCCGCCGAGCACGAGCTGGACGAGGTCGTCATCGGCATGCCGCACCGCGGCCGGCTGAACGTCCTGGCCAACATCGTCGGCAAGCCGATCTCGCAGATCTTCCGCGAGTTCGAGGGCAACCTCGACCCGGGCCAGGCGCACGGCTCCGGCGACGTCAAGTACCACCTGGGCGCCGAGGGCAAGTACTTCCGGATGTTCGGCGACGGCGAGACCAAGGTGTCGCTGACCGCGAACCCGTCGCACCTGGAGGCCGTGGACCCGGTGCTGGAGGGCATCGTCCGGGCCAAGCAGGACATGCTCGACAAGGGCGGCGAGGGCTTCACCGTGCTGCCGGTCGCGCTGCACGGCGACGCCGCGTTCGCGGGCCAGGGCGTCGTGGCCGAGACCCTGAACCTCGCCCTGGTGCGCGGCTACCGCACCGGCGGCACCGTGCACGTCGTGGTGAACAACCAGGTCGGCTTCACCACCGCGCCCGAGCACTCGCGTTCGTCGAAGTACTCGACCGACGTGGCGAAGATGATCGGCGCGCCGGTGTTCCACGTGAACGGCGACGACCCGGAGGCGTGCTACTGGGTCGCGAAGCTGGCGGTGGACTACCGGCAGGCGTTCAACAAGGACGTCGTGATCGACATGGTCTGCTACCGCCGCCGCGGCCACAACGAGGGCGACGACCCCTCGATGACGCAGCCGGCGATGTACGACGTGATCGACACCAAGCGCTCGGTGCGCAAGATCTACACCGAGTCGCTGATCGGCCGCGGCGACATCTCCGTCGAGGAGGCCGAGAAGGCCCTTCAGGACTTCTCCTCGCAGCTGGAGCACGTCTTCAACGAGGTGCGCGAGCTGGAGAAGCACCCGATCAAGGCGTCGCCGTCGGTGGAGGCCGAGCAGCAGGTCCCGACCAAGCTGCCGACCGGCATCCCGCGCGAGACGATCGAGAAGATCGCCGACGCGCACGTGGACCTGCCCGAGGGCTTCACCCCCCACCCGCGCGTGAAGCCGGTGCTGGAGCGGCGCGCGAAGATGGCCCGCGAGGGCGGCATCGACTGGGCGTTCGCCGAGCTGCTGGCGTTCGGCTCGCTGGTGCTGGAGGGCCGCACGGTCCGCCTGGCCGGCCAGGACTCGCGGCGCGGCACGTTCGTGCAGCGGCACGCCACGCTGGTGGACCGCAAGAAGTCCGACGAGTACACCCCGTTGCAGCACCTCTCCGAGGACCAGGGCAAGTTCATGGTCTACGACTCGGTGCTGTCGGAGTTCGCGGCGCTGGGCTTCGAGTACGGCTACTCGGTGGCCAACCCGGACGCGCTGGTGCTGTGGGAGGCGCAGTTCGGCGACTTCGTCAACGGCGCGCAGCCGATCATCGACGAGTTCATCTCGTCCGGTGAGGCGAAGTGGGGCCAGCGCTCGGACGTCGTGCTGCTGCTGCCGCACGGCCACGAGGGCCAGGGCCCGGACCACACGTCCGGCCGCATCGAGCGCTTCCTCCAGCTGTGCGCGGAGGGCTCGATGACCATCGCCGTGCCGTCGACCCCGGCGAACTACTTCCACCTGCTGCGCCGCCACGCCCTCGACGGCGTGAACCGGCCGCTGGTGGTGTTCACCCCGAAGTCGATGCTGCGCCTGAAGGCCGCGACGTCCCCGGTCGAGGACTTCGTCGAGGACCGCTTCAACTCGGTCATCGACGACGCCCGCGCGGGCGACCCGTCGGCGGTCAAGCGCGTGCTGCTGTGCAGCGGCAAGGTGTACTACGAGCTGGTCGCGGAGCAGGAGAAGCTGGGCCGCACCGACACCGCCGTGGTCCGCCTGGAGCAGCTCTACCCGGTGCCGGCGCGGAAGCTGACGGAGGCGCTGGAGCGCTACCCGAACGCGACCGAGCTGCGCTGGGTCCAGGAAGAGCCGGCGAACCAGGGCGCGTGGCCGTTCCTGGGCCTGGCCCTGCCGGAACTGCTGCCCACGCGGTTCAACCTCAAGCGCGTGTCGCGCCGCCCGATGGCCGCGCCGTCGGCCGGTTCGTCCAAGGTGCACGAGGTCGAGCAGCGCGAGCTGATCGCGAAGGCGTTCGAGTAGGCCGGCATGTACTTCACCGATCGCGGCATCGAGGAGCTGGAGAGCCGGCGGGGCGAGGAAGAAGTGACCCTCGCCTGGCTGGCCGACCGGTTGCGCTCGTTCGTCGACGCGAACCCGGAGTTCGAGACGGCGATCGAGCGGTTCGCGACCTACCTGGCGCGTGACGACCAGGACGACTTCGAGGACTGAAGTCCGGGTTCGAACGCGGCGAGGGGCACCTGTCTTGCGACAGGTGCCCCTCGCCGCGTTCAACCGGCTAGGCGACGTTCGACGGGTCAGCCACCGGGCCGCTCACCGATCCAGGTCTTCGGCAGCGGTGGGATCTCGCCCGACAGGATCGCCCGCATCTCCTGTCGGTCCCGCCGGCTCCACCGGGACAGGCGGTCGCGGGCGGCCCGGACGGGTTCGACCTCGCCCACCACGCAGAGGGTCCGCGCCGCTTCCAGGCGCACGGAGCGGGCGGGATCCCGCAGCAGGTCCACGAGCGGTTCACGCACCGGTTCCAGGTCGACCTCACCCCGCAGCGCCGCCCACAGCCGACGAACGGCTTGCGCGGAGGTCGCCCGGACCGTGCGATGCGGGTCCCGCAGTGCCGTTGCCAGAACGGGCAGTGCGGCGGGGTCCGCGGTGTCGCCCAACCCCACCGCGGCGGCGCAGCGAGCGATCAACCCGGCTCGCGCCAACTGCTCGGCGTAGCGCCGCACCGGCTCCAGGCGCCGCAGTCTGGGGAAGCCCCATTCCTCCGTGCCCAGGGGGAACTCACCGTTCAACCACTCCAGCAGGGCCGCCATCCGCGGTGCGCGTTCCCGCAGGTTCGCGTGACCGTCGCGGAGCTGCACGGTGTAGACCGGGTCGCGGTCGGGGTCTCGTTCCGCGAGGATCCTGCTGATGAGCTCGGCGCGGGCCCGGTCGCCGTCGGCGCAGGCCAGGTCGAACGATCGCAGCAGCGTCGCGTCCAACTCTGCGTCGGGTGCGTCGACAAGCACGTTGGCGGCCCGCTCACGTTCTGCCGGCCCACCGCTGACGATCGCGTCAAGCGCTGAACCCACCCCGGCCCGCGCCGAACCCTCATCCATGACCATTCCCCCCTGCCTTGGCGTCCACGTCCGCCAGGGTCGCACGCGGACAAGCTGGCCCACCCGCCGTGCACATCACACCACCCCCACCCCGCACGACCGCGGCGGCGGGCTGCGGTTGGCCTTGCGCTCTTCGTGTCCCGTTGTCCGCAATGAACCCCGATCGGGTGATTCACCGGTTAGGATCCCCGCAACCCGCTGCCCCGGTGGCGGGGTCGAGGCTGGGGAGGGCCTTGCATGGGGGGTGTTCGCGCGCGCGGCGAGGTCGCCTTGGCGCCGCCTGTTCTGCTGCTCCTCGGGGCCGTCGCCGCCGCCGTCGTCGCCCAGGGCGGGTACTACCTGCCTGGCCGGGTGTTGTCCGGGGTGTTGGCCGGGGCCGCCCTCCTGCTCGCTGTGACCACTGATCGGAACTCGCTGCGCGGGCCCGTGGTGTTGGCCTGTGGGGCGTTGGCGTCGTGGGCGCTGGTCCGGGGCGGGCTGGCCGGGGACCTCGTGGCCGGGCTGCCCGTGGTCGCGGCGGTCGGGTGCCTGGTGGCCGGGGTCGTCGTGGTGCGGCAAGCGCCGGAGCGGGCCCGGGAGTCGTGCGGGGACGTCCTGGTCTGGGTCGGGGTCGCGGTCGGGGTCACCGGCTGGGCCGCCGTGGTGTGGCGCGTCCCGTCCTGGTCGGTGGTGGCGGACGGGTTGGCTCGCGGCTCCTCCACGTTGACCTACCCCAACGCCGCCGCCGCGTTGCTGGCCGCGCTCGCCGTGTTCGCCGTGGTCGGCGGCAAGAAGGCGCCGCTCGTGTGCCTGCTGCTGGTGGGGCTGGGCGCGACGCTCAGCCGGGCCGGCGTGATCGCGCTCGGTGTGGCGCTGGTCGTGGCCTGTGTCGTTGCCGGGCCGCGGAAGGTGCTCGGGAACCTCGCCGCGCCGGCGGTGGGTGCGCTGGTCGCGTTGGCTGCGCTGGCGCCCTCGTTCCCGGTGGCACGGCCCGCGCAGGTGCTGCTCGCCGTCGCCGGGCTCGTGGTCGGCGTCTCGGGCGCCCACCTGCTCGAACGGACCGGTGGCCGGGTCCGGGTCGCCGTGCTGGCGGTCGCGTGCGTGGCCGCCGGGGTGTTCGGCGCGCCGCGCCTGGAGACGCTGCTGGCCGGGCGGTTGACGCTGGCCTCGCCGGACCGCGAGGGTGCGCTGGACGCCGCCCTGCGGCTGGCCGCCGCGCACCCGGTGATCGGGGTCGGACCCGGGCGCGGCTGGTTCGTGTGGACGCGGGCGGACGGGGACGCGCGCGTGATGCGGTACGTCCACAACGAGTACCTGCAGGTGCTCGTCGAGTTGGGCGCGATCGGACTCGGTCTGGTGGCGTGCCTGCTGGTCGCGGTGGTGCTCACCGTGCGGCGGCGGGCGGCCGGGCCGTGGGCGGGGGCGGTCGCCGCGTTGGCGGCCCTGGTGGTGCACAGCGGGTTCGACTTCCTGTGGCACCTGCCCGTCGTCCTGCTGACCGCCGGGCTGTTGGTGGGCCTGGCTGCTCCACCTCATCCGCCAGAGAAGGAGAACACGTGAAGACCTTCCCGAAGATCGCCGCCGTGGTGGCCGTGGCCGGCGCGGCCGTGTTCGCGTCCGTGCTGCCCGGCAGCGCCGACGTAGCCGCCCAGTCGCCGTCGCTGGGCGCGGTCAGAGTCGAGTCCCCGGCGATTCTGGAGGCGCGCGGCGCGGCCGTGCGGGTGTCGGTCACCATCGTGTGCCCCGCCGGCTACCCGACCTCGGTCAACCTCACGGTGACCCAGCGGTCCGGCGGCGGCGTGGCCACGGGCAGCGACTACAAGAGCCCGGTGACCTGCACGGGCACCGCGCAGACGATCGAGCTGACCCCGACCGCGAACGGCGAGGCGTTCCGCAGGGGCACCGCGTTCGCGTCGGCGTCGATGTACGTCTCCGGCCCCGGCTACGTCACCGACGACCGCGAGATCGAGATCGTCCGCTGACCCGGCGCCCCGGTGGGCCCGGCCAGGGCCTACCGGACGCGCTCACCCTTCCGCCACACGGCGTGCGTCAACGGCACGCCGGGGCGGTAGGCCAGGTGGGTCGCGCTGGGCGCGTCGAGCACGTGGACGTCCGCCCGCGCACCCACCGCCAGGTGCCCGAGGTCGGCGCGGTCCAGCGCCAGCGCGCCCGCCCGGGTGGCCGCGTGGACCGCCTCCTCGACCGTCATCCGCATCTGCAACACGGCCGTGGTCACGCAGTACGCCATGGACGTCGTGTACGAGCTGCCCGGGTTGCAGTTGCTCGCCAGCGCCACGGTCGCGCCCGCGTCCAGCAGTTCCCGGGCCGGCGGCAGGGACTGGCGGGTGGACAGGTCGCACGCCGGCAACAGGGTCGCGATGGTGTTCGAACCCGCCAGCGCCTCGATGTCCGAAGTGGACAGGTAAGTGCAGTGGTCGACGCTCGCCGCGCCCAGCTCCACCGCCAGCCGCACGCCCGGACCCTCGCCGAGCTGGTTGCCGTGCACCCGCAGGCCCAGCCCGCGAGCGGCGGCGGCTTTCAGGACCGTTCGCGACTGGTCCTCGTCGAACGCCCCCCGCTCGCAGAACACGTCCGCCCACCGCACAAAAGGCGCGACCGCGTCCAACATCTCCCCGGCGACCAGGGCCACGTAGGAGTCCGCGTCCGCCCCCGGCGGCACCAGGTGCGCGCCCAGGAACGTCACCTCGTCCGCGTGCTCCCCCGCGATGCGCGCCGACCGGACCTCGTCCTCGACGGTCAGGCCGTACCCGGTCTTGGTCTCCACGTACGTGGTGCCCTGCGCGACCGCCTCGGCCACGTGCCGCGCGATCACCGCCGCCAGCTCGTCGTCCGAGGCCGCCCGGGTGGCGTTCACCGTCGTCGCGATGCCGCCCGCCGTGTAGGGCTTCCCGGCCATCCGCGCCTCGAACTCGGCGGTCCGGTCGCCCGCGAACACCAGGTGCGTGTGGCTGTCCACCCAGCCGGGCAGCACGGCACGCCCCTCGACGTCCACGCGGGTGTCGGCGGCCGGGGGATTCGCGGCGGAACCCACCCACGCGACCTCGCCGCCCGCCAGGACCAGCGCGGCGTCGGTCAGCCGCCCCAGGTCCGGGTCGTTGGTGGTCAGCTCGCCGATGTTGGTGATCAGGGTGCTCACAGCGCCTCCGTCAACAGCCTGCCCACGTCACCGAGGGTCTCGTGGACCCCGTTCCGGGCCACGACCCGGCCACCGGACACCACCACCGACACGTCGGAGGCGGTGGCGGCCAGCACGACCTGCTCGTCCGCGCACCCGGCCGTGCGGACCGAGTCCATCCGCACCGCCACCAGGTCCGCCGGCAGCCCGACCTCGATGCGACCGGCGGCCCAGCCGAGTGCGGCGTGGTTGGTCAGCGCCGCCACCAGTTCGGCGGGCGCGAACCGGCCGCGCTGCCCGGTGCGCAGGCGTTCGCCGTGCTCCAGGCCGCGCGCCTCCAGCAGCGGGTCCACCACCGCGTGCTGGTCGCTGCCCAGCGACAGCGGGCTGCCCGCGTCCGCCAGCTCGCGGGCCGGGCCGATGCCGTCGGCCAGGTCCGCTTCCGTGGTGGGGCAGAAACACGCGCCCGCACCGGCGCTTCCGAGCGCCGAGATGTCCGAAGTGGACAGATGGGTGGCGTGGACGGCGGTCAACCGGGGTGACAGCGCGCCCGCCTCGGCCAGCAGTTCGGTCGGGGTCAGGCCGTAGGCGTCCAGGCACGCCTGGTTCTCCGCAGGTTGCTCCGACAGGTGGACGTGCAGCGGCCGTTCGGGGAACGCGCCCGCTACCAGCGACAACGTTTCACGTGGCACAGCGCGCACCGAGTGGATGGCCGCGCCGATCCTCGTGTTGTCGTCCTCGCGCAGGTCGGACACCCTGGCGGCCCACTTCTCGCCGGTGCCGTCGGAGAACCGCTCCTGCACGCCGCTCACCGGCTGCCCGATGCCACCGGCCAGGTAGCAAGCGTCCAACAGGGTGATCCGGAGGCCGGCGTCCAGCGCGGCCTGCCGCAGCGCCTCGCCCATCTCGTTGCCGCCGTCGTGCAGGTAGTGGAACTCCCCCACCGCCGTCACGCCGGCCACCGCCATCTCGGCGTACACGGCCCGCGCGAGCCGCAGGTACGAGTCGGGCGTCAGCGACGACGCCAGCTCGTACATGCGGTCGCGCCACGTCCAGAACGTGCCGCCGTCGCCGTGCGTCCGACCGCGCAGGCCGCGGTGGAAAGCGTGCGAGTGGGCGTTGGCGAAACCCGGGAACACCATGCCGTACAGGCGTTCGCAGCCCAGCGGAATCGTGTCCACAGTGGACACGGATACGATCCTCCCCCGGTCCGCCCGGACCAGAACTCGGGACGCGACGCCGTCCGGCAGCCACGCCCGCTCGCACCAGAAGCTCTTCATCCGGCCAGGTGCTCCAGGGTCGAGGCGAGCGCGACCACGCCGGCCGCGCAGTCGTCGGGTTCCGCGTGCTCGGCCGGCGCGTGGCTCACGCCGGTCGGGTTGCGCACGAACAGCATCGCGGTCGGGACGTGCCCGGCGAGGATGCCCGCGTCGTGGCCCGCGCCGGTCGGCAGCGCCGGGACCCCGCCCAGCACGCCGGAGATCTCGTCCCGCAGCGCGCTGTCGAAGTGCACGGTGTCGCCGTAGGACTCCTCGGTGACCCGGACCTCGCAGCCCTCCTCGACCGACGCCGCGTAGGCCGCCTTGCTGATGGCCTCCACGACCTCGCGCGTGCGGGCGTCGTCGCCGGCGCGGGCGTCCAACCACACGTCCACCGAAGACGCGATCACGTTGGTGCCGCCGGGGTTCGGCACGATCCGGCCGACGGTCGCCCGCGCGCCACCGGTCGCCGCCCGCCGCGCCGCCAGGACGAGTTGGGAGGCGGGCAGCATCGGGTCGCGCCGGTCCTCGATGAGCGTCGCCCCGGCGTGGTTGCCCTCGCCGGTGAAGGTGAACCGCCACCGCCCGTGCGCCAGGATCGAGGACGCGAGCCCGACCGGCACGTCCAGTCCGCGTCCCTGCTCGACGTGCAGCTCCACGAACTGCCCGATGCTGCGCAGCGCCTGGTCGTCCCGCCCCATCCGCAACGGGTCGAACCCGGCCTTGTGCGCGGCCTCGCCGAAGCTCACGCCGTCCGGGTCGGTCAGCTTGCACGCCGCCTCCGGCGAGATCGCCCCGGTCATCAGCCGCGACCCGAGGCAGGCGACGCCGAAGCGCCCGCCCTCCTCCTCCACGAACACGACCAAAGCAATTGACTTCACCGGACTAAAATTTTTAGCGCGGAGAAGGTCTATGGCTTGCAGGGCCGAGACCACGCCCAACGGGCCGTCGAACGCGCCGCCGCCGGGCACGGAGTCCAGGTGGCTGCCGGTCACGACCGCGCCCGGCCCCGGCTTGCCCCACCACGCCCACAGGTTGCCGTTGCGGTCGGGCTGGACGTCCAGCCCGCGCCGCGTGGCCTCCTCGGTGAACCACTGCCGCAGCTCGATCTCGGCGCGGTCGAAGCCGTGCCGCGAGTAGCCGCCGCGCCGCGCGTCCCGGCCGACCGACGCGATGTCCGCGAGGTCAGTCATTGTGCGCCATCGGGATGTGCACGCCCTTGTCCGCGGCGACCGCCGCGGCCTCGGGGTAGCCCGCGTCCACGTGCCGGATTACGCCCATGCCGGGGTCGTTGGTCAGCACCCGCTCGATCTTCCGCGCCGCCAGCTCGGTCCCGTCCGCCACGGTCACCTGGCCGGCGTGGATGGACCGGCCGATGCCGACGCCGCCGCCGTGGTGGATGGACACCCAGGTCGCGCCGGAGGCGGTGTTGACCAGGGCGTTGAGCAGCGGCCAGTCCGCGATGGCGTCGGAGCCGTCGGCCATCGCCTCGGTCTCCCGGTAGGGCGAGGCCACCGACCCGCAGTCGAGGTGGTCGCGGCCGATCACGATCGGCGCGGACAGCTCGCCCGAGGCCACCATCTCGTTGAACTTCAGGCCCGCGAGGTGCCGCTCGCCGTAGCCCAGCCAGCAGATCCGCGCGGGCAGGCCCTGGAACTCGACCCGCTCGCCGGCCATCTTGATCCACCGCGCGAGCTGCTCGTCCTCCGGGAACAGCTCCAGGATCGCCCGGTCGGTCTTGGCGATGTCGGCCGGGTCGCCGGACAGCGCGGCCCACCGGAACGGGCCCTTGCCCTCGCAGAACAGCGGCCGGATGTAGGCGGGGACGAAGCCGGGGAAGTCGAACGCCCGCTCGTAGCCGCCGAGCTTGGCCTCGCCGCGGATCGAGTTGCCGTAGTCGAACACCTCCGCGCCGCGGTCCTGGAAGCCGACCATCGCCTCGACGTGCTCGGCCATGGACTCGCGGGACCGGTCGGTGAACTCGTCCGGCTTCTTCTCGGCGTAGTCGTGCCAGTCCTCGACCGCCACGCCCTTGGGCAGGTAGGCCAGCGGGTCGTGCGCGGAGGTCTGGTCGGTGACGACGTCCACCGGCACCTCGCGGCGCAGCAGTTCGGGCAGCACCTCGGCGGCGTTGCCGATCAGGCCCACGGACAGCGCGCGGCCCTCGGCCTTCGCCTTGAGGCAGCGGGCGATCGCGTCGTCGATGTCGTCGGCGATCTCGTCCAGGTAGCGGGTCTCGACGCGGCGCTCGGCGCGGTGCCGGTCGACCTCGACGCACAGCGCGACACCCTCGTTCATGGTGACGGCCAGCGGCTGCGCGCCGCCCATGCCGCCCAGGCCCGCGGTGACGGTCAGCGTGCCCTTCAACGTGCCGCCGAACCGCTTGCGCGCCACGGCCGCGAACGTCTCGTAGGTGCCCTGGAGGATGCCCTGGGTGCCGATGTAGATCCACGAGCCGGCCGTCATCTGGCCGTACATGGTCAGGCCCTCGGCCTCCAGGCGGCGGAACTCGGGCCAGTTCGCCCAGTCCGGCACCAGGTTCGAGTTGGCGATGAGCACGCGCGGCGCCCACTCGTGGGTCCGCATGACGCCGACGGGACGGCCGGACTGCACCAGCAGCGTCTCGTCCTCCTTGAGCGACGCCAGCTCCCGACTGATGGCGTGGAAGCTCGGCCAGTCGCGGGCGGCCTTGCCGGTGCCGCCGTAGACCACCAGGTCCTCGGGGCGCTCGGCCACGGCCGGGTCGAGGTTGTTGTGGAACATCCGCAGCGCGGCCTCGGTCTGCCAGTTGCGGGCGGTCAGCTGCGTGCCACGGTCGGCTTGCACCATCAGAGGGCTCCACTTCGGATCAGGTCTTCGGCGGCGGCGATCTCGGGGGCCAGGTGGCGGTCCGGGCCGGGACCCGGCACGAGTTCGCGGAGCTTGGCCACGGCCGCGGCGGTCGCCGGCGCCGGCTTGAGGGGTGCGCGCAGGTCCAGCGCGCGGGCGGCGGTCAGCAGTTCGATCGCCAGCACGGTCCGCAGCCCGTCCACGGCCTTGCGCAGCTTGCGCGCGGCGGACCAGCCCATGGAGACGTGGTCCTCCTGCATCGCGCTGCTCGGGATCGAGTCGACGGACGCGGGCACCGCCAGGCGCTTGAGCTCGGACACGATCGCGGCCTGCGTGTACTGGGCGATCATGTGGCCCGAGTCGACGCCCGGGTCGTCGGCCAGGAACGGCGGCAGGCCGTGCGAGCGGTTGACGTCGAGCATCCGGTCGGTGCGGCGCTCGGCGATGCTCGCCACGTCCGCGACCGGGATGGCCAGGAAGTCCAGCACGTACGCGACGGGCGCGCCGTGGAAGTTGCCGTTGGACTCGACCCGGCCGTCCGGCAGCACCACGGGGTTGTCCACGGACGAGGCCAGTTCGCGGTCGGCCACGGTCTCGGCGTAGGCCACGGTGTCCCGGGCCGCGCCGTGCACCTGGGGCGAGCAGCGCAGCGAGTAGGCGTCCTGGACTCGGGTGCAGTCCGGGCCGCGGTGCGACTCCATGATCTCGGAGCCGGCGAGCAGCTCGGCCATGCGCCGGGCGCTGCGGCCCTGGCCGGGGTGCGGGCGCAGGGCGTGCAGGTCGGCGGCGAACACGCGGTCGGTGCCGAGCAGGGCCTCGACGCTCATGGCGGCGGTCAGGTCGGCCACGTCGAGCAGGTGGTGCAGGTCCTTGATCGCGAGCACCAGCATGCCGAGCATGCCGTCGGTGCCGTTGATCAGCGCCAACCCTTCCTTCTCGGCCAGCTTCACCGGCGTGATCCCCGCCGCGCGCAGCGCCTCCCCGGCCGTGACGAGTTCGCCCGACGCGTCCCGCACGTACCCCTCACCCGTCAGGGCGAGGGCGGCGGCGGACAGCGGGGCCAGGTCGCCCGAGCAGCCCAGCGAGCCGAACTCGTGGACCACCGGCGTGATGCCCGCGTTGAGCATGGCGGCCATCGCCTCGGCGGTCTCCAGCCGGACGCCGGTGTGGCCGCTCGCGAGGGTCTTCAGCCGGAGCAGGACGAGCGCGCGGACGACCTCGCGCTCCACCTCCGGCCCGGCGCCCGCGGCGTGCGAGCGGACCAGGGACTGCTGGAGGGCCGCGCGGCGGTCTGGCGGGATGTGCCGCACCGCCAGCGCGCCGAACCCCGTCGAGACGCCGTAGGTGGGCTTTTCGGCCGTCGCCAGGCGCTCGATGTGCGCACGGGCGGTGGTGACCGCCTCGCGGGCCGCGTCCGTGAGCGCCACGGGCGCGTCGCCGCGGGCGACGGCGTGGACGTCCTCGCGGGTCAGGGGCTTCGGACCCAGGTGCACCGGTTGCTGCATGTGCACCATCACAACGCGACGGCCCGCTCCGCACGAGCCGGAGCGGGCCGATCGTGTCTGGTATCCCAGACGGGTGGGTCAGCGGCCGATCCAGGACATGTCCGGGTTCAGCTCGTAGCGCACCGTCTCCAGGACGGCGGCCAACTCCTCGGCAGGCACGTGGACGTCCTTGAGCGTGGAGATGCCCAGCAGCCGGTCGGGCGCCAGGGTCACGGTCAGCGAGCTGTACCGGCCGTCCTCGTACACCGCCGGGTGGCCCATGACGGTGAGCTGGGTCGTCGTGGTCACCTCCCACAGCGGGGGCGTCTTCGCGGTGGCCAGCCCGACGCTGTATTTCTGCTCGCCCCGTTCGACCACACCGCCGACCGACCAGTCACCCGAGTCCCGCACGAGGCAGCCCCAAATGGTGAGGCCTTCGGCGCGAACCGGCGGTGTGAACGTCGTCGGGTCCGGCCGGACGGACTCGGCGAACCGGCGCAGCGCGGCGGGCACGTCGGGCACACCCTTGATCTGGACGCTCAGCAGCTTCCCGCCGAGCCGCCAGTGGAGGGTGTCCTCGGTGAGCGAGGCGGGCGCCCCGTGCACCGGGTCGGTCGCCGTGCCGGGTAGTTCGCCGTCGGCCTGCACGTCGAACGTGACCGACTTGCCGGTCAACCCGCTGTTCTCGCCCCACAGCCGCTGGACGCCGTAGGCGCCGAAGTTGCGCTGCCGCTCGGTCACCCCTTCCGGCACCCAGGACACGGAGTACCCCAGCGAGGCGGTGTCGCCGACGGGCGCCGGGGACGTGGTCGTCATGACCGGCTTGTCGTTGGTCGGCACCTCGGACGAGGCCGCGCCCGGTGAGGCTTGGTCCAGCGCGGGGCGCGGGATGGCGGTGACGGCGACGGCCACCGCCGTGGCGGTCGCGGCCGTGGCCAGCGCCAGGAACAGGGGTTTGCGGCTGCGCCGCGGTCGGTGCAGCGCGGCGAGCACGCCACCGGGCGGCGGGGTGCGTTCGGCCTGGCGCAGCAGTGCGTCGCGGATCAGGCTCTCGGTGTCGGTCACAGTGCCTCCTTCACCCGGTCGATCGCGCGCAGGGTCGCCAGCGCGCGGGAGATGTGGCTGCGGACGGTGGTCTGGGAGCAGCCGAGGGTGGTCGCGATCTCGCGGTCGTCGTAGCCCTCGTAGTAGCGCAGCACCACCGCCGCGCGCTGCTTGCGCGGCAGCTTGGCGATGGCGTGCAGCATCGCGTCGCGCACGTCGTAGTGGTCGGTGGGGTCGGCCGTGCCGGGATCGACCTCGGTCAGCGGCACGTGCGGTTTGAGGCGGCGGCGCCACGAGAGGTACTCGTTGGTGACCATCCGCTTCAGGTACGCCGCCGGCGCGTCGAGCCCGCCAATGCGCGCCCACCGCTGTTGCGCCCGGAGCAGGCACTCCTGCACCACGTCCTGGGCGAGGTGCGGGTCGCCGGTCAGCACGGTGGCGTAGCGCAGCAACGGGGTGACCTGGCCGGCCGCGAAGTCCTCGAAGCTGGTCGTCATACCCCTCCAATGCGCGCCGCCGCCGGTTTGTTGAGAATGGGTTCGTGGGTGCGAGCAGCGACGTGCCGGCGCTGCGCCGGGGACTGGCCGTCCTGCGCCTGCTGGCCAGCCGACCGGGCCCGCTGTCGGCGGCGGCGGTGGCCCGCGAACTGGCCCTGCCCCGGTCCACGACCTACCACCTGCTGGCGGAGCTGGCCGAGGCCGGTTTCGCCACGCACTTCCCGGAGGAGCGACGCTACGGCCTGGGCGTGGCGGCGTTCGAGCTGGGCTCGGCCTACCTGCGCCACGACCCGTTGGAACGGCTGGCACGGCCGTTGCTGCGCCGCCTGGTGGACTCGGTGAGCCGGACGGCGCACCTGGGCGTGCTGCACGGCGCGGAGGCCCTGTACCTGCTGCGCGAGCAGCCCAGGCAGCCGTCCACGATCGTCTCGGATGTCGGTGTCCGCCTACCGTCCCACCTGACCGCGTCGGGCAGGGCGATGCTGGCGCACCTCCCGGACGCCCAGGTCCGAGCCCTGTTCCCGGGCGTCGCGTCGTTCGTGGACCGAACCGGCCGAGGCCCGAGGAACCTCCCGGCCCTCCGCCGCCTCCTGACCGCCGAACGCCGGCGGGGTTGGGCGGTGGAGGACGGTTACGTGACAGCGGGCTTCGCATCGGTGGCAGCCCCGGTCTTCGACCACGGCGAACGCCCGATCGCCGCGATCACGGTGACCTTCAGGCACGTGTGTGACGCGGAGTGCGGCGAGACCTGGCCCGAACTGGCCGACGAGGTCCGCCAAACAGCCGACGCCCTGACCGAACGCATCGGCGGCCACCGAACCTGACCACGCCACACCCTCCCCACACAGCCAGCCACCCCCACCCCAGGCGCGCAGCGCCTGCCTTTCGGGGCGCGCAGCGCTTGCCCTTGGGGGCGCGCAGCGCCCCCGCTTTTGGGCTTTTCCCTTTTCCTCCCCGGCGGCCTGCCCGCCGGCGAGGCTCTTTCATCTTTTTCAAGCAAACGCGCTGACGCGCTCTCAAGAGCCTCGCCGGCGGGCAGACCACCGATGGGGGGAGAGGCGTCGTGTTCCCCACCGCATGGCCTGGCGGAGCCAACCACAGATTTCCCCGGGTGCCGCTAAAACTTTTGCTCGTTCCTCGCAAAACTTTCGGCGTCACCCGGGGAAATCTGTGGTAGCCCTTCGGGCAGGCCATACGGTGGGGAACACGAGGCCCCTCCTATAGCTCACAGTCCACCGCGCTGCGCGCGGTGAAGAACCGCGCTGCGCGCGGTAAAGCCGCGAGGTCGCGGTGGAGAGCCGCGTTGCGCGGCGAAAAGACGAAGGGCCGCCGGGCGGGTGCCCGACGGCCCTTCGTGCCGTGCGTCCTAGAGCTGGACAGTCTTCAAGAACTCCGCCGCCACGTTCGCGATGGTCTGCTTGTCGATGTCCACCTTCTTGACCAGCTCGGCCAGGTTCTCCGTGGTCAGCGCCTTGGAGACCTTGTTCAGCGCCTCCTTGCCCTTGGCGTCCACGGCGTCCGAGCGCAGCAGCGGCACGATGTTCTGCGCCGGGTACATGCTCTTCGGGTCGTCCAGCTCCACGAAGTCGTTGGCCTTGATGTCGGCCGACGTCGTGTAGAGGTTCGCCACCTGGGCCGTGCCGTTCTTCAGGGCGTCCACCGTCACCGGGCCGCCGGCGTCGGTGGTCTTGATCTCCTTGAACGTCACGCCGTACAGGTCCTTGATCTTGGTCTGCCAGCGCTGCGCCCACTCGCCGGCCGCGCCCAGGACGTACTTGCCCTCGCCCAGGTCCGCGATCGACTTCACGCCCGACGCGGCGGTCTCCTTGGTGACCACCAGGACGTCCTTGTCCTCCGCCGCCGACTTCTCCAGGACCTCCAGGCCCGACGGCGCGGCCGACTTCAGGGCCGTGTAGACCTCGTCCGACGCGGTCTTCGTGTTCGTCTTGTCGAAGTAGTTGAGCAGGTTGCCGGTGTACTCCGGCACCACGCCCAGCGACTTGTCCTGCAACGCCTTCACGACCAGTTCGCGGGCGCCGATGCCGGACTTCACCGTGACCTTCGCGCCGGTGGACTTCAGCGCCCCCGCGTAGATCTCGGCCAGGATCTTGTTCTCGGTGAAGTCGGCCGAGCCGACCACGACCTCACCCGCCGCGGACGGCTGGTTCGCCCCGCTCAGGTCGTCCTTCGACCCGCACGCGGAAACGGCGAACGCCGCCGCGACGATGACGGCCAACGTGCGCTTCATGCCGTGCTTCCTCCCACTTCGACCTGCCGGGTGCGGCGCCCCGGCTGTGCGGCCAGCCGCAAACCCCTGGGTATGACCAGTCTTCCCGCGAGCGCGAGGAGCACGTCCAGCAGCACGGCGAGCAGCGCGATGAGCACCGCCCCGCCGACGAACTGCCCGTAGTCCAGGACCCGCAGACCGTCCAGCAGCGGACGGCCCAACGTCTCGATGCCCACGTACGCCGCGACCGACGCCGTGGCGACGACCTGCAACGTCGCGTTGCGCAGCCCGCCCACCAGCAACGGCAGCGCGTTGGGCAGCTCCACCCGCCACAGCCGCTGCGCGCCGGTCATGCCCATGCCGCGCGCGGCGTCCACGACACCGCGGTCCACGTCCTGGATGCCCGCGTAGGTGCCGGCCAGGATGGGCGGCACGGCCAGCACGACCAACCCGATCAGCACGCCCACCTGCCCGCCGCCGGCGACCAGGTACAGGAACGTCACCAGGCCCAGCGTGGGCAGCGCGCGCAGCGCGTTGGAGCCGCCGACCAGCAGCAGCCCGCCGCGCCCGCTGTGCCCGACGAACAACCCGAGCGGCACGGCGATCGCGCTCGCCCCCAGGACCGCGGCCAGGCAGTACAGCAGGTGCACGCCGACCCGCACCGGGATCGACTTGGACCCGGTCCAGTTCACCGGGTCGAACAGCCACGCGAACGCGTCGACGAAGATCATGCGCGCCCCGCCCTCGCCCAGGGCGTCAACGCGTCGCGCAGCGCCACCAGCAGCAGGTCCACCACGAGTGCGAGCGCCAGGGTCAGCACGATGCCGACGACGATCGGCGCGAGGTAGCGCTGGCGGAACCCGTCGGTGAACAGGGTGCCCAGGCCGCCGGTGCCGATCAGGGCGCCGACGCTGACCAGGCTGATGTTGCTGACCGACCCGACCCGCACGCCGGCCGCGAGCACCGGCACCGACAGCGGCAGCTCGACGGTCAGGAACCGCCGCCACGGCCGGAAGCCCATCGCGGTGGCGGCGGCCGTCACGTGCGCGGGCACGGCGTCGAGCGCGTCCACCACGGGCCGCACCAGCAACGCCGTCGTGTAGACGGTCAGCGCGATGACGACGTTGAGCGGGTCCAGCACCTGGGTGCCGATCACCGCCGGGATGATGGCGAACAGCGCCAGCGACGGGATCGTGTAGACCACGTTGGACAGTCCGACCAGGAACCCGTTGACCCGCCGGTACCGGTGGCACACCAGCCCGAGCACCACGGCCAGCACGACCGCGAACACCAGCGGCAGCAACGACAGCACCACGTGGTCGAGCAGCATCGACAGCAGCGCGGCGCGGGTGCCCGCGTCGCCGAGGTAGTCGACCAGCTCACCCACGGCGGCTCTCGATCACGTCGAGGACCTGCCGGGCGGTCACCACTCCCGCGTACCGGCCGTGCTCGTCCACCGCCACACCCAGCCCCGACGGGGAGGACAGCGCGGCGTCCAGCGCCCCCCGGATCGGCGCGCCCAGCGCGTACAGCGACCCGCCGGGCACGACGGAGCCGTCCGGCGCGGCCCAGCCCTGCGGGCGGCCGTCGGCGTCCACCACGAGCTGCCACTCGCCGGCGGCGGCCGGTTCGGACACCGTCTTCGCCGTCCCGACCGCCACGCCGGAGGCGTCCACAAAGGACAGGCTGCGGTAGCCGCGGTCCTTGCCCACGAAGGAGGCCACGAAGTCGTCGGCCGGGCGGGCGAGCAGCTCGGCGGGCGGCGCGTACTGGGCGAGGACGCCGCCCTCGCGGAACACCGCCACCTTCTCGCCGATGCGCACGGCCTCGTCGATGTCGTGCGTCACGAACACGATCGTCTTGTCCAGTTCGGCCTGCAACCGCAGCAGCTCGTCCTGCAACCCCTCGCGCACCACGGGGTCCACGGCGCTGAACGGCTCGTCCATCAGCAGCACGGGCGGGTCCGCGGCCAGCGCCCGCGCCACGCCGACGCGCTGTTGCTGGCCGCCGGAGAGCTGCACGGGGTAGCGCTTGCCCAGTTCGGCGGGCAGACCGACGAGTTCGAGCAGTTCGGCGGCGCGCGAGCGGGCCTTGGTCTTGGACCAGCCCGACAGCAGCGGCACGGTGGCCACGTTGTCCAGGACGGTGCGGTGCGGGAACAGGCCGGCCTGCTGGATGACGTACCCGATGCCGCGCCGCAGCGTGGGCGGGTCCACCGACAGCACGTCCCGCCCGTCCACCAGCACGGTGCCGGAGGTGGGGTCGATCATGCGGTTGACCATGCGCAGCGAGGTGGTCTTGCCGCAGCCGGACGGGCCGACGAACACCGTGATCGTGCCCGCCTCGACCACGAGGGAAAGGCCGTTCACCGCGATCGTCCCGTCGTCGAACCGCTTGGTCACGTCGCGGAACTCGATCACCCCGGTGTCCTCCCCGTGGCAGCCGGTCGGCGGGCCGACCCTCGGCCGCCGGAGAACAAACCCTAGCCCGTTCGACGGACCGCGGCACGGCGTTTCAACATCCGGTCAGTAGGCTGCACCGGTTGTGGCAACCGAACTGGTCCGTGCTCTGCTCGACGCCCGTGGCGTGCATTCCCGCAAGCTGCGGCGCGTGCTGACCCTGCTGGGTGACGACTGGCACACCCTCGCCGACTTGGTTCGGGTGCCCGCAGTGCCCCGCCGGACCGTGCAGGAGCTGTTGAAGGCCCTGGACGCGGACCTGGAGACCAACGGCGACCGGTTCCGCATCACGCCGTCGCGGGTGGCGCAGTACGCGGACCTGATGGCCGGCGCCGACCCGGGCGACCCGGTGGACGCGCTGGTGTCCCGCAACACCGCGCACCTGCGGTCCCTGCTCGCCGACATCGCCGACGTGCCGCCGCCGCTGTCCGCGCTGGACCACGTGCAGGCGACCGCGGAGACGGCGCTGAAGCGGGCGCTGTGGCTGGACGCGCAGTACGACCTGGCCGGCCGGTCCCTGGTGTGCCTGGGCGACCACGACCTGACCTCGCTCGCGGTGACCGCGGTCAACCCGGACGTCGAGGTGACCGTGGTGGACGTGGACGACCGGTTGCTGGAGTACGTCGAGGCGCGGTCGGGTGGTCGCGTGCGGACGTTGCACGCGGACTTCCGGTTCGGGCTGCCGCCGGCCGTGCTGGAGTCGGCGGACCTGGTGTTCAGCGACCCGCCGTACACGCCGGAGGGCATGGCGCTGTTCGCCGGGCGGGCGGTGGAGTGCCTGGCCGACCCGGGTTCCGGGCGGGTGCTGCTGGCCTACGGGTTCAGCGACCGGACGCCGGTGCTGGGGTTGAAGGTGCAGCAGGAGTTGCAGAAGCTCGGGTTGGTGTTCGAGGCGATCCTGCCCGCGTTCCACCGGTTCGACGGGGCGCAGGCCATCGGCAGCGCGGCGGACCTGTACGTGTGCCGCCCGACCGCGCGGCGCTCGGTGTCGCCGGGCCGGGTCGGCATCTACACGCACGGGCCGCAGTCGGTGGAGGCGTCCGGGCCGAGCGCGGAGGCGTTGGCGGCGCTGGTGGACCTCGCCCCGCGCCCCGAGTCGTCCCCGCCGCCCCGTCCTCGGCAGCCCGGTTGGGCCGAGCCGGTCGGCAAGGGCGCGGCGTCGCTGGCCGTGGACCTGACCGGGGACCCCGGGCCGTGGCTGCTGCGGACGCTGCTGGCGTGCTCACCGGGCCGGATGGCCGCGCTGGTGGCCAACAACCACCCCAACGTCTCGTCGGCGGCGGGGCAGGCGGAGCTGACGTCGTTGGTGGACAACAGGTTCGCGCTGCGGTTCCTGCGGTCCACTCCGGACGGCAAGCACTGCGTGGTGGTCGCCGACCAGGTCCTGGCGGGCACGCTGGACAACGGCGGGCTGGCCGTGCGGGAGGTGCTGATGCGCGCGCACGGCAAGCTGGGCAACGTGTGGCGCGAGGCGCTGACGACCGTGCTGCGGATCACCAAGCGCGAGGCGAGGGACCGCATCGCCGACCACCCGGACCTGGACAACCGCCTGATCGACCTCCCCCGCCACCGCATCGCGGCCCTGCTCCCCCTGATCCGCGCGTCCGCCGCCGACTGACCTCCGGTTCGCGTCCCGCACGCGGGCAACTGGTCTCGCAGCGGGGCGCGCGGCGCGGTGGATCACGCGAAACACCCTCGATCACGGCGTGCCGGCGGTAGCTTTTCGGGGCGGAAGTGGAGGGCGGCACATGAACCCGAACCAAGGCTGGCCACAGCAGCCACACCCCGGCGCACCCCAGCAGTACCAGGGCCAACCGCCCCTGGGCGGCGCGTACCCCCAGCAGTACCCCGGCCAGCCCGCCGCCGGCCCGATCCCCGGCCCGATCCCCGGCCAGTACGCGGGTCAGCCGGGCATGCCGGGCATGCCGCCGCAGTACCCGGGCTCGCCGCGCAAGGCCGGCGCCGCCGCGGCCGTCGTGGCCGGCCTGCTCTTCCTGCCGATCGTGATCTACACCTTCGTCGCGGCCATCCTGTCCTGGGAGGGCAGGCCGCCGTCGATCCACATCGGCGCGTCGGTGCTGGGCGCGGCCGTCTCCGGGCACATCACCCGCAACATCGACTTCGCGATCACCATCTCCATGATCATCGCGTCGCTGGTCCTGGTGCTCGCGCTGGTGCAGGTGTTCCGCGTGCCGGGCGTGCGCTGGGGCCTGGTCGCCCTGGGCGCGGTGTGCACGGTCTACTACACCTACGCGACCATCCGCATCCTGTCGCACGGCGGGGGCGAGTTCGTGATCATGCCGCTGGTCTGCGTGCTGCTGTGGCTGGTCCCGACGATCGTCGCGGCCCTCCCGGCGGTGGGCCGGGCGAGCCGCCGCACCGGTCCACCCCGACCCGGCCTGGCCCCGCCGCCGGCCCGGTGGGGCTGAGCGCCGGCCGGGGTCAGCCGGCCCGCGGGATGTGCAGCGGACCCAGTGCCAGCACGGCGCGGAACTCCTTGGGCGGCACCGGGCGGGAGAACAGCCAACCCTGGTAGGCGTCCACGCCGACGCCGCGCAGCACGTGGAACTGGGTCGCGGTCTCCACGCCCTCGGCCACGCACTTGCGCCCCATCGCCCGCGCCATGTCCACGACCGCCCGCGCCACGGCGAAGTCCGACGAGTCGTTGCCCACGCCGGACACGAACCGCCGGTCCACCTTGATGATCTGCGCGGGCAGGTCCTTCAGGCGCGCCAACGACGAGTAGCCGGTGCCGAAGTCGTCCACCGCGAACCGGATGCCGCGCCCGACCAGCTCGTCCATCGACTGCCGCACCCGCGAGGGCAGGTCCACCAGCGCGGTCTCGACCAGCTCCAGCACGACCCGGTCCCACGGGATGCCGGCCTCGGCGATCGCGTTGGCCACGATGTCGACGAACTCCGGGTCGCCGGGCACCAGGCCGGCCAGGTTCACCGCCACCGACACCGGCTGGTCGCCGGGCGTCGGCCAGGTCGCGGCCTCCTTCAACGCCGTGCGCAGCACCCACCGGTCCAGCTCGCGCAGCAGGTCGCCCTGCTCGGCCACGGGCAGGAAGATGTCCGGCGGCAACAGCCCGCGGTCCGGGTGCGGCCACCGCACGAGCGCCTCCGCGGTCTGCACCGACCCGTCCACGCCCACCACGGGCTGGAAGTGCAGCGCCAACCCGTCGTGCGCCAACGCGTCCCGCAGCTGGCCCTCCAGGTGCACCTGCCGGTCCGCGGAGGCGATCAGCGCCGCCGACGCCAACGACACCCGACCCGCGCCGGACCGCTTCGCCTCGAACATCGCCGCGTCGGCGAACCGCAGCAGGTCGTTGCCCGTGGCGCGGGAGCCGTTCGGGACGGCCGCGCCTATGGACGCCGACACCCGCACCAGCTGGCCGTGCACCGGAACGGCCGTGCGCAGCAGGCCCGCGACCTTGGTGGCCAACGCGTCCACGCCGCCGACCCTGTCGATGTTCTCGCAGATGATCACGTATTCGTCGCCGGACAGCCGGGCCGCCGTGCAGCCCTCCGGCAGGCCGCCCTCCAGCCGCCGCGCCAGCGCCACCAGCAGCTCGTCGCCCGCGTCGTGGCCCAGGGAGTCGTTGACCCGCTTGAAGTTGTCGATGTCGCAGAACAGCACCGCGACCCGGGACCGGTCCTCCGAGTCGAGCAGGGTCGTCAGCATCTCCTTGACCAGCGCCCGGTTCGGCAGGCCGGTCAGCTCGTCGTGGGTGGCCTGGTGGCGCAGCGCCTCGGCGGTGCGGCGGCGCTCGGTGATGTCCTGGAAGACGGTGAGCCAGAACCGGCGGCCGTCGTCCTGCACGGACAGCGCGATGTGCAGCTCGCAGTAGACGCGCTCGCCGTCGGGGCGGACCAGGATGCGCTGCGGGATCTTGTGCACCCGGTCCGCGCCCATCGCGGTCATCCGGTTCACCGAGTGCAGGCGCGCTTCCTTGTCGTCGGGGTGGGTCAGCTGGTCGGCGGTCATGCCGCGCAGGTGCTCCAGGTCCATCCCGAGCAGGTCGCACAGGGCGTCGTTGGCGTCCACCAGCCGCTCGGCCTCGTCGAACAGGCCGATGCCGACCGGCGTGAGCTGCACCAGGTCGGCGAAGCGCTGGCTGGAGCGCTTCATGCGGGTCTCGGCGGCGCGCTGCTCGGTGATGTCCTGGGCGGTGCCCACGGCCAGCGGGCGGCCGTCGGGGCCCTTCACCACCACGCCGTGGCTGCGGAACACGCGGACCTTGCCGTCGCGCCGCACGATCCGGTGCTCGCACTGCACCGGCACCTCGTCGGTCGCGAGCTGCTGCCACAGCTCGTCCACCCAGCCGCGGTCGTCGGGGTGCACCAGGTCGAGGTAGGTCTGGTAGCGGGTGTGCTCGTCGCGCGGCACGCCGAACAGGTCGGCCAGCATGTCCGACCACACGACGTCGCCGGTCTGCAGGTTCCACTCCCACACGCCCAGCTGGGCGGCGCGCTGCGCGTCGGCGAGGCGGCGGCGGTCGTCGCGCAGCTGCCGTTCCAGCGCGCGGGCCTCGGTGACGTCCTGGATGGTGCCGTGCACCCGCACGATCCGGCCGGACTCGAACTCCGCCCGCGCGCGGCAGATGTAGACGCGGTCTCCGAACTCGCTGCGCACCTCGGCCTCGAACGGCGTCTCGTCCTTGGCGTGCAGCAGCTCGCGGCGCAGCGACTCCAGCTCGGCCCGGTCCTCGGGGTGCACCCCGCACAGCAGGTCGTCGTCGGGCGCGATGCCCAGGTCCGCGTACATCTCCAGCAGCACCTCGCTGCGGTGCACGGCCTTGGTCGGCATCTCGTAGCTCCAGCTGCCGATGCGCGCGATGCGCTGCGCCTCCAGCAGCCGGGCGCGCTCGGTCTCCAGGGCGCGGTCGGCGCGCAGCTGGGCGGTGATGTCGCGGATGTAGCCGGTGATGAACTGGGTGCGGCCGTCGGCCCGGAGCTTGGCCTCGGCCACGCCTCTGATCCAGCGCAGGTCGCCGCCCGGCCGGACGACCCGGTAGACGATGTCGATCGGGTTGCCGTCCAGCTCGCGGTTGGCCCAGTAGCCCGCGACCATGTCGTAGTCGTCGGGGTGCACGACGTCGAGCACGGCCTGCGCGCCCGGCGTGACCTCGCCCGGCTTGAGCCCGAGCATCTCGTAGTGCGACTCGGACCAGACGGTGACGCCGGTGGTCGGGTCGTACTCCCACGACCCGATCTGGGCGACCCGCTGGACGGTGCGCAGCCGCCGCTGCTCGTCGCGCAGCTCGTCGGCGGCCTTGGCCAGGTCGGAGACGTCCACCAGCAGCACGGCGTGCAGGCCGGTGCCGGGCACGGCGCTGCGCACCACGCGGACCGGCAGCAGACCGCCGTCGGCCTGGCTCAGCCGCAGGTCGGGCGCGTCGCCGACGAGCAGCTCGCCCAGCGACCGGCC
This sequence comes from Saccharothrix mutabilis subsp. mutabilis, assembly GCF_039521145.1. Classification (NCBI taxonomy): domain Bacteria; kingdom Bacillati; phylum Actinomycetota; class Actinomycetes; order Pseudonocardiales; family Pseudonocardiaceae; genus Saccharothrix; species Saccharothrix mutabilis. Next base: position 97,448 of record NZ_BAAABU010000010.1, read on the forward strand.
GACCAGCTCGTCCGGGGAACCCGCTTTCGCCAGCAGCGCGACGGCGTCGTTGGCGCGCATGACGACGCCCTTGGGATCGACCAGGAGCGAGGGACCCTCGGCCAGCGGGATGCCGTCGAGCGCGAGCGGCGGCGCAGGGCGCGCAGGATCGAGCACCACCGGAGCGCGTCCAACCCGCTTGGGCACGGTCCCACCTTCCCGTGACTACGGCAGGGATGAACCGGCCCGGACCGCACCCGAATACGGCGTCCCCCTCCACGGGCAATATTCACCCGAGGAGAGGGACGGTATCGCTTCGGAGCGTCATCGCCCACCCCTCTTCGGGCTAACGAAACAACTCCAAGGTGGTTTCGCTGGTCCGTTGAGCCGAACGGGCGGATGCGGCCGGAGGTCTCCCAACTCCGACTGGGGGTCAGGCTACTCCGTCCTGCCGAGCTGCCAAGGCCACGGCCGCCGCGACTTCGGGTCCGACCCGCGGGTCCAGCGCGCTGGGCACGATCCGGTCCACCGCGAGGTCGTCCGCCGCGACCGCCGCGATGGCGTCGGCGGCGGCCAGCTTCATGCCCTCGGTGATCCGCTTCGCGCCCGCGTCCAAGGCGCCCCGGAAGATGCCGGGGAACGCGAGGACGTTGTTGATCTGGTTGGGGAAGTCGCTGCGCCCGGTGGCGACGACGGCCGCGTGCCGCCCGGCGACGTCCGGGTGGACCTCCGGGTCGGGGTTGGACAGCGCGAACACGATCGAGTCGCCGGACATGCTCGCGATCAGCTCCTCCTCGACCTTGGAGGAGGAGACGCCGACGAACACGTCCGCGCCGCGCAGCGCCTCCGCGATGCCGCCGCGCAGGCCGGAGCCGTTGGTGACCGCGGCCAGCTCCTCCTTGACCGGGTTGAGGCCGTCGCGACCGGTGTGCACGATGCCGCGCGAGTCGACCACGGTGACCTCGCCGATGCCGGCGGCCAGCAGGATCTTCGCGCAGGCCACGCCCGCCGCGCCGGCCCCGGAGATGACGACCCGCTGGTTCTTGACGTCCTTGTCGAGCACGGCGTTCGCGCCGCGCAGGGCGGCGAGCACCACGACGGCGGTGCCGTGCTGGTCGTCGTGCATGACCGGGATGTCCAGGGCCTCGATCAGCCGCTTCTCCAGCTCGAAACAGCGCGGGGCGGCGACGTCCTCCAGGTTGACCGCGCCGAACGACGGGCGCAGCCGGACCAGCGTCTCCACGATCTCGTCCACGTCCGTGGTGTCCAGCACCAGGGGGATCGAGTCGAGGCCGCCGAAGGTCTTGAACAGCGCCGCCTTGCCCTCCATGACCGGCAGCGACGCGCTCGCGCCGATGTCGCCCAGGCCGAGGACGGCGGTGCCGTCGCTGACCACGGCGACCAGGCGGTGCGCCCACGTGTACTTGGCGGCCAGCGAGGCGTCGTCGGCGATCGCGCGGCTGACCCGGGCCACGCCGGGCGTGTAGGCGATGGACAGGGCGCGCGGGTCGGCCAGCGAGGCGGTCGCGCCGATCTCCAGCTTGCCGCCCTCGTGGGCCCGGAAGATCTCTTCGTCGGTCAGGTGCGAAGTCAGCGTCTGCTCGTTCTGGGGCAGGTCGTTCAATGCGGTCACGGGAGTCCCTCCTGCGGTGCGCGAGTTGCTTCGGCGCACCGGGACCGGCGTTGTCACGCGGATCTTCGGGGCCTGTCTGCGGGCCGGGCCGCGCGGTCTGCGCGGCCGCCCTGAGCGTGCGGTGCGGGCAACTATGACAGCGCCGGCCGATCGTGTCTGCGGCGGGGATCACAGTTTTTCCGCAGGTCAGAGGGCATATAGAAGAACGTACGTCCGGTTTTCTGCACCGACCGGTCGGTTTTCCCAGGCAGGATCGGTCAAGACCTCCGATCTCCTAGGGTGGTCGCCATGCAGGCACGCGAGCTCAAAATTCCAGGCGTTTTCGAGTTCACCCCATCGGTGTTCCCGGACGACCGCGGGCTGTTCGTCGCCCCGTTCCAGGAGACGGCCTTCGTGGCGGCGGTCGGCCACCCGCTGCGGGTCGCGCAGACCAACCACAGCGAGTCCAGGCGCGGGGTGGTCCGCGGCGTGCACTACGCCGACGTGCCGCCCGGCCAGGCCAAGTACGTGCACTGCCCGCGCGGGCGGCTGCTGGACGTGGTCGTGGACATCCGGGTGGGGTCGCCGACGTTCGGGCAGTGGGACGCGGTCGAGCTGTCGCCGGAGCGCTTCAACTCGCTGTACCTGCCGGAAGGCCTGGGGCACGCGCTGATGGCGCTGGAGGACGGGACGATCACGTCGTACCTGTGCACCGAGGGCTACAACCCGCGCGCCGAACGCGCCCTGCACCCGTTGTCGCTGGACCTGCCGTGGCCGGCCGGGCTGGAGCCGATCCTGTCCCCCAAGGACGCCGCCGCGCCTTCGTTGGACGAGGCCCTTTCTTCCGGCTTGCTGCCTTCGTACGACGAATGCACCGCTTGGTACGCGAAGCTGCGCTCTTGACGCGCCCTTCCACGCAGTCGGCGCTGGTCTGAGCGCGGTCGGCGCCGGGTCTCAGCGCAGTCGGCGGGGGCGTGGCCAGAGCCGGAACCGGATCACCCCGAGCACCTCGGCCGCGCCCAGCGTGCGCGAGTCCGTAGACGCGAACGGGTTGTCCCCCTCGACGTGCCAGCCGTCCCCGTCGGGCCGGACCGCGCGCTTGACCGACAGCTGGCCGGGCCGGGCCGGCCACCTGACCAGCACAAGATCGTTCGGCCGGGGCGGTCTTGATGTTTCGAGGGTCACCACGTCACCCGTCCTGAGGGTGGGGACCATCGAGGGTCCGGTCACCCGCACCAGCGGCAACGGCCTGGGCCGCGCGCGTGCCAACGATCACCTCCACCTGCCCTGGCCGAGGCCCCGGAGTAGGGTTCGGCACGTCGGAGCATCCACTGTCAGGGAGGAACAATGCGACTGCTGTCGCGCATTCTCCGCCGCCCGCTACTGGAGGCCACCGCGCACTGCGACCTCCCGTGCGGTGTCTACGACCCGGCGCAGGCCCGGATCGAGGCGGAGTCGATCAAGGCGGTCCAGGAGAAGTACCAGGCCAACGAGGACCCCGAGTTCCGCGAGCGCGCGATCCTGATCAAGGAGCAGCGCAGCGAGCTGGTCAAGCACCACCTGTGGGTGCTGTGGACCGACTACTTCAAGCCGCCGCACTTCGAGAAGTACCCGGAGCTGCACGACCTGTTCAACCGCGCCACGAAGGCCGCGGGCGCCGCCGGCACCAAGGGTTCAATGGACCCGGCGAAGGGCCAGGAGCTGCTCGACCTGATCGCCCAGATCGACAAGATCTTCTGGGAGACGAAGGCTGCGGCCTGACGACCAGGCCAAACGCGGCGCTGACCAGCGGAGACTTCTCCGCCTGGTCAGCGTCGTCTTTCGTCCTCGGTCACCGATGAGCGTCCTCTCACGGCCCCGGGACGGCCCACATCGGTCCACATCAGACGGTTTGTGCATCGCAGCTCGGAACGACGAATCCGAAATATTCGTGTTCGTCGTGCCTTGTCGATATCGATTGGCGACCGTTCCAGGGCGTCGGCTGGAACGGGTCCCGGGGCGGGTCCGATAGTGGCGGTATGGCGTCTCGTCAGGTGATGTTCAACGTGGTGGCGGTCGGGCTGCTCGCCGCCGCTGTCGGTTTGGTGACGAACTTCGCCTCGGAGCATGTGCCGGAGTGGTTCAAGGATGCGGGACGGGCGTGGCTGAGCCTTGCCGTGCTGGTTCTGCTCGGTACCGTGATCCAACTCGCGTTCGCCCACCGGCGCTCCGAGCCGCCGACGTTGCAGCCGGTGCGGCCCCGGTTCCCCGCCACCCCGTCGGCGTTGCGGCCACCGACCTCCACGGCTCCGAGGCTGCGGGGTCGAGAGCGTGAACTGACGGCGATCGTTTCGTTCATGACCGCGCCGCGAGACCGTTTCGTCGTGGTCTGTGGGCCCGGCGGCATGGGCAAGACCACGCTGGCCGGTCAGGTGGCCGACGACGCGCGGCGGCAGGGTCTGGCGGTGTTCTGGATCCGGTGGCGCGGTGACGACCCGTCCGACGGCCAGAGCGGTGAGGAGCTGCTGGCCGCGCAGATGGTGCAGGTGGCGACCACGTTGGGTCTGCCGGAGGGCGAGGTCGGTGCGGCCCAGCAGTCCGGCGCGAGCCTGGTTGACCTGGTGTGGGGGCACCTGGAACGCACACCCGGCTGGGTATTGGTGATTGACAACGTAGACCGGACCGACCGCCTGGGCCTGGACGGCCCCGTCAGCGAACATCGCGGTTGGATCCGGCCAGGCGGCGCCGGGCTGCTGCTGGTGACCAGCCGGGACCGCTCGCCCGACACCTGGGGCCACGGTGCGGAACTGGTCCGCCTGGAACCACTGCCACCCGCCGAAGGCGCCCGGATCCTGCTCGACCTGGCGCCGGACGGCGGCGACCGCGAGGACGCGGAACGGTTGTCGACCCGGTTGGGAGGTCTACCGTTGGCACTGCACGCGGCCGGAACAGCGGTGGCCCAGCCGACCGCGCGCCTGCGCCGGTTCCACACCTACCTGGAGGCGCTGGACGACAGTACGTCGCAGGTGCTGATGTCGGCCGACGTCACCGACCCCGCCACGGCCCGAACGCTGGTCGGACACACGTGGGAGCTGTCCCTGGACCAACTCTCCGCCGAAGGCATCCCCCTGGCGAGGCCGCTGCTACGTGCATTGGCACTGTTGGCCGACGCCCCGATCCCGCGTCCCCTGATCACCCCGGGCCTCATCCCCGACACCGATGCGGGCGCCGCGGCCATCGACACGGCATTGGCAGGGTTGGAACGCTACGGTCTGGTCGACACGCCACCGCCGGACGGCAACTCCGAGATCGGCTCGGTCGTCCTGCACCCCCTCGTCCGGGAAGCCAACACCACACTCCTGGCCCACCAGGACAACCCCACCAGGTGGCAGGAGACGATCGAAACCCATCTCATCGCCTCCGCCGCATCCTGGACGGCACAGGGCCGAGCTGCATGGCCCGCCACCCGGCTCCTGTCCCAGCACATGCTCAGGCTCACCAGTGCTCAGGATGACGACGAATTCACCCGACTACGGGACAGCATCGACACTGTCGCGGCCGAGTTGGAGCGGGCGGGCATCCACGTGGCAGCGTCGGTGTTGCGGAGACATGTGCTCGACGCCGAGTCACGTCGACTGGGCCCCGACCACCCCGACACCCTCGGAAGCCAAAGCAACCTCGCCCTCGTGCTGTACAGGCTCGGCCGCTACGACGAAGCCGAACAACTACACCGCACCACCCTCGACACCCGCACCAAAACCCTGGGCCCCGACCACCCCGCCACCCTCATCAGCCAAAACAACCTCGCCCTCGTGCTGGACAGGCTCGGCCACTACGACGAAGCCGAACAACTACACCGCACCACCCTCGACACCCGCACCAAAACCCTGGGCCCCGACCACCCCGACACGCTCACCAG
>NZ_BAAABU010000010.1:103035-239471 GCF_039521145.1 Saccharothrix mutabilis subsp. mutabilis
AAACAACCTCGCCCTCGTGCTGGCTAGGCTCGGCCACTACGACAAGGCCGAACAACTACACCGCACCACCCTCGACACCCGCACCAAAACCCTGGGCCCCGACCACCCCGCCACCCCCACCAGCCAAAACAACCTCGCCCTCGTGCTGGACAGCCTCGGCCGCTACGACGAAGCCGAACAGCTACACCGCACCGCCCTCGACACCCGCACCAAAACCCTGGGCCCCGACCACCCCGACACCCTCACCAGCCAGAACAACCTGGCATCACTAATAGAGGCTCGACACGTCCGATCACACAGGCGGTGGTTTCGGATCTTCCGTCGAGGATCGCGATAGGGTGCCGCCCCGAACTGCCAGCGTTGGCGGAATTCCGCCCGCGTTCAGGTCCACGACGTCGGCAAGGCTGTGGGCTGGTCGACGCCATCAAGGCGTCGAGCTGTCCACAGGCGCGGCAGCCGAGCGCCATGACCAGCCCGACCAAGCCGACCACACGGCGCTCGTCCCAAGCCCTTGAGCTGGAAGCCCCCCAGACGACCGACACAGGATCGAGTGATTCCGCGGTTCCCTGCGGGGGACGCTGGCCGTGTCCTCCCGCCGTTGCGGGACGGCCCGGACGGCCCCACGACGGCCCAGATCGACTCCCAGGACCCCTAGCCGCTGGTAGGCGCCGGTTTGTGGACAGATCGACAAGATCTTCTGGGAGACGAAGGCCGCGGCCTGACCGCTCAGCGTGGCGAACGGCGCCGACCGGGGGTTCCGGGTCGGCGTCGTTCTCTTTGCGCCCGGCGCACCCGCCGCTCCCGCCACGCGGCACCGGATGACACTTCGACCGCCGATGAAGATTTCCGCCGACCTGGAATACAACATTCTGGGCAATGGTGAACTCCGCGCATCTTCAGATTGAAGACGGCGATGCTATTCTGAATCGCCCGAACTTTTGAGGTGACATTTTTGCGGAGAGGACGCCCCGATGCGCGAAGCGCGTGAACTGCTGGACGTCCCCACGCAAGGCCGCGAGTCGACGCGCAAGCGGCTCATCATCGAGATCATGGTGAAGTCCGACCGCCAATCGCAGCTCTCCCGCCGCATCGGCGTGTCGCAGGCACTGGTTTCCGGCGCCATCCAGGACCTCGCCAGAGAAGGGGTCGTCGAACTCGACACCCCGAGCGGCGGACGGTCCAGGGGCAGGGTCCGGTTGCAGCCGATGCGCGGTGTCGCCGTCGGCATCGACATCGGCTTCAACCACGTCTCGGTGGTCGCCCGGCCGGTCGACCAGCCGCACGACCGCGTCGCGGCCCGCCGGGAGGGCCCTGGCGCGAACGTGGGCCTGCGCCGACTGCTCCCGGAGGTGCTGCGGCTCACCCGCGACGCGGTCGACGAGACCGGGCAGGGCATGGCGGACCTGGTGTCCGCCGGTCTGGCGGTGCCCCGCATGGTGGACCCGCGAACAGGTCGGCTCACCACCCCGGTGCTGCCGCCGTGGGAGACGGACGACGACCCGGCCGCCGACCTCTCCGCCGAACTCGGCGTGCGGGTCGTCATGGACAACGACGCGAACCTCGGCGCGCTGGCCGAGCAGACCTACACCTCGGACGACGCCGTGGAGCACGTGGTCTACGTGAAAGCCTCCACGGGGGTCGGCATCGGGATCGTCGTCGGCTCGAACCTGGTCCGGGGTCAACGCGGCATGGCGGGCGAGATCGGGCACCTGACCGTCGAGCCCGCCGGCGAGATGTGCCTGTGCGGCGGGCGCGGCTGCCTGGACACGCTGGTGGGCGCCGAGTCGCTGCTGGCGCGGGTGAAGCAGTCGCAGCGCGGCACGACCAGGGACGCGCCGACCACCCTCGCCGAGCTGGTGCTCAGGGCCCGCAACGGCGACGCGGTGTGCACCAGGGTGCTCAACGACGCCGGCCGGTCGCTCGGCTTCGCGCTGGCGCAGCTGTGCAACCTGATCAACCCGCACCGCATCGTGGTCGGCGGCGAGTTGGCCGAGGCCCGCTCGATGGTCCTCGACCCGTGCCGGCAGGAATTGACCAGGTTCGCCCTGTCGGGTGCGGTGACGCCGTCCGCCGACTTCGAACTGCGCGCGAGCACCCTCAGCCCGTACGCGGAGGCGCAGGGCGCGTTGATCCTCGGGTTGCGCTCGCGTTCGTCGAAGTGAAACCGGCGACCGCCGAACACGGCGCCCGGACTTCAATCCGGCGAAAAGCCGTCATCGAATTGCAGGCCGGCCGCCGCGCACCGCTTTCACTCGACCGAGTCGCGAGCGATCCACGACCGGATGACAACTCGACGCATTACCGCTGACTGCATTCGGTCGCTGGAGAGCCGGCAATTCGATGGGATACGCTTCCGCCCTCATCAAGTCCTTCGCCGAGTCGGGCTCGTCGAGCCCGCAGGGCTTCGAATCGAAGGTGGCGACACGACATGAACTTCCTCCGGCTGACGCGCGCGCGGTCGATCACCCGGGACCGGTGGGTCCGGGCGGGTTCCTCCGCGCTCCCCACCGACCCGCACTACCAGCCGCCCGTCCTGCGCAGCCCCGGCCGGCTGCGCCAGGTGACGCTCGGCAGCTCGTCCAGCGGCAACGCGGACGCGAATTCCCAGTACTACTGGTAGGCGCCCGATGTCATCCTCCGAGTCCCGTCCCGCTCTGCTCGGCGTGTGCCCCGGGGTGGGGGACGAGGTGGAGCGCGTGACCGTGCGCGACAGCGGCCGGTGGCGGCCCGGTGAACACCGGTCGGCTCGGTGCCCCGGGGGTTATGTGGCGGTGGTCGGCGCCTGCCTCGTCGACGATGCCCGGATGCGCGCCGACCTGGCCACCGCGGTGCGCGACGACCGGCCCGAGCTGGTGGCCTCCTGGCCCGGCAGCTACCTGGCGGTCCTCGTCCGCGATCGGGAGGTGACCGCGTTCGTCGACCTGGCCGGTCAGCATCCCCTCTACTACGCCGGCACCCCCGTCGTGTTCGGCACCAGTCCGCGGCAGGTGGCCGAGGCCGCCCGGCTCGCGCGGCGGCCGGACCCCGTGGTGGCGGCCACCGACGTGTTCTGCGCGGCCGTCCCCGCCCTGACCCGGAACCTGACGCCGATCACCGGCTTGCGCAAGGTCGAGGGCGGGCAGGCTCTGCGCGTGTCCCGGACCGGTGAGGTCACCCTGTGGTCCTATGCGCGGCGCGAGCCGGACGAGTCCTTCACCGCCGAGGAGTGCGCCGCGGCCCTGCGGGACGCGCTCGACGCCGCGGTGGCCGCCCGCATGTCGTCGGGCGCGGCCGTCAGCGCGGACTTCAGCGGCGGCCTCGACTCGACGTCCGTGGCCTTCCTGGCCGCTCGCCACCGCACCGAGCCGCTCACCGCGTTCACCTACCACCACCCGGACGCGCCGGCCGACGACCTCGTCCACGCGCGGCGCAACGCCGCGCTCGCCCACGGACTCCGCCACGAGGTCGTGCGCGGCACCGCCGACACACTCACCTATCGCGACCTCGATCCCCACCCCGCGGACGAACTGCCCGACTTCGCCGCCGCGGTGCGCTCACGCAACCGCCTGCGGCTGCGCCACGTCGCGTCCGCCGGCGCCACGGTCCACCTCGGTGGTGAGGGCGCGGACGCACTCGTCGTCGCGCCACCCTCCTACCTCGGGGACCTCGCGCGAACCGGCCAGGTCGAACGCCTCCTCGCGGACAGCCGGTCGTGGGCCAGGCTGCGCAACGACTCGCCCGCACGGGTCGTGCGTCGGGCGGTGCGACTGTCGGCCACGTCCCGGCGGCGCGCGTTGCACGACCTGGCCCGGCGACTCCACCGCGGTGAAGCCCGCCGGCCGACCTGGGTCGACGCGATCTCCTGGTGGCCGGGCCCGGGACCGGAGGCACGATGGCTCACCCCCGGCGCGCGTTCCCTGCTCGCCGACGCCGTCCACGAGCACGCGGCGCGGTGCGCCGACGCGTTCGACGGAGGAGTGGCCGACTACACCGCCCGGCACGACCTGGAACGGTCCGGCGCCGTGCAGCACCGGTTGAGCGAGATCGCCCGGTCCTACGGCGTCTGGCCGCAAGCGCCCTTCCTGGACAACGATGTCATCCGGGCGTGCACCCGGTTGCCCGCGCACCGGCGCGCGGTGGGTGCGGAGTTCAAGCCCTTGCTGCGCAACGCGCTGCGCGGCCGGGTGCCGGAGACGGTGTTCCTGCGGCGCGGCAAGGGGAACTACCTCGCCGAGGACTACCGCGGCGTGCGCGCCGCAGCCCCGGAACTGAAGACGCTGCTGAGGTCGTCGCGGCTCGCCGACCTCGGCGTGGTCGAACCGCGATCGGTCGTGGACTCGGTCGAGGACGCCGCTGCCGGAGCGGGCACGCCGTTCCCCGCACTCAACCGCCTCCTGGCCTACGAGGTGTGGCTTGGAGCGACGTCGTGACGCGGTCGGCCGCGGCGCGGGTTCCCGATCACGTCCACTGGGCCGCCGGCGCCACCGGGACGACCTTCGTCCTGGACGGCAGGTCGGGGCGGTGGCACGTGCTCAACCCGGCAGCCGCCGCGCTCTGGCGTGAACTGGGGCGGGAGGGGGACGTCGGCCGCGCCATCCGCACGACGGCGCGCCACTACTCCCGGGCGACAGCGGCCGTGTACGAACAGGACGCCCGCCGAGTGGCCGCGGACCTGCTCGACCGCGGCCTCGTCACCACCGGTCCCCCGCGGCAGGCGCCGCCGGCGCGGTCGATCGCGGAGCGACCCTCGGGCCTGGTCCCGGTCCACCCCGCCGGCGGTGCACCCGGCTGGCGGGCCCGGCTGGGGTTGGTGGTCGCGCTGGTCCTGTTGCGCCTGCCGTTCTGGCTGACCGTCCGCCTGGTCGGCGCGCTCGTGCGGAGGTGCGCCCGGCCGGCGACCGTGGACGAGGCCGTAGCCGCGGTCGAGGCCGTGTGCGCGGCGGCGGACCGGCACATCGGCCGCGTCGCATGCCTGGAGCGGTCCCTTGCCGCGGTCGTCTCCGCCGCGTTGACCCGCCGACGAATCCGGTGGGCGATCGGGGTCGCCGAAGACCCGGTGGAATTCCACGCGTGGCCGGAAATCGCCGGAGTGATGGTGGACGTGCCCGGCGAACGGGCCGCGACTGAATTCATCAAGGTGTTCGAAATGTGACGACCGGAGGTGTCCGGGGGAACCCGGACACCTCCTCTCCCGCTAGCGCACCCACTGCCCGATCGGCAACGCCTCGCCGGTGGCCAGCACGACCAGCACCACGACGAGCACGAGCACCACGCCGCGCACAGCGCGCAGCATGTCGGGGGTGGAGCAGTGAGCGGTGAACTCGACCTTCAGCTTCATCGGTTCCTCCTCGGCGGTGTAAAACCACTGTGCAGACGATGCGACGTGATTGCAAATGTGCTTCGCACCAGTCGTGCACCGCCATCCACGACGGTTCTCAAAACCGGTGCCACCGTCTTGCGAAATTCACCCGAGGCGCTTTTCAAGTTGAACTCGGCGGATCACCTGAGTTCTCTCGCACCACCACTTCGAACGACCGGCTGCGAAGAAGCGGAGCCGTGCTCCGCCCGCCCCCGCCCACCGCCGCCCCCCGAGGGCTGGACAGGCTCGCGCAGGACTTCACATCACGGCAACTCACGCACACGACCCCTGGACACGGCCTCACGGGCACCGGAAACGCCGAATTGAACAGCCACCCGGACCCCGGACGAGCCGAATCCATCACACCTGCCTTCGCCGCACCCTGGAGGCACCCACCCAGGGCGCGCCAAGTTCACTCGTTCGGTCTAGTACGAGCCAGGCGGCGGTGGCTTCGTCCCGCACGAGAGTCGTTCGTCACGGCGAGGTGGTCGCGACCGACCCGATCACCCGCCCGACACTACGATCGGACGGGTGAGCTCCCACGTGTACCTGTTGCGCCACGGTCAGACCGAATGGTCCGAGAGTGGGCGGCACACCGGGCGTACCGACGTTCCCCTCACCGCCGAAGGCGAGCAGCAGGCGCGGCGGGCCGGGGCGGTGTTGGCGCGGTTGCGCAGGACCGACCTGCCGCCGGCGCTCGTGTTGTCCAGTCCGCGGGAGCGGGCCTGGCGGACGGCGGAGCTGGCCGGGCTCGACGCCGGGCGCACCGAGGAGCTCGCCGAGTGGGACTACGGCGGCTACGAGGGGCTCACCACGCCGCAGATCCGGGAGACCGTTCCCGGCTGGACGGTCTGGACGCACCCCGTGCCCGGCGGCGAGAGCCACGGCGACGTCCACAAGCGCGCGATCGGCGTGCTGGAGCGCGCCAAGCGGGCGCTGCCCGGCGGGGACGTCGTGCTGATCGGGCACGGGCACTTCAGCCGCGTCCTGATCGCCACCTGGCTGAACCTGCCGCCCAGCGAAGGCGTCCACTTCGGACTCGACCCGGCCGGCCTGACCGTGCTGGGCGACGAACGCGGCGACCCGCAGGTCCGCCGCCTCAACGTGCCCGCCTGGGAGGTCGAGGGTGACTGACGCCCGCATCCGCCGTGCCCGCCCCGAGGACGTGCCCGCCATGGTCGGGCTGGCCGAGGAGCTGGCCGAGTACGAACGCGCCCGCCACGAGTGCCACCTGACCACCGAGCAGCTGCACACCGCCCTGTTCAGGGACAACCCCGCCCTGTTCGGGCACGTGGCCGAAGTGGACGGCCGCGTCGTCGGGATGGCGTTGTGGTTCCTGAACTTCTCCACCTGGCGCGGCACGCACGGCATCTACCTGGAGGACCTCTACGTCCAACCGGGACAGCGCGGCGGCGGTCTCGGCAAGGCGTTGCTCCAGGCGCTGGCGCAGGAGTGCGTCGCCAACGGGTACCAGCGCCTGGAGTGGTCCGTCCTGGACTGGAACGCCCCCGCCATCGGCTTCTACAAGTCGCTGGGCGCGATCCCGATGGACGAGTGGACCGTGTACCGCCTGACCGACCAGGCCCTCACCGACCTGGGAAAAGTCGCCGGCTGATCTCGGAAGGCTCACGAAACGGCGAACACCGATCGGTTTCCCGTACGGGCTTGACGCGCAGTTGACATCGTCCCGCGCCGGGACCGGCCGCGGAACCCCGATGTGGGCGAGTGTCGCCCTGCCCGCGGTCGTCCGGAAGGAAGTTCGACCGTGAACCAGACCGACGCCTCCGTGGGCATCATCCCGATCATCATCAGCCTCGCGATCGCGGTGTTCATCATCGCGGCGATGTGGAAGGTGTTCGCCAAGGCCGGTCAGCCCGGCTGGGCGGCGATCGTCCCGATCTACAACATCTACGTGCTGCTGAAGGTCGCGGGCCGCCCGGGCTGGTGGCTGATCCTGATGATCATCCCGCTGGTGAACCTGATCGTGTCCATCATCGTGTCGCTGGACGTCGCGAAGTCGTTCGGCAAGAGCGGCGCGTTCGGCTTCTTCGGCCTGTGGCTGTTCGGCTTCATCGGCTACCCGGTCCTGGGCTTCGGCAGCGCCCGCTACCAGGGCCCCGCGGCGGCCTGACCCGTCAGCGCCGGACCTCCCGCACCCCCGACCCGCGGGAGGTCTGGCGCACCAGGCCGACCCACCAGATGAACGTCAACGCGATCACGGTCGGGTTCTTGAGGAAGAGCAGGACGGCCAGGTAGCTCTGCCGGCCCTCGGCGCTGAGCAGCCCGCCGACCAGGGTCTCCAGCACCACGTCGAACAGCAGGAACGCCACCGACAGCAGCACGCCCTGCCAGACCAGGCTGGGCCAGTGCACCGATGCGAACCGCGTGAACCGCGCCCGGCTGAGCCGCGCGCCCCGCAACCCGAGCCAGGCGACCGCCACCACCAGCGCCACGCGCGAGACCGCGACGAGGACTTCGGACGCGGTGGCGAGACCGGCGGGCAGCCAACCGTTGACGGCGACGAGCCGCTGCACCGAGCCGACCAACGACAACCCCACCACCAACGGCAGGTGCCGCAGGTAGAACCGCCACACCCAGACCGGCACCTCCCAGGCGAGCCGCAACTCGGCGATGATGCGAGACCGACCACCGACCCCGGATGCGGTCGCGCCGCCGACTCCAGCCTCGCCCCCGGCATCGATCGCGGCGGCTCCAGCCTCGCCCCCGGCATCGATCGCGCCGCCGGCTCCGGCCACGCCCCCGACATCGATCGCGCCGCCGGCATCGCGCCCGGGTTCAGACACCCGGCCCCCGACCGCGCCCCGAGCTGCCGGTCGGCCCGCGACTTCCGCTCCGGGTCCGGGGTCCGCGGCTTCGGCGTCGGCGTCGGCAGGCACAGCGGCAGGGGCGGGCTCCAACTCGACGCCGGCTCCGGTCGCTGCGACTGCTGCACCTCCGGCTTCGGTCGCACGCTTGGCCTGGGTCGCGGCCATGGGCTGGGTCGTGTGGTCGGCAGAGGCACCGGTCTCGGCGTTGGTGTCGAGGCCGGGCTCGGGGACGGCGATGGCGGCGGAGTCGGCGTTCGGTCGCGTCGCCGGGTGCGGGGCGCTGGCAGCGGGTGTCGGGCGCTGCGTCGCCGAGTCCGCAGCGCCGGCAGCCGGTATCGGGCGCCGCGTCGTTGGGTGCGGGGTGCCAGCGGCGGGTGTTGGGCGCTGCGTCGCCGAGTCTGCGGCGCCAGCGGCTGGCGTCGGGCGCTGCGTCGCCGGGAGCGTGGTGCCAGCAGCCGGCATCGGGCGCTGCGTCGCCGGGAGCGGGGCGCCAGCAGCCGGTGCCGGGCGCTGCGTCGCCGGGAGCGCGGTGCCAGCAGCCGGCATCGGGCGCTGCGCCGCCGGGAGCGCGGTGCCGACAGCCGGCATCGGGCGCTGCGCCGCCGGGAGCGGGGCGCCAGCAGCCGGTATCGGGCGCTGCGCCGCCGGGTGCGCGGTGCCAGCGGCGGGTGTTGGGCGTTGCATCGTCACTTCAGCCTCCTGAAAATTTTAGTTCAGTGTACTGAAATGTTCCGCAGGGTAAAGTGACGGCCATGAGGGACATGGGTCGTGAGTTGAGCACCGCCGTTGTCGCCTTCCACGAGGCCGTCGGCGCGCGACTCGGTGTCTCCGCCGTCGACCAGCGCGCCCACGCGCTCCTCGCCAAGCACGGGCCCATGACCGCCGGCGACCTGGCGAAGTTGATCAACCTCACGCCGGGCGCGGTCACCGGGGTCGTCGATCGGCTCGAAGACGCCGGGCTCGCTCGGCGTGATCCGGATCCGCAGGACCGGCGGCGGGTGGTCGTGCAGGCGTTGCCCGGCAGCTTCGGCGACGCCTTCACGGAACTGGGCGCGGCCATGGCGAAGCTCGCCGACCGCTACACCCCCGAGCAGCAGCAGGTCATCGGCGACTGGGTCGCCCGCACCATCGACGTCCTCAAAGACCAGACCCGGCGGCTGAGCGCTGCTCCCGTCCGACCTTCGCGACGGTGACCGCCAGGCCCACCCCCGCCACCGTCAGGAACACCGCGCTCAACCACGTGCCACCCGGCAGGAAGTGCACGTAGAAACCGCCGGGGTGGATCTCCAGGCTGGTCACCCACGACAGGCACCACGCTACCCACCACGCCCACACCTGCACCGCCGCCCTCGTCCGCCCGCCTTCGGGCAGGCTCGCCCGCCGCACGTCCAGCACCACGCGCAGCGGGATGTAGAAATTCGCCAACGGCACGAACCAGCCCGCGACCACCCACTCCGGCGAGAACCGGTGCTCGGCGTGCGCCGTGTTCGCCCGCGCCTGCCACAGCCACACCAGGAACAGCACGGCGGCCACCAGGCTCAGCACCGCCTGCACCACGGCCGCGAGCGCGTTCGTCAGCGCGAGGAGTGCGGTGAGCGCGGCGACCACGAGCACCACGACCAGCACGTTCTCCAACGGCTGGAGGTTGCGCTGCCGGGGCATGACCCGCGTCATCGGGTCGGGAGGGGCCGGGACGGCGCCGCAGTTGCCGCAGGCGAAGGACTCCGCGACCGCGCCGCAGTGGTAACAGGTCATGGTCTCCCCCCGGACCCCCTGAACGGTCGCCGAAGCCCAGACCGCCCCACGACCTGCGGGTATCGGCCGAACGGTCGCTCAGCGCAGGACGCCGACCGCCCCGTAGCTCACGGTCTGGGCGCCGGTCGCCGCCGGGCCGTCCTCGCGCCAGCGCGTCGCCAGCACCAGGCCCGGTTCGAGCAGGTCGAAGCCCTCCAGGAACGGTTCGATCTCCGCCTTGGACCGGGCCATGATCGGGGTCATCGTCTCGGCCGCCACCGCGACCAGCTTCTCCACCATCTCCGGCTGCACGTCGGCGGTCAGGTGGCTGATCACCAGGTAGCTGCCCGGGGCCATCGCGGCGCGGTAGCGGGCGACCAGTTCGGCGGGGCGCTCCTCGTCGGTGAAGTAGGGCAGGATCGCGACCATCAGCACGGCCACCGGCTCGGACATGTCCAGCAACGACCGCGTCTCGGGGGAGCCGAACACCGCGTCGGGGTCGCGCAGGTCGGCCTCGACCATGGCCACGTTCGGGTTGTCGCGCAGCATCGTGCGGCCGTGGGCGGCGGTCACGGGCTCGTTGTCCACGTAGACCACGCGGCACGTCGGGTCGAGCTGTTGGGCGACCTCGTGGACGTTGCCGGCGGTCGGGATGCCCGAGCCGAGGTCGAGGAACTGGCGGATGCCGGCGGCCACGCACGCGCGGACGGCGCGGCGGAGGAACGCGCGGGTGTGCTGGACCATCTCGGCGGTGGGGATGACGCGCATGGACTGCTCGGCGAACTCGCGGTCGACCGCGAAGTTGTGCGCACCGCCGAGGTAGTAGTCGTACAGCCTGGCCACGTTGGGGCGCTCGGCGTCACTCGCCGACACCCTCCTCGGGGGGTTCTGCACCGCACACCTCACCCTGCCTGCTGCCGGAGCGCGCCCGCCGAACCGTATCCGGCTACTCCGTTCGTGTCCATCCGCCAAACGTGAACACGCAGGGTGATTGTGACTGGTGAACCGCTCGAAATCCAAACCCGGTGGTGCCCCGGCCGAGGGGGCGATGCAGGGGAAGGGGGTCAACCCCCTCGGCCGGAGAGCCGTTTCGTCACACGCCGGCGTAGGAGCGGATCCAGTCGCGGTAGCGGGTGACAGCGGTGTAGTTCGAGCGGGTGGAGCGGTCGCTCGTGGAGGCGACGCCGACCTGGTAGTACCGGCCGTCGACGGGGCTGGTGGCGAACATCGGGCCGCCGGAGTCGCCGCCCGCGGCGATGCCGTCGATGCGGGTCACCGAGATCGCGACGCCGCCGCGGTAGTCACGGCCGTTGACCGAGGTGACGCGGGTGTTGGCGTACTTCAGGTAGCGGGACTGGCAGTTGATCTCGGGCTGGTTGGTGCAGGTCGCGCCCCAGCCGTAGAGCTGGACGGTCTGGCCGACCTGGACCGCCGTGGTGGTGCCCAGCGGGGCGTAGGTCGCGGAGACCGACCGGTCGAGTTGCGCGAGGGCGAGGTCGGCGGAGGGGTGCTGGATGATCCGGGTGGCGGTGGCCATGGTGCCGCCGGTGGTCTGGTCCAGGCTGCCGATGCGGAAGCTGTACGTGCCGGAGCTGGCCACGCAGTGCTGGGCGGTCAGGACCCACTGCGGGGCGATGATCGTGGCGGAGCAGTTCTGCTGGCCGTTGCGGAACAGGCGGGCCGCCCAGGGGGCGTTGTCGGCGTAGCCGCCGCCGATGATGTACGGCTGGACGTCGGACTCCTGGGCCTGTGCGGCAGGGGCCAGGGTCGTCAGGGCGAGGGCCGAGAGCAGCGCGGCAGCCGCTCCGACCACCGCGGACAGGGCGCGGTTCAGTCGCATGGATTCGTCACCTCAACGAACGCAGGGAGTGGTGATATCACCACGCACAGCGTCACTCGTTCGAGTGACTGGGAACACCCGCCGTTCGTTGGCCAACACCCAGCCGATGGTCTGGGGCCGAACGGCCCCACCGCCCCGACCCGCTCAGGTCTCGTCCTCGTCGAGGCCCAGCGCCCACCGCCGCACCGGGTTGGTGAACAGCAGCACCAGCGCCACCACGACGTACAACCCGAGCAACGCGCCCCAGAGCTGCTGCTTCGACGGCCCGTACATGTACCAGGCGACGCCCAGGAGCAGCAGCTGCACCACGATCGACGGCGTCCGCGCCCAGTGCCTGCCCAGCACCAGCCCGATGCCCACGGCCAGCACCGCCACGCCCAGGACCGCGAAGTACGCGGCCTCGCCGAGCACGTTCCCGGCGTCCTCCGCGCCGAACGCGCGCACCACCAGCGCCACCGCGAAGACGACCGCGGCGAGGCCCTGGAGCGCGGTCAGCACGCCTGCGCCGCGCACCTCGCGCGGGACCTGCTTTTCCTTCGTCACGCTGGGCCTTTCCTCACCGTGCGTACTCGTCACGCATCGTAGGCCACCCGGTTGGCGAGTCCCGTTCCGCCGCCGCGCGAGCGAAGATCGACGCAGCTCTTTCGGCAAGCCGGCGGTCGGGCCGGGGTGCACTTGTCGGTGGGCAGCCGCAGGACGATGGTGGAAAGGAGATGTCGGCCACTTTCGTGCGCTCAAAACACTCCTACCGGGTGACGTGCGATCTGTCCCAGGTCACGCGCTGTCCTACTCTGCTCTAGTGCGCGCACTACTGGTGGTCAACCCGCAGGCGACGGCGACCACGCCTGCCGGCCGGGACGTGCTGGCGCACGCGCTGGCCAGCGATGTGAAGCTCGACATCGTCGAGACGACCTACCGCGGGCACGCGGCGGACGCCGCGGCGCAGGCCGTGCTGGACGCGTACGACCTGGTCGTGGCCCACGGCGGCGACGGCACCGTGAACGAGGTCGTCAACGGCCTGCTGCGCGACGGCGTGCGGAACGCCGCCGTGCGACCGGGCCTGCCCATGCTGGGCGTCGTGCCGGGCGGTTCGGCCAACGTCTTCGCGGGCGCCCTGGGCCTGCCGCGCGACCCCGTCGAGGCGACCTACCGCCTGTTGCAGGCCATCGAGCACGGCACCAGCCGCAAGGTCGGCCTGGGCCACGTCTCCTCCGCCCTCTCCGGCCAGGACGACCCCCACGACCGCTGGTTCACGTTCAACGCCGGCGTGGGCTGGGACGCCGACGTCGTCGCCGCGGTCGAGGCGCAACGCGCCAAGGGCCGCGAGGCCTCGCCCGCCCTCTACGTCCGCGCCGCGTTCGCCAGCTACGTCTCCCAGCGCCGACGCCCGGCGAACCTGACCGTGCGCATCCCGGACGAGCCGCCGGTGGAGGACGTGCGCCTGGCGTTCGTGTCCAACACCGACCCGTGGACCTACCTGGGCGACAAGGCGATCCGGCTCAACCCGAGCACGTCGTTCGACGGCGGTCTGGGCGTGTTCGCGCTGCACGGCATGGGTCTGCCGACGATCGCGCGATATGTGACGCATCTTCTGGCCACGGACGGGAACCCCAAGGGCGGGAACCTGCTGCGCCGGGACGACGTTGAGTACGTCCGGGTGACGAGCCGGGTCCCGGTCAACCTCCAGGTGGACGGGGACCTGCTCGGGCTGTGCACCGAGGTGGAGTTCACGTCGGTGCCGAAGGCGCTGACGGTTGCCGTGTGACCACTGCTGTGTGACCGTGGTGTAACCGAGCCGCTACCCATCCGCGATGTCGTGGCCTGCGGAGACACCGCAGAGTGAAAGCCCGCATGGACTCAGTCGATCTTTCGGGTGAGTTCACTCACCGGGTCAGTGCTAACCCCTTGACATCCGGGCCGTTCGTGAAAGCATTCACAAGCACCCCAAAAACCGACCGCTGACGACCGGCGCGCCTTGACGCGCGCGCCTAGCTGAGGAGTAGTTCCAATGGACTGGCGCCACCGCGCGATCTGCCGCGACGAGGACCCCGAGCTGTTCTTCCCCGTGGGGAACAGCGGTCCTGCGCTCCTGCAGATCGCCGAGGCGAAGACCGTCTGCCGCCGTTGCCCTGTCGTCTCCGACTGCCTCGCGTGGGCACTGGAGAGCGGTCAGGACGCCGGCGTGTGGGGCGGGATGAGCGAAGACGAGCGCCGCGCCCTCAAGCGCCGCAACGCCCGGACCCGGGCCCGCAGCAACGCCTGAGCGCCCAGCGCGCAAGCAGCCAAGCGAAAGAGCCCGACACCGTGCCAGGTGTCGGGCTCTTTCGTTGTGTTGCACACCCTCCCGCATGACCACGTGACTCCGCTGAGGTAGGTCGTCACGTGTGCACACCCCAAGTCTAACGCCGCCCTTACAGCCTCCCCGGCCGGGTACACACCAACGAAGTGCGACCAACGGAGTGAAGCGCCTCCACCGCACAGCGCAAAGCACGCAATGCTCTCGCGCCGCAGGCGCCAACGGGCTATCAGCCACAGGAAGGGCCTCGGTTCGTCCCCCGTACGGCCTGGGCACAGCCCAACCGCGCTTCGCTCTTGTCCGCAACCACGCTTCACCGGTTGCGGACAAGAGCGAAGGGTGGTTGCCTCCGGCAGGCCGTGCGGGGGACGAACCGACGCCCTTCCACCCCCGGGGGCCTGCCGCGCGGCGAGCGCCGCTTTTGAGCTTTTCAGCATTTGATCTTGAGAGCGGTCAGCGACGAGCACGAAGAGGAACGCGCAACACAGCCTCGGTCCCACCCTTGGGCCGCCGCCGCAAGCTCAAACTCCCCCGCAACTCCGACTCCACCAACGTCCGCACGATCTGCAACCCGAGCCGGTCCGTCCGCTCCAGCGAGAACCCCGGCGGCAGGCCCTTGCCGTCGTCCGAGATCACCACGTCCAGCCACTTCGCGGACCGCTCCGCGTGCACGACCACCTCACCGCGCTGACCCGCCGCGTAAGCGTGCTCGAACGCGTTCTGCACCAGCTCCGTCAGCACCATCACCAACGGCGTCGCCAGCTCGGCCGGCACGATCCCGAACGGACCCTCCCGCCGCACCACGACCTGCGACTCGGTGGCGGCGACGTCCGACATCATCGGGATGACCTTGTCCACCACGTCGTCCAGGTCCACCCGCTCGTCCACCGACATGGACAGCGTCTCGTGCACCATCGCGATGGACGTCACCCGCCGCACCGACTCGGCCAGCGCCTCCCGCGCCTCTTCACTGCTGGTCCGGCGGCTTTGCAGGCGCAACAGGGCGGCCACGGTCTGGAGGTTGTTCTTCACCCGGTGGTGGATCTCGCGGATCGTCGCGTCCTTCGACAGCAACGCCCGGTCCCGCCGCCGCACCTCGGTCACGTCCCGGCACAGCACCAACGCACCCGCCGCCGACCCGCGCGGGCGCAGCGGCAGGGCACGGAACAGCACCGCCGCGCCACGCCGGCTCTCCGCCTCGATCCGCATGCTGGGCTGCCCGTCCAACGCCATGCGAATCCGCTGGGCGACCTCGGTGGCGTCGAACGGGTCCCCGATCAGCGACCGCGTCAACGGCGCCAGGTGCACCCCGACCAGGTCGGACGCGTGCCCCATCCGGTGATAGGCGCTCAACGCGTTGGGACTGGCGAACACGACCGCCCCGGACGCGTCCAGCCGGATCAGGCCGTCCCCCACTCGTGGGCTGGTGTGGACATCCGGTGACGGCTCGGTGGTCGGGAACGTCCCGTCCGAGATCATCTGGCACAGGTCCGCCGCGCTGCCCAGGTAGGAGATCTCCAACGGGCTCGGCACGCGCGGCACGGCCAGGTTCGTGTTCCGGCTGAGCACGGCGATGACCTCGGACCCGAGCCGCACGGGGATGGCCTCCCGGCGCACCGGCACGCCCAGGTGCCAGCGCGGGTCCTCCTCGCGGCAGATCCGGGACTCGGTCATGGCGCGGCGCAGCTGGGGGTGCTCCTCCACGTCCACGGTGCTGCCCACGACGTCCTCTGGGTGCGCCGTGGGGGCGGTCGTCGGGCGGGCCTGGGCGACGCACAGGAACGTGGTGTCGTCCAGCGGCACCCACAGCAGGAAGTCGGCGAAGGACAGGTCGGACAGCAGTTGCCACTCGGCCACCACGAGCTGGAGGTGGTCGACGGCCGATCCGGAGAGCTTGGTGTGCTCGGCCAGCAGGTCGGTGAGCGTGGACAGCTTTACTCCACCACCGCGATCAGGTCGCCCTCTTGCACGACGTCGCCTTCCTTGACGCTGATGCGCGAGACCCGGCCGGGCCCCTCGGGCAGGACGGGGATCTCCATCTTCATGCTTTCGAGGAGCACGACGGTCGTCCCGCCGGTGACCTCGTCACCCACGCGCACGTCGACCCGCGCCACGTTGGCGACGATCTCCGCCCGGATCTCCTCGGCCATGGCACCCTCCGCTCCTCGCCCCCAATCCAACCACGACCGCGCCCCCGCGCCAGGTCAGGCCGACCGGGTGAGACACTGTGTCGAGGCAGTCCGAGCTACAAGGAGAACGCCATGTCGAAGCGTGCCCGCAAGCGCCGCGACCGCAAGAAGGGCGGCGCCAACCACGGGAAGCGCCCCAACGCCTGATCATCTCGGGCTCGCGCGAAGGCCCCGGAGCGACCGCTCCGGGGCCTTCGCCGTTCCAACAGCACTCGACCGGCCGACCAGCCGGCCTCAAGCGTCCGACTTGCTCGTGATCTCGACGTCCGTGCTCGTGATCTCGACGTCCGTGCGCGCGATCTCGACGTCGGTGCGCGTGACCTCGACGTCCGTGCGCGTGACCTCCACGCCCTTGCTCGTGATCTCCACGTCCGTCACCTCCACGGACACGTCCACCCGACCGCCCTCGGCCGTCGTCTGGTGGATCCGCGCCCGGAGCCGCCGTTTCAGCTCCTCCGGCGCGTGCTCCCCGCCGCACTTCTTGGCGAGCAGCGCCTTGAGGTGCTCCTCGATCCCGTACTCCTCCAGGCACGGGTGGCACTCCTCCAGGTGCGTCTGGAGCAGCTCGCGCCGCTTCTGGTCGCACTCGTGGTCCAGGAAGAGCCACACCTCGGACAGGACTTCCGAGCAGTCCGTCTCGTGCGGTTCGCCGCAGCTCATCGACCCGCCACCTCCTGCCGGGCGCCGCGCAGGAAGCCGCGCTCCCGGGCGACGTCGGCCAACTGGTCGCGAAGCTGCCTGCGGCCCCGGTGCAACCGGGACATCACGGTGCCGATGGGGGTGCCCATGATGTCTGCGATCTCCTTGTAGGCGAAGCCTTCGACGTCCGCCAGGTACACGGCGATGCGGAACTCCTCCGGCAGCCGCTGGAGGGCTTCCTTGACGTCGGAGTCGGGCAGGCGGTCCATCGCGTCCATCTCGGCCGAGCGCAGGCCGGTGGACGTGTGGCTCTCGGCCTGCGCGAGCTGCCAGTCCGTGATCTCGTCGGTCGGCTGCTGGACGGGCTGGCGCTGCTTCTTGCGGTACCCGTTGATGTAGGTGTTCGTGAGGATGCGGTACAGCCAGGCCTTCAGGTTCGTGCCCTCCGAGAAGGACGCGAAGGCCGCGTAGGCCTTGAGGTAGGTCTCCTGGACCAGGTCCTCGGCGTCCGCGGGGTTGCGGGTCATCCGCAGGGCCGCCGAGTAGAGCTGGTCGAGCAACGGCATCGCGTCGCGCTCGAACCTCGCCGCGCGCTCGGCCGTCGTCTCGTCCGCTGTGGGCGTGTCCTGCGTTCGCGTGGCTGGCACCGCGCTCCCTTCCCACCGCTTGGTGGTCGAAGCCGTCTGGGACGCGTTCGAGGATACGCGGCGGTCGCCCGGACGGCAGTGAGCCGAGCCACGCGGCGGTCGCGCCCCGACGGGCCTGCTGACCTGCTGTTCCATCACCTCGGTTGCCACGCTCGCCACAACACAAACCCGTGCGCGGGCATTCCCCGTGATCCGCTAGGGTCCGCGCTCATGGCCGGACGTGGGACGCCCGCCACCGCGTTGCTGGACAAGCAGAAGGTGGCCCACAAGCTGCACGCCTACGACCACGACCCCCGGCACGAGTCGTACGGGCTGGAGGCGGCCGAAGCCCTGGGCATCGAGCCCGAACGGGTGTTCAAGACCCTGGTGGCGGAGGTGGACGGCAAGCTGGCCGTCGGCGTGGTCCCGGTCACCGGCCAGCTGGACCTGAAGGCGCTGGCGGCGGCCGTGGGCGGCAAGAAGGCGAAGATGGCCGAGGTCGCCGCCGCCGAGCGCGCCACCGGGTACGTCGCGGGCGGCATCTCGCCGCTGGGCCAGAAGAAGCGCCTGCCGCTGGTCCTGGACGCGTCCGCGCGCCGGTTCGACACCGTCTACTGCTCCGCCGGCCGCCGCGGCCTGGAGGTCGAGATCGCGCCGTACGAGCTGGTCCGGCTCACCGGGGCGGTCGTGGCGGACATCGCGGCCTAGCACCCTCGCGGACCCCGGCCGTACCCGGACCAGGGGGTGCATGTGCACCCGAAACCCTCAGTCCAGCGGGCGGAGGATGCGGTCCAGCCACTCGCCGACGGCCCGGTGGACGCCCTCCAGGTCTGCCTTGAGGTTGTGGTCGCCCTTGAGCACGACCACTTCGCGGTGGTGGGCCGGGTCCGGGCGGCCGAACGGGTCGTTCTCGCCCTGCACCACCAGAGCGGGCACCTCGATGCCGGACAGCTCGTCCATCCGGGACTTCTCCGGCTTGCCCGGCGGGTGCACGGGGAACGCCAGGCACAGCACCGCCACCGCCTGCCCCTCCGCCGACGTCCGGCACGCCACCCGCGCCCCCGACGACCGGCCGCCGAACAGCAGCGGCACCTCGTCGAACCACGTCTCGCCCAGGTCCTCGGCCACCGCCAGCCACGCCGCGTCCAACTGCTTCGCGGGCGCGGGCGCGCGGCGGCCGGCCACCCGGTAGGGCTGCTCGACCAGGGCCACGTGCACGCCGACGTCCACGGCCGCGCGGGTCGCCGCCACCAGGTCCGGGGCGGCGATGCCGCCGCCCGCGCCGTGCCCGAGCAGCAGCCCCGCCCGGCCCTCCGGCGCGCAGTGCAGCTCGGCCCGCGCGGGGCCGTAAGGCGTCTGGACCGTCCGAGACGTCATTTCAGCTCGAACAGGGTGGGTTCGGGGGCCTGGTCCTCGGTCAGCGACACCCGCTCGACCAGGGACGGGTCGTTGTTCTTGATGCTGTTGACCTTCATCGACACCGGCCGCAGCTCCAGCGAGTTCACCAGGTCCAGGTCCGGGGTCAGCAACGCCTTCGGGTCGGCGCTGTCGGGGTTGAGCCAGTCGTGCCAGCGGTCCGGCGGCAGCACCAGCGGCATCCGGTGGTGCACCCGGGTCATCTCGCCGATGGCGTCCGTGGTGAGCACGGCGCAGGTGATGATCGGCTTGCGCTCGTCGCCCTCCTGCTGCCACCACACCGACCAGATGCCCGCCATGGCGAGGCTCGACCCGTCGCCGGGGTTGATGAAGTACGGCTGCTTGCGGCCCTCGCCGGGCTGCCACTCGTACCAGCCGTCGGCCGGGATCAGGCACCGCCGCTTGGCCGCCGAGTCGCGGTAGGCGGGTTTCTCCAGCACGCTCTCCGCCCGCGCGTTGATCATCTTGGCCGCGCCGGACAGGTCCTTGGCCCAGTGCGGCACCAGGCCCCAGCGCATCACGCGGACGCTGCGCTCCAGGACGTCCGGGTCCGGGTTGCCCTCGTCGTCGCGCGGGTGGCGCTCGACGACCGCGAGCACCGGCTTGGTGGGCGCCACGTTGTAGTCGGGGTTCGGGGCATCTCCCTCGGTGCCGTCCACCGCGTCGAACTCCGCCGCCAGCAGGGCCGGGTTCTTGGTGGAGGCGTACCTGCCGCACACAACCGATCACCTCCGAATGGTCATCGTCGCACGTCGTCACGACCGGTGCGAGCCGTCGACCACCCGATGCGGAATCATCAGGCCATGACTCAGCAGTGGTCCGCTCCCACCGCCGACGGCCCCGTGCACGCGACGGTACCCGTGCCCGGCTCCAAGTCGATCACCAACCGCGCCCTGGTCCTGGCCGCGCTCGCCGACGGCCCGTCCGCGCTGCACGCGCCGCTGCGCAGCCGCGACACCCACCTGATGGTCGCCGCGCTGCGGTCGCTGGGCGTGGAGATCACCGACGGCCCGGACGGCTCCTGGCTGGTCACACCGCTGCCGATGCACGGCCCGGCGGCGGTGGACTGCGGTCTCGCGGGCACGGTCATGCGGTTCCTGCCGCCCGCCGCCGCGCTGGCCGTGGGCGAGGTCGTGTTCGACGGCGACGAGCACGCGCGGGTCCGGCCGATGGGCACCATCCTCGGCGCGCTGCGCGCGCTGGGCGCGGACATCGACGGCGACGCGCTGCCGTTCACCCTGCACGGCAAGGGCGGTCTGCCGGGCGGTCAGGTGACGATCGACGCGTCGGCGTCGTCGCAGTTCGTGTCCGGCCTGCTGCTGTCCGGGGCCCGGTACGAGAGCGGGGTGACCGTCGTGCACGACGGCAAGCCCGTCCCGTCCCTGCCGCACATCGAGATGACGGTGGCGATGCTGCGCGAGGCCGGCGTCACCGTGGACGACTCGACGCCGAACCAGTGGCGCGTCGAGCCCGGCCCGATCGCGGCGCGGACCCACGCGATCGAGCCGGACCTGTCCAACGCGATGCCGTTCCTGGCGGCGGCGGCCGTCACCGGCGGCGAGGTCACGATCCCGGGGTGGCCCGCGGCGACGACCCAGCCCGGCGCGGCGGTCAAGGACATCCTGGAGCGCTTCGGCTGCACGGTCGTCGTGGACGGGCGCGGCCTGACCGTGCGCGGCCCGGACCGCCTGACCGGCGTGGACCTCGACCTGCGCGACGAGAGCGAGCTGACCCCGACCGTGGTGGCCCTGGCGGCGCTGGCCGAGGGCCGCACGCGGGTGCGCGGCGTCGCCCACATCCGCGGCCACGAGACCGACCGCATCGCCGCGCTCGCCGCCGAGGTCAACCGCCTGGGCGGCGGGGCCGAGGAGACCGAGGACGGCCTGGTCATCACGCCCGCGCCCCTGCACGGCGGCGTGTGGAAGGCGTACGCGGACCACCGCATGGCCACCGCCGGGGCGATCATCGGCCTGGTGGTCGAGGGGGTGGCGGTGGACGACATCGGCTCGACCACCAAGACCATCCCCGACTTCCCGGGGATGTGGGCGACGATGCTGGGAGCACGCTGACCGTGGCGCGCGACTGGCGGCGGCTGGACGAGTCCGACGTGCGGGTGCGCCCCGGCAAGGGGACCCGCCCCCGCAGCAAGCGCCGGCCGGAGCACTCCGACGCGGTCCCCGCGATGGTCGTGGGCGTGGACCGCGGCCGGTGGACGTGCGCGGTGGAGGAGGACCCGGACCGCCTGGTCACCGCCATGCGGGCCCGGGAGCTGGGCCGGACCCCGGTGGTGGTGGGCGACCGGGTCGGCCTGGTCGGGGACACGTCCGGCGCGCCGGACACGCTGGCCCGCATCGTGCGGGTGGCCGACCGCACGTCGGTCCTGCGGCGGACCGCCGACGACACCGACCCGTTCGAACGGGTCGTGGTCGCGAACGCCGCCCAGCTGGTCATCGTGTCGGCGCTGGCGGAACCGGAACCCCGGCGCGGGTTCATCGACCGGTGCCTGGTGGCCGCCTACGCCGGCGGGCTGGAACCGTTGCTGTGCTTGACGAAGTCCGACCTCGCCGCGCCGGACGAGCTGCTGGCGGCCTACTCGGAGCTGAACGTGCCGGTGGTGGTCACCCGGTCCGACGTGGACCCGGGCGAGTTGCGGGAACGGTTGGTGGACAAGGTCTCCGCGCTCATCGGCCACTCCGGCGTCGGCAAGTCCACCCTGGTGAACAAGCTGGTGCCGGACGCGAACCGGGCGGTCGGCGTGGTGAGCGGGGTCGGGAAGGGCCGGCACACCTCGACCCAGGCGGTGGCGCTGCCGCTGCCGGAGGGCGGGTGGGCGGTGGACACGCCGGGCATCCGGTCGTTCGGCCTGGCCCACATCACGCCGGACGACATCGTGAAGGCGTTCCCGGACATGAAGGAGATGGCCGAGGAGTGCCCGTCGGGCTGCGGCCACCAGGGTCCGCCGGACGACCCGGACTGCATGCTGGACGAGCTGGTGACCACGGGCGCCGCGTCGCCGGGCCGGTTGGCGTCGCTGCGCCGGCTCCTGGAGTCGCGCGGCAAGCTGGAGGAGTACGACTAACCGCCGGGCCCCTCGCCGCGGAACCACCGGACGCCGCCGGCCCTCGCGCCGCGGAACCACCGGACGCCGCCGCGCCTCGCCGCCGAACGCGCCCACCGCCGGGCCCGCGCGGCGAAACCCGGTGGACGGCGCGGGGCCCGCGCTTGTAGCTTGCCGTCGAACCGTGACCCCGCCCGAGGAGGTGAGACCCATGACCGTTGCAGCGCTGTGGGTGCTCCCCCTCCCCGTCACGGCCGGCGACTGACGCAGGTGTCGCCGGGAGCGCCTCCCCCAAGGCACTCCCGAAAGGCACCACCCATGACCCCCTCCACCGACGTGGTCGTCGTCGGCTGCGGCCCCACCGGCGCGGTGCTGGCCGCCGAACTCCGGCTGCACGGCGTGCGCGTGCTCGTCCTGGAGCAGGACACCGAGCCCACCTCGCCCGTCCGCATCGTCGGCCTGCACATCCGCACGCTCGAACTGCTGGCCATGCGCGGCCTGCTGGACCGCGTCCTCGAACGCGGCCGACGACGTCCCGCCGCCGGCTTCTTCGCCGCCATCCCGGGCCCGGTCCCCGACGACCTGGACTCCGAACACGCCTACCTGGTCGGCATCCCGCAGCCGGTCGTCGTGGACCTCCTCGAACACCACGCGACCCGGCTGGGCGCGGAGGTCCGGCGCGGCCGAGCGGTGACCGGGTTCAGCCAGGACGACGACGGCGTGACCGTCGAACTGGCCGACGGTGACCGGCTGCGCGCCCGCCACCTGGTCGGCTGCGACGGCGCGCGCAGCACGGTGCGCAAGCTGCTCGGCGTCGGCTTCCCCGGCGAACCCTCCCGCAACGAGACGCTGATGGGCGAACTGGCGGTGACCGCACCGCACGAGGAGATCGCCGCCAAGCTGGCCGAGGTCCAGGAGGTCCACCGGTCGTTCAGCCTCCAGCCCTCCGGCGAGGGCCGCTACCGCGTGATCGTCCCCGCCGACGGAGTCCGCGCCGACGGAGTCCGCGCCGAACCGCCCACCCTCGACGACTTCCGCCGGCGGCTGCGCGCCGTCGCCGGGACCGACTTCGGCGCCCACTCCCCGCGCTGGCTGTCCCGCTTCGGCGACGCCACCCGCCTGGCCGAGCGCTACCGCGTGGGACGGGTGCTGCTGGCCGGCGACGCGGCCCACGTCCACCCGCCCATCGGCGGGCAGGGCCTCAACCTGGGCGTCCAGGACGCCTTCAACCTCGGCTGGAAGCTCGCCGCGCACGTCCTCGGCCACGCCCCGGCCGGCCTGCTGGACACCTACCAGGCCGAACGCCACCCCGTCGCCGAGGCCGTGCTGGACAACACCCGCGCCCAGGTGGAACTGCTGTCCCCGGAACCCGGGGCACGGGCGGTGCGCCGGCTGCTCACCGAGCTGATGGCGTTCGACCGGGTCAACCGCCACCTGATCGGGAAGATCACCGCGATCGACCTCCGCTACGGCGGCGAAGCCGGGGTCCACGACCTGGTCGGCCGCCGCCTGCCCGACATCGCCGTGCGCGGGGGCCGCCTCTACGACCTGCTGCACGCCGGTCGCGGCCTGCTGCTGGACCGCACCGGGCACCTGACCGCCGGTGGCTGGTCGGACCGGGTAGACCACCTCGCCGACCCCACCGCGGCGCTGGACGTGCCGGGCCTCCTGCTCCGCCCGGACGGTCACGTCGCCTGGGTCGGCGCCGACCGACGGGACCTGGAAGACCACTTGACCCAATGGTTCGGCCGGCCCGCGTGACCGGTCAGGACATGTGCGGGTAGGTGTGGGTGGTCGGGGGCACGAAGGTCTCCTTGATGGTGCGCGGGCTGGTCCACCGGATCAGGTTGAACATCGAGCCGGCCTTGTCGTTGGTCCCCGACCCCCGGCTGCCGCCGAACGGCTGCTGCCCCACCACCGCGCCCGTCGGCTTGTCGTTGACGTAGAAGTTGCCCGCCGCGAACCGCAGCGACCGGCTCGCCCGCTCCACCGCCGCCCGGTCCGTCGCGAACACCGCGCCGGTCAACGCGTACGGCGTCGAGCCGTCCACGACGTCCAGGACGTCGGTGTACTGGTCGTCCTCGTAGACGAACACCGACAGGATCGGGCCGAAGTACTCGGTGGTGAAGACCTCGTTGCGGGGGTCGGCGCCCACCAGGACGGTCGGGTCCACGAAGTAGCCCACCGAGTCGTCGCACGTGCCACCCGCGAGCACCTCGATGGTGTCGTCGGCGCGGGCGGCGGCCAGGGCGTCGCGGTGCTTGGCGAACGCCCTCGCGTCGATCACCGCGCCGCCGAAGTGGCTGAAGTCCGTGACATCGCCGTAGGACAGGGACTTCGTGACGTCCACGAGCTTGTCGCGGATCCTGCCCCAGACCGACCTCGCGATGTAGGCGCGGGACGCGGCCGAGCACTTCTGGCCCTGGTACTCGAAAGCGCCCCGGACCAACGCCGTCACCACCGCGTCGGGGTCGGCGGACGCGTGCGCCACCACGAAGTCCTTGCCGCCCGTCTCCCCCACGACCCTCGGGTACGAGCGGTAGGTGTCCAGGTTGTCCGCCATGGTCCGCCACAACGCCTTGAACGTCCTGGTGGAGCCGGTGAAGTGCAGGCCGGCGAACGACGGGTCCGCCAGGGCCACCTCGCTGACCGCCCGCCCGTCGCCGGTGACCATGTTGACCACCCCGGGCGGCAGGCCGGCCGCCTCCAGCAACCGCATCGTGTGGTGCGCGGCCAACTGCTGCGTCGGCGACGGCTTCCACACCACCGTGTTGCCCATCAACGCCGGCGCCAGCGGCAGGTTCCCGGCGATCGCCGTGAAGTTGAACGGGGTGATCGCCACGACGAACCCGTCCAGCGGCCGGTGGTCGAAGCGGTTCCACTGGCCCGGCGCGGACCCCGGCTGCTCGGCCAGCAACCGGTTCGCGAAGTGGACGTTGAACCGCAGGAAGTCGATCAGCTCGCACGCCGAGTCGATCTCGGCCTGCTGCGCGGACTTGGACTGGCCCAGGACGGTCGCCGCGTTGAGGGTGTCCCGCCAGGGGCCGGCCAGCAGGTCGGCCGCGCGCAGCAGCACCGCGGCGCGCTCGTCGAACGGGAGGTCCCGCCAGGCCGGGGCGGCGGCGCCGGCGGCGGCCACCGCGTCGGCCACGTCGGCGTGGGTGGCCTGCGCGCAGACGCCCAGGACGTGCCGGTGGTCGTGCGGCTGGACCACGTCGAAGCGGTCGCCGCCGGCCATCCGCCGAGCGCCGCCGACGGTCATGGTCAGCTCGGGCGACTCGCCCTCCAGCTCGGCGATCCGGCGGCGCAGCGCCTCCCGTTCGGGGGAGCCGGGGCCGTAGCCCCGCACGGGTTCGTTGACCGGCACGGGTACGGAGGTGACCGCGTCCATGCCGCCATCGTGGCACGCGGTAGTACGGTGCGCAGCCGTGGCGAAAGTGACCGGCATCGGCGGCGTCTTCCTGCGTGCGCGCAACCCGGTTCGGCTGGCCGGGTGGTACCGCGAGCACCTCGGCGTGCCGATGTCCGGGCACGGCGCGGTGACCTTCCACTGGACCGCCGACGAGACCACGACGTTCGCGTTGTTCGCCAACGACACCGAGTACTTCGGCGAACCCGGGCAGCGCGTCATGGTCAACTTCCGGGTGGACGACCTCGACGCCCTGCTCACGCGGCTGCGCGCGCGCAACGTCGAGGTGCTGCCGCAGACCGAGGACTCCGAGTACGGCAAGTTCGGCTGGGTCGTGGACCCCGAGGGCAACCGGGTCGAGCTGTGGGAGCCCGCGCCCGGGATGTAGCCCCTACATCAGTTCGAGCACGAACGGCAGCTCCTGCGGCGCGTACCAGGCCAGCTCGTGGTCCTCCGCCTCGCCCAGCGCGAACTCGGCGTCCGGGTCGCCCAGGTCCGCCGCGTCCACCACCTCGGCGGCCTCGCGCACGGCGTCCTCCGCGTCGGAGGTGTCCAGGTGGATCGCGGCGATCTGCTTCACCGGCACCGAGCCGGTCACCTTCACCACGGAGAAGTCCAGGTCGGGGCGCAGCCGCACGTCCTCGACGTCCACCGACACCACGGCCCGCCGGGGCACGCCCTTCTCCTCGGCCGCGATCAGCCGCAGGGACGCGCGCGCCGCGTCGAGCATCGCCGAGTACTCCAGCTCCTCGGTGTCGCCGGTCGCGTAGGACTCGCGCAGCGCGGGCGTCAGCGCGAAGCCGGTGCCGCCCACGGGCGTGAACACGCCCTGCTCCACCAGGTCGCGCAGCATCGCCACGGTCGCCGGGAGGTACACCCTCATCAAGACACCGTCCCCATCAGTTCCTCCACCGACTCCTCGACCATCGCCGCGAGGACGTCCACATCGGACATCGCGTCCCGGTCGGCGTTGAGCCCGAAGTACACCCCGCCGTCGTAGGACGTGACCCCGATCGACAGGGCCTGGTTCTTGGCCAGGGGCACGACCGGGAACATCTCGGTCATCTTCGCCCCCGCCGCGTACAACGGCACCTGGGGCCCCGGCACGTTGGTCACCACCACGTTGAACAGCCGCCGCGAGAACGAGCTGGCCGCCCGCGCGCCCAGGGCGTGCAGGGTCGGCGGCGCGAAGCCGGAGAACCGGACCAGCGTCTCCGCCGCCACCGAGTGGCCGGACTCCTGGTGCGCGCGCATCGCGTGGCTGACGTGGTGCAGCCGCACGACCGGGTTGGGTTCGCCGACCGGCAGGTCCACCAGGTACGCCGACACCCGGCTGCCGTTCTGGTCGTCGTCGCGCACCGACATCGGGGCCATCGCGCGCATGGTCGTGTGGCCGGCGACGACCTCGCCGCGCGAGAGCAGCCACGTCCGCAGCGCGCCGGACAGGACGGCCAGGACGGCGTCGTTGACCGTGCCGCCGTGGACGCGGCGGATGGCGCGCAGGTCGTCCAGCCGGGTGCGGGCGACGGCGAACCGGCGCTGCGGCGAGATCCGCACGTTCAGCGGGCTGCCCGGGGCCGGGGTGGCGGCGGTGCGCACGGCGGAGGCCAGGCCGCCCAGCGCGCCGGCGACCTTGCGGACCGTGGCGACGGTGTCCATGGCGGCCGAGCGGACGTTCTCCACCAGCTCGCCGGGCCGCTGCACGACCTCGGCGACGGCGTCGGCGACCAGTTGCAGGGAGCTGGGTTCGGGCTGCGGCATCCACAGCGACTCCACCGGCGGGCGGGGCGTGGGCGAGACGTCCAGGATGACCTGGCCGATCTCGGGCGCGCCGATGCCGTCCACCATCGCCTGGTGCGTCTTGGTGATCACCGCCGTGCGGTTCCGCTCCAGGCCCTCGACCAGGTAGATCTCCCACAGCGGCCGGGCGTGGTCCAGCGGCCGGGACATCAGGCGCGCCACCAGGTCGTGCAACTGGCGGTCGGTGCCCGGTTTGGGCAGCGCCGAGCGGCGCACGTGGTAGGTGACGTCGAAGTCCGGGTCGTCCACCCACACCGGGCGGGCCAGCCGGCCGGGCACGTGCACGACCTTCCGCCGGTAGCGCGGGACCAGCGAGAGCCGCTGCTCGATCAGGTCGACCAGCCGGTCGTAGTCGAAGCCCGCCTTCGGCCGGCGGAACACCGCGACCCCACCGACGTGCATCGGCGTCGTGGAGTCCTCCAGGTACAGGAACGAGGCGTCCAGCGCGGAGAGTCGGTCGGGCATGCGGCCCAGGCTAGTCGCTGCACCGGGCGACGAGGCGGTTCACCGCGTCCACCTCGGCGGCGTCCCGGGCGTGCCGGGCCAGCCGGATCGCGGCGGCGGCGGGCATCGCCCGGCGCACCTCGACGTCCACGCCCGCCAGGAAGCTCTTCATCATCAGGGTGCGGGCGAGCCGCTTGAACGGGCGCAGCGGGGCGACGGCGATGGCCAGCCAGCTCAGCGCGACGTCCACCTTGCGGTCGCCCCGGGCGGCGTTGGCCCAGTCCACGACCACCGGGCCGGCGGGCCCGAGGACGACGTTGCCGGGGTGCAGGTCCAGGTGCAGCAGGCGGCCGTCGCCGGGCAGGAAGTCCGGGGCGGGCACGTCGTCCAGGCAGCGGTGCAGCTCGGCCAGCTCGCGGCCCAGCGCTCCCGCGCGCCACGGCTTGGCGTCCAGTTCCTGCGACATGCGCGGGCCGGGGACGTACTCCATGACCAGGTCGGTCCCGGAGGCGTCCCGCACGCGCGGCACGGGGATGCCGTGCGCGCTGAGGTGCCGCATGAGCCGGGCCTCTTGCCGCAGGTCGCGGCCGGTGCGGCTGCGTTTGAGCAGCAGGCCGTCCGGACGCAGGTAGACGTCCGCCTCCCGGCCGCTGGCCAACAGACGGTGCGCCTCGTCGCGCGGGGTCATGTGACGATCATCATGATTGACAGCGCGCGCACAAGCCCCATTCGGGTGGAGGACACTGGTCCCGTGGAAATTTCGCCCAAGGACCGCTTTGTCACCGTTTATGGCCGCAAGCCCGTGTTGGAGGCGCTGGACGACCCCCGGCTGGAGGTCGACAAGGTGCTGCTCGCGGAGGGTGCGCGGGGTCCGGCGGCGAAGGAGATCCTCGACGCCGCGCGGCGGCGCGGGGTGGCGGTGCAGCGGGCCACGGCGCAGCGGGTGAAGGTGCTCGCCGGCAACGGGCGGCACGACCAGGGCGTGCTGGCTGACGTCGTCGCGCCCCGGATGAGGCCCTTGGCGCTCGGGCTGGAGGACCGGCCGCGCGGCGTGCTGCTGCTCGACGGCATCACCACGCCCGCGAACGTCGGCATGATCCTCCGGACGGCGACCGCCGCCGGCATGGACGGCATCGTCGTGCCGCGGCGCGGGGTGGCCTCGATCGACCCGCTGGTGGTGAAGGCGTCCGCCGGGGTGGCGTTCCGCGCGCCGGTGCTCAAGTGCGCGACGGCCGGGGAGGCGGCGGCCGAGCTGGCCGCCGCCGGCTACCCGATCTACGCGCTGGACGCGGGCGCGCGCGACTCGGTCTACACCGCCGACCTGCCCGAACGGGCCGCGTACGTGCTGGGCAGCGAGTCCACCGGCATCTCCGACGACGTGCGCCCGCACGTCACCGGGTGGCTGTCCATCCCGATGGCGGCGGGCGTCGAGTCGTTGAACGTGGCGTCGGCGGCGGCCGTGCTGTGCTTCGAGGTGGTGCGCCGCCGGCTCAGCCGGTGAGCTTCGCGGGGTCGGCCGGTCAGCGTTGCGGCGTCGGCCGGTCAGCGTTGCGGCGTCGGCCGGTCAGCCTCGCGTAGTCAGCCGGTGAGCGCCGCGGGTCGGGCTTTCAGCGCGGCGAAGGCGGCCTGCTCCCCCGCCGCGGGCGCGGTCTTGAACCCGCCGCCCCCGAAGCACGCGGCCACGACCACGTCACCCACCGGCCCGATCACCGGCGCGGCCCCGAACAGGTCCGCCCCGTACCGGCCGCCGAGGTAGGCCGCCTCGCCCAGCCACGGCCACAGCCGCCGCAGGCCCTCCCGGACGTACGCGACCTGGTCCTCGGTGAGGTGGTCGCCGCCGCCCGGCCCGACGTCCCACTCCTCCACCGGCCGCCCGGCGAGGAACCCGCCCGCGTACGGCCCGTCGAGCACCGGCCGGCCCCACATCCCCGTGCGCTGGTCGTACACGGTCGGCACGTCCCGCCCGCCCCGGTCGAAGAACGCGTACCGGATGCGCTTGAGCCGCGCCGGGCCGACGTCGGCCAACGCGGGCGCGCCGGCCCCGGCCGCGACCACGACCACGCCGGCGGTGACCGGTCCGGTGGTGGTGACCAGCCGCGTGCCGCGCGGGTCGGGTTCGACGCGCAGGACGCGGGTGTCGTGCCGGGTGACCCCGTCGAGCAGGTCCCGGGCGACGACCGGCGGGGACGCGTAGCCGCCGTCGGGCTCCCACACCGCGCCGGCGGCGTCGAGTCCGAAGTCGCGCCGGAGTTCGTCGGCGTCCACGAGCTTGGCCTCGATGCCGGCCGCGAGCAGTTCGTGCACGCCGGCGACGGCTTCCGCGAGCTGGTCGGGGCCGAGCAGCACCAGGGACCCGGTGCGGTGGAAGTGCGGGGAGTCCCGCCACAGCAGGTGGTGGCTGCGGATGGCGAGCCGGCGCTGTTCGCCGTCGTGCTCGTAGGCGCGCACCAGGCCGCCCGAGTAGCGGGTGGCGGACTCGGCGTCGTCCGCCGGCGCGCACACCGCCACGGACACGCCCGCCTGGACCAGCGCCGCCGCGGTGGCGGCCCCGACGACGCCCGCGCCCACGACCACCACGTCGTGGTGCGGCACGGGGTTGACGACCTCCCAGCCGGCCGCCGGTTTGGCGGCCCGCACACCGGCCGCGATGTCCGGTTGGTCGAGGGCGCGCACGAGCGCGTCGAACGCACTGTCTACAAAGGACTGCGCGCCGCCGGTCAGCCGGGCGACCCGCGCGCCGTCGGCGGCGTCCCCGGCGAGTTCGGCGAACTCGTCCACCGCGCAGTCGTCGGTGAAGTAGAGCGGTCCGGCGAAGCCGTCGGCCCGGAGTTCCCGGGCCTTGGCGGCGCTGCCGTGGTGGGTGCCGCACACGACCAGGCCGTCCCCGTCGGCCTCGCCGCCGAACAGTTCCGCCATGCCGCGGCCGTAGTCGGTGCCGTCGTGCCGGACGCCCAGTTGCCGGACGCCGTGGGTGGCGGCGACGAGGCGGAGGGCGGCGACCTGGTCGAGGTCGTCCGGGCACCACTGGACCGCGTTCGGGTAGCCGTCGGTCAGGCGGGGGCGGGTGGACAGCGGCAGGACGACCGGCAGGCCGGCGGCGGCGTAGAGGGGCAGGGAGGCTTGCGCGCCGAGGCTGTTGAAGTGGCCGATGACGGCGGCGTACCCGCCGGTCACGACACCGGCCGCGATCCGGGCGGCGACCACCTGGTCACCGCGGTCGTCGTGGAACTCCCACCGGACCCCGGGATACCGCGCGGCAGCACTGGTGAGCAACCACCCCCACGCCGCCCGCGGCCCACTGAACGGCCCGACCACCGCGACCCGGACATCCCGAACGCCACACGCGCCACCAACCACCCCGGCACCACTCATACCGGTGCCGGCCACGGCACCGGTATGAGTGGTGCCAGCCCCCACGCCATCGGCCTCCGCCCCGGCCGCGACCCCGGCCATACTGGCACCGGTCATACCGGTGCCAGTTTCAGTCACGCCGCCGCCGTTCGCCGCCCCGCCCCCGTTCGCCACGCCGGCCGCCTCAGCCACCGAACACCGGGCCGTCGAGGGCGCCCAGCGTCGCGCCCACCGGCACCGCCAAGGCCTCCGCCGACACCGCGCGCCCGGGCGGCAGGCCGAGCAGTCCAGCCAACCGGTCCGCGCCGTGCGGCAGGGCCGGGGCCGCCCACGCCGCCAGGCCCGCCGCGACCGCCAGTTGCCCGGCCAGCGCCGCCCGGTAGTCGTCCCGCCCCCGCGACCGAGCCCTGTCGTGGTGGTGGACGTGGCCGAAGTCGGCGGCCAGCGCCACCACCTCGTCCAGCAGCGCCACCGCCCGGCGCGGGTCGAAGCCCGCCAGGTCGTAGCACTCGCGCAGCTCCACGACCGTCCGGGTCAGCCGTCCGCGCAGCAGCTCCCACGCCGCACCGCCCGGCGCGACGTCCGGCACCACGCCGCCGAACTCCTCCGCCGCCTCGGCGAACAACCGGCGCAGCCACCCGTTCCAGTGCCGGTCCACGTGGTCGGCGGTGCGGGCCAGCGCGTCCAGGCTGAAGCTGGTCTCGCGACCGTTGGGCCGGTCGGCCAGGACGTGGTGGCGCAGCACGTCCGCGCCCACCCGGTCCAGCGCCTCGTACCCCCAGATCGCGTGCCGCCGACTGGTGGAGAACTTCAAGCCCTCCAACTGGTAGAACTCGTTGACCACGAACGCCCGCGGCAACGGCACCGCCGCGTCGTAGGCCAGGAAGCTCGCCGGGAACAGCACGGCGTGGAAGTACCCGTTGTCGATGCCGAAGAACTGCACCGGCCCGGACTCGGGGACGCCGCCGCCCAGGTCGTGCTCCAGCAGGTACCCCGGCCCCATCTCGAACCACACGTAGATCCGCTGGTCGGCGAACTCCGCGACGGGCACCTCGATGCCCCACTCCGACGGGTGGCTCACGGCGATCTCGGGCAGCCCGTCGTCCAGCATCTTCTCGCACAACGCCCGCAGCCGCGGCGGCATGTCCACAGTGGACCAGAACTCGACCAGCCGGTCGGTGAAGGGCTCCAGCGGCAGGAAGAGGCGCTCGTTGTCGCGCAACTCGGCCGCGTCGCCGCACACCACGCACCGCGGGTCCACCAGATCGCCGACGAAGTTCGGCCGGCCGCAAGGCTCGCACGCGTTCCCGTTGGACCGAGCACCGCAGTGCGGGCACGCGCCGACGACATAGGCCTCGTACAGCCACCGGTCGCACGGCACGCAGTACGGCAACGGCTTGACCCGCGGCACGATGTGCCCGTCGTCCACCAGCTTGCGGAAGAAGTTCTGCACGTACGCCACGTACCCGGCGTCCACGCGCGGCCGGCCGATGGTGTCCAGCGTGATGCCGGCGCGCTCCCACACCTGCACGATGGTCTCGCCGTAACCGTCGGCGACCTCCTCGCCCTTGCGACCGCCGTCCTTCAGGCCGCGCACGGGCACGTAGCTCTGATGGTCGTCCAAGCCGGTCGTGTAGCGGACCGGAAGTCCTTCGCTGCCGAGGAAACGGCGCAGGACGTCACCCGCGAGGTAAGGGCCGGCCAGGTGGCCGACGTGCAGATCGCCGTTCGGGGTCGGCGGCGTCGCCGTGATCCACGTGGTCATGACTGCGGCACCTCGCGCAACGGCCAGTACAGCGACACCCACACCAGGTTCTCGTCCGCACTGCCGTTGTGCACCACGTGTTCCTGGTTGCGCGGCAGCACCAGCATGTCGCCCTTCTCGAACGACGTGCTCTCGCCGGCCAGGTCGAGCGTGCCGGTCCCGTCCAGGATCAGCATGAACTCGTCCTGGTTGTGGCAGTCGGGCAGCGAGGAGCCGCCGGGGCGCAGGAAGCACGCCATCGCTCCCAGCGGCGGGTCCTCCGGCGCGTCGGTCCACGGGATCAGGCGCTGGCAGGCCAGGCCGAACTCCTCCTGGGCCACGCTCTGGTCGATGCGGAACTTCGTGATCATCGGGCTTCCCCCGGCTCTTCGAAGACGACCTGGATCCGGTCCGAGAACTCCTGGTGGGTCCGCTGCACGTCCTCGTACGAGTCGCCGGTGACGAGCAGGAAGCCCAGCACGCTGTTGCCGTCCGGCGGGCGCAGGATCACCGTGCCCGGCTTCGCCGTGATCTTCAGGAAGAGCGTCTTGTCGGACTGCTCGACCTCTTGCGGGACAACGACTTCCTTGATCGTCCCGGCGTCGCAGATCATCGCGTTGCCCCACACGTGCACGCCGGTGGGCGTGTAGTGGCGCACGTCGGGCTTCACGCCCCGCGCGACGTCCATGACCGCCTTGATCGGGTCGTACCCGCCCGACGCGCGTGCCTGGTAGTCCAGACCGCCGCCGCCGACCCGGACCGCGATCTCCAGCAGGTACGGCTTTCCTTGGTGGAAGCGGACTTCCGCGTGCAACGCGCTGCGCCGGATGCCCTGCGCGTGCGCACCGGCCTTCACGACCTCGTGCACGGCGGCGAGGTCTTCCGGGCTCAGCGTCGTGGGCGAGTGGTGGACGTCGTCGTCGAACGTGTCGCCCTCCTCGGTGACCCGGTCCACGACGTTGCCAAGGTAGACCTCGTCGTCCCAGGCCAGCGCCTCGATGAGGTGCTCGTGACCGTCCAGGAAGGACTCCACGATGAGGCCGTTCGGCCCGAGGTCGATGCCGTCGGCTGCGGTGGCGACCCACGGCATGTCCCGAATGCCCTCGGCGGCGACGGCGAACCGCTCGCGCAGCTCGTCCGGGTCGTCGCAGCGGAACACGTAGTAGCTGCCCGCGCCCAGCGTCGGCTTGAGGATGACGGGGTAGCCGAAGTCCTCGGCGGCCTGCAACGCGTCCTGCACGTCGGCGGCGAACCGGAAGTCCGGGTGCGCCGCGCCGCCCTTCTCGTGCGCGCGCCGCATGAGGATCTTGTTGCGGCTGTTGAGGGCCGCGTCCACGCCGATGGTCGGCAGGCCCAGCGCCTCGCCGACGGCGGCGACGGTCACCACGGCGGCCTCGGCGAACGCGAACACGCCGTCGAAGCGCTCCTCGGCGTGCCAGGCCTTCGCGGTCTCGATGATGGCGTCGATGTGCTTGGACCCGGCGACGCGGTAGCGGTCGGCGGGCCAGAAGTCCTCGGTGCCCTCGCCGTTGAGCACGAACAGGTCCGCGCCGAAGTCGACGACCTGCCGGTACCGCGACTGGTAGTAGGTGGCGTTCTGGCGTGCCTCGATGGCCAGCAGCTTCATGGTGGCTCCCCGGTTCAGGCGGTCGCGGCGACGGCGGGCGCCACCGCGGCGACCGCGGGCGCCGGCACCCGCGCGGCGCGGTGGTCGAGCAGGTCGGCGACGATCTCCTGGGCGCGCCACGCGAGCACGCTGAGCAGGGAGTCGGAGATGCCGTGCGTGGCCTCGTTGACGCCCTGGAGGTAGACCGCGCCGGCGGAGTCCCCGGTGTCGAGGCGGTAGCGGCGCGACACCGAGACCTCGGGCAGGCCCAGGCGGGTGGCGAGTTCGCCGACCAGGCGCGGCATCGCCGGGTCGAAGCCGGTGCCGAGCAGCACGAGGTCCGTGCGCAGCTCCTCGGTGAGGCCGGTCTTGCGGTCGGTCAGCGACAGCACGACCTCGTCGTTGACCTCGCGGGCGTCGGTGACGTCGACCATGGTCACCACGCGCAGGCGCGGGTCGGGGGACATCGCGTCGAGGTAGAGCTGGCGGTAGAGGGTGTCGAGGAAGCCCGGCGCGAGGCCCGAGTAGTTGGTCTTGTGCATCTCCTGGAGGATCTGCGCGCGCTGCTCGGGGCGGGAGTCGTAGAACTCGCCGACGAACGACGGGTAGTACAGCTCGTTGGTGAACTTGCTGCTCTCGTAGGCGTTCATGCCGATGGACCGCATGACCATGGTGGGCCGCGAGTTCGGCAGGTCGGTCTGCACGGCGTGGAACATCTCCGCCGCGCTCTGCGCGCCGCCGACGACCGTGACCCGGTAGGGCAGCTCGCGCGGGAGTTCGGCGATGCGGTCGACGTACTCGGTGCTGTGGATGACCTTCCGCTCGGGCAGGCCCCGGAAGACCTCGGGGACGCGCTTGTCCCGGCCGGCCCCGACGACCAGGTAGCGGCTGCCGATCGTGTCGCCGTCGGCGAGGCGGGTGAGCCAGCCGGTGAGGTCGCCGTTCTCGTCCACGAGCGGTTCGATCGCGGTGGCGCGGCGGTTGTACTGGACGGACACCTTGGTCAGGTGCTCGGCGACCCAGCGCAGGTAGTCGGAGATCTCGGTGCGGTAGGGGGTGAAGGTGCCGAGGTTGGCGAACCGGTCGAGCCGGCCCACCGAGTGCAGGTAGTTGACGAACGAGTACGCGCTGCGCGGGTTGCGCAGGCTGACCAGGTCCTTCAGGAAGGAGACCTGGCTCTGGGTGCCGGGCAGCAGCATGCCGCGCTGCCACTCGACGGTCGGTCCCTGCTCGATCAGCAGGCTGTTCGTCGCGAGGCCGTCGGGCGCGAGTTCCTCCAGCGCGACGGCCAGCGATAAGTTGGACGGGCCTGCCCCGATCGCGAGCAGTTCCACTTCCCGGTGCACCATGCTGCCACTCCCCGAACACGTCGCCCGACCGTGCCGGGGCAGGGCGAAGCCACCGGGTAAATACCCGCGAACGGGTCCCGGAAAAATGGTTTGTCGCACCCGACGGCGGTCTGGATGGTCTGCCTGAACGGTCCGCTCTGCCGCTCGAACCAGGCGCTACCGTACAGGCCGCCGGCGAGCGGGAAGAATGGTCCGAAGGGAGCAATTAGGAATTCCGGGGGCCACCCCATAAGCCATAGCTATGCGCCGCCACCTCGCCGTTACCGCAGGTAGTCACGCTGCGCTTGGCTCGCGTCACCCTCTGTGCAGTTTCCACCACTGCCCGTGCGCGCCATCCGTCGTCACTTTAAGTGGCCGGACGACGAAAAACGCACACCGGCGATGCACTATGTTCGGTGAAAATTCGTCGCTTCCCGGGTCAATCCTGGAGCGGGAGGTCCAAAAGCACTTCGAGTTCCCCGACCGTCGCATTGACGGACCGGTGGTGGACACCCACCATTCCCACGGCGGCGGCACCGCGGACGTTGACCGCCAGATCGTCGACGAACACGCAGTGCGACGGGTCGAGCCCCAACCGTTGGGCGACGACGAGGTAGATCCGGCGGTCCGGCTTGGCGAACCCGACCTCGCCGGAGGTGACGACGACGTCGAAGACGTCCTGCCACGCCATCGGCGGTGCCCATAGGCCGTCCGCATTGGACAGGATCGCGGTGCGGACCCCGTGGCGCTTGGCCGTGCGGGCGGCGGTGAGCAGTGGCGGTTCGAGGCCGGGTTCGGGGTGGTCCCCCGGATCGGTGAGCACGCCACCGAAGTCCAACACCAAAGCGCGCAAGCCGACCTCCATCAGGTGATCCCGGTACGCCAGAGCCCCCAACCGCCTCGGTTCGAGCATGTCATCCCCCAACCGAACCGTACGCGCGACCACGCCGCCCCATGACCCGCGGGCGGCGACCGTCCACCACCTCCTGACCGCGGTCGTGGAGGCGGTGGACGGCCGCCGCCCCCTGCGGCAACTGGCCGACCACCTGACCCCACCCGCTGCGGCGGAACTGGGCCGAGCCCTGGGCCAGGGCGCCCGCCTGAACCGCATGCGGGTGTGCCGGGTGACCCCGGAGGTGACCGAGCTGTCCGCGGTGGTCAGCACCCGAACGGGCCGCGTACGAGCCCTGGCGGCCCGAATGGAATGGACCGACAACCGCTGGCGCTGCACCGCCTTCCACCTACTCCCCTGACCTGCCGCTGATCCCTCGCCCGAAGCTGGTGGGAGCCCTCCACGGTGCTCCCACCAGCCCACTCCTCTCCCCCACACCCTCACCCCATCCGCGCACCCGCCCCGCCTCCCAGCGCCGCGCCATCGCCTCCACACACCCCTGCGCCGCCCCACCGGACCGCCCTGCACTCGCCACCAACGCCTGCCGCCCGCCCCGCCTCCCGCCCGCCACCCCTGGCGTCTTGCCCGCCACACCTCCCGCGCCGCCCCACACCTCCCGCGCCGCCCCACACCTCCCGCGCCGCCCCACACCTCCCGCGCCGCCCCGCGCCATGCCCGCCACCCCTCCCGCCGCACCTCCCGCCACTGCGCACCGCCGGCGGCGCGACCACCCACTGCGCACGGCGGCAAGCTGGCGACAATCAGCGCGGCGGCGGGGCAGTCGGGCGGCTGCGCGGCGGGCGGCTGGGCGGGCGGCGGCTGGGCGCGCCGGGCCGCAGGCCGCTAGGCGGCGGGCAGCGGGGCGGCAGGCGGCCGGACGGCGAGCGGCGGGCGGCCGGGGGCAGCGCGGGCTGCGGCGGCGGCGCGGGCGGCGGCGCTGCTGCGGCGGCGTGGGCGGCCGCTGCGGCGTGGGCTGGCGGTGGGTTCGGTGGCTGCTGTGGCCCGGCGGGTGCCTGGCCAGCGGTATGCGCGTGGCTGGCGGTATGCGCGTGGCTGGCTGTGGGGGTGGCTGGCGGTGGGTGGCTTGGTCCAGAGGAGCTGTTGTGGGGGCGTGGGCGGGGGTCGGGGTGCCTTGGCCTTCGGGGGCCGTTTTCCGCGCTCCTTGTTTACGGGACGCGCGAGGCCGGAGTTGGTCGCGGATCCTGTATGTCGCTCGATTGGGTGATGTTGGGTGGGTATGGCGGTGCCCCCGTCCCGAAGGAACGGGGGCACCGGGGTTGAGCTGGTCAGTTGCGCTTGCGGTTGGCCTTTTCGGCGGCTCGGGCTGCTGCTCGGCGTTCCTTGCGGCTGGCCTGGTTCTGGGCGCCGCCTCGTTGCTGGTTGTCGCCGGTCGTCTGCTCGTCGCCGCTTTCCGACGGGCCCGAGTAGGTCAGGCCCTGCTGGGCGCCTCGCTGGTCCAGGCCCTTGCCGCGCAGGGCCGGCGGGATGGCGGTGCCGCTGGACAGCTGTGCCAGGGCCGGACCCGCCGGGGCCTCGGTCGGGGCCTGCTGCTGCTGCTCGGCCGCCGCGGCTGCCGCCGCCCGCGCACGGGCTCGGCTGCCGGTCAGGGGGCCGGCGCCGGCGGCGATCGACACCTGGACCGGGGGTTCCGGCGCGGGCTCCGGTTCGGCGGCCTCGACCTGGAGGTTGAACAGGAAGCCGACCGTTTCCTCGCGCAGGGCGTCGAGCATGGTGTTGAACATGTCGAAGCCCTCCCGCTGGTACTCGATCAGCGGGTCGCGCTGCGCCATCGCGCGCAGGCCGATGCCTTCCTTCAGGTAGTCCATCTCGTACAGGTGCTCGCGCCACTTGCGGTCCAGCACCGACAGGAGGACCCGTCGCTCCAGCTCGCGCATGGCGCCCGGGCCGACGCGGCCGTCGATGTCGGCCTCGCGCCGG
This sequence comes from Saccharothrix mutabilis subsp. mutabilis, assembly GCF_039521145.1. Taxonomy (NCBI): domain Bacteria; kingdom Bacillati; phylum Actinomycetota; class Actinomycetes; order Pseudonocardiales; family Pseudonocardiaceae; genus Saccharothrix; species Saccharothrix mutabilis. The sequence goes on from NZ_BAAABU010000010.1 coordinate 141,512, forward strand.
TCGTAGGCCTCCAGCGCGTCCTTCTGGAGCAGCTCCTTCAAGGACTCCTTGGTGATGTCCTCGTCGGACTCCAGCAGGTCCTTGAAGTCCAGCGTGATCGGGTACAGGGTCTTCAGCGCCGTCCACAGGCGGTCGAAGTCCCAGTCCTCCGCGTAGCCCTCGGCGGTCGCGCCGTCGACGTAGTCGCCGACCACGCCGGTGATCATGTGCTCGACCTGCTCGCGCAGGTCCTCGCCGGCCAGGACGCGGTGGCGCTCGGCGTAGATCACCTTGCGCTGCTCGTTCATGACCTCGTCGTACTTGAGGACGTTCTTGCGGATCTCGAAGTTCTGCTGCTCGACCTGGGTCTGGGCGGACCGGATCGCGCGGGTCACCATCTTGTGCTCGATCGGCACGTCGTCCGGCACCCGCAGGCGGGTCATCACGGTCTCGACCATGGCCGCGTTGAAGCGGCGCATCAGCTCGTCCTTCAGCGACAGGTAGAAGCGCGACTCGCCCGGGTCGCCCTGGCGGCCGGACCGACCGCGCAGCTGGTTGTCGATGCGCCGCGACTCGTGCCGCTCGGTGCCCAGCACGTACAGGCCGCCGGCCTCGCGCACCTCCTCCGCCTCGGCCTTGACCTCGGCGGTGATCTCCTCGATCAGCTTGGACCAGGCGGCCTCGTACTCCTCCGGGTTCTCCACCGGGTCCAGGCCGCGCTCGCGCAGCTCGTGGTCGGCGAGGATGTCCGGGTTGCCGCCCAGCACGATGTCGGTACCGCGACCGGCCATGTTCGTCGCGACGGTCACAGCGCCCTTGCGGCCGGCCTTGGCGATGATCAGCGCCTCGCGGTCGTGGTGCTTCGCGTTGAGCACCTCGTGCGGGACGCCCATCCGGACCAGCAGCTTCGACAGGTACTCCGACCGCTCGACGCTGGTGGTGCCGACCAGCACCGGCTGGCCCTTCTCGTGCCGCTCGGCGATGTCCTCGGCGACCGCCTCGAACTTCGCCTCCTCGGTCTTGTAGACCAGGTCGGGCTGGTCCTTGCGCTGCATCGGCCGGTTCGTGGGGATCGGCACCACGCCCAGCTTGTAGGTCTGGTGGAACTCGGCCGCCTCGGTCTCGGCGGTACCGGTCATGCCGCCCAGCTTGGCGTACAGGCGGAAGTAGTTCTGGAGGGTGATCGTGGCGAGCGTCTGGTTCTCCGCCTTGATCTCCACACCTTCCTTGGCCTCGATGGCCTGGTGCATGCCCTCGTTGTAGCGGCGGCCCGCCAGCACGCGGCCGGTGAACTCGTCGACGATCAGGACCTCGCCGTTGCGGACGATGTAGTCCTTGTCGCGGGTGAACAGCTCCTTGGCCTTGATCGCGTTCTGGAAGTACCCGACCAGCGGCGTGTTGGTGGAGTCGTAGAGGTTCTCGATGCCGAGCTGGTCCTCGACGTACTGCACGCCGGCCTCGGTGACACCGATGGTCCGCTTGCGCTCGTCCACCTCGTAGTGGGTGTCCTTGCGCATCTTGGTCGCCAGGCGCGCGAACTCCAGGTACCAGCGGGACGACTGGTCGGCCGGGCCGGAGATGATCAGCGGCGTGCGGGCCTCGTCGATGAGGATCGAGTCGACCTCGTCCACGATCGCGAAGAAGTGGCCGCGCTGGACCATCTCGTCCTGGCTCCACGCCATGTTGTCGCGCAGGTAGTCGAAGCCGAACTCGTTGTTCGTGCCGTAGGTGATGTCGGCGTGGTAGGCGGCCCGGCGCTGCTCCGGGGTCATCTCGGACAGGATCGCGCCGACGGTGAGGCCGAGGAAGCGGTGGATGCGGCCCATCCAGTCCGCGTCGCGCTTGGCCAGGTAGTCGTTGGTGGTGACGACGTGGACGCCCTCGCCGGCGATCGCGTTGAGGTAGGCCGGCAGCACGGAGGTCAGGGTCTTGCCCTCACCGGTGCGCATCTCGGCGATCTGCCCGAGGTGCAGCGCCGCGCCGCCCATCAGCTGCACGTCGAAGTGCCGCTGGCCCAGCGTCCGCTTGGCACCCTCGCGGACCACGGCGAACGCCTCCGGGAGAAGTTCGTCCAGCGACTCGCCCTCGGCGTAGCGCTTCTTGAACTCCTCGGTTTTGGCGCGCAGCTCGGCGTCGGTGAGGTCGACGACGTCGTCTTCGAGGTTGTTGATGTGCGCTGCGATGTTGCGCAGGCGCTTGAGCATCTTGCCTTCGCCGGCGCGGAGCAGTCGGGACAGCACCATCTCGGGTCGACCTCATTACCTCATCGCGTCGCGCCCGGGGATGGGCGCCTTCCAGCGGCTCGCCACGGGGGATGACGAGCCCACACCACCCGCCATCGTAGGCAAGCCGTGGAGGTGTGTGCACAGACACAGGTAGGAAGGGGTGCGGAACTGCCCGTAATCGCCTGATCACCCGGTGGGGGAAGCCGCTGAACGGGCGTGCCCGGGGTGGGTGCGGCGGGTCGCGCGGTCGGGCGTGTCGGGCGGATCGAGGGGCTGCGGCGCGGGTGGGAGGAGCGGGCCGGCGTGATGGAGGTCTCGGCGCGGGGACGGCCGGGTGCTGACGGGTGCGGCGGCGGGCGCGGGCGGTTCGGAGGGCGCGGCGGGGGTGCGGGTGGCGGGCAGGCGCAGCTGGCAGGCGCGGGCGGCTGGCAGGCGCGGCGGCAGGCGCAGGCGGCGGGCAGGTGCGGCGGCAGGCGCAGGCGGCGGGCAGGTGCGGCGGGTGGCAGGCGGCGGGGCGGGGCCGGTGGCGGGGGGTTGGCCGGGTCTGGACGGCACGAACCCCGGCGTGCAGAGAAACGCCGGGGGTCGTTGAGAGTGGGGTTGGGCCGGCTCCCTCAGGCCAGCCGGATCACGCCGTAGTCGAATCCCTTCCGTCGGTAGACGACGCTGGGGCGCCCGCAGTCGGCGTCGGAGAACAGGTAGAAGTCGTGGCCGACCAGTTCCATCTCGTAGAGGGCCTGGTCCACCGTCATCGGCTTGGCCGCGTGTTCCTTCTCGCGCACGATCTGGCCGGGCAGCTTCTCCTCGATGTCGTCCCACCGCTGCTGCGCGGGCACTTCCGCCATGCCCCCGTAGGTCGGTTCGGACTCCTCGGCTTCGAGCAACGCGGTGTGCCCGAGCCACATGCCCTGTGCTTGTCCGTCGTGGTCGGTCTGGACGGGGGGAAGTGGCGCCCCCAGTCCGCTGGTCGCCTCGGCGACCGAAGTCGGGCCGCGCCGCCCGTGGTGCACCCGCCGTCGGTCGTGCGACCGGCGCAGGCGGTTCTCGAGCTTGGTGACCGCGGAGTCCAGGGCGGCGTAGAAGTCGCCCGCACACGCTTCGGATCGGATTACCGGGCCACGTCCTTTGCCCGTGATCTCCACCCGCTGGCAGTTCTTCGACTGCCTGCGGTTCGGCTCGTGGAAGAGTTCCACGTCAAAGCGGATGACCTTGCGGTCGTATCGCTCAAGCCGGGCCAGCTTCTCGGCGACGTGGACCCGGTAGTGATCGGGCACCTCGACGTTGCGGCCCTTAACGACGATGTCCATACACGACCTCCCTCGCGTTAGCTGCGAGCTATGGCATTGGATCGCTTCGGCACCGGTCGCGCGATCGCCTTCGCGCGTTGTCGCTGAGGGTTGTCCCTCAGACCTCCACCGGCGCCAGGGTCATGGGCTGTTCGCCTCCTCCCCGCGTGCCGGGAACGCTGATAGCGGTGCACGTTAGCCCGGTATTCGCCGATGCGACAGCCCCCGAGGCGGGGGAACTCCATGATTTTTCGTTCGTGACGCAGAGCGACGAAAAACGGGTACCGGCGGTGCGCCAGGCGGGCGCGCCGAGCTGGCGCCGGGACGGCAGCTCACCCGTTCGGCCCAGGAACGCGCGGGCAGCCGCCGGCTCGGTCACTGCGCCGAACGGCCTCCGTGCGCGCCTCATACCCGGCCAACGGTTGAACGTGCCGACGGGTTCCCGCCTCGAATCACCCGTGTGGGTGGGTTGAGCGGGCCGCGGTCAGCGTCAGCACGGCGGTTACCCGGAACCCGGCCGCCTTCAACACCGCACCGCACGCTTCGGCCGTCGCACCCGTGGTGACCACGTCGTCCAGCAGCACGACCGCTGTTCCCGGCGGGGGCAGGCCGCTCGGCCGCAGCCGCACGCGACCGCTCAGGTTGGCCCGCCGGGCCGCCGCGTCGAGGCCCACCGAGTCCCGAACGCCGGGCAGGAAGTGCAGGACCGGGGCCACCGAGGCACCGGACGCCCGTGCGGTTCCCACCAAGTGGGAACCTCCGCGCCGCCGGGACGCCGTTCGCCGTGACGGAGCGGGCACGAGCCACCATTTCCCGAACTCGTCGGGACGCACGCCCGGAAGCCGGGGCAACGCCGCCGCCACCAGCGCGCCGAACACGGCCGCCAGCTCCCGCCGCCCGCGTTCCTTGAACGCGAGGACGAGTTCACGTCCGACGCCCGCGTAATCGGCGAGCGTGAACACCGGCGGCCCTTTACCGGATACGCGGACGGATCGGGGTGGGCCGAACGCGCCGAGGCAGCGGGGGCAGCACAGCGCGCCCTCGGCTCGGCAGCCGGCGCAACGGGGCGGAAACAGCAGGTTGATCAGCATGTGATCGAGCGTGCCGGCACCCACCGACAATTCCGCGCGTGCGGCCCGCGGAGGAGTTGCGAAACCCGTCGACCACCGGCTCGGCGGAGGAGTTGCGAAACCCGACGGCGGCCCGCTGGGCGGAGGAGTTGCGAAACCCGACGGCGGCCGAGCCGGCGAAGGAGTCGCGAAACCGCTCCGCCGGCGTCAGCCCGGGTAGAAAGCCCGAGCGCTCGATTCGACCTTCACCGCCGACGCCCGCCACACGTCACCGACGTCGCCCGCGCTCCACAGCCCGCTCTCGTCCACGGCCACCACGTTGCGCCCCGGCGCGGCGGTCACCGAGCGGACCGGCACGGTCAGGTTCGACGCGTTGTACCGCTCCACCTTCAGCCCGTCGACGTTGACCTTCGCGATCGGCAGCGACGCCAGCGACGTCCCCGCCACCAGCACGTCCTGCGCCAGCCAGTCCACCGTCAGCACGGCCGTCCCGAGCACGGTCGGCTGCAAGTTGCGCGCCAGCCGCAGCGACACCGACGAGTCCTGCCCGCGCACCACGGCCGCGACCACCAGCCGCCCGCCCGCGACCGCCGCGACCCGCGTGCCGTCCCGGGACAGCCGCAGCTCGGTGATCGGCCCGAACGTGGAGGACAGCTCGGAGGCGTTCACCGCGTTCGCCCGCCACCCGGCGTCGGTCTTGAGCACCCGGACCACGTTCGACCCGTCCGCGACCGTCCACACCTCCGTGCTGGGGTCGTCCTCCCGGCTGCCCAGCAGCCACGTGGGCCGGGTCAACGAGGTCGCGGGCAGGTCCACCAGCCCGAGCGGCTCTTCGAGGTTCCCGACGCGCAGGCGGACGTTCTTCTCGTCCACCCGGCTCACCACGGCCAACTGCGTGCCGTCCAACGACTGCGCCGCGCTGACCACCTGGTACTCGCCCGTCCCGGACGGCCCCTTGACCGGCTCGCCGCCCACCAGCTTGCGCACCTGGCCGCCGCTGACCACCAGTCCGGACAGGTCGGCGTCCGGCGTGACCAGGGCCTCGCCAGTCTGCGGCTGGATGTCCGCGAGCCGCCACTCCGCCTGGTCGGCCGAGATCCGGGCGCCCTCGACCAGCACGCGGATGCGGCTGCTCGACACCCCGACCAGCGACTTCACCACCTGCGCGACGATCTGCTTGCGCGCCTGGACGGTCAGGTCGCCGACCCGGGTCAGGTCCACCTGCAACGCCCCGTCGTCGGCTTCCTGCGTGTTCGTGCGCTGCGAAGCGCCGTTCGGGATCGCCGTCGCCAGCGCGCCGCGCATGCCCACCGCGGGGCCCTTGAGCAGCAGTTCCGTCACCCGGCGCGGGATCGAGGTGGACGGCGTGACCACCACGTACCGCGGGTCGGGCACCAGGACGGTGAAGTCCGGGTTGTAGAAGTAGAGGGTCACCCGGCGGTAGTTGGAGTTGAAGCCCGACTGGGGCACGTAGATGCCGTCCGGCGGGTCGGAGATGCGCCACTCGCCGTCCTTGTCGGTCTCCAGGCCGATCGTGGCGGTCAGGTCGCCGACGCGCTGCACGAACGAGTTGTCGACCTCCAGCGAGCCGATGTTCTTGCCCTGGAGCAGGACCGTGCGGCGCTTGGGGTCCGACGGCAGGTCCGCGCCGGTGGGCACGGTGTTGAAGGTCGACTCGATGATGGTCGGCGCGACCTTGATGTCCCAGACCTTCTTCGCGTCCTCGGTGAGGTAGGCGCGGGCGGCGGCGTAGTCGCCGTCGGGGTTGGCGGAGGCGTTGACGAACTCGCGGACCAGGGTCAGCGGGTCGATGCCCTTGGCGGGTTTCGGGGCGGCGGCCTCGGTGGCGCCGCCGGCCGACGGGTTGATCGGCACCGGCGAGGTCTGGGTCGGGATCGCGGCGCACCCGGACAGCGCCAGCAACGCCGCGACCAGCGCGAACAACCGCCTGCCCGGCACGCGACCGCGCCCGGCCGCACGGGATCGGGTCGGGCGGGGCGGGGTCGGGCCGGAAGGGGTCACCGGACCTCCTCGCGCTCGCCCGTCACCGGCTCGGCGGGCTGCCACGTGATCTCCTCCTCGGTCAGCTCGACCTCGCCGGTGGGCTCCTCGTCCGGTTCGGGCTCGGCCGGCACCGGCGGCAGGTCGGGCGGTTCCAGGGGCAGCGGGCTGGACGTCAGCTCGTGGCCGTGGCGGCACGGCAGGGTCAGCCGGAACACCGCGCCGTACCCGCGCTCGCCCCACGCCTCCAGCCAGCCGCCGTGCAGGCGGGCGTCCTCCAGCGAGATCGACAGGCCGAGGCCGGTGCCGCCGGTGCGCCGGTTGCGCGACGGGTCGGCCCGCCAGAACCGGTTGAACACCAGCTCCGCCTCGCCGGGCCGCAGGCCGACGCCGTGGTCGCGCACGGTCACCGCCACCGCGTCGCCGTCGCCGCGCAGGGTCAGCTCCACCGGCAGGCCCTCGCCGTGGTCGATGGCGTTGGCGAGCAGGTTGCGCAGGATGCGCTCGACGCGCCGCGAGTCCAGCTCGGCGGTCACCTCGTGGTCGGGCAGGTCCATGACGATCGTGGTGCCGCTGCTGTTCGCGATGGCCCGCACCGAGTCGTGCGCGCGCCGCGCCAGCACGCGGATGTCCACCAGTTCGGCGGCCAGCTCCTCGACGCCCGCGTCCAGGCGGGAGATCTCCAGCAGGTCGCCGAGCAGCGACTCGAACCGGTCCAGCTCGTCCACCAGCAGCTCGGTCGACCGGGCCAGGCCGCTGGGGAACTGCTCGCGCGAGGCGTGCAGCACGTCGGCCGCCATCCGGACCGTGGTCAGCGGGGTGCGCAGCTCGTGCGAGACGTCCGAGGTGAACCGCCGCTGGAGCTGGCCGAACTCCTCCAGCTGGTGGATCTGCCGCTGGATGCTGGCCGCCATCTCGTTGTACGACTCGGCCAGCCGCGCCACGTCGTCCTCGCCGACCACCGGCATCCGCTCGTCCAGGCTGCCGTCGGCGAACCGCTCCGCGATCTCGGCGGCCTGCCGCACCGGCCGCACGACCTGCCGCGTGACCAGGTTCGCGATCACCGCGAGCAGCAACAGCAGCACGACGCCGCCGACGACGAGCGTGGACTGGACGACGTCCGCGGTGGCCTGCTCACCGGTCAGCGGGAACAGCAGGTAGAGGTGCATCGAGCGGGACGCCGTGTTCACCGGCTTGCCCACGATGAGCAGCGTGGTGGCGCCGGTGGCCCGTTCCACGGTGGTGATCTGGTAGCCGGCGCTGCCCTGGTCGAGCATCTTGACCAGCCCCTTGGGCACGTCCTCCCAGGGGCCGACGGCGACGGGCAGCCCGTCCGGGCCGACCTCGAAGGGGTCGTAGAGCACCGGTTCGAACGCGCCCGCGCCGGAGGACGACGAGTCCAGGCCCGCGCCCGCCGCGTTGATCTTGTTCAGGGCGGCGGTGAACCGGGAGCGCACGCTGTCCGGGCCCGGGTTGAGGCCGGACAGGTCCGGCTGCACCGCGGCGGCGCTGGCGTCGGCCTGGCGGATCGCCGCCTCGGTCTTGGTCTCCAGCAGCTGGCCGGTGATCTGCACCTGGAGCACCATGCCCAGCACGAACACCACGGCCGAGGACAGCGCGAGCGTGCTCACCACCACGCGCAACTGCAACGACCGCCGCCACAGCTCGCCGAAGGCGACGCCGTGACGGCGGGCGCTCTCGATACCGCGCCGCAGCTCGCGCCGGGCGGAGTCGAGCAGGGTCATCTCGCACCTGTCACGGAGGACCGGCCTTGTAGCCGACGCCGCGGACGGTCAGGACCACCTCGGGGTGCTCCGGGTCGCGCTCCACCTTGGACCGCAGCCGCTGCACGTGGACGTTCACCAGGCGGGTGTCGGCCGCGTGCCGGTAGCCCCAGACCTGCTCCAGCAGGACCTCGCGGGTGAACACCTGGCGCGGCTTGCGGGCCAGCGCGACCAGCAGGTCGAACTCCAGCGGCGTGAGCTGGATCGGCCGGCCCTCGCGCAGCACCTCGTGGCCGGGGACGTCGATGGTGAGGTCGCCGATCTGGAGGACCTCGGCGGGCTCGGCCTCGGTGCGGCGCAGGCGGGCGCGGATGCGCGCGACCAGCTCCTTGGGCTTGAACGGCTTGACCACGTAGTCGTCCGCGCCGGACTCCAGGCCCAGCACGACGTCCACGGTGTCGCTCTTGGCGGTGAGCATGACGATCGGGACGCCCGACTCGGAGCGGATCGCCTTGCACACGTCGATGCCGTTCATGCCGGGCAGCATGAGGTCGAGCAGGACCAGGTCCGGTTTCAACTCGCGCAGGGCGGGCAGCGCGCGGGCGCCATCGGCCACCACCGCGGTATCGAAACCCTCGCCCCGCAGCACGATGGTCAGCATCTCCGCCAGAGCGGGGTCGTCGTCCACCACGAGCACGCGTGCCTTCATACCCAACATCGTCCCACTAATGGCCGGAGCACCACGCACCGCCCACGGCTCATCGCCGCTGGTCGTCGCCCGGGCCCACTCCGTGATCGGTCTCGGTCGCCGTTCCACGTGCCCACCTCGCCCTCGCCGAAGGGGTCTCGTCAGCGACTCATCGGCACGGCGGTCACGTTTTGTTACTTCGTGATACTAACGGGTGAAATACCGGTCGAGGAGCGGTTCAACGTCCCACTCGACCCTGCCGTCGATGACCTCCCACGGTGACAGCCAGTGCGCGGCGGCCAGTTCGTCGTACACGGCGGCGCACCGGGACTGGAGGTCGTCGTCGGATTCGTAGAGGTCGCGTTCGCGCTGCTCGGTGGCCTCGCGGTGGGCCGCGCGGTCCGCGGCGACGGCGACCGGGACGCGGAGCAGGAGCTGGAGGTCCGGCATCGGGGTCCCGAAGCGGTCCACCTCCAGGGCCTTCACCCAGGCGACGAACTCGCCGTCCGCGTGCTGGCGCAGCCGCGCCGCGCCGTACGCGGCGTTCGACGCGATGTAGCGGTCGAGGAGGACGACGTCGTACTGGTCGAGGTCCGCGCGGATCTTGGCGGCGGCGTCCCGGCGGTCCAGGGCGTAGAGGACGGACATGCCGTGCACGGAGTCGGTGAGGTCGCCGAGCCGGCCGTGCAGGGCGTCCCGGACGAGTTCGGCGTGCACGTCCTCGTCGTACCTCGGGAACGCGCCCGTGACGACCTTCGCGCCCCGAGCGGCGAGGCCGTCGGTGAGCGCCTTGGCGAGCGTGCGCTTGCCGGCCCCGTCCAGGCCCTCGATCACGACGAGTTTTCCCACGCCGCCACCCTAAGGGGCGGCCTTCGTCATCGATCGGGGGCATCAGATCGCCCACTCGGGTGACTGGGCGATCTTTCTCTCACCGAAACGAGTGACTACGGTGTTCCCAACCTGGGGCCTGTGCGGAAGAGGGTGGTGCCGCGGTGACCGCGGATTCCGGGCACGCCACGTCGGCCGGATCGGTCGACCACCCACCCGGGTTGCCCCGTGCCCTGGTCGAGACGCTGCGTTACGGACCGTTCCACCGCGCGCTGCACGACGCGATCGCCCACCGCGGGTTGTCGCTGGCCCGGCTGCGAGCGCACCTGGCGCAGCACGGCGTGCAGGTCGGGCAGTCGACGCTGAGTTACTGGCAGCGGGGACTGCGTCACCCGGAAGTGCCGCGGGCGTTGGAGACCGTGCGCGCCCTGGAGACCGTGCTGCGGCTGCCGTCGGACTCCCTGGTCGCCCTGGTCGGCACCCGCCCGCAGCCCCGCCCGCCGCGCGGGTACGCCGAGCCGGCGTGGGTCGCGCCGACCGACTTCGAGGCCGCGCCGGACAACACCGACCTGGAGGTGCTGTCCGCGCACGACACCGTGCTCGTGGGCCCGCACCGCGAACGCCGCACCGTCACCACGCGGCTGGTCGTGCGGGCGCTGCGCTCGGGCCCGGACCGGTTCGTGGCCGTGCACCGCGGCGACGAGGGTTCGGCCGTGGAGAACGCCCTGGTCAGACCGGCCGAGGGGTGCCGGCAGGGCAGGCTGCGCCGGCAACCCAGGACCCTGGTCTTCGAACTCCTCTTCGACCGCCGCCTGGACGAGGGCGAGGAGCACGTCTTCTCGTTCACGGTCGTGGACGACACCGGCGGCGCGACCCCGGGCCACGTCCGCACCTTCCCCACCCCGTGCCGCAGCTACCTGCTGCAACTGGCGTTCAACCGCAGGGCGCTGCCGGCCCGGTGCACCAAGCAGTTCCGGACCGAGCCGAACACCGTGCCGGTGGACGTGGAGGACCTGGTGTGCGGCATCGGCGGGGTGGTGAGCGCGTACTTCACGGACATCGGTCCGGGAACCGCCGGCATCGGGGTGGAGTGGAGCGCCTAGGACCGCGTCCGACGGCAGACCTCGCCGAAGCGAGACGACCCGAAGCCGAAGCCGCAGGCCGCTTGCCCTCAAGCCACGGCGCCACCGCCCCAAGCCGCGGAGCCACCGCACTCCCGCCGCAGACCGCCGCCCTCAGTCGCGAGGCCGCGTCGGCTTGTCGCGCCGGCTTTCCCGACGATCAGCCCTTCCGATCGTCGGGAAAGCCGGCGCGATGAGCCGACTTCCAGGCGGCCGAGCCGCGCGACGGAGTCGCGCCATCCAACTCAGTAGCGGTAGTGCTCCGGCTTGTACGGGCCCTCGACGTCGACGTCGATGTACTCCGCCTGGTCCTTCGTCAGCTTGGTGAGCTTGCCGCCCAGCGCCTCCAGGTGGATGCGCGCGACCTTCTCGTCCAGCTTCTTCGGGAGGCGGTAGACCTCCTTGTCGTACTCCTGGAACTTGGTGAACAGCTCGACCTGCGCGATCACCTGGTTGGAGAACGAGTTCGACATCACGAAGCTCGGGTGGCCGGTCGCGTTGCCCAGGTTGAGCAGGCGGCCCTCCGAGAGCACCAGGATGCTGTGGCCGTCCGGGAACACCCACTCGTCGACCTGCGGCTTGATGTTGATCCGCTGGATGCCCGGGTAGCGCTGGAGGCCGGCCATGTCGATCTCGTTGTCGAAGTGGCCGATGTTGCCGACGATCGCCTGGTGCTTCATGCGCTCCATGTGCTCGATGCGCACGACGTCCTTGTTGCCGGTCGTGGTGATCACGATGTCGGCCTTGTCCAGGACGTCTTCCAGGACCTGCACGTCGTAGCCGTCCATCGCCGCCTGCAGGGCGCAGATCGGGTCGATCTCGGTCACGATGATCCGCGCGCCCTGGCCGCGCAGCGACTCCGCCGCGCCCTTGCCGACGTCGCCGTAACCGCAGATCACGGCCACCTTGCCGCCCATCAGCACGTCGGTGCCGCGGTTGATGCCGTCGATCAGGGAGTGGCGGATGCCGTAGCGGTTGTCGAACTTCGACTTGGTGACCGCGTCGTTGACGTTGATCGCCGGGAACAGCAGCTCGCCGGCCGCCGCCAGCTGGTACAGGCGCATGACGCCCGTGGTGGTCTCCTCGGTCACGCCGCGGATGCCCTCGGCGATCTTGGTCCACTTGCCGGAGTCCGCGGCCAGCGACTCGCGCAGCGTCTCCAGGACGATCCGCCACTCCTCCGGGTCGTCCTCCGAGGCGGCCGGCACGACGCCCGCCTTCTCGTACTGGACGCCCTTGTGGACCAGCAGGGTCGCGTCACCGCCGTCGTCGAGGATCATGTTCGGGCCGCCGCCGTCGGGCCAGGTCAGCATCTGCTCGGCGGTCCACCAGTACTCCTCCAGCGTCTCGCCCTTCCAGGCGAACACCGGCACGCCCTTGGGCTCCTCGACGGTGCCGTGCGGGCCCACCACGACCGCCGCGGCGGCGTGGTCCTGGGTGGAGAAGATGTTGCACGAGGCCCAGCGGACCTCGGCGCCGAGGGACACCAGCGTCTCGATGAGCACGGCGGTCTGCACGGTCATGTGCAGCGAGCCGGAGATCCGCGCCCCCTTCAGCGGGTACACCTCGGAGTACTCGCGCCGCAGCGCCATCAAGCCGGGCATCTCGTGCTCGGCCAGGCGGATCTCCTTGCGGCCGAACTCAGCCTGGGAGAGGTCGGCCACGGCGAAATCGATGCCGTTTCGAGTCTGGAGCCTCTCGGCGGTCATGACGGGTTCCTCCATCTCGGGTCGGCTGCCGACCCTACCGCCCGCCACGCCCGAACTCCGGGTCGGCTGCGACGGGGCTTGCGATGGACCACTATGGCGGGGCTGGCGAGACGGCTCGCGGGAGGTTTCGTGCTGATTCCCGGCCCCGACACACGGGTGGTCGAACTGCGCGTGCACGGCGTCCAGGGCACCACCCCGCAGTCCCTGGTGGACGCGGTGGCCGCGGTGGACGTCGCGGGTGACGGGCTGGGGCGGATCGTGCGCCCGGCCGACCGGCTGCGCAGACCCGCGCCCGGGCCGGTGCTCCAGGCGGGCGGCCGTCCGGTGCCGCGCGTGGTCGAGGGCTACGTGTGGGGCGCGATGACCTCCGGCGGCTGGGCGAAGGCGACCTGGGCGCTGCTGTTCCCGTTCTCGCTGGCGAACGTGGCGCACTGGATGCTGCCGCCGGTGCCCACCGGGTCGGTGCCCGCGCACCTGCTCGGGGTCGCGCTGCGGGCGCTGCTGCGGCTGGCGGCGCTGCTGCTGACCGTGCTGCTGGTGGCGCAGGTGGCGGTGATCAGCCTGGACCTGGTGGCCGCGCAGTGCCTCGCGCCGGGCTCGACGTGCCTGTGGGGGCCGGTGTCGGAGGTGCCGTGGCTGCGGTCGGTGGTCGGGATGGCGCCGATCGCGCTCGTGGTGCTCGTGCTGCACCGGGTGTCCAGTGTGGACTGGCGGATCGAGCGGAAGGCCGTGCCGGCGTCCGGTCCGGTGGGGTCGAGCCTGCCCGGGGCGCACGTCGCGACGGACCCCGACGTGCCCGCGCTGCGCGTGCTGCACCTGGTGGCGGCGTTGGGCGCGGCCGTCGTGGTCGGGCTGGGCGGGCCGCTCGGGCCGCTGGTCGCCCCCGGCCGGCACGGCGTCGCGCTGTGGGTGTGCTGGGGGCTGGGCGTGGCGCTGGTGGGGTTCGCGGCGCTGGCCGGGATGCTGCTGGACGACCCGACCGGCGGCGCGCCGCACCGGGGTGGCCGGTGGCTGCGGGCGGTGCTGGGGCGGCGGCCCCGGCGGGTGCTGCTGACGTGCGCGTGGGCGGTGTTCGCGGTGGCGGCGGGGTTGGTGACGCGGCTGCCGGACCGGATGCCGGGCGCGGACCTGGCCGTGCAGCTGGTGGCGGCGCTGGTCGCGCTGGTGTGCCTCGCGCTGGGGCTGTTGCTGGTGCCGGCGGCGCTGCTGGCCCGGCGGACGTGGCGGGACCTGCCGCGCGACCAGCGGCCGTGGGCGGGTGGCTGGATGGCCGCGCCCGTCGTCGCGGTCGCGGCGCTGCTGGGCGGCGGGTTCGGGGCCGGGGTGGCGCTGGCGTTGCGGCGGCTGCTCGGGCACGGCGTGCTGCCGCGCGGGTACGACTACATCGCGCTGCTGTGGGGCCTGGCCGGGGTGGCGGCGCTGGCGGCGGTGCTGGTCATGGCGTTGACGACGGGGATGGTGCGGTGGAGTTCGCTGCGCCGGGGCGAGGAGTGGGCGCGCGAGGCGGCGCTGCTGCACTCCGGTCGGGCGCGGGACGTCGTGCGGGCGGCGCGGGCCTGGTGGTGGGCGCGGTGGCAGCAACGGCACAGCCACCACGTGGTGCTGATCGCGGCCGGCGTGCTGGTGTCGGGCGCCGTGCCGGCGGCGGCGCTGCGGCTGCGCGAGGTGGACCCGCCGGGGTGGGCGCGGCCGTTCGCGGCGGCGGGGGTCGTGGTGCTGGCCGTGCTGGTGCTGTCGTTGCTGCGGGCGGTGTGGCTGGCGGCGCGGCGGCCGGACACCGCCCGGCAGCTCGGGGTGCTGGCCGACCTGGCGGCGTTCTGGCCGCGCGAGGCGCACCCGGTCGTGCCGCCCTGCTACGCGTTGAAGGTCGTGCCGGAACTGGTGTCGCGGGTTCGGGAGCACCTGGCCGACCCCGGCACGCGCGTGGTGCTGGTCGGGCACTCGCAGGGTTCGCTGCTGGCGGCCGTCGCCGCTGCCCGGTTGGTGGAGGAGCTGCCGGAGGACCAGGTGGCGCGGCTGGGCCTGGTGACCTCGGGGTCGCAGTTGCAGTGGGCGTACCAGCGGGCGTTCCCGGCGGTCGTGCCGCACAGCTCGTTGGCCGCGTTGTCCGGGAGCCTGCGCGGGCGGTGGCGGGCGCTGTGCCGGGGCACCGACCCGTTGGGCGGGGCGGTGACGACGTGGGGCCGGCAGGTGTTCGACGGCATGCTGCTGGGCGTGGGCTTCCTGCCGGACGGCACGACCGGCGCGCTGCCGCCCGCGAAGCGCGGCCCGACCGGGGCGCTGGTGCTCGGCGGCGACCACTGGCTGCCGGACCCTCAGCGCGGACCGTTCCCGGGGCGGCGGTGGGCGCCGGGGGTGAACCGGCACGCGGACTACCCGTCCGACCCGGAGTGGGACCGGGCGGTGGCCGCCGCGGCGGGGCTGGAGGACCTGTCCGCGCCGCCGCCGTCGCCGGGGTTGGTCCTGCCGGTGGCCCGCAACGCACCGGGGCCCGCGGCGCCCGGCGTGGTCCCGGGCGCGTGAGCCCGGCGGGGCTCGGCGGCGGCCGGTGTGGGGTGGGGCGCGGCAGTTCGGCGGGGCGCGGTGGCACGGAGCGTGGTGTCGGGCCGGGCAGCGCCGCCCGGATGGAGCAGTACCGGGACGGGCCGACCGCCCTCTTGTCCCATGTGGAACCTCTCAGCGGGGGTGGCGATGGCTGACCCGGACTGGCCCGTCCGCACCCTCCTGGACCGGCTCCGGCCGGCCACCCGCCAGGAGCTGCTGACCATCGGCGCGCTCGTGCGCTACCCGGCCGACCGCCGGGTCATCGAGCAGGGCGCGCCGGACAACCACGCCCTGCTCCTGCTCGACGGCGTGGTGAAGGTCCAGGTCACCGACGAGTCCGGGGAGACCGGGCTGCTGGGCGTCCGGGGGCGCGGCGACCTGGTCGGCGAGATGGCCGCCATGGACGGCAGCCGGCGGTCGGCGACCATCGTGACCTGCGGTGACGTCGTCGCCCGGCTGATCACGTCGAACGAGCTGATGGCGTTCATGCACCGGCGCACCGACATGTTCGTGGAGCTGATCACGATGCTCAACGAGCGCCTGCGCTGGGTCAACGACCGCCGCCGCGACTTCCTCGCCCGCCCGGCGGCGGAACGGGTGGCGCGCGTGCTGGCCGAACTGGTCCAGGCCCACGGCACCGAGCAGGCCGGCGGCTGGGTGCTCGGCGTCCCGCTGACCAAGGTCGAACTCGCCTCCATCGCCGGCATGAAGCCCCGGACGGCGGAGAAGGCGTTCAGCGACCTGCGCCGCGCGGGCGTGGTGGTGAGCCACGTCCGGCGCGACGTGCTGGTGCCCGACCTGGACGCGTTGCGCCGGTTCGGCGGGATGTGACTAGCCGAGGTGGGTGAGCAGCCGGTCGGCGGCGGCCACCCGGCCGGTGTCGGCGAGCAGGCCCGCCGGGGCCAGGACGTAGGCGCGGTCCACCGTGATCGCGGCCGACTTCAGGATCGGGCGCAGCACCGGGTCCCCGCGCAGCGTGCGGTCCACTTCGGACACGTCCGGCGCGTGGCGGAACACGCCCCCGGACAGGACCAGGCGACCGGCGCCCTGCGGACCGAGCTGCCCGTCCACCAGGCGCAGGTGCCGGCGCACGGCCAGGACCGCCGCCAGCGCGGCCAGGCGGAGGTCCACGGTGGGGTCCTCGGCCAGGTAGCGGACGTCCGCCGCGCGCCGGTCGGCCTCGGCGGCGAGCGCGGCGGCCTCGGTCTTGTCGATCAGCTTCTCGGTGACCGCCTCGGCCACCACGCCGGGCGCGGACCAGCGCATGCCCAGGTCGCCCTCGACGGTGCGGCGGTCCGGCGGGAGCGCGACCGTGCGCTCCTTGGTGTCCACAGTGGAGACCGCCGAGTACACATCCGTTGTGGCGCCGCCCACATCCACCACCAGGACGGCGCCCTCGCTGTCCTGGGTGGCCAAACGCGACACTCCCTTGAGGACGGCGTCCGGCGTCACCGCGCGCACCATGCGGCGGAAGCGCGGTCCCCGGGACAGGCCCTTGCCGCCGATGACGTGCCGCAGGAACACCTCGCGGATCGCCGACCGGGCCGGGCCGGGGGCCAGTTCGCCCACGTCGGGCAGCACGTTGTCGGCGGCCACGACGGTGCGACCGGCCAGCGCGGCCAGGGCGGCGTCGCGGGCCTCGACGTTGCCGGCCAGCACGATCGGGCACGCCAGCCGGTTGCGGCCGATGCGGTCCGCGTTGTGCAGCAGCACCGACGTGTCACCGCCGTCCGTGCCGCCGACCAGCAGCACCAGGTCGGGCTTCGCCGCGCGCAAGGCCCGCAGGCCGGGTCCGTCGAGCAGGCCGGCCGAGACGTGCACCACCCGGGCACCCGCGGACAGCGCCACCCGGTACCCGGCCTCGGCGCTGACCAGCCGTTCCTGCCCCACCACCGCCAGCCGCAACCCACCACCGGCCGACGAGCACGCCAACACCTCGACCGCACCGGCCGCGCCGCCCGGTTCGGCCGCACCGACCAGCTCCGCCGACACGGCGGCGATCCCGTCCAGCACCTCGGGCGGCGACGTCGGCCGCTGCGCGGTCCCGAGCAGGTCGCCGTCGGCCGACACCAGGGCGCCCTTGGTCCAGGTCGAGCCCACGTCCAGGCAGAGCACGGTCATGTGGGGAAAGCTACCCGTTGACGGCCGGGCTCTAGGCTGGCCCGACGTCAGGACAACCCTCGACGAGGAGGAGAAGCACCGTGCCGGGGAACGGGCTTTGGCGCACCAAGTCGATCGAACAGTCGATCGCCGACACCGACGAGCCGGACACCAAGCTCCGCAAAGACCTCACCGCGTGGGACCTCACGGTCTTCGGCGTCGCAGTCGTCATCGGCGCGGGCATCTTCACGCTGACGGCGTCCACGGCGGGCAACCTCGCCGGGCCGTCGGTGTCGCTGGCGTTCGTGCTCGCCGCCGTCGCCTGCGCGCTCGCCGCGCTGTGCTACGCGGAGTTCGCGTCCACCGTGCCGGTGGCGGGCAGCGCGTACACGTTCTCGTACGCCACGTTCGGCGAGTTCATGGCGTGGATCATCGGCTGGGACCTCGTGCTGGAGTTCGCGGTCGGCGCGGCGGCCGTGGCCAAGGGGTGGTCGCTGTACCTGCAGACCGTGCTGGCCCAGCTCGGGCTGGACCTGAAGACGACCGCGGTCGTGGCCGGGTTCGAGGTCGACTGGGGCTCGCTGCTGCTGGTGGCGACGCTGACCGTGCTGCTGGTCGTGGGCACGAAGCTGTCCTCGCGGGTCAGCGCGGTGATCACGGCGGTGAAGGTCGCCGTGGTGCTGCTGGTCATCGTGCTGGGCATCGGCTACATCAAGGCCGCGAACTACAGCCCGTACATCCCGCCCGCGCAGACCGGCGGGTCCACCGCGACCGGGCTGGAGCAGTCGCTGTTCTCGCTGCTCACCGGCTTCGAGGGCAGCACCTACGGCGTGCTGGGGCTGCTCGCGGCGGCGTCGCTGGTGTTCTTCGCGTTCATCGGCTTCGACGTGGTCGCCACCACCGCCGAGGAGACGCGCAACCCGCAGAAGGCCGTGCCGCGGGGCATCCTGGGGTCGCTGGCGATCGTGACCGTGCTGTACGTGGCGGTGTCGCTGGTGATCACCGGCATGCTGCCCTACGACCGGCTCAAGACCCAGCCGGACGGGTCCCGCGCGACCCTGGCCACGGCGTTCGCGGAGAACGGCGTGGACTGGGCGGCGACGGTCATCTCGGTCGGCGCGCTGGCCGGTCTGACGACGGTCGTGATGGTGCTCATGCTGGGCCAGTCGCGGGTGCTGTTCGCGATGTCCCGCGACGGCCTGATGCCGCGCGGCCTGGCGCGCACCGGCAAGCACGGCACGCCGTACCGGATCACGGTCCTCATCGGCGTGCTGGTCGCGATCGCGGCGGGCTTCTTCCCGGCGGGCAAGCTGGAGGAGAT
This sequence comes from Saccharothrix mutabilis subsp. mutabilis, assembly GCF_039521145.1. Classification (NCBI taxonomy): domain Bacteria; kingdom Bacillati; phylum Actinomycetota; class Actinomycetes; order Pseudonocardiales; family Pseudonocardiaceae; genus Saccharothrix; species Saccharothrix mutabilis. The sequence continues at coordinate 160,108 of NZ_BAAABU010000010.1, forward strand.
GGTCAACGTCGGCACGCTGTTCGCGTTCGTGCTGGTGTCGGCGGGCGTGCTGGTGCTGCGCAAGACCCGCCCGGACCTGCCGCGCGGCTTCCGCGTGCCGCTGGTGCCGCTGGTGCCGGTCCTGTCGATCATCGCGTGCGTGTGGCTGATGCTGAACCTGACCGCGTTGACGTGGGTGCGGTTCCTGGCGTGGATGGTGCTGGGCGTGGTCGTGTACTTCGCCTACAGCCGGCGGCACTCGTTGCTGGGCAAGGGGCACGGGGCCACGAACGTCCCCGTGGTCAAGCCGGACGAGGTGCCGTAGCGTCGATCACCGTGACCGGTCCGGTGCACGACGAGCTGTCCGGCGAGGCGACCACCGTCGTCCAGGCCGGCTCCATCACCGGAGGGGTCCACCTGGGCGTTCCCAGCCGGCCCGCGCCCACCGCGCGTCTGATCGCCGAGTGGCATCCGTTCGACCTGGATGTCCACCCGGCGATCACGGTGGGCGCGGGCCGTTCGCCTGATTTGCCGCCTTGTTGCTGCTGGAGCCGCCGGCCGCCAACGGGCGGTGGTTTCACGCCCCGCTCAAAGGGAACTGGCCGCGCTCCTCGCGGAACGCGGCCAGTTCACCGAACTCGAAGACAGAGCCCGCCGCGGCGACCAGCACGCGGCCAAGCGGGTCGTCGAGCGCTACGAGGTCGCCAGCGAACGGTCCAGGTCGGGCTCCAGGTAGATCAGCCGGGCCGACGGGACCTTGTTGCGGACGCGCTGTTCCGCCGCGTCGATGGCTTCCGCCACCTCCGCCACCGTCAGGCCCGGGTTGAGCGCGATCTTCGCCGCCACCAGCAGCTCGTCCGGCCCGATGTACTGGGTCTTGATGTGGATGACCCGCTGCACCTTGCCCGCGGCCAGCTCGTCCACGATCACGTCCAGCTCCGTCGGGGCCGCGCCCTCGCCGATGAGCAGGGACTTCATCTCCACGATGAGGATGATCGCGATCACACCCAGCAGCACGCCGATGCAGATGGTGCCGATGGCGTCCCACACCGGGTTGCCGGTCAGCATCGCCAGGCCAACGCCGAACAGGGCCAGCACCAGGCCGACCAGCGCGCCCAGGTCCTCCAGGAGCACCACGGGCAGCTCGGGCACCTTCGACTGGCGGATGAACTGCCACCACGTCGCGTCGCCCTTGATCAGCTTCGACTCGTGGATCGCGGTCTTGAAGCTGTAGGTCTCCAGGCCGATCGCCACCACCAGGATGCCGACCGCGACCCACGGCGAGGACAGCGGCTCGTGGGCCTCCAGCTTGTGGATGCCCTCGTAGAGCGCGAACACCGAGCCCAGGCTGAACAGCAGCAGGGCCACGACGAACGAGTAGAAGTACCGGTCCCGTCCGAAGCCGAACGGGTGGCTCAGCGTCGCCTTGCGCTGGGACGTCTTCTGCCCCAGCAGCAACAGGCCCTGGTTCGACGTGTCGGCGACCGAGTGCACCGCCTCGGCGAGCATCGACGACGACCCCGTGATCAGGAAGCCGACGAACTTCGCCAACGCGATCCCGGCGTTGGCCACCAACGCGGCGATGATCGCCCTGGTACCGCCTCCTGCTGACACGGTTGCTCCCTCACCCAAAACGTCCGGTTTGCCGGTGTCGGTGTGACCCTAGTGCGCAGACCTTAATCGCTGCCCGATGTTGCCCGGAAAAGCCGGGTCGGCTCGTCGGCTGTGACGACCACCGCGGGGTCGGCCGCGGGCACCCACACGGACTGCCCCCGCGCGACCGTCAACTCCTGCCCGCCGCACGACAGGCGCGCCTCGCCCTGCGTCACGAGCAGGATCTGCGGGCCGTGGTGGTCGACGCGGGTCTCGCCGCCCACCGCCGGCTCCAGGCGGGACAGCTCGAACTCCGGGCTGGGCGTCCGGTAGGTCCACACGCCGGGCTGGGTCTCGTCGCCGGTCAGCACCGCCATGTCGCCGCACGTGAAGTCCAGCACCCGCATCAGCTCGGGCACGTCCACGTGCTTGGGCGTCAGGCCGCAGCGCAGCACGTTGTCCGAGTTGGCCAGGATCTCCACGCCGGTGCCGTGCAGGTAGGCGTGCAGGTTGCCGGCGGGCAGGTGGATCGCCTCGCCGGGCTGGAGCACCAGCCGGTTGAGCAGCATCGCGGCCAGCACGCCCGCGTCACCGGGGTAGGCCTCGCCCAGCTCCAGGACGGTCCGGCACTCCAGGTCGAACTCGCCGCGCTCCTTCACGTGCAGCACGCACGCGTCGAGCACCTGCGGCAGCAGGGCGTCCAGCGTCGGCTGCGGCAGCGTGATCAGCGTGGTGAACAGGGCGCGCAGCCCGTTCTGGTCCGGCTGCGCGGCCAGCAGCTCGGTGTACGGGGCCAGGTCGGGCGCCTCCAGCGACCGCAGCAGCGCCACGGTCCGCTCCGGCGCCCGGAACCCGGCCAGCGCGTGGAACTCGGTCAGCGCGCAGATCAGCTCCGGCTTCGCCGACGGGTCCTTGTAGTTGCGCACCGACGACTCGATCGGCACGCCGGTCCTCTCCTCCAGCGCGAACCCCAGCGCGGCCTGCTCGGCCGACGGGTGCGCCTGCAGGCTCAGCGGCTCGTCGGCCGCCAGGACCTTGAGCAGGAACGGGAGCCTGCTGCCCCACCGCTCGGTGCAGCGCTGCCCGAGCTGGGCCTCCGGGTCCTCGGCGAGCAGGTCGAGCAGCGAGCGCTCGCCGTCGGACCGCCGCACCCGGGACGGGTCGCCGGGGTGGGCGCCCATCCACAGCTCGGCTTCCGGGTGCGGCGCGGGCACCTCCCTCCCGAGCAGCTCGGCGATGGCCGTACGCGATCCCCACGCGTACGCCCGCACCGCGTTGTGCAGCAGTTCCACAGCGAAAATCCCCTCACACGGCCGGCGCGTACAGCCCCGGGCCACCCAGCGTCCCCGCCGCCAGCCCCAGGTACAGCGCGGCCAGTTCGAACCGCAGGGCGAGCAACGCGGAGCACACCGCGTCGCCGCCGGTCACTTCCTCGGCCGGTTCGAGCACGTCGGCTCCCGGCAAGGTGTCCTGCGCGGCCCGCCGCGCGATCTCGGCGGGCCGGCCCTGGCGCACGGCCAGCAGCAGCACCCGCACCAGGCCGTCGGACTCGTCGTCCGGGTCGGCGAAGATGTCCGCGCCGGACGTGCCGTGCACGGCCCGGCGGTGCAGCACCGACCGGGTCAGCGCCTGCGGGTAGCCCGCGACGTCGCTCACCAGGCCCGCGTAGCAGGCCAGCACGCCCGCGCCGTGCGCCGCGACGGCCGTCGCCGGCTCGTCCAGGCCCCACAGCAGCGGCGTGCGGTCGGCGACGCGCAGCGCGAGCGTCTTGGCCGGGTTGACGAACGACTCGTGCATCGGGTGGTCGCGCTCGGCCTCGCGGTCGAGTTCGTCGGCGACCAGGTTGACGTCCACGTCGAGCAGCTTGAGCGCGTTGAGCGCCACCACCCACGCGGCGAACGCGCGGGCGAACCCGAACCCCTGCGGCACCGGCACGCGCGGCGGGATGAGCAGCGCGTGCCCCGCCGCCGACGCGGCCACCGGGCCGTCCGGCTCGGCGGTCAGCAGCACCCGCGCGCCCCGCCGGCCCGCCCGGTCGACGGCCTCGGCCAGCACCGCGTCACCGGGGTCCTCGGTGTGCGCGAGGACCACGTCCAGCGCGCCCACCCACGTCGGCACGTCGTCGGCGACCACGACCGGCACCGGGCACGCCGGTCCCAGCAGCGCGGTCACCAGCTTGGCCACTGCGGGCGCCACGCCCGGCCGGGTCACCAGCACCAGGGCGCGCGGCCGTTCGGCGAACACGCGCCGCACACCGAGTTCCTCCGCCGCCTCGGCGGTGGCCCGGACCTGCGCGCCCGCCCGCGCGGCGGCCCTGAGCAGGCCGCTGGTGTCGACTTCGGCGAGCCGGGCCTGGTCGTCGAGGAGGCTGTCGTCGAGCACCGGGTCACCCCGCCGACGGTTCGACAGCCTCGTCGAGCAGCAGCACCGGGATGCCCTCCCGCACCGGGAAGGACCGGCCGCACGACGTGCAGGTCAGGAAGTCGGCCTGCGGGTCGGCGGCGGTGCCGGGCTTGAGCGGCGCGTGCTCCGGGCACGGGCAGGCCAGGATCTCCAGCAGCTGGGGGTCGAGTTGGACGGCCACGTCTGTCATCCCCTCACGATCGCCAGGACCTCGTCGCGCAGCGCGGCGACGGAGGCCGCGTCGGCGGCTTCGACGTTGAGCCGCAGCAGCGGCTCGGTGTTGGAGGCGCGCAGGTTGAACCACGAGCCGTCGGGCAGGGCGACGGTGAGACCGTCCAGCTCGTCGAGCGTGACGCCCTCGCGAGCGCCGAACTCCGCCTTGATGGCCGCCAGCCTGCCCGCCTGGTCGGCCACCGTCGAGTTGATCTCGCCGGAGGCGGCGTAGCGCTCGTAGGCGCTGGTCAGGGCGGACAGCGGACCGTCCTGCTCGCCGAGCGCGGCCAGCACGTGCAGCGCGGCCAGCATGCCGGTGTCGGCGCGCCAGAAGTCGCGGAAGTAGTAGTGGGCGGAGTGCTCGCCGCCGAAGATCGCGCCGGTGCGGGCCATCTCCTCCTTGATGAAGGAGTGGCCGACGCGGGTGCGCACGGGCGTGCCGCCGTGCTCGCGCACGATCTCGGGGACCGCGTGCGAGGTGATCAGGTTGTGGATGACCGTGCCGCCCGGGTCCTTGGCCAGCTCGCGCACCGCGACCAGCGCGGTGATGGCGCTCGGGGACACCGGCTCGCCGCGCTCGTCCACCACGAAGCAGCGGTCGGCGTCGCCGTCGAACGCGACACCGGCGTCCGCGCCCTCCTCCTTGACCCGGGCCTGCAGGTCCACGATGTTCTTCGGGTCCAGCGGGTTGGCCTCGTGGTTGGGGAAGCTGCCGTCCAGCTCGAAGTACATCGGGACGACCTCGACGGGCAGGCCCTCGAACACCTTCGGGACGGTGTACCCGCCCATGCCGTTGCCCGCGTCCACGACGACCTTCAGCGGCCGGGAGCCGGACAGGTCGACCAGTTCGTGCAAGTAGGCGGCGTAGTCGGCGAGCATGTCCCGCTCGGAGACCGTGCCCGGGGTCACCCCTTCGGCGTCGGCGACGCCCTGCTCGACGTCGGCGCGGATCTGCGCGAGCCCGGAGTCCTGGCCGACCGGCGCGGCGCCCGCGCGGCACAGCTTGATGCCGTTGTACTTCGCCGGGTTGTGGCTGGCGGTGAACATCGCGCCGGGCAGGTCGAGCTTGCCGGAGGCGAAGTAGAGCATGTCCGTGCTGGCCAGGCCGATGCTGACGACGTCGACGCCCTGCGCGGTCACGCCCTCGGCGAACGCGGCGGCCAGCCCCGGCGAGGACTCGCGCATGTCGTGGCCGACGACGACGGCGGGCCCGCCGACCAGCCGCGCGAAGGCCGCGCCGAACTCGCGGACGACGTCCGCGTCCAGCTGCTCCCCGACGACACCGCGGATGTCGTAGGCCTTGACGATGCCGGACAGATCGCGCACAGCCACACTCCCGGATTGGCTCTTGACGTGGGCGTGCCGAAGCCTACCGGCGCGGCTGTCAGAGCCGTGTCGGGTCCGTTCAGTCTTCGTTCGGATCGGGCAGGACGCGCAGGTGACCTCGTCGGATCGTGCCCGCCGGCACCTCGGGCGCCTCGACCGGCCGATCCGCCCGCCCGGCCTCCCGCACGGCCTCGGCCAACGCCGTCAGGTCGTCCACGGTGGGTTCGGGGGCGACGAACTGCCCCTGGTGCCGGACGACCTCCCAGCCGCGCGGCGCGGTGAGGCGCAGCGCGTGCTCCTCGCAGAGGTCGTAGCTGTGCGGCTCGGAGTAGGTGGCCAGGGGTCCGACGACCGCCGTGGAGTCCGCGTAGGCGTACGTGAGCGTGGCGACTGCCGGGTTCGCGCACCCGGTTCGCGAGCACCGTCTCACGCTCCGCACGGCGGGGACGATATCGCGTCCGGGCGCAGGTGTGTTGGATTGCCCTCAGCGCGTCGGTGGACTTGGCCAAGTCGACCCCCGCCGACCCGCCTGGTGACCACCCCGCCGGCCGGGGCAACTAACCTGTACGCCGTGGTGATGGCCAGGGGTTCCCGACGTCAAGGCCCGTCGAGCCGACGCAGGCGCGACCGCCACGGCCGAGGCCTGCGCGGCCCGCTGTACCCGGCGACCCTCCCGGCGGCCCGCAGCCGGGCGGAACGCTTCGACGCCCTGGTCCTGGAAGCCCTGGAACCCATCGAGGCCCGCTGGCGCACCGAGCTGACCCAGCTGGACGTGGCGGTGGACGACGTCCCGGACGTCCAGGCGACGTCCGAGGACGGCGACGTGGTCGAGGACGGCAACGTCCCCCTGGCCCGCCTGCTCCCGGCGGGAACGGACCGCCGAGCCCGCATCGTCCTCTACCGCCGCCCGCTGGAGGCCCGAGCGAAGGACGGCTCGGACCTGGCCGACCTGGTCCACGACGTCCTGGTGGAACAGGTGGCCAACTACCTGGGCCTGGACCCGGACGTCATCGACGGCGAATAACCAACGCGCCTTCAACGGGCTGCCAAGCCACAGGAAGGGCCTCGGTTCGTTCCCCGTACGGCCTGGGCGCAGCCCAACCGCGCTTGGGTCTTGTTTGCAACCACGCTTCACCGGTTGCAAACAAGACCCAAGGGTGGTTGCCTCCGGCAGGCCGTACGGGGAACGAACCGACGCCCTTCCACCCCCGGGGGCCTGCCGCGCGGCGAGCGCCGCTTTTCAGCTTTTACGCTTCAAACCCGCCGCCGCGAGGGAATAGCCGTCAACACGGCGAACAACGCCGCAGCGGCCTGGACCAGCAACAACAGCTCCCGCAACGTGCTGGAAGCCTCGACCCGCACCTCAGAAGCCGTGGCCGGGACCGGCACCCCCACCAGGTGCCCCCAAGCCCGCACCACGGCCACCGCCCGCCCGTCGACGGTCGCCGACCACCCCGGCTCCTCCTCCGCCGCGACGACCAGCAACCGCCCCTCCGGCCCTTCCGACACCCGCACCCCCACCTCGGGCGCGGCGGACTCCACCGGGGCGATGCCGGGCACCCCGAGCGAGTCCGGCGGCATCCCGCCGGTCCGCGCCCGCCGGGCCAGCTCCGGCGACAGCAGCACCGCGTTCCCCGCCGCCAACTGGACCCGGTACACCGGCCGACCGTCCGACATCGGCGGGGCGACCGCGACCAGGTCGCCCACGGCGTCGCGCAACCGCTGCCCCGACGCCCGGTCCTCCGTCACCACGAACGCCACCCCCGACGCCGCCGCCTGGGCCAACGCCGTCCGAGCCGCCCGCGCGTCCCCGCCCACGAGGTCCCGGTGCCACCGGTCCAGCCGGGACGCCGCCCCGGGCACCGGCACAAGATCATCATCACCGAACGCGGGCATCCGCCCGGCCACCTGCCGCGTGGGCGTCCCGAGCACCAGCACCGACCGACCGGTCCGGGGCAACTCCTGCTCCACGGTCGACGGCAGCCGAGCCCCGTCAGCGGTCAGCGGCCCGGACCGCATCCCGACGAACCCGCACCCCACCAACGCCACCACCGCGAGCACCCCACCCAGGGCGAACGCCCGCTCCAAACCCGACCCCGACCCGAACCCCGAACCCGCACCCGACCCGAACCCCGAACTCGCACCCGACCCGAACCCCGACGCCGACGCGAACCCCGACCCCGCACCCACCGGCCGCGCGTCCCGCCGACAAGCCGCCAGCACCACCCACAGCAACCCCCACGACGCGACCACCAGCGGCGCGCCGACCCAGCCCCGCTCCGCCGGCCCGCCCACGACCGGCGACACCTCGACCGTCCGCAGCACGACCACCGCGAGCCCGGCCCCGACGACCACCACCAACCCGGGCACCATCGGCCGCGAGAACCTCAGCGCCAGCGCCCCCGCCGCGAACAGCACCACCACCCCGCCGACGAACGGCAGCGCCCCCGGCCCGCCGGGCCGCAGCGTCAGCAGGTCCACGACCCCCACCGGCGCGGACGGCACGAACGCGCCCACCCCGTGCAGCACGATCGACGGGTGCTGCAAGACCACCGCCGGCCACGGCATGAGCAGCGCCATCGGCAGCAGCACCACGATGAACAGCCCGGCCACCCGCCGCCGCCCGTCACCGACCCGCCCCGGCACGGCGACGAACCCGACCAGCGCCCCCACCGCCACCAGCGCGTGCACCAGCGGCGAGAACGCGCCCACCACGGCCAACCCCAGCGCCGTCCCGGACGCGACCGGCAGCCACGACGTCCCCGACCCGCCCCGCAGCACCGCGAGCACCCCGGCGAACACCGCCGGCAGGAAGACGTGGACCACGACGACGTCCAGCCGACCCTGGCTCACGGCCGACGTCGCCGCCGGGACCAGCGCGTACGCCGCCGCCACCACCGCCCGGACCGGCCGCCGCACGGGCAGCCGCCGCGTCGCCGCGTAAGCCGACAACCCGGCCAGCGGCGCGTTGAACACCATCAGCCCGGCCACGGCGACCGCGGGCCCGCCGACCAGCACGCCGAACGTCCCCAGCACGGCAAGCGCCGCCGGCGCGGGGGCCGACGTCCCGCCCGCCACCGGGTGCCACGCCGCCAGGTACTCCGACCACACCTCGCCCAGCGACGGCACCGGCAGCAGCCGCCCGCCGGACAGGTCCAGCCCGATCCGCGCCGCGTTGGCCAGCACCCCGAACACCACCAGGCCCAGCACCAGCACCAGCGGCGGGCCGAGCACCAGCGACCACAGCACCCGCGCCCGGTCGACCTCGACGAACACCACGGACCCGCCGCGCGGCACGGGCGAGGGCCGGGGCCGCGGCGACGGGCGCAACGAGCCGCGCAGCGGCGCCTCCACCGGCACCGTCGTGGCCGGCCGCCGCAACCCGCCGGTCACCCGCACCGGCCGCCGCCGCGACAGGACACCGGCCGGCAGCGCCGCCGGACCGACCACCCGACGCTCCACTTCGGACGGTGGCGACCACGCGACCGGCCGCACGTCGTCCTCCGGCAGCCTGCCCAGCGCCGCGTCGGCCTCGACCCGCCGCCGGATCAGGTAGGCCGACGCGCCGCGAACGGCGTTGCGCAGCCGGGTGATCCGCGTCGTGAACAGCCCGCGCACCACGCCCTTCGCCGGCCGCGCCGCCCGGCCCGCGCGCAGCCCGGCGCGTCCACCCAGGACGTACCCGACCGCGCCCAGTTCCCCGCGCGCGTCGGAGAACCTCCGCACCACGAGGAAGCCCAGCGCGCGCAACAACCCGAGCACCGCGAGCCGCGGCACGCCCCACAGGAACGCCGCGCCGCCGCAGTTGACCAGGAACGTCCGCAACCCGTGCGCGCGGTCCACCCCGCGCAGCAGCGGGCCGGGCCGGGCGACCGCCGCGTCCAGCTTGCGCATCCCGCGCGACGCCGCGCGCACGTGCCGCATCCGCGCCACCGGGACCGACAGCACCAGGTGCCCGGCGCGGTTGGCGCGCCAGCCGAAGTCGATGTCGTCGCGCAGCAGCGGCAGCTTCCGGTCGTAACCGCCCAGCGACTCCCACACCGCGCGCCGGATCAGCGAGCCGGCCGACGGCACGGCCAGCGCCTCGGTGCTCTGGTGGAACGCCCCGGCGAACTCCACCCCGCCGATGCCGGTCTGCCGGTGCCCGGACGAGTCCGTGGACAACCCCGCCTCGACCACCAGCCGCGGGTCGGCCCAGTCCAGGCTCAACGGGCCCAGCACGGCCGCCGACGGTGACACCTCGGCGGCGGTCAGCAGCAGCGACAGGCAGTCCGGGTCGGGCGCGCAGTCGTCGTGCAGCAGCCACAGCCAGGCGCCCGGGTCACCCCAGCGCTGGACCGCGTGGTCGACGGCCGCGTGGACCGCTTCGGCGAACCCCGTGCCGCGGGGCAGCGTCAGCACCCCGTCGATCACCCGATCGGTACCTTCCGCCGCCTCGGCGAGGATCTTCGGCGTGCGGTCGAGGGACCCGGTGTCGACGGCGATCACGTGCCGCGGCCGGGGGCGCTGCCGGCGCAGCGCGGACAGGGCCGTGCCCAGCCACTGGTCGCCGTCGTGGCACACCAGCACGGCCAGCACGGGCACGGTGCGCAGCCGTGGAGTGGCGCCGCTCGTCAAGTGCCGCTCCCGTCCGTCCGACAACCCGTGGACGACACGGTAAGGCAGAGCGCGCCGAAACGATCACACGGCGCGCTTTTTGAGCTTCCTCCGCTCCCGTTCGGACAACCCGCCCCAGATCCCGAAGCGCTCGTCGTGCTGGAGCGCGTACTCCAGGCACTCGGAGCGCACCTCGCAGCCCAGGCAGATCCGCTTGGCCTCGCGCGTCGAGCCGCCCTTCTCCGGGAAGAACGCCTCCGGGTCGGTCTGCGCGCACAGGGCGCGCTCCTGCCAGTCCTGCTCGTCGGTCGCGTCGAAGAGTTCCGTGAACACCACCGACTCCCGCGCCGGCGCGTCCCCGTCCACCTCACGACCCCCGTCGATTTCCCGCATACCGTCCGCCTCCTCGCCTTCCGCTCTCCCCGGTTGGCGGACACCACTCGCCGTCCCCACAACGACGAATGACACCGATGTGATTACACCTGTGTCACAACACCCGGTCAAGCCGAGTCCACAGGACGGGGGATATTCCCGCGTTCGGCGGGGAAAACCTTGACTGGCAGCACAGACGGTGATTCGCACGGCACACCGAGCGACAACCGCTGCCCGAACGGCCCAAAGCCGCCTGCCTTGTCGACCACCGCGTCGAGGGGGCCACACTGGTGGGGTGAAGCGATCAGCGGTGCGACCCAGTCCACTGTTCCTCGGCCTGCTCGCGATCACGGTGGCAGGCGCCGTGCTGACCCTCTTCGGCGACCCGGAGAGCCCGATCGACGACCCCGTGGTGATCGCCGGCACCGTGCTGTTCGTGCTCGGCGGCTGGGCGGTTTCCCTGTGCCTGCACGAGTTCGGGCACGCCGTCGTCGCCTACAAGGGCGGCGACTACGCGGTGAAAGCACGCGGTTACCTGACGCTGGACATCCGCCACTACACCGACCCGATCATGTCCCTGGTGCTGCCCCTGGTGCTGCTGGCGTTCGGCGGCATCCCGCTGCCCGGCGGCGCGGTGTGGATCAACCACCACGCCCTGCGCAACAAGCGGGTCGAGTCGCTGGTCTCGCTCGCCGGACCGGTGAGCAACCTGGTGCTCGGCGCGCTGCTCAGCCTCTCGGTGCTGCTCTTCCAGCCGCCCGCCGGCCTGGCCGCCGCGCTGTCCTACCTGGCGCTGCTCCAGATCCTGGCGTTCGTGCTGAACATCCTGCCGGTGCCGGGCCTGGACGGCTGGGGCGTGATCGAGCCCTGGATGTCCTACCAGGCGCAGCAGTTCGGGGCGAAGGCCCGGCCGTGGGCGCCGCTGGTGCTGTTCGCGGTGCTGCTGGCGTTCCCGGCGATCGCGGCGATCTTCTTCGACCTGTCCTACACCGTGTTCGGACTGGTCGGCGGCGAGCCGCTGTGGGCCGGGCTGGGGCAGGGCACCTTCATGTTCTGGCGCTGAGTGTCGGCCGCTGCGGCCCCGGTGGGAGGATGGCGTCCCGTGAAGGTCGTCGTACTGGTGGGAGGGGTCGGCGGGGCTCGGTTCCTCGTCGGCCTGAAGTCGTTGTTGGGTGCTCCGGAGCACGAGGTCACCGCGGTGGTGAACACCGGGGACGACGTGTGGATGCACGGGTTGCGGATCACCCCCGACCTGGACACCTGCATGTACACCCTGGGCGGTGGGATCGACGTCGAGCGCGGCTGGGGCCGGGCCGACGAGTCGTGGACGGTCAAGGAGGAGCTGGCGAAGTACGGCGCGGAGCCGACCTGGTTCGGCCTCGGCGACCGGGACATCGCCACGCACCTGGTCCGGACCCGGATGCTGCGCGCGGGGTACCCCCTGTCGGCCGTGGTGGAGGCGCTGTGCCACCGGTGGCAGCCGGGCGTGCGGCTGCTGCCGATGTCCGACGACCGGGTGGAGACCCACGTGGTCGTGTCCGAGGGCGACGAGACCCGGGCGATCCACTTCCAGGAGTGGTGGGTCAAGCACCGCGCGGCGCTGCCGGCGCAGTCGTTCGCGTCGGTCGGCGCGGAGTCCGCGACCGCCGCGCCGGGCGTGGTGGACGCGATCCTGGAGGCGGACGTGGTGCTGCTGGCGCCGTCGAACCCGGTGGTGAGCGTCGGCACGATCCTGGCCGTGCCGGGCATCCGGGACGCGCTGCGCAAGACCGAGGCCGGCGTGGTGGGCCTGTCCCCGATCATCGGCGGCAAGCCGCTGCGCGGGATGGCGGACGCGTGCCTGACCGCGATCGGCGTGGAGACCTCGGCGGAGGCGGTGGGCCGGCTCTACGGGTCGCGCAAGACCACCGAGGGCGGCGTGCTGGACGGGTGGCTGGTGCACACCGGCGACCGGTGCGACGTGCCCGGCGTGGCGGTGCGCGCGGTGCCGCTGCTGATGTCCGATGTGGACGCGACGGCGGCGATGGCCCGCGCGGCGCTGGAACTGGCCGGTGTCTCCGTTGGCTGACCACGCGGCCGGCGGCGCGGTCACGGTCCTGCCGGTCACCGGGCTGCCGGAGTTCCGGCCGGGTGACGACCTGGCGGGCGCGATCGCGTCCGCCGCGCCCTGGCTGGAGTCCGGCGACGTGGTCGTGGTGACCAGCAAGGTGCTGTCCAAAGTGGAAGGTCGGCTGGTGTCCGTGCCGACCGACCCCGAGCAGCGCGACGCCGTGCGCCGGTCCCACGTCGAGGCGGAGGCGGTGCGCGTGATCGCCCGGCGCGGGCGGACGCTGATCACCGAGAACAAGCTGGGCGTCGTGCAGGCGGCGTCCGGGGTGGACGCGTCGAACGTGGCAGGCGACGAGATCGCGTTGCTGCCGGTGGACCCGGACGGGTCGGCGGCGGCGCTGCGGGCGGCCCTGTCCCAGGCGCTGGGGGTCGAGGTGGCGGTCGTGGTGACCGACACCATGGGCCGGGCGTGGCGGGTCGGGCAGACCGACGCGGCGATCGGCGCGGCCGGGCTCGCGGTGCTGCACCGGTACGCGGGCTCGGTGGACGCGCAGGGCAACGAGCTGCTGGTGACCGAGGTGGCGGTGGCCGACGAGGTCGCCGCCGCGGCGGACCTGGTGAAGGGCAAGCTCGGCGCGGTGCCGGTGGCCGTGGTGCGGGGCCTCGCGGTCGCCGACGACGGGTCGTCGGCGCGGGACCTGGTGCGGCCGATCGAGGACGACCTGTTCCGGCTGGGCGTCGAGGAGGCGGTGGCGCAGGGGCGGGCCGAGGCGGTGCTGGTGCGCCGGTCCGTGCGGTCGTTCACGGCCGACCCGGTGGACGCGGCGGCGCTGCGGCGGGCGGTGGGCGCGGCCCTGACCGCCCCGGCGCCGCACCACACGCGCCCGGTGCGGTTCGTGCACCTGCGGGCCCGTCGGGTCGCGCTGCTGGACGCCATGCGGGAGCGCTGGCGGTCCGACCTGGCGGCCGACGGGTGGTCGGCGGAGCGGATCGAGCGGCGGGTGGCGCGCGGCGACTTCCTGCGCGCCGCGCCGGAGGTCGTGCTGCCGTTCCTGGTCGCGGAGGGCGCGCACAGCTACCCGGACGTGGCGCGGACGGCGGCGGAGCGCACGATGTTCACCATCGCGGGCGGCGCGGCCGTGCAGGGGCTGCTGGTGGCGCTGGCGGCCGAGGGCCTGGGGTCGTGCTGGGTGTCGTCCACGATCTTCTGCCCGGACGTGGTCCGGGACGTCCTGGGCCTGCCGGACACGTGGGAGCCGTTGGGCGCGGTGGCGGTGGGCCACCCGGTCGAGCCGTTGACCCCGCGCGCGCCGCGGGGTGTCGAGGAAGGGTTCCTGGAGCTGTGAGCCTGCACGCGGACGCGGTGGACGTGCTGACGGCCTGGCGGCCGGCCGGCCGGGAGCAGGAGGCCCTGCGCCAGGCGTACCTGGGCTTCCTGGCCGCGCGGCCGGACGCCTGCGAGCGGTCCTGCGTGCCGGGGCACGTCACCGCGTCCGCGCTGGTGCTCGACGCGACGGGTGAGCGGACGCTGCTGACGCTGCACCCGCGCGTGGGCCGGTGGTTGCAGCTGGGCGGGCACTGCGAGCCGTCCGACGAGACGCTGGCCGGCGCGGCGCTGCGGGAGGCGACGGAGGAGAGCGGCATCCGGGGGCTGCGCATCGACCCGGCGCCGGTCCACCTGGACGTGCACCCGATCACGTGCTCGCTGGGCGTGCCGACGCGGCACTTCGACGTGCGGTTCGTGGTGCGCGCGCCGGTGGGCGCGGCGGCGGTGCGCAGCGCGGAGTCGGTGGACCTCCAGTGGTGGCCGGTGGACGACCTGCCGTCGAACGCCGACGACCTGCACCCGATGGTGCAAGCGGCGCTGGCTCAGATCGCGCGGTAGTCGCGGGGCGAGAAGCGCGGGGCGAAGCGGGGCTTGCGGGCGCCGGACAGTTCCACGTACCGGACCGCGCGGTGGCGTTGCGGCGAGTAGGGCGACAGCTCCTCGGCCATGCCGTCGTCGTCCAGCGGGCGGCCGAGCAGGGCCCAGCCGACCAGGCCCGCGAGGTGGAAGTCGCCGAAGCTGACGGCGTCCGCGTCGCCCCACCCGCGCTGCGCGACCTCGGCCGCCGTCCACACCCCGATGCCGGGCACCTTGCGCAGCAGCGCCCGACCGGCCTCGCCGCGCAGCCGTGCCGCGTCCTCCAGCCGGTGCGCGACCTGCGCGGCGGCGATGAGGGCCCGCCGGCGGGCCCCGTCCACGCCGGCCCGGTGCCACTCCCAGTCGTTGATCGACAGCACCGCGCGCGGCGTCGGCGGCACGAACATCCCGGTCGCCGGCCCCGGCGCGGGCGTGCCGAACCGGCGGCACAGCTGGGCGTAGGAGCGGTGCGCCTCGGTCGAGGTCACCTTCTGCTCCAGCACGGCCGGCAGCAGGCAGTCCCACACCCGTCCCGTGGACCCCAGGCGCACGCCCGGCCGCCGCCGCCGGGTCTCGGCGACCAGCGGGTGGTGGCACTCGAACGCCGAGTCGTCGTCGTCCGCGCCCAGCAGCGCGGGCAGGCCGTCCAGCAGCCACTCCGCGCCCGCGCCGAACGCCTCCGCCTCGACGGCGTCCGGGCGGGTGATGTGCAGCGTGCCGGGCCCGGCCGGCGTGTTCGCGGTCAGCCAGACGCCCTCGACCGCGCGGAACGCGACGTCACCGGGTCCCCGCCGGAGGGGGCCGATGACGGCCCCCAGGTCCAGCGGGAAGTCCGGCCGCCAAGTCCTACGCATCGGTCGAGAACCGCACCCCTGCCTCGGGCAGCACGACACCCGGCCACACCCGCGCGCCGCCGATCAACTCGCACCGGGCGCCGATCACCGCGCCGTCGCCGATCACGGCGTCCCGGACCACCGCGCCGGCCTGGACCAGGGCGTTGGCCCCGACGACGCTGCGCTCGACCACCGCGCCCTCGCCGACCACCGCGCCGTCGAACAGCACGGACCCGTCGACCACCGCGCCGGAGGCGACCGTGCACCCGAGGCCGACGGTCGAGCCGCCGGTCAGCCGGGCGCCGTCGTCCACCTTCGCGTCCGCGAGGACGATCGCGTCACCGGGCGCGGCGGGCAGCGCGGCGGACGGCGCGACCCCGCGCACCAGGTCCGCCGAGCCCTGCACGAACGCGGCGGGCGTGCCCAGGTCGAGCCAGTAGGAGGTGTCGACGTGGCCCTGGAGCCGCGCGCCGGACTCCAGCAGCCCGGGGAACGTCTCGCGCTCCACCGACACCGGCCGCCCGGCCGGGATGGCCTCGATCACCGAGCGCTTGAAGACGTAGCAGCCGGCGTTGATCTGGTCGGTCGGCGGGTTCTCGGTCTTCTCCAGGAACGCCGTCACCCGGCCGTCGGCGTCGGTCGGCACGCAGCCGAACCGGCGCGGGTCCTCCACCTTGACCAGGTGCAGCGTGACGTCGGCCTCGTTCACGCGGTGGGTGTCCAGCACGGCGCGCAGGTCCACACCGGACAGGATGTCGCCGTTGAAGACCATCACGTCGGGCTCGCGCAGCAGGTGCGCGACGTTGCGGATGGCGCCGGCGGTGTCCAGCGGCACCTCCTCGACGACGTACTCCAGCTCCAGGCCGAGCGACGAGCCGTCGCCGAAGTGCTCCTCGAACACCTCGGCCTTGTAGGACGTGCCGAGCACCACATGCGTGATGCCGACCTCCCGGATGCGGGAGAGCAGGTGCGTGAGGAACGGCACCCCCGCCGTGGGCAGCATCGGCTTGGGGGCCGAGAGGGTCAGTGGCCGCAGGCGGGTCCCCTTGCCCCCGACCAGAACCACAGCCTCGGCGCCTTGCAGCTCCGACATGCCGTTTTTCCTCCTCCGCTTACTTCCGCTCGTGGATGCGAATACTCTGGCACGAGCACCTTGACGACACTGGCACAGGTCCGGTGTCGCGGAGCGTCACCGATCGGCACGCCGGCTCCCCGGGAGCCGGCCCAAGGGAAACGCAGGAGAGATCCGGATGGACCCCCGCGCTCGGGCCGACGCGGCGCTCGCCCGTGCTCGTGCACGTGGCATCCACGTCGTGACCCCGGACAACATGACGAGCCCGATGGACTCGTCGGCCACCCAGCAGATCCCGAGATCGATGGTCAACGCCGCCGACCCGCGCGTGGTGGACCCGGATTCCACGATGATCCTGTCGGCCCAGGCGGCGGCCGGCCGCGCCCCGCAGACCCAGCCGCTGCCCGCACAACCCCAGCCCCTCCAGGCCCCCCACAACCCAGCCCCGCACAACCAGGCCCCGCACAACCAGGCTCCCCACGGCCAGGCTCCCCACGGCCAGGCCCCGCAGACCCAGCCGCTCCCGGCCGCCGGCCCGCCCGGGCACCAGCAGGCCCCCGCCGCGCCGCCCGCGCCCCAGCCGGAGCCGGAGCTGCGGGTCGCGCCCGGTCCGGTGCCGACGGTGCAGCAGGTGTCCACCTCGCGGCCGTCGCTGTCGCAGCGCCTGTCGGGCGGCCAGGACCAGCCCCCGCAGGGGCTGTCCCAGCGCCTCAACGGCTGAGCGGCTCAGGACCGGCGGGTCACCAGGCGCAGCCGCAGGCCCAGGCCCGTGCGCACCGCGAACCGCAGGGGAGCCCACAACGGCCCCTGGTGCCGGTCCGACAGGTACCGGTAGGCGCTGCTGTGGTGGGCGGCCAGCATCCGGTTCGACATCTTCGACGTCGAGTGCCCGCCGATGTGCGTCACCGACGCGTCCGGCACGTACACGTTCAGCCACCCGGCCCGGCCGAGCCGCTCGCCGAGGTCCACGTCCTCGAAGTACATGAAGTACCGGGGGTCGAAGCCGTCCACCGAGTCGAACGCCTCGCGCCGCAGGAGCAGGCAGGACCCGGACAGCCAGCCGGCCGGCCGTTCGCGCACCTCGGCCGTCTCCTGCCGGTACTCGCGCGTCCACGGGTTGCCCGGCCACACCTTGCCGAACACCGCGTGCCCCAGCCCCCGCCCCAGCGACGGGAGCTGCCGCGCCGACGGGTAGACCTCGCCGCTCGGCTCGTGGATCAGCGGCCCGAACGCGCCGCCGCGCGGCCACCGCTTGGCGGCCTCCAGCAACACGTCCAGCGAGCCCGGGTCCCACGACACGTCGGGGTTGGCCACGACCACCCAGCCGTACTCGTCGGACAGCGACGCCACGCCCCGGTTCGCCGCCGCCCCGTACCCGAGGTTGCCGCCGGTGGGCAGGAAGGTCACCGAGGGCGACGCCGCCGCCGCCCGCTCGGGCGCGCCGTCGGTCGAGCCGTTGTCGGCCAGGACGACAGCCACCGGGCGGGTCGTCGCCCCCGCCAGGGTGGACAGGAAGGTGTCCAGGGTTTCCCCCGGCGAGTAGGTGACGGTCACGACCGCCAGTCCGTCTCCGTAGCGCGTCACGCCGGCCACCCTAGTGGCGTCAGCGGCGGTGGGTCCGGAAGGCCCTCTCGTAGGCCAGGCGGTGCCGCGCGGCGGAGGTGGACCACGTGAAGTCCTTCGCCCGCACCAGGGCCGCCGACGACAGGGCCGCCCGGCGGGCCGGGTCGTCGAGCAGCTCGCCGAGCGCCGCCGCGATGTCGCCCGCGCCGACCCCGCAGTACGCGACCGCGTCGCCGCCCACCTCGGGCAGGCTCAGCCGCCGGGTGGTCAGCACGGCCGCGCCGCACGCCATCGCCTCCAGGACCGGCAGCCCGAACCCCTCGCCCAACGACGGGTAGGCCACCACGTCCGCGCCGCCGAGGAACCCGGCCAGCTGCCCGAACGGCAGGTACCCGGCGCGGATCACGCGGATGCGGTGCGGCACGGCGTCCAGCGCGCGTTCGACCTGGCTGTCCCACCCGGGTTGGCCCGCGAGCACGAGCGTCGGCGGGTGCGCCCGGCCCCGGCACGCCTGCGCGAAGCCGCGGATCAGCGCCGGCACGTTCTTGCGCGGCTCCAACGCGCCCAGGAACGCCACATACGGCGCGTCGCCGAGGGACAGGGTCCGCCGGACGGCCGCGACCTCCTCGGGCGTCGGCGGGTGGAACCGCTCGGTGTCCACGCCGTGCTGGGCGATGTGCAGCACCCGCCGGTCGGCGCCGGCGACGCGGGTCAGCTCGTCGGCGGTGGCCCGGCTGGGCACCACGCACAGCGCGGCCCGGCGCAGCGACGCCCGCGTCCACGCGCGGAAGAAGCGGGCCTTGACCGACGAGTGCAGGACCGGGTCGGTGAAGAAGGTGGCGTCGTGCAGGGTGACGACGGAGGCGGCGCGGCTGGCCAGCGGCACGGTGTAGTGCGGCGAGTGCACGACCCCCACGCCCAGGCGGGAGGCCAGGCGCGGCAACGAGGTCTGCTCCCAGGTCAGGCGCGCGGTGCGGGTCGCGACGGCGTCGGCGGCGGCGATCACGCGGGAGTGCGGGGCGAGCCTGGTGTAGAGCTCGGCGTCGCGCGGCTGGCACACGACGCTGATCTTCGCGCCTTCCACGTCCAGGGCCGCGACCAGCGAATCCACGTACCGGCCCACGCCACCCCGGTCCGTCGGCACGGCGGTGGCGTCGATCAGCACGCTGGGTTCGACGGACGACACGCGGTGAAGGGTACGGGGGGCGACGCCCCGGTTACCCGGGATTGGCTCAAACGGGACGCGGCCGACCGGGCGACAGGTGCGCCGACCACACCTCCCGGGCCGCGTTGTCCCAGGTGAACGCCTGTGCGCGGACGCGGCCGGCGGCGACTATGCGGTGCGCTACACCCTCGTCGGACAGCACCGTCCGCAGCGCCCGCGCCAAAGCCGCGCGATCGCCCCGGGGCGTCACCAGCCCGGCCCCGCCACCCACCTCCACCAGCGCCGGGGCGTCGGAGTGGACCACCGGGACGCCGGCCGCCATCGCCTCCGCCACCGGCAGCCCGAACCCCTCGGCGAGGCTGGGCGCGGCGAGCACGGCGGCGCGGCGCAGGACGAAGGCCAACCGCGCGTCGGTGAGCCGGCCCAGCAGCCGCACGTGCGGAGCGCGCAGGTCCACCCCGCCCCACCCCTGCGGACCGACGACCACCAGGGGCACGCCCAGCTCGGCGGTGGCCTCGACCAGCACGTCGAAACCC
The DNA here is from genome assembly GCF_039521145.1 of Saccharothrix mutabilis subsp. mutabilis. Classification (NCBI taxonomy): domain Bacteria; kingdom Bacillati; phylum Actinomycetota; class Actinomycetes; order Pseudonocardiales; family Pseudonocardiaceae; genus Saccharothrix; species Saccharothrix mutabilis. The sequence goes on from NZ_BAAABU010000010.1 coordinate 179,711, forward strand.
TTGCGCGGCTCGATGGTGCCGATGGCGAGGACGTACCGGTCGGGCACGTCCACCGGCTCCTCGGCGGGGAACCCGGTGACCCCGTTGTGGATCACGTGCACGGGCGCGCTGCCCGGCGCGTACCGGCGCAGCTCGTCCGCGACCGCCCACGTGGGCACGACGATCGCCCGCGCCCGGGACACCGCGCGCAGCACCACCTTGCGGTGCCAGGCCGCGCCGCGCCGGGTCAGCGTCTCGGGGTGGGTCCACGGGACGGTGTCGTGCACGGTGACGACGACCCGGCCGCGCGGCGGGGCGAGCGGGGTGGGCGCGTGCACGGCGTCGCCGCCGGGCCAGTACGGGACGCCGTGCTCCCACGCGGCGATCAGCGCGCGGCGCGGCAGCGGCAGCACCTTCGGCCCGAGCACGCCGGGGACCCGGGCGGCCGAGGTGTCGGCCCGCCGGCTCACCGCGCCGGTGACCTCCCAGCCGGGCGGGGCGGTCCGGGCCAGCGCGGCGGCCAGCTCGCGGGTGTACCGGCCGGTCCCGCCGGGCACGGGGGCCAGCAACTGCTCGGTCAGCACAACCAGGTTGGGCACGTCGCGTACCGTCTCACGCCGTGCCCACCCCCGGTACGACGGTGGTCGTGGTGACGTGGCGCGGTCGCGCCCACATCACCGCGTGCCTCGACGCGCTCGCCCGGCAGCGTCCACGCCGGACGATCGTGCTGGACAACGCGTCCGACGACGGCACCGCCGAGCTGCTCGCCCGGCACCCGAGCGCGCCGGAGGTGGTCCGGCTGGACCGCAACCGGGGTTACGCGGGCGGCCTGGCGGCCGTGCTGCCGCTGGTCGAGACCGAGTACACGGCCTGGCTCAACGACGACGCCGTGCCCGACGACGGCTGGCTGGCGGCCCTGGAGCAGGCGCTCGCGGACGACCCCGGCGCCGCCGCGGCGACGTCGTCGATGCTGCTCGCGGACGGGTCCACGCAGTCGGTGGGCGTGGCCCTGACCGCCGACGGGCACGGCGCGGACCTGGTGCTCGCCGGGCGCGAGGTGTTCGGGTTCTGCGGCGGCGCGGCCCTGCTCCGGACGGACGCGCTGCGCGCGGTGGGCGGCGTCCCGGCGGGCTTCTTCTGCTACTACGAGGACACCGACACGGCGTGGCGGCTGCGCCTGGCGGGCCACCGGGTGGTCTCGGTCGGCCCGGCCCGCGTCCGCCACCGGCACGGCGCGAGCACCCGCCCCGGCTCCCGGCTGTTCCACCGCTGGAACGAGCGCAACCGGCTGCTCATGCTGCTGCGCTGCGCGCCCCTCCCGGTGGCCTTGGCCCGGTTGGCGCACTTCACGGCGTTGACGGCGGCCCTGGTCGTGCGCCGGGGCCCGCAACCCGCGAACTTCCGCGTCGCGCTGCGTGTCCAGGTGCTCGCGGAGATCCTCTTCCGGTTGCCGGCGACGCTCGCCCAGCGGGTGGCGGTCGGCCGCCGGTCGACGGTCTCCCGCCGCGCCGTGTGGCGCGAGTGGGCGGGCCGGTAGGAAGGGTTGCCGACGAGGGGAGAGGTGTGGCCGAGTACATCGCCCTCCGGACCGAGGACGGGGCGTTCGTCCCGTTCGAGGTCGAGGAGGAGTACGACGGGCCCGTGCGGGCCGGGCGGAAGTTGGACGAGGCGTTGGGGGTGGTCGACCAGACGCTGGAGGCCGGGGTCGACAACGCCCGCCGGCTCGCGCGGGCGGTCGCGGAGAAGATCGGGGCCATGCCGGACTTCCGACCCGACAAGGTGATGGTCGAGGTCGGGTTGAAGGTGACCGCCGAGGCCGGGGTGGTGATCGCCAAGTCCGGGGTCGAGGCGCACGTCAAGATCACCGCCGAGTGGCAGCGGGCGAACCTGCCCACCGCCCCCGCCGAGGACGACGACGACCGGGACGACCCCGCGGACGACGCCGGTTCGGCCGGATAGGGCACCTTCGTCGAACGCGCCGGCGGGGCATGAGGCAGGCTTAACGCGTGGAGCGAGCGAGCCTGCCTGACGTGTCGGTGGTCGTGGTGAACTACCGCGGCGCCGAGGACACCATCACCTGTCTGCGCGCGCTGTACGCCGACCTGTCCTACCCGGCGGAGAAGTTGCAGGTCGTGTGCGTGGACAACGCGTCGGGCGACGGCAGTGCGGAGCGCATCCGCGCCGCCGTGCCCGCGGCCACCGTGGTCGAGGCGCCGGCCAACCTGGGTTTCGCGGGCGGGTGCAACCTGGGTGCGCGGCACGCGACCGGGTCGGTGCTCGCGTTCCTCAACAACGACGCCCGCCCGCACCCGGACTGGGTGCGCGCGGCGGTGCGGGTGCTGCGCGACGAGCCGACCGTGGGCGCGGTGGCGAGCAAGGTGCTGGACTGGGACGGCCAGGCGATCGACTTCGTCGACGGCGGGCTGACCTGGTTCGGGATGGGCTACAAGCGGCACGCGGGCGAGCCCGACGACGGGTCGCACGACGCCCCGAAGGACGTCCTGTTCGGGACCGGGTCGGCGCTGCTGGTGCGCGCGCCGCTGTTCCGCGAGCTGGGCGGGTTCGACGAGCGCTTCTTCATGTTCTACGAGGACGTGGACCTCGGGTGGCGGCTGAACCTGCGCGGCTGGCGGGTGCGGTTCGAGCCGAAGTCCCTGACCTACCACAAGCACCACGGCTCCATGTCCACTGTGGACACCAGTCGCGAGCTGTACCTGTTGGAGCGCAACGCCCTCGCCACCCTCTACAAGAACGCCTCCGACGAGACGCTGGCCAAGGCGCTGCCCGCCGCGCTCGCGCTGTGCGTGCGCCGGGCCACCGCGCGCGGCGAGATCGACCCGACCCAGCTGGAGATCACCCGGCGGCCGGCGGACCCGGCGGCGGACGCCGAGCCGGTGCCCGTGCCGCGGCAGGCGCTGGCCGGGTTCCTGGCGATCGACCAGTTCGTGGAGCTGCTGCCGGCGCTGGCGGAGTCGCGCAAGGTCGAGCAGGCGGCGCGGGCGGTGAGCGACGCGGACCTGGTCACGTTGATGCGCAAGGCACTGGAGCCCGCGTACCCGCTGGAGCGCTACCTGGCGGCGCACGACGTGCTGGTCGAGGCGTTCGGGATCGACGAGCTGTACGGGCGTCCGCGCCGGGTGCTGATCGTGACCGGTGACGCGATCTCGGAGCGCATGGCCGGTCCGGCGATCCGGGCGTGGCACATGGCGGAGGTGCTGTCGGCGGAGCACGACGTGCGGCTGGTGACGTTCAACCCGCTGTGCATGCCGCCCGAGGCGCGCTTCGCGGTCCACGGCGTGCAGCCGCGCGACATCGACCCGCACCTGGTGTGGGCGGACGTGGTCGTGCTGCAAGGGCACGCGTTGGAGTTCCTGCCGCAGCTGCGCCAGCCGCAGTCGAACAAGGTCGTGGTGTGCGACATCTACGACCCGATGCACCTGGAACTGCTGGAGCAGGGCCGCGACGCCACCGACGAGCAGCGCGAGAAGGACCTCGAAGGCGTGCAGCGCGTGCTGGACAACCAGTTGCGGCGCGGCGACTTCTTCCTGTGCGCGTCCGAGCGCCAACGCCACTTCTGGCTGGGCCACCTGGCGTCCATGGGCCGCCTGACCCCGACCCTCTACGACAACGACCGCACGACCCGGTCGCTGCTGGCCGTCGCCCCGTTCGGCCTGTCCGGCAAGCCGCCGCAGCGCACCGGCCCCGGCCTGCGCGACGCGCTGGGCATCGCCCCGGAGGACAAGGTCGTGCTGTGGGCGGGCGGCGTGTACTCGTGGTTCGACCCGCTGACCCTCATCCGGGCCGTGGACCGGTTGCGGGACAAGCACTCCGACGCGCGCCTGGTGTTCCTGGGGATGAAGCACCCCAACCCCGAGGTGCCCGACATGGACATCGCCGACCACACCCGGCTGCTGGCCGAGCAGCTCGGCCTCACCGGCACGCACGTGTTCTTCAACGAGACCTGGGTGCCCTACCACGACCGGCAGAACTGGCTGCTGGACGCGAACGCGGGCGTCACCACGCACTACGAGCACGTGGAGACGACGTTCGCGTTCCGCACGCGGGTGCTGGACTACCTGTGGTCGGGCCTGCCGATCGTGACGACCGACGGCGACGCGTTCGCGGACCTGGTGTCCCGCGAGGGCCTCGGCGTCGTGGTGCCCTCGGAAGACCCGGACGCGCTGGCCGCCGCGTTGGAGAAGGTCCTGTACGACACCGAGTTCGCGACAGCGTGCGCGGAACGCATAGCGGTCGTGCGGGATCGCTTCACCTGGGAGGCGGTCCTGGAACCGCTCGTGGAGTTCTGCCGCCACCCGCGCCCGGCCGCCGACCGGCTGCCCGGCGTCGCGCCGATGGTGCGCAACCCGCCGTTGGGGCGCAAGGAGAAGCTGCAACGGGACGTGCGGCTCGTGCGGGACTACCTGAGCCAGGGCGGTCCGCGCGAGGTGGCCAAGCGGGCGACCGGCCGCGTGTTGAAGAAGTTGCGCGGGCATGGCTAAGCCGCTGAAGGTCCTCATCGACGGCACCCCGCTGCTCGGCCACCGCACGGGGATCGGCCGCTACACCGCCGCGCTGGCCGAGGAACTGGCGTCGATGCCCGGCGCCGTGGAGGTGCGGGCGGTCGCGTTCACCCTGCGCGGGTGGCGCGCGCTGCGCACCGTGCTGCCGCACGACGTGGTCGCCCGGGGCCTGCCGGTCTCGGCGCGCCTGCTGCGCCAGTTCTGGCTGCGCGGGCCGTTCCCGCCGGTGGAACTCCTGGCCGGGCCGACCGACGTCATGCACGCCACGAACTTCGTGCTGCCGCCGGCGATCCGGGCGGGCGGCGTGACCACGATCCACGACCTGGCGTTCCTCGACGCCCCCGGCGACTTGCCGCCGTCGGACCGCAGGCTGCCCGAGCTGGTGCGGAAGTCCGCGCTGCGGGCCGACATCGTGTGCACGCCGACCCAAGCCGTGGCGAACGTCGTGACGGACCGCTTCGGCGTGGAGCCGGACAAGATCGTCGTGACCCCGCTGGGCGTGGACCCGGCGTGGTTCGCCGCCAGGCCCCCGTCCGCCGGCCTCCGCTCCCGCCTGGGCCTGCCCAGCGAATACCTCCTCTTCGTAGGCGCCGGCGGCCCCCGCAAGGGCCTCTCCACCCTCCTGGACGCCCACGCCGCAACCCCATCACTTCCCCCGCTGGTCCTGGCCGGCCCAGGCGAGTCCCGTGTGGACGGTCGTGTGCTGCGCACCGGCTACCTCAACGACGTGGACCTGCGCAGCGTCGTGGCCGGCGCGGCCACCCTCGTCCTCCCCTCCCGCGACGAGGGCTTCGGCCTCCCCGTCCTGGAAGCGTTGGCCTGCAACGTGCCCGTCGTGTGCACCGACGTCCCGGCGCTGCGCGAGACCGCCGGCGGCCACGCGACCCACGTCCCGGTGGGCGACCCGGAAGCCCTGGCGCACGCCCTGACCACCGCCGTGGAGACCGAACCCAACGCCACCGCCCAAGCCGCCCGCCGCGCCCACGCCTCGGGCTACACCTGGCGCAACACCGCGGAGAAGACCCTGGAGGCGTACCGACTCGCCGCCGCCGCGCGCCGGTAGCGTCGAACGGGTGACCGACCACAAGGAACGCATGCTGCGCGGCGAGCTGTACCGGGACAACGACCCGGTGCTGGTCGCCGAGCGCCGCCGCTGCCAACAACTGCTGGACGAGTTCAACGCGACCAGGTCGGGCGAGGACGAGCGCCGCGCGCGACTCCTCGACGACCTCCTGGGCCACATCGGCGAGGGCTCATGGGTCATGCCGCGCTTCCAGTGCGACTACGGCTACCTGATCCGTCTGGGCCGCAACAGCTTCCTGAACTACGACGCCATCCTGATGGACTGCGCGCCCATCACGATCGGCGACGACGTGTCGATCGGCCCCCGCGCCCAACTCCTCACCGCGCTGCACCCGGTCGAGGACCACGAGCTGCGCCGGCAGCGCTGGGAGACCGCCGCCCCGATCACCATCGGCGACAACGTGTGGTTGGGCGGCGGCGTGATCGTGTGCCCCGGCGTGACGATCGGCGACAACGCCGTCATCGGCGCGGGCAGCGTGGTGACCAGGGACGTCCCGCCGCGGGTGTTCGCCGCCGGCAACCCGTGCCGGGTCGTTCGGCAGCTCTAGCGGCGCGGCGCGGGCTTGGCGGTCAGAACGGCCCAGGAGATCTGGCGCGACCCCGTCACCGCGCAGACGCGGCGGAGGAAGCGCTGGCGGTCGTCGAGGCGCGGCGGGGTCGCTTCGGGGAGTCGCCCGGGTTCGGACATGCCGCACAGGCTCCCGCACCGCTCGTGCGCAAAACCAGTGCGACAAGCGCGGTCCACCCCAACGGCCCAACCCCCACCTCAGGTGGTCACTCCCCGCGTTCACTGCGATGATGCCGCCATGAGTTTCACCGCAGTGTGGCCGATCCACGACCCGGACGACACGGAAGCCGCCGACCAGCTCACCGTGCAGACCCCGGAGGACGTGGACACCCTGCTGAGCCGCCTGGCCGAACCGGGCGCCGGCCCAGCGGTGATCGAACACCAGGACCGCCCGCTCATGGACGACACGGAAGGCCTCCTGGGCGAACCGGGCCAGACCAAGATCCCGGACCACGACGTGGCGGCAGCGGTCCACGCCGGCTACGGCTACCTGACCTACGCCGACCCGGACCACGACTACTCGACCCTGTCCGGCGAACCAACCTCCCCGGAATACCGCTCGGAGTACGTCGACTACCCAGCAGGCGCAGGAGTCCCGGTGGAAACCCTGGCAATGGCCCTGAAGGACTTCCTGACCACCGCCCAACGCCCCACCTGCGTCCACTGGCGAGAAGCCTGACCAAGGGGGCGAGCGCCGCAGGCGCCACGGGCTATCAGCCACAGGAAGGGCCTCGGTTCGTTCCCCGTACGGCCTGGGCGCAGCCCAACCGCGCTTTGGTCTTCTGTGCAACCACGCTTCACCGGTTGCGCAGAAGACCAAAGGGTGGTTGCCTCCGGCAGGCCGTACGGGGAACGAACCGACGCCCTTCCACCCCCCGGGGGCCTGCCGCGCGGCGAGCGCCGCTTTTAATCTCTTCGCTTTTGCTCTCCGCTCTCCGCTCCCAGCTCTCCGCTCTCCGCTCCCAGCTCTCCGCTCTCCGCTCCCAGCTCTCAGCTCTTGATCTCAAAACCGCACCACCAGGTCAGGACACCAGCGCCGGCCGATCAACCTCCCGACGCCCCTCAGCGGGGACCGTCACCGGGGTCCAGCTCGAACCCGTCCGGTTCAGGGCACCGCGCCGACCGCGAACGCCTCCCGCAACGCCTCCCGCCACGGCCGCAGCGGCGTCAACCCGGCCGCCTCCCACGCCTTCCCGGACAACACCGAGTACGCCGGACGCGGCGCCGGACGCGGGAAATCCGCTGTCCCACAAGGCTTCACCCGATCCGGATCGGCCCCCAACTCCTCGAAGACCGCCCGCGCGAACCCGAACCACGTCGTCTCGCCGCCCCCGGTCGCGTGCAGCACCCGGGCAGCGGGCCCGTCGCCCACCACGCGCGAAGCCAACTGCACCAACCCGGCCGCCAGATCAGCCGACCACGTCGGCGACCCGCGCTGATCGTCCACAACGGACAGCTCCGGCCGCTCCGACTCCAGCCGCGCGATCGTCTTCACGAAGTTGGGACCACCGGCCCCGTACACCCAAGCCGTACGCACGACCCAAGACCGTTCCCACGCCCGGAGAACCCGCCGCTCACCGTCCAGCTTCGTGCGCCCGTAAGCAGAACGCGGACCAGTCGGGTCCTCCGGCTCGTAGGGCCGCGACCCGTCCCCCGCGAACACGTAGTCGGTCGAGACGTGCACCAACGGCACGTTCTCCGCGGCACAAGCCAAGGCCAGGAACTCCGGCCCCACCGCGTTCACCAGCGAAGCCCGCTCCTCATCGGTCTCCGCCGCATCGACCGCGGTGTAGGCAGCCGCGTTCACCACGACGGGCTTCAACCCACCATCTCGCGCCGTCGAGGCGAATGAAGCCACCGCGTCGGCCACGCACCCACGATCGGTCAGGTCCAGCTCACCGGACGACGGCCCGTGCACCAGCCCGTCCGCGGGAGCGACCGCGACCAGGTCCTGCCCCAGCTGACCGCGCCCACCGGGCACCAACAACGCCAGCACGGCGCTCAGCCCGCCAGCGCCGCGCGCTGCTTGAGCGGCTCCCACCAGGCCCGGTTTTCCCGGTACCACTGCACCGTGGCGGCCAACCCGACCCCGAAGTCCACCCGCGGCGCGTACCCCAACTCCGTCGAGATCTTGGTGATGTCCACCGAGTACCGCCGGTCGTGCCCCTTGCGGTCGGTGACCGGCTCCACGGACGACCAGTCGCGGCCGGTGGCCTCCAGCAGGCGCTCGGTCAGCTCGCGGTTGGTCAGCTCGGTGCCGCCGCCGATGTTGTAGATCTCGCCGCCGCGCCCGCCCTCCAGCACGAGCTGGATGCCGCGGCAGTGGTCGTCGACGTGCAGCCAGTCGCGGACGTTGAGGCCGTCGCCGTACAGCGGGACCTTCTTGCCGTCCACCAGGTTGGTCACGAACAGCGGGATGACCTTCTCCGGGAACTGGTACGGCCCGTAGTTGTTCGAACACCGGGTGATGCACACCGGCAGCCCGTGGGTGCGGTGGAACGCCCGCGCGAGCAGGTCGGAGGACGCCTTGGACGCCGAGTACGGCGAGTTGGGCTCCAGGACGTGGTCCTCGGTCCACGACCCCTCCTCGATGGAGCCGTACACCTCGTCGGTGGACACGTGCACGAACTTCGCCACGCCCGCGTCGTGGGCCGCCTGGAGCAGCGTCTGCGTCCCCAGCACGTTCGTGAGCACGAAATCGGCGGACCCGGAGATCGACCGGTCCACATGGGACTCGGCCGCGAAGTGCACGACGACGTCCGTCCGGCCCATCAGGTCGGCCACCAGCTCGCGGTCGCAGATGTCGCCGCGCACGAACGTCAGCCGGGGGTCGTCGGCGACCGGCGCCAGGTTGGCCTCGTTGCCGGCGTAGGTGAGCTTGTCCAGCACCACCACCTCGGCGTCGGCGTAGGCCGGGTAAGCGCCGCCCACCAGTTCCCGCACGTAGTGCGAGCCGATGAACCCGGCTCCACCCGTAACCAGCACGCGCATGGTCAAATGCCCTTCGTAGCGGTCGTCCATCGCAGTCTGTCACGGTGTTTACCCGTGCAACCCACCCGGTTGTTACAGCGTCTCCCGTATATGAGGAACTACAGGGCCGCCGCGACGCATCCCCACTAACCTTGGAAGCAGTCGCGCACACCGGGGGAGGCAGCGCCAGTGGACACGAGTCCGCCCACATCGACCAGCAGGTCGACCGCGCTGCGTGTGCTCGTGGTCACGGGCCGTTCGCTCGTCTCGCTCGTGTCGGCCGCTGTGCTGCTCGTCACGTGGTACGGCTGGAACTACCTGCGCGACATCGACGAGGGCATCACCACGACCGACGTCATCCAGACCCAGGTCGACGAGCAGGGCGTGGCCCGCAAGCCGCTGGACGGCGCGATCGACATCCTGCTCGTGGGCGTGGACAGCCGCACCGACGCCCAGGGCAAGCCCCTCTCGCCGGAGGTGCTCGCGCTGCTCAACGGCGGCGTCGCGGACGGCACGCTGAACACCGACACCATGATCCTGGTGCACATCCCGCAGGACGGCACGCGGGCGGTGGCCATCTCCTTCCCGCGCGACGCCCACGTGGAGATCGCGGACGGTTTCGGCAAGCACAAGCTCAACTCGGCGATGGCCCGGCAGAAGAACGACACCGCGCAGCGGCTGCGCAACGAGGGCGTGACCGACGAGGCGCGCATCGAGAAGGAGTCCACCCAGGCCGGCCGCCGCACGCTGATCAAGACCATCGAGGGCCTGACCGGCGGCGCGGTCACCGTCGACCGGTACGCCGAGGTCAACCTGGCGTCGTTCTACGAGGTCACGAAGGCCATCGGCGGGGTCGAGGTGTGCCTGAACCAGCCCACCCGGGACTGGGCGTCCGGCGCCGACTTCCCGGCGGGCCGGCAGACCGTGGAGGGCGCGGCGGCGCTGTCGTTCGTGCGCCAGCGCGGCGGGCTGCCCGGCGGCGACCTGGACCGGATCGTGCGCCAGCAGGTGTTCATCGGCGCGCTGGCCCGCAAGGTGCTGTCCACCGGCACGCTGACCGACTTCGCCAAGCTCGACGGGCTGGTGTCGGCGATCAAGAAGTCGGTGGTGCTCAACGAGGGCTGGAACATCACCGAGTTCGCCGAGCAGATGCAGGGCCTGGTGTCGGGCAACATCCAGTTCCGGACCATCCCGGTGGGCGACCCGACCGACACCTGGACCGACGGCAACGTACTCCCGGTCAACCCGGCACAGGTGCGGCAGTTCATCAAGTCGCTGGCGACCGACCCGGCGGCGTCGTCGTCCTCGTCGGCGCCCACGACCACGCCGTCCGGGCCGCCGCCGTCGAGCATCACCGTGCACGTGTTCAACTCCTCGGGCACGCAGGGCCGCGCGATCGCCGTGCTGGGCATGTTGACGCAGAAGGGTTTCGTCCGCGGCGACGCGGAGACCGGCAGCTACCTGGCGACCACCGAGGTGCGGTACGCGCCGGGCGGGCGCGCCGCTGCCGACCGGGTGATCTCGGCCCTGGACGGTAACGCCACGGCCGTCGAGGACGACTCCGTGCCCAGAGGACAGGTGCACGTGCACGTCGGCGCCGACTACTCCGGCGCGCCGCCGTCGGACGAGCCGGAACAGGCGTCGGTGGGCGGCGTCACCACGGTCCCCTCGACGACTCCCCCGATCACCGCCGACGGTGTGGTCTGCGTCAACTGAACACCCCCGCTCCGGCGGGAAACGGGGTCCGACCGGCGCAAGCCGACTAGCCTGACCGCCACACGGGCGCGCGCAGAAGGAGGACCGCCAGTGAGGGCCGCGGGGATCATCGGACGCACGCTGGTCGCGTTGCTGTCCGCGGCCGTGCTCGCCGTGGCGGGGTATGGCTGGGCGACGCTCAAGCGCGTCCACGAAAGCGTGAACACCACCGACGTGCTCAGCGCGTTGGAGGACATCCCGAACGCGCCGCCGGTCGAGGACGGCGCGCTGGACATCCTCCTGGTGGGCAGCGACAGCCGCACCGACGCCCAGGGCCGCCAGCTGCCCGCGCACGTGCTGCGCGAGCTGCGCACCGAGGCGACGGACACGGTCAACACCGACACGATCATCGTGCTGCGGGTGCCGCGCAACGGCGGCAAGGCGCGGGCGGTGTCCATCCCGCGCGACACCTACGTCCAGATTCCCGGCCACGGCCAGGAGAAGATCAACTCCGCGTACGGGGTCACCAAGTTCTTCGCCATGGAGCGGCTGGCCGCCGAGGGCGTGGGCGACCTGGAGGAGCGGTCCAAGCGCGGCGACCAGGCCGGGCGGCGGGCGCTGGTGCAGGTCGTGCAGGACCTCACCGGGGTGCGGGTGGACCACTACGCCGAGGTCAACCTGTACGGGTTCTACCTGCTCACCCAGGTCATCGGCGGCGTCGAGGTGTGCCTGAACCACGCCACCAGCGACACCGACTCGGGCGCGAACTTCCGGGCGGGCGTGCAGAGCGTCTCCGGCGGCGACGCGCTGGCGTTCGTGCGGCAGCGCAAGAACATCCCCAACGGCGACCTCGGGCGGATCACCCGGCAGCAGGTGTTCCTGTCGGCGGCGGTGTCCCGGCTGATGTCCGCGGGCACGCTCGCCGACCCGGCGAAGCTCGACGGGCTGCTCGACGCGATGCGCAAGTCGGTCGTGGTGGACGAGAAGTTCGACCTGGCGACGCTGGCCGGCCACGCGCAGGGCCTGGCGGGCGGCAACGTGGACTTCACGACCATCCCGGTGACCGGCGTGGGCGCGGTGAACGAGCGCGGGCAGAGCGTGGTGACCGTGGACCCGGCGCAGGTGAAGGCGTTCGTGGCGGAGGTGCTGGGCGAGAAGGCCCCGCCCGCGCCCACCACCACGTCGGCGCGGAAGTTCGGCGGCACGCCGGCGTTCGGTCTCGACGGCGCACGCCGGGCCACTCCCGACGCCCAGCAGGTCGCTCCGGACGCCCGGCAAGCCGTTCCGGACGCCCAGCAGGCCGTTCCGGACGCCCAGCAAGCCGTTCCGGACGCCCAGCAAGCCGTTCCGGACGCCCAGCAGGCCGTTCCAGACGCCCGGCGGGTCGCTCAGGGCCCTCCCTGCGTGGACTGACCCCTCTCACGCGCGCGGTCGCCGGGGGTGGCAGGGTTGACCCCATGACCGTCACGGAAGTCCTGCTCACGCCGTTGTTCGCCGCCGGTCCGGGCCGTCCGCTGATCACGCACTACGACGACGCGACCGGGTCCCGGGTGGAGCTGTCCCGGGCGACCATCGCGAACTGGGCGGCCAAGACGGCGAACTGGCTGCGCGACGAGCACGACGTGGAGCCGGGCGACCCGGTGGCGGTGCTCCTGCCCGCCCACTGGCAGACCGCGGGCGTGCTGCTGGGCGCGTGGTGGTGCGGCGCGGCGGTGACCGATGACCCGTCGGGCGCGAAGGTGGCGTTCGTGGCGCCGGGCGGCGAGGTGCCGGGCGCGGACGTGGTGGCCACGGTGTCCCTGCACCCGATGGGCCTGGGTTGCGGCGCGCCGGTCGACTACGTGGACGAGGTGCGGGTGTTCGGCGACGAGTTCATGCCGTGGGCCCCGGTGCCGGGCTCGACGCCCGCGCTGGGCAAGTCCACTGTGGACGAAGTGGTGGCGGAGGCTCGGCAGCGCGCGGAAACCCTGGGCATCACGGCGAGTTCGCGCGTCCTGTCCACTGTGGAGTGGACTCATCCGGACGGCGTGCTGACCGGCTTCCTGGCCGTGCTGGCGGGCGGCGGGTCGCTGGTCCAGGTCAGCAACGCCAACCCGGACGCCCTCCCCGCCCGCCGCGCCGGCGAGCAGACGACGATCGACCTCGTCGGCTAGGCGTCCGCCGTGGTCTTGCGGCGCAGGACGCGGTCCACGGTGAGCGCGCCGCCGTTGAAGCCGAGGGCCAGGGCCGCGACTCCGAGGGCGAGCACGAGTTCGTAGCCGCCCTGGCCCAGCAGGCCGTTGGGCAGGTGGACGATGATCAGCGCGCCGAGCATGTCCACGAACAGCAGGACCCCGGCCACGGGCAGCGCCGCGCCCGCGATGAGCAGCGCCCCGCCGACGAGTTCGACCAGCGCGGCGAACCAGGCGGACACCACGGGCAGCGGCACGCCCATGCCCTCGAACGCCTGCGCGGTGCCGCTCGGGCCCCACTCGGTGAACTTCTGCCAGCCGTGCGCCACGAACACCACACCGACGCCGATGCGGCCGATCAGGGCCGTCACATCGCTCACGCGAACCATGTCTCCGCGGTTCCTTCCTGGTCGGGACCTTTGCCGCGCTCGACGGTATATGAAGTTTCAACCATTCCCGGCCGTCCGCGACCGGTTGACAGGGACTCGACAGGCGCGTAGAAAACCAATCAGTTAGATAACCAAGAGGTTAGGTACCCATGGCAGACGATCCGCTGAGCCTCACCTTCGCGGCCCTCGCCGACCCGACCAGACGGGCCATCCTGGCCCGCCTCGCCGAGGGTGCGGCCACCGTCAAGGAGCTGTCGGCGCCGTTCGCGATGAGCGGGCCGGCCGTGTCCAAGCACCTGAAGGTGCTCGAACGGGCGGGGCTGGTCGTGCGCGGTCGCGACGCGCAGTGGCGGCCGTGCACCCTGGACGCGACGCCGTTGCGCGAGGCCAGCGCGTGGACCGACGGCTTCCGCCGGTTCTGGGACGACAGCCACCGCCGCCTGGACGCCTACCTGGAGCACATGAAGGAGCAGTCCGATGACCACTGAGACCAGCGCCTGGACCACGCCCTCCGACGTGGAGGTGTCGGTGACCCGCACGTTCGACGCGCCGCAGCGGCTGGTGTTCGAGGCGTTCACGCGGCCGGAGCACATCGTCCACTGGCTGCTGGGACCCGAGGGCTGGACCATGCCGGTGTGCGAGGTGGACCTGCGCCCCGGCGGCCGGTGGCACATGGTGTGGCGGCGGGCGGACGGCACGGAGATGTCGATGACCGGCAGCTACCTGGAGGTGACGCCGCACTCGCGCCTGGTGCAGACCGAGTCGTGGGGCGAGGAGTGGCCGGAGACGGAGAACACGACCACGTTCACCGGGGCGGGGTCGCGGACCGTGGTCGTGCAGACCATGAAGTACCCGAACCGCGAAGCCCGCGACCGCGCGATGGGCACCGGCATGACGTCCGGCGCAGACACCAGCTACGACCGCCTGGAGACCTACCTGGCGTCGCTGGAGGCGTAGCGCAGGACCACCGGCACGGCCCGGAGGCGGCCCGATCACGCGGATCGAGGGCCTCCGGGCCGTGGTGTGCAGCTTGGTTCAGCCGTTGAGCAGGGCGCGGGACATGACGACCCGCTGGATCTGGTTCGTGCCCTCGTAGATCTGGGTGATCTTGGCGTCGCGCATCATGCGCTCCACCGGGAAGTCGCGCGTGTAGCCGGCGCCGCCGAACAGCTGGACCGCGTCGGTCGTCACCTCCATCGCCACGTCCGACGCGAAGCACTTCGCCGCCGCCGTGATGAAGCCGATGTTCGGCTCGCCGCGCTCGGCCTTCGCCGCCGCCACGTACACCATGTGCCGGGCCGCCTCGATCTTCATCGCCATGTCGGCCAGCATGAACTGGACGCCCTGGAACTCCGAGATCGACTTGCCGAACTGCTTGCGGTCCTTGACGTACGCGATCGCCTGCTCCAGCGCGCCCTGCGCGATGCCCACGGCCTGCGCGCCGATGGTCGGGCGGGTGTGGTCCAGCGTCTTCAGGGCCGTCTTCAGGCCCGTGCCGGGTTCGCCGATGATGCGGTCCGCCGGGATCGTGCAGTTCTCGAAGTGGATCTCGCGGGTGGGCGAGCCCTTGATGCCGAGCTTGCGCTCCTTGGAGCCCACGACGAAACCGGGGTCGTCCTTGTGCACCACGAACGCCGAGATGCCCTGCGACTTCTTCGGGGCGTCCGGGTCGGTCACGGCCATCACCGTGTACCAGGTGGACTCGCCGGCGTTGGTGATCCAGCACTTGGTGCCGTTGAGCACCCAGTGGTCGCCGTCGAGGCGGGCGCGCGTGCGCATGGAGGCCGTGTCGGAGCCCGCCTCGCGCTCGGACAGCGCGTAGGACGCCATCGCCTCACCGGCCGCGATGGACGGCAGCACCTGGCGCTTCAGGTCCTCGGACGCCGACAGCAGGATCGGCATGGTGCCCAGCTTGTTCACCGCCGGGATCAGGGACGACGACGCGCACACCCGCGCCACCTCCTCGATGACGATGCACGTCGCCACCGAGTCGGCACCCTGCCCGTCGTAGGCCTCGGGCACGTGGACGGCCGCGAACCCCGACTTGACCAGCGCGTTCAGGGCCTCGACGGGGAAGCGCTCCTGCTCGTCCACGTCGGCCGCGTGCGGCGCGATCTCCTTGTCGGCGAGTGCCCGGACCGCTTCCCGCAGCGCTTCGTGCTCCTCGGCCAGCTGGTAGGTACCGAAGCTCGCGTCCACGTCAAGTTACCTCCGAGTAGCAGGACCTACCGGAGATGTTAGCGCGCGTTCACTGGAATATCCCGTGTGCGCTGTACTACAAGCACCCGGACGTGCGGAAACCCGCCACTCAGAGGGACGCGCGCAGCGCCTCGTCCTTCTCCAGGACCAGCCGTTCGAGCGACTCCTGGAACTCGGCCATCCGCGCCTGCAACGCCGGGTCCGACGCGGCCAGCATCCGGACGGCCAGCAGCCCCGCGTTGCGCGCCCCACCGACCGACACCGTCGCCACCGGCACCCCGGCCGGCATCTGGACGATCGACAGCAGCGAGTCCATGCCGTCCAGGTACTTCAACGGCACCGGCACGCCGATCACCGGCAGCACGGTCGCCGACGCCACCATCCCCGGCAGGTGGGCGGCCCCGCCCGCACCGGCGATGATCACGCGCAGCCCCCGGGACGCGGCGGACCGCGCGTAGTCGATCATGCGCTGGGGCGTGCGGTGCGCGGACACCACGCTGACCTCGTGCGCCACGTCGAACTCGGTCAGCGCCTCGGCGGCGGCCTTCATCACCGGCCAGTCCGAGTCGCTGCCCATGATCACACCGACCGACGTCACCGCTGTCCTCCGTGGATGTCGTAACCGTCCAGCCAAACCCCGTGCGAGAGCCAGTGCGCCGCGAGCCGCGCCCGCTCCCGCACGTGGTCCATCCGCTCCCCGAGCAGGGTCACGTGCCCGATCTTGCGGCCGGGCCGCTCCGCCTTGCCGTACAGGTGCACGTGCGCGTCGGGGAAGCGCGCGAACAGGTGGTGCAGCCGCTCGTCCGGGCCCATCTCCGGGGCGTCCGGGGCGCCGAGCACGTTGGCCATCACGACGGCCGGCGCGGCGAGGTCGGTGGCGCCCAGCGGGTAGTCCAGGACGGCCCGCAGGTGCTGCTCGAACTGGGAGGTCCGCGCGCCCTCGATGGTCCAGTGGCCGGAGTTGTGCGGGCGCATGGCCAGCTCGTTGATCACCAGGCCGTCGGCGGTCTCGAACAGCTCCACCGCGAGCAGCCCGACCACGCCCAGCTCGGACGCGATGCGCAGCGCCAGTTCCTGGGCCTGCTCGCCCAGCTCGCCCGCGTCCGGCGCGGGGGCCAGCACCTCGACGCAGATGCCTTCCTGCTGCACGGTCTGCACCAGCGGCCACGCCGCGCCCTGCCCGAACGGCGACCGCGCGACCAGCGCCGCCAGCTCCCGCCGCATCGGCACGCACTGCTCCACCAACAGCGGCGTCCCTGCCGCGAGCAGCTCGGGGACCACGCGCTGCGCGCTCTGCGGCGTGTTCAACATCCACACGCCCCGGCCGTCGTACCCGCCGCGCTGCGCCTTCAGCACGCACGGCCACCCGTGCTCGGCGCCGAACTTGAGCACGTCCGCGGCGTCGGTGACCTCGCGGAACGGCGGCACCGGGAGCCCCAGCGCGCCGAGCCGCTCGCGCATGACCAGCTTGTCCTGCGCGTGCTGGAGGGCGTCGGGTCCGGGGTGGACGCGCGCGCCGTCCGCGACCAGGGCGCGCAGGTGCTCCTGCGGCACGTGCTCGTGGTCGAACGTGAGCACGTCGCACGACTTGGCGAACGCCCGCAGCGCGTCGAGGTCGGTGTGCTTCCCCAGCTCGACGTCCCGCGCGACGAGCGCGGCGGGGTCGGCGTCCGACTCGGCGAGCACCCGCAGCGACTGGCCCAGCGGGATGGCGGCCTGGTGGGTCATGCGCGCGAGCTGCCCGCCGCCGATCATGCCGACGACGGGGAGACGAGTTCGGGAGTCCACGGTGTGAAGATTCTACCTGCACAAACAGGGCGGTCCCGCACACCCCCGATGTGTGCGGGACCGCCCTTCGAGACGCACCTAGATCCGGTGCGAACGCTTCACCCAGTAGTAGGCGAACACGAGCAGCGCCACCGCCGGCACGACGAACACGAAGAACTCGAACACCTGGAACGCCCCGACCCGCTCCACCGGCTGGTAGTCGGTGAAGTGGCTGGAGATCCCCTGGTCCGCCATGCACGTCTGGAAGCTGTCGCCGTCGGTGGAGGTGCGCGCGCAGATCATCGGGAACTCGACCTCGCGGCCCGCGGCGTCGAGGTAGCCGCTGCTCACGTGCAGCCCGTTCTCCCGGGCGACCTGGCCGTACGCGCGCTCGCCGGCCTCGCCGTACGGCCACACCTCGCGCACCGGCGTCTGGAAGTACGGCCGCCAGCCCAGCGCGACCACCATGCGGGCCACGATGAAGCCGCCCAGCGTCAACGCCATCGCCACGATCGTCCGCCGGGTGAGCGCGCTCAGCGCGAGGCCCAGCGCGAAGCCGAACGCCGCGTACGCGACCTGCAGCGCCGGCGCGGCCTCGAACACCTGCTGCTCGAACGGCCGGTACGGCTGGTAGTCCGTGCCGAACGTGCCGTTCACCGCGTGTTGCAGGACCAGCACGGTCGCGCCGAACCCGGCCGACAGGCCCACCGCGGGCACGCCGAGCAGGACGATCTTGCCGACTACCCAGCGGGCCGGCGAGAGGTCCTGGCTCCACACCACGACCGACGTCTTCTGCTCGTACTCCCGCGACACCAGCGGCGCGGCCCAGAACACCGCGACGACCGCGCCCGCCGCCATCGGCACCAGGGAGACGAGCTGGCTGAGCCCGTAGACCCCGATCAGGCCGAGCAGCTCGACCCGGCCGGAGCCGCGGACGAACGCGGCCAGCACCAGGCACAGCACCGCGCCCAGGCCGAGCAGGACGGCGAGCGCGCCGATGGACCACCGGTGCTGCCGCCAGGTCAACCACACCAGGTCGCCCCAGCCGACCCGGTCCCGCCGCTGCACGGGAACCGCCGTCACGGTCATGCGTCGAACCCCTTCCGGGTGGCCGCGAGCTGCGCGAGCACGTAGTCCTCCAACGTCACCGGGCGCGTGGTCCACTGGCCCGCGACCACCGGGCGCTCCTGCCCCTCGGGCAGTTCGAGCAGGAACGTCGACTGGTTGCCGCGGTGCCGCGCCTCGACGACCGTGCCCAGGGCGGGCGGCACGTCGGACTTCGGCCCGGTGTAGAGGACGTGCCGCTCCAGCAGCTCGTCCAGGTCGCCGCCCGCGAGCAGCCGGCCGTGGGCGAGCAGCAGCAGGTAGTCGGCGACGCCACCCAGCTCGGCCACGACGTGCGTGGACAGCAGGACGGTCATGCCGGTCTCCTCGACCTCGCTGAGCAGCTCGGCGGTGACCTCCCGGCGGGCCAGCGGGTCCAGGTTGGCCAGCGGCTCGTCCAGCATCAGCACGGTCGGCCGCGAGCCGATGGCCAGCGCGAACGCCACCTGCGCCTGTTGGCCGCCGGACAGCTTCCCGCACGCCTTGCCCAACGGGATCTCGAACCGCTCCAGCCACCGCTCGGCGCGCGCCTGGTCCCACACGGTGTTCAGGTGCGCGCCCAGCCGCAGCATGTCCGCGGCGGAGAAGTGCTTGTAGACGGGCTTGTCCTGGGACACGAACGCCACCCGGCCCGATGTGCCCGCGGCCCCCTCGTCCGGCTGCAACAGCCCGGCCAGGACGCTCATCAACGTCGTCTTGCCCGCGCCGTTCGCGCCGACCAGCGCCGCCACCCGGCCCGCGGGCAGCTCGAACGAGCACTCCCGCAGCGCCCACTTGGTCCGGTACCGCTTGCCCAGACCCCGCGCGTGCACCGCGAGCGCGGTGGTGTCGGCAGACTCGACCACGGTCGTCATGCGACCGCCTCTCCTTCCCCCTCGGTGAGGACCGAGCGCACCAGCGCGTCGATGTCCTCGTGGTCCAAACCGGCCTCCCGCGCCGCGCGCACCCACTCGGCGAACCGCGTTCGCAGCGCGGCCATCACCTCGGGGTCGCCCGACCCGAGCGCTGCCTTGACGAACGTGCCCGACCCCTGGCGCGCCTCGACCAGGCCGGACAGCTCCAGCTCCCGGTACGCCTTGAGCACGGTGTTCGCGTTGACCCCGCTGCTCGCGACGACGTCGCGGACGGTCGGCAGCCGGTCGCCCGGCACGAGCCACCCCAACCGCAGCGCCTCCCGCACCTGCCGCACGAGCTGCAGGTAAGCCGGCAGACCACTGGCCCGGTCGATGCGGAACTCCACCCGCCGCCTCCAAAGTGTTCTACTCAACTAAGACACTAGAAGACCAGAACACGCCTTCGCCTGTCAAAGCGGCCCGACCCGGCGAGCGCCGAGACCGCGTCCACCGGCGCACGCCCGCCCCCGCCAGCGCGCCCCGCTACCAGCACACCCGCGCCCACCAGCACACCCGCGCCCACCAGCGCGCCCCACCCGCCGGCACGCCCTGCGGCCGGCGGAGGTCCCGGTCGGGAAAGGGCCAGGCCCGTGCCGCCGGGGGGCTGGCGGCACGGGCCTGGCGGGTGGGGAGGGGGATCGTTGGCGGGCGCTGGACAGGGGTCCACGACAGCGCCCGGGTCCGGTCAGCGGCCCAGGGTCGCGAGCAGGTCGGACGCCTCCTCGTACGTGCTCGGCAGCGGTTCCAGCCAGACCTTGGCCGGGCCGCTCGGGGCCACGTGCGGGTCCACCGACAGGCGGTCCGCGGTCAGGATGCGGAGGTTCACCAGGGCCCGGTGCAGGTGCTCGTCGCGCTTGAGCAGCACCGCCGCCACGGACGGACCGACGGACGCGATGGTCTCGCCCGCGTCGAACACCTCGCGCAGCGCGTCGGCCAGCAGCGTCATCGCCACCACCCGCGACCAGCCCGCCGTCCGGCTCAGGTCCAGCCGCACCAGCACCAGCACGTAGTCGTCCCGCCCGGACGCCCGGTTCTCCGCGTACACCTCGCGCAACCGGGTCCGCAGGTACGCCCCGGTCGCCAGGCCGGTCAACGGGTTGTCCGCCGCGCAGTTGGACGCCTGCCGCGACATCACGTCGCCCCAGCCCAGCGCGGTCGCGCGGAGCATGCGGGCCGGGATGGCGTCCACGTTCGGCGACACGATGCCGGTGGACCCCGGCGGCTCGGCCAGCACCGCGTGCAGCGCGGCCAGGTCCAGCAGCGTCTCCGCCAGGCCCGCGCCCGCCTCCGCCCGCGCGCCGCCCAGCCGGTACAGCGCGGACCCGGGGTCGGCCGGACCGAGCACCGCCGCGCACACCTCGTCCACCTCGGCCAACGGCCAGTCGGCCGGGTAGGCCCACCCCGCCGCCATCGACGCGGTGCGCCACCTGGATCTCAGGGCACGCGCCTCGTCACCGGAGCCGGAGCGCCGCGCGCCGGACCGCCGTTCGGCGCCACCTTTGGCTGCTTCCCGCACACCCACCCGGATGCCTCCTCGACCTGGGGATTCGAGTACGGGACGTCGCCGGGGCTCATCCATGACGGCGGTCCGGGTGCCCAGTTGGGGGGTTCGGCGTGACTGGCCTCGATGCGGTAGGTCACACTGGGCGCGCGAGGAGGGAAAACACGTGGCGACCGTTCCTGCTGAAGTCCAGGGACCGAGCGACGCGGAGCTGATCGACTCCGTGCGCGGCGGGGCGATCGACGCCTACGGGCAGCTCTACGAGCGCCACGTGAGCGCGGCCTACAACCTGGCCCGCCAGCTCACCCGCTCGTCCGCCGAGGCCGACGACCTGGTCTCCGACGCCTTCGCCAAGGTGCTGGAGACGTTGCAGGGCGGCCGGGGCCCGGACTCGGCGTTCCGCGCCTATCTGCTCACCGCGCTGCGGCACACCGCCTACGACAAGACCCGGCGGGACAAGAAGGTGGACCTCGCCGAGGACGTCTCCGAGGTCGCGCCCGAGCAGACCGCCGTGCCGTTCCGGGACACCGCGGTCGCCGGGCTGGAGCGGTCGCTGGCCGCGAAGGCGTTCGCCCGGCTGCCCGAGCGGTGGCAGACCGTGCTGTGGCACACCGAGATCGAGGGCCAGACGCCCGCCGAGGTCGCCCCTTTGCTCGGGTTGACCGCCAACGGCGTGTCCGCGCTGGCCTACCGGGCCCGCGAGGGCCTGCGCCAGGCCTACCTCCAGGTGCACCTCGCCGAGACCTCCGCCGAGCGCTGCCGCGCCACCGTCGACCGCCTCGGCGCGTGGACCCGCGGCGGCCTGTCCAAGCGGGAGACCACCCAGGTCGAGGCGCACCTGGACGAGTGCGCCGACTGCCGCTCGCTGGCCGCCGAGCTGGCCGACGTCAACGGGGCGCTGCGCGCGTTCGTCGCGCCGCTGGTGCTCGGCGTCGGCGCGGCGGGCTACCTGGCGGCGACGGCCACCACCGCCAAGGCCGCGACCGTCGTCGCGGTGGGCGCGGGAGCCGGTGGGGCCGCGACGGCCGCCACGTCCGCGCCCCGGCAGATCCTCGGCACGGCGGCGTCGGTCGCGGCGCTCGCGGTGGCCGTGGTGATCGGTCTCGCGTCCGGTGGCGAACAGCAGGTGCCGGCCGCCCAGGTCGTGCCGCCGCCCCCGGCCTCCAGCCAGCCGGTGCAGCCGCCGCAGCTGCCACCGCCGCCGGCCGCCGAGTCGCCCACGCCGACCCCGGAACCCACCCCCGAACCGACGCCCGAGCCGACGCCCGAGCCGACCCCGGCGCCGGAACCCACCCCGGCCCCCGCGCCCGCGCCCACCCCGGCGCCCACGCCGGCCCCGGAGCCCGAACCGCGGCCCCAGCCGACACCGCCCACCCTGGTGCCGACGGTGCCCAGCGGGTTCACCCTCCGGCCCCACGAACCACCGGTCGCGCTGCCCATCACGGTCCGCAACACCGGCGAGACCGCGTCCGAGCCCGCCAGTGCCGCGCTCGTGCTGCCGCCGGGCGTGCAGGCGGTCGGTCCGGGCAACCCGTTCACCGGTCAGCGCCTGGTCCGGCTCGACGGCGCGGCCGACCAGAC
Organism: Saccharothrix mutabilis subsp. mutabilis; assembly: GCF_039521145.1. NCBI lineage: Bacteria > Bacillati > Actinomycetota > Actinomycetes > Pseudonocardiales > Pseudonocardiaceae > Saccharothrix > Saccharothrix mutabilis. Next base: position 202,131 of record NZ_BAAABU010000010.1, read on the forward strand.
CGTGGGCTGCCCGGCGGGCCGCGGCGAGATCCGGTGCGCCACGGACCGCGGCATCGCGCCCGGCGGCACGGCGACGTTCGTCTTCCGCCTCAAGGTCGACCACGACTACGAGGGCGGCTCGGCCGTGATCACCGGCACGATCAGCGCCGGCACGGCGATGTCCGTGTCCGTCCGGGTGGACGTGGCCGTGCAGCCCGCCGACGACGACCTCGACCTGGCCGTGCACAAGTGGCACCACGGGTACTGGGACCCGCGCATCGACATCCGGGCCACCAACACCGGCGGCAGCGCGCGGACGTTGCGCCTGGTGGTCGAGTCGGACGAGAACGTGCACGTGGTGGCCATGCGCCCGGACTGCGCGCAGAGCGACCACCGGGTCACCTGCGAACAGCCGCTCAAGCGCGGCGAGTCGTTCCGGCTGTCCGTGTGGGCCTTCGGGCTGCCGTACCGGGGCGGGAACGTCACCGTGACCGCCACCCTGGGCACGGCGAGCAAGAGCGTCTCGGTGCCCGTCCACCTGCACCCCGGCGACGGCGAGGGCACCGTCCCCGAGCCGCCCGTGGTCGAGCCGCCGGTCACCACCCCGAAGCCGACCAAGCCCCCGGTGACCACCGACCCGACCACGCCGGCCGACGAGCCGACGCTCCCATCGCTGCCCACCCTGCCGCTGCCGACCCTGCCGCTGCCCACCCCGCCGTCGACGCCCGTGGAGCCGGGCACGCCGGGCACGCCGCGCACCACCGACCCGACGACGCCGCCGAGCCGCGAGGACCCGCCCGGCCGACAGGACCCGCCCGGTCGCCAAGACCCGCCCGGTCGCCAGGACCCGCCGGGCCGACAGGACCCGCCCGGCCGCGTCGACCCGCCCTGCCAGCCGTGGCTGCCGCCGGGGCTGCGCGACCTGCTACCGGATCTCTGCCGCACCCCTTCGTGATCGCTTCGATACGGACGTGGGTAGGCTGCCCGGGTGCTGCCATTCGTGCGCAGGGCCTTCAGCCGGCTCCCGGAACCGGTCCGCTTCCTGATCAACAAGCACCGCGAGCTGATCAGATTCGCCGTCGTCGGCGGCACGACGTTCGTCATCGACAACGGCATCTGGTACGCCCTGAAGCTGACCGTCCTGCAGGACAAGGTGGTCACGGCCAAGGCGATCGCCGTGCTGGTGGCGGTGATCTCGTCCTACGTGCTCAGCCGCGAGTGGTCCTTCCACACCCGGGGCGGCCGGGAGCGCCACCACGAGGCCGCGCTGTTCTTCATCGTCAGCGGCCTGGGCATCGGGGTGAACCTCGCGCCCCTGTACCTGTCGCGGCACGTGTTCGACCTGCACAGCCAGGTCGCCGACTTCCTCAGCGGCTCGGTGATCGGCATGCTCGCGGCGACGGCCTTCAAGTTCTGGGCGATGCGCAAGGTCGTCTTCCCGGAGGCCGGCGCGCGCCCCGAGGTCCGCACGCTGCGCGTGGTCGCCGAGGACGACGAGCGCGAAGTGGCCTGAGCCACCCCCGCAGCGACCTGAACTGCGCTTTCACCCGTTCTCCGTACACTGCCTTGAGTGTCCGTTGTCGAGAGCGTCGTCCGCCGCCTGCCCGAGCCGCTGCGCAAGGTCGCCCTGCGGCACCGAGAGCTGGTGAAGTTCGCCCTTGTCGGTGGCACCTGCTTCATCATCGACACGGCGATCTTCCTCGGCCTGAAGACCACCGTGCTTACCGAGAAACCGGTGACCGCGAAGATCGTCGCGACCCTGGTGGCCACGATCGTCTCCTACGTCCTGAACCGGGAGTGGAGCTTCCGCACCCGCGGCGGCCGGGAGCGCCACCACGAGGCCGCGCTGTTCTTCCTGGTCAACGGCCTCGCCATCGGCATCAACTCGGTGCCGCTGTGGGCGTCGCGCTACCTGCTGCACCTCCAGGAGCCCAACGTCAGCCGCCTGGTCGAGGAGATCGCCGACTTCACCAGCGCCCAGATCGTCGGGACGGCGATAGCGATGGCGTTCCGCTGGTACAGCTACAAGAAGTGGGTCTTCCCGGAGGCGGACTTCCGCCCCCGCGCCAAGCGGTCCTACGACTCCGACGACGACGAGCAGGCCCTGGGCCACTCCTGAGGCGCTAGTCGCGGCGCAGCACGTCCAGGGCCGCGTCGTGCAGGTGCCCGTTGGTGGACAGCACGTTGCCGCCGTCGAACCGGTCCACCCCGGCCAGGTCGCTGAACCGCCCACCGGCTTCCCGGACCAGCACCTGGAACGGCGCGACGTCCCACGGGTTCACGATCGCCTCGGCGGCCACGTCGATGGCCCCTTCGGCGACCAGGCAGTGCTGCCAGAAGTCGCCGAACGCCCGGTTCTCCCAGCAGGCGTCCACCAGCCGCAGGTAGGCCTCGCGGGAGTGGTGCTCGACCCACGACCCGAGGTGCGTGGTCGACAGGTACGCGTCCGCCAGGTCCCGCACCGCCGACACGCTGATCCGCCGCTCGCCGGTCGCGTCCCGCGTGAACGCGCCCTGCCCGGCTGCGGCCCACCACCGCCGCCCGAGGGCGGGCGCGCTGACCACCCCGACCCGCGGGACCCCGTCCACCACCAGCGCGATGAGCGTCGCCCACACCGGGACGCCGCGCAGGAAGTTCTTGGTGCCGTCGATCGGGTCGACGACCCACGTGCGCCCGGCCCCGACCACCCCGCCGCGCTCCTCGCCCGCGACGTCGTCCCCGGTGGCGGCGAGCAGCTCGCGGAGGGCGTCTTCGACGGCGACGTCCGCGTCGGTCACGGGCGTCCGATCGGGCTTGCGCTCCACGACGAGGTCCCGGGCCCGGAACCGGGCGGTGGTGATCGCGTCGGCGGCGTCGGCGAGGCGGAGGGCGAGCTCAAGATCGGTGGCCACGGGCCCGATCGTGCCACGCCCACCCACCGGGACACCGCACCCCCACCCGACCGGGGTCCGGTCAGCTCACCGGTTCGGTGATCTGGGGCCGCGCCTCGGGAGCGGCCGACCGGACGGCGTCCGCCGCCTGGTCGTCCGGCTCGGTCTGCGAGGCCCGTTCCGCCTCGACCCGGGCCGTGTAGATCTCGACCTCCCGCGCCACCCGCGCGTCGTCCCACCCGTGCACCCGGGCCATCAGCCGCGCCACGACCTCCGCGCAGTCCACGCCCCGGTGCGGGTACTCGATCGAGATGCGGGTCCGCCGCGTCAGCACGTCCTCCAGGTGGAGCGCTCCTTCGTGCGAAGCCGCGTACACGACCTCCACTTGCAAGTAGTCCGGCGCGTGGGGCACGGGTTTGAGCAGCTCCGCCGCCGCGGCCCCCAGCACCTCGTGCACCAGCGACCCGTACCGGTCCAGCAGGTGCCGGACCCGGTAGGGGTGCAGCCCGTACCGCCCCGCGAGCTGGTCGGCCTGGTTCACCAGGGCGTGGTACCCGTCCGCGCCCACCAACGGCACCTTGTCCGTGATCGACGGCTGGATCCGCCCCGGCAGGTCCACCGCCGCCGCGTCCACGGCGTCCGCGCCCATCACCCGGTACGTCGTGTACTTCCCGCCCGCGATGGCCACCAGCCCCGGCGCGACCCGCGCCACCGCGTGCTCCCGGGACAGCTTCGACGTCGACTCGCTCTCCCCCGCCAGCAACGGCCGCAAGCCCGCGTAGACGCCCTCGATGTCGTCGTGCGTCAGTGGCGTGGCCAGCACCGAGTTCACGTGGTCGAGGATGTAGTCGATGTCGTTCTTCGTGGCCGCCGGGTGGGCGAGGTCCAGGTTCCAGTCCGTGTCCGTCGTGCCCACGATCCAGTGGTTGCGCCACGGGATCACGAACAGGACCGACTTCTCCGTCCGCAGGATCAACCCCGACTCGGACACGATCCGGTCGCGCGGCACCACGATGTGCACGCCCTTGGACGCCCGCACCCGGAACCGCCCGCGTGAACCCGACAGGCGCTGCAACTCGTCGGTCCACACGCCGGTCGCGTTGATCACCGCGTGCGCCCGCACGTCCGTCTCGCGCCCGTCCTCCACGTCCCGCACGCGCACGCCGGACACCCGGTCGGCCTCCCGCAGGAACGCCACCACCTGCGTGGACGTCCGCACGACGGCCCCGTAGTGGGCGGCGGTCCGGCCGACCATCATGGTGTGCCGGGCGTCGTCGGCCTGCGCGTCGTAGTAGCGGATGCCGCCGACCAGGGCGTCGGGCTTCAACGCCGGCACCATGCGCAACGCACCCGCTCGGGTGAGGTGCTTCTGCCCCGGCACGGACCGCGCGCCGCCCATGGTGTCGTACATGAACAGCCCTGCGGCCGTGTAGGGCCGCTCCCACACCCGGTGCGTCAGCGGGTACAGGAAGCTCACCGGCTTGACCAGGTGCGGCGCGATGCGCGTGAGCATCAGCTCGCGTTCCCGCAGGGCCTCGCGGACCAGGCCGAACTCCAGTTGTTCGAGGTAGCGCAGGCCGCCGTGGAACAGCTTCGAGGACCGGCTCGACGTGCCGGACGCCAGGTCGCGCGCCTCCACCAGGGCGACCCGCAGGCCGCGGGTCGCGGCGTCCAGCGCGGCGCCGACGCCGACCACGCCACCGCCGACGACCACCAGGTCGAACGTCTCGGAACCCAGCCGCCGCCAGGCCGTCTCCCGCTCCCGCGGGCCGAGGCGACCGGGGTCGTCGGTTCCGGCGGGCGTCTCGCGCGTGGCCACTGGACAACGCCTCCCTGATACTGACGGCTGGTCGGGACCAAGGACTTGACTTGACCACGTTACCCGCCGGTACGCCACCGTGGACAACTGATCGGCAACCGAACTAGCGTCAACGAACATCGTGGGTGGGCAGCGCCGCCGGACCCCCGGGCACGAGCGCTGTCCCCTGCCAACGCAAGGAGGTCGGCGGATGAGCAACGGCTCGATCTTCGTCTGGGAGACCCTCGGCACCGCGATCCTGATCCTGCTCGGCGCGGGTGTCGTCGCCAACGTTGTCCTCAAGAACACCCTGGGCAACGGCGGCGGGTGGCTCCTGATCAACTTCGGCTGGGGTTTCGCGGTGTTCGCGGGCGCCAGCGTGGCCGCTCCCAGCGGTGCGCACCTCAACCCGGCCGTCACCCTCGGGCTCGCCATCTCGGACAAGGTCGAGTGGTCCAAGGTGCCCGTCTACTTCGCGGGGGAGCTGGTCGGCGCGTTCCTCGGCGCCGTGCTCGCCTGGGCGGCGTACAAGGCGCAGTTCGACACGCACGACGACCTGCCCAACACCCGCGGCATCTTCTGCACCGGACCGACCGTCCCGACCGTGCCGTGGAACCTCGTCACCGAGATCATCGGCACGTTCGTGCTGGTCATCTGGATCCTGCTCAGCCCCGGCGCCAAGGCGGCGGAGGGCGGCGTCCCGCAGTTCGGCAACTCCGCGCTGGGCTACGCGGCCGTCGCGTTCGTCGTCATCGGCATCGGCAACTCGCTCGGCGGCCCGACCGGGTACGCCATCAACCCCGCCCGCGACCTCGGCCCCCGCATCGCCTACGCGATCCTGCCCATCCGCGACAAGGGCAGCGCCGAGTGGGGCTACTCCTGGATCCCCGTCGTCGGCCCGCTGGTCGGCGGCGCCCTCGCGGCGCTGCTCTACCTCGCCCTGCCGGTCTGACCCCGCCCCCGAAAGGACTCCGACGCATGACCAAGTACGTGGCAGCGATCGACCAGGGCACGACGTCGACCCGGTGCATGGTGTTCGACCACTCGGGCCGGGTGGTGTCGGTCGACCAGAAGGAGCACGAGCAGATCTTCCCCAAGGCCGGGTGGGTCGAGCACAACCCCGAGGAGGTGTGGACCAACACCCGGCAGGTCGTCGCCGGCGCGCTGGCGAAGGCCGACCTGACCGCGGGCGACATCGCCGCCGTCGGCATCACCAACCAGCGCGAGACGGCCGTCGTGTGGGACCGCACCACCGGCAAGCCCGTCTACAACGCGATCGTCTGGCAGGACACCCGCACCGACAAGATCTGCCAGGACCTCGCGGCGTTGGGCGGCGGCCAGGAGCGCTACCGCGCCAAGACCGGCCTGCCGCTCGCGACCTACTTCTCCGGTCCGAAGGTCCGCTGGATCCTGGACAACGTCGAGGGCGCGCGGGAGAAGGCCGAGTCCGGCGACCTGCTCTTCGGCAACATGGACACCTGGGTGCTGTGGAACATGACCGGCGGGGTGGACGGCGGCGTGCACGTCACCGATCCCACCAACGCCTCGCGCACCCTGCTCATGGACCTCGACACGCTGAGCTGGGACGAGGGCATCGCCGCGGACATGGGCATCCCGCTGTCCATGCTGCCGGAGATCCGCTCGTCGTCGGAGACCTACGGCCAGGTCCGGGAGCGCGGCGCGCTGGCGGGCGTGCCGATCTCCGGCATCCTCGGCGACCAGCAGGCGGCGACGTTCGGCCAGGCGTGCCTGTCCCCCGGCGAGGCCAAGAACACCTACGGCACCGGCAACTTCGTGCTGCTCAACACCGGCACCGACAAGGTGATGAGCGAGAACGGCCTGCTCACCACGGTCTGCTACAAGATCGGCGACGCCGCGCCGGTCTACGCGCTGGAGGGCTCCATCGCGGTGACCGGCTCGCTGGTGCAGTGGCTGCGCGACAACCTCGGCATGATCGGCACGGCCGCCGAGATCGAGCAGCACGCCAGGACCGTCGAGGACAACGGCGGCGCGTACTTCGTGCCCGCGTTCTCGGGCCTGTTCGCGCCGTACTGGCGGTCGGACGCGCGCGGCGCGATCGTCGGCCTGACCCGGTTCGTGAACAAGGGCCACCTGGCGCGGGCGGTGCTGGAGGCGACGGCCTTCCAGACCCGCGAGGTGATCGACGCGATGAACGCCGACTCCGGCGTGGCGCTGACGTCGCTGAAGGTGGACGGCGGCATGGTCGTCAACGAACTGCTCATGCAGTTCCAGGCCGACATCCTCGGCGTGCCCGTGATCCGCCCGGTGGTCAACGAGACCACCGCCCTGGGCGCGGCGTACGCGGCGGGCCTGGCGGTCGGGTTCTGGGAGTCCGAGGACGACATCCGCGCCAACTGGGCGCAGGACAAGCAGTGGGACCCGGCGCTGGACGAGGAGACCCGCGAACGGCAGTACCACTTCTGGAAGAAGGCGGTGACGCGGACCTTCGACTGGGTGGAGTGATCTCTCGTCGGACGCTCGCGCGGTTTCCCTCAGTGACCGCGCGAGCGTCCAACCAGAACAGTCCCGCCCACCGGTTCCGGGCGCGCCCTTGGGCTTCTTGACGGGCTGCCCCGCGGCGAGTCCTGCGGCGGCGTGATCCGGTGTTGCCGGCGATGTCGATCTGTGTCTACCGTACACCCCAGTGTCCGACGGACACATCAGCGTCTGATGGAAACATCGGTATCTGGGGGAAACATGGTGTGGAAGCCCTTTGTCAGCCTCGCCGCCGCCTGCCTGGGACTCGCGTCCATGGCGAGCCCGGCCGCGGCCACGCCCGACGTGGTGAAGACAGCCGGCGGGCCGGTGCGCGGCGTGGTGGGTGACGACCACCGGCTGTTCCAGGGCATTCCCTACGCGGCACCGCCGCAGCGGTGGACGTTGCCCGAACCGCCGCGACCGTGGTCGGAGGTCCGGGACGCCACCCGGCCCGGGAACGCGTGCGCGCAGTCCGCCGGGTTCGGCGCGGGCAGCGAGCACGAAGACTGCCTGTACCTGAACGTCACCACGCCCCGCCGTCCCGGTGGCGGCAAGCCGGTGGTGGTGTGGCTGCACGGCGGCGGGTTCCAGTTCGGCACGGGCGCGGACTACGGCGCGGAGCGGATGGCCGCGCTGGGGGACGTCGTCGTGGTGACGGTGAACTACCGGCTGGGCGCGTTCGGGTTCTTCGCGCACCCGTCGCTGGCGGGGTCCGGCAACTACGGTCTCGCCGACCAGCAGGCGGCGCTGCGCTGGGTCCGGCGCAACGCGGCGGCGTTCGGCGGCGACCCGGGCAACGTGACCATCGCGGGTGAGTCGTCCGGGGCGCGGAGCGTGTGCGCGCACCTGGTCGCGCCCGCGTCGCGGGGGCTGTTCCACCGGGCGGTGGTGCAGAGCGAGCCGTGCACCATGCGGGACTGGCCCGGTGCCGACGGCACGCCCGAGGCCGAGCCGCCGGGGTTCCCGCGGTCGCGGTCGGCCGCCGAGCGGCAGGGTGTGCGGTACGCGGAGGCGCTGGGGTGCGCGGACGTGGCCTGCCTGCGGGGCAGGACGCCGGCGGAGTTGCTGGCCAGCGCGGAGTGGTTCGCGCCGACCCACGGGACCGACGTCCTGCCGGTGGACCCGGCGGTCGCGGGGTGGGTGGCGCGGGTCCCGGTGCTGCACGGGATCACGCGCGACGAGCACCGGATCTCGGACGGGCTGAACGAGGCGTTCGGCGTGCCGCCGCTGACGGCGGCCGAGTACGAGGCGCGGGTGGCGCGGTTCGTCGGCCCCGAGCGGGCGGCGTCGGTGCTGGCCCGGTACCCGGTGACCACGAGCCCGAGCGAGGCGTGGTCGACGGTGGTGACCGACGCGCTGTACGGAGAGCCGATGGTCGACTTCCACCGGCAGCTCGCGTGGCGGACCCCGACCTACGCCTACGAGTTCGCCGACCCGACCGCGCCGTGGCTGAGCGGGTTCCCGGCGCCGAGCTTCCCGACCGGCTCCTACCACACGGCGGAATTGCAGTACCTGTTCCGGACGGCCGGTTTCGACACGCCGTTGACGCCGGCGCAACGCGCGCTGGGTGACCGCATGATCGGCTACTGGACGAGTTTCGCCCGCACCGGCGACCCGGGCTGGCAGCGCGGCCGGCTCGCGGTGGAGTTGACGCCCGACGGCGACCGGCCGGTCGACTTCGCCGCTCGCCACCAGTGCCACTTCTGGCGCGCGATGTCCTGATGCCGGCGGGGCGGCGGAGCCGGAGCTCCGCCGCCCCGGCCGTCAGTCCAGGTCGTCGTGGCGCATCAGCTGGCGGCCGGCTTCGGTGATCGAGCCCGTCAGGGACGGGTACACCGAGAACGTCGTCGCCAGGTCTTCCACCGTCAGCTGGTTCTGCACCGCCAGCGCGATCGGCAGGATCAGCTCGCTCGCGTTCGGCGCCACCACCACGCCGCCGATCACCACGCCGGTCGCGGGCCGGCAGAACAGCTTCACGAAACCGCGCCGCAGGCCCTCCATCTTCGCGCGCGGGTTGGTGGCCAGCGGCAGCATGATGGTGCGGGCCGGGACCTCGCCCGAGTCGATCGCCTGCTGGCTGATGCCGACCGACGCGATCTCCGGGTTGGTGAAGACGTTCGCCGCGACCGTCTTGAGCTTGATCGGGCTCACGCCCTCGCCCAGCGCGTGCCACATCGCGATCCGGCCCTGCATCGCCGCCACCGACGCGAGCAGGAGCACCCCGGTGCAGTCGCCCGCCGCGTACACGCCGGGCACGTTCGTCCGCGACACGCGGTCCACCGGGATGTAGCCGCCGCGGCCGAGTTCGATGCCGACCTTGTCCAGGCCGAGGTCGGCCGTGTTGGGCACCGAGCCGACCGTCATCAGGGCGTGGCTGGCCTCGATCGTGCGACCGTCTTCCAGGTGAATCAGGACCTGGTCGCCGACGTTCTCGACCCGGTCCGCGCGGGCGTGCTTCACCACGGCCGTGCCGCGTTCGGCGAACACGTCCTCCAGCACCACGGCCGCGTCGGCGTCCTCGTGCGGCAGGACGCGGTCGCGGCTGGAGACCATGGTCACCTTCACGCCCAGCTCGGTGTAGGCGGAGGCGAACTCCACGCCGGTCACACCGGAGCCGACGACCGCGAGGTGCTCGGGCAGCTCGGGCAGGTCGTAGATCTGCCGCCAGGTCAGGACGCGCTTGCCGTCCGGCTCGGCGCCCGGCAACACGCGCGGGGTCGCGCCGGTGGCGATCAACACCACGTCGGCCGGCAGCACCTCCGTGCCGCCGTCCTTCAGCTCGGCGACGACCTCGTGCTGCGCCAGGCCGCGGGCGTCGTCGCAGAACTTCGCGGTGCCGTTGACGATCCGCACGCCCTCGCGCTGCAACCGCGCCCGCACGTCGGACGACTGGGCCAGCGCGAGGCCCTTGACCCGGCCGTGCACGACCGGCAGGTCCACCGCGGCGGTCGTGTCGGAGGTGCGGATGCCCAGCTCACCGGCGTTGCGGAAGGCGCTGCGGCCACCGGCCGAGGCGATGAACGTCTTGGACGGCACGCAGTCGTACAGCACGCACGCGCCACCCAGGCCCTCGCGCTCCACGATGGTGACGTCGGCCCCGTGCTGCGCCGCGACCAACGCCGCCTCGTAACCTGCGGGCCCACCGCCCATGATGACGATGCGGGTCACGACACGTCCTTCCTCAGGGTTCTCCTCCGGCGCGTTTACCGTACGCGGTCGGGTGCCGGGGCGTGTCGTCCGGTCTTCTGGTGCTTCCGGGTGATCGAGAGGTCGCTAGGCTGTCGTCGTGCCGCTCTATGCCGCGTACGGGTCCAACATGGATCCGAACCAGATGATGGAGCGAGCCCCGTACTCGCCGATGGCGGGGACCGGATGGCTCGTCGGCTGGCGTCTGACCTTCGGTGGCGAGGACCTCGGCTGGGAGGGCGCGCTGGCCACCATCGTCGAGGACCCGGAGGCCCAGGTCTTCTGCGTGCTCTACGACGTGAGCCCCCGCGACGAGTCCCGCCTCGACCGGTGGGAGGGCGCGCTCGGCCTCTACAAGAAGATCCGCCTGCGGGTGCAGACCCTGGAGGGGTCGGTCACCGCGTGGCTGTACGTGCTGGACGCCTACGAAGGCGGCCTGCCGTCGGCCCGCTACATCGGCGTGGTCGCCGACGCGGCCGAGGCCGCCGGCGCCCCGGACGACTACGTGGCCGACCTGCGCACCCGCCCCTGCCAGGGCATCGGGCCGTGACAGCCGTGAGATGAGCCGCAGGGGGTTGCGCACGTCCACGTCGTCCGCCGGGACGACGATCCAGCCGTGCGCCGGGGTCGCCGCGCCGCCGTAGACGACGGCGACCTTCCGCGCGGGCCAGGCGAGGCGCACCCGCTGCCCGTGCCGCTCGACGCACGGCACGGGCAGTCCCGCGTCCACCAGGGACAGCACCAGCGCGCAGACCGCCGCCGAGCCGACGCCGGGGGCGAGGTCGAGCAGGTCCCGGGGGCAGTCGAGGGTCCCCCGCCACTCCGGCCGACGGCTCAGGACGTGGTCCACGCAGGTCAGGGCGGTGAGCCGGTCCGCTGCCCGGACGAGTTCCCGCAGCGCCGCTTCGAGCGGTTGGCAGCGCAGGCCGTCGACCTCGACGCTCTCGCCGGGCGGCCCGTGGTGGATGGTCGTGCCGCGCAGGCGCTCGACCCGCACCCCGTCCGGCACCCGGACGTGCACGGTGCCGGCGCCGGTCGGACAGCCGTGCAGGAACAGCGCGGTCTCCCGGCACAGCACGGCCGTCGGGCCGGCGTGCAGGAGGACCGCCGCGCAGCGGGTGCGGGGGTCGAGCGCGCGGTGCCGTTCGACCAGCACGCGCGGGCCGAACCGGACCAGGTCGGTGCGCAGGTGGACGCCGTGGGTCATGCCGGAACCGAGGGCCGACGGACCGGTCCTCGTACCGGGTTCACCCGGTCAGGGGGGTGGTAGGAGGTCCGAGACGTGCTGGACCAGGCGGCGCTGGTCGGTCGGCGAGACCGTGCTCCACGGCTGCTGGCCCGGCGTGGCGCGGCGCAGCTGGACGTACCGGCCGTTCGGGTTGTCGAAGAACGCCACCACGTGCTCGGGCCGGACCCGCTTGCCCCACTTGTCGCGCACCGCCGCGCCGAACTGGCCGCGGTTGCCGGCGTCCTTGAACATGTCCGCCAGCACCTTGGCGTCGTCCTGCCGGACGCCCCGCTCGCGCAGCGCGGCCTCCAGCTTGTCCGGGGTGCCGGCGGCGGCCGCGGCGGCGTCGAGGTCCGCGCTGGGCAGCGTCACCGAGTGGCCCGGTCCGGGCGGGGCGGCCGGCAGCACCGACAGCGCCTCGCGGGGCAGGCCCTCGGCGGAGGCCGGGCGCAGGGTGAGCTGGTCGCCGTCGAGCACGGCCAGCACGGCGGACTGGCCCTTGGCCGCCGCCAGCACCCGCACGCTGCGGCCCAGCCACAACCGGCCGTCCACCTCGCGCTGCGGCCGGTTGAGCAGGTGCAGGAGGTCTTCCAGCATCGGGTCCAGCGCCACCGGCCGGCCCAGGCCGCGGCTCTCCAGACCCGCCCACGCCCGCCGCTCCAGGTCGGCCCGCTCGGCGTGCGTCTTGCCCGGTGAGGGCACCTTGAGCACCAGCGGCATGGTCTCCAGCCGCAGGTGCTCCCAGAGCACGTCGAACTCCAGGGCCGAGATGGTGACGGGCTCGCGCACGTCGTGCGTGCCCAGGTCCAGACCGAACGTCGTCATCAGCGGGTCGTGCTCTCCCCGATCACCGGCGGCGAGATGTGCCCGCCGAGGCCGTAGATGTCGTCAGTTTCCCGAAGGTAGTCCGCGCCGTCGTGCTCGGCATCCTCTTCGTCGTCCGCGCGGCCCGCGCCGAGGCCGCCGAACGGGTCGAACGCCTGCTGCACGGGCACGGGCGTGGCGCGCTTGTGGACCGTGTCGCCGCCGCCCTGCTGCGCCGCGCCGAGGACACCGCTCGCGGTGCCGGACCCGGCGGCGACGTGGTGGGCGTTGGCGGTGGTGGCGAGCGCGCCGAACTCCGCCGAGCTGACCACCGTCGTGCCGTTGGGCCGGCCGTTCGCGAGCTGCTGCTCGGTGGCGGACTGGCCGGTGTTGTGCTGCTCGGTGGTGGTGTCGGCGGCGGTGTCGGCGGCGGACTTGCGGCGGTCCTGCTGCCGGTTGTCGGCGCTGCCGCCGATGACGCCGCCGGGGCCGAACGTCGTGCCGGACTGGGTGGACGCGCTCGCCGGGAGGCTGGTGGGGCGCGTGGTCGAGCTGGTCTGCGTGGCGCCGGAGACGGTCGTGCCCGCGCCGGTGGGCTGCGGGGCCGTCGGCCGGGTCCCGGGCACCGCGCCGCCGCGGTTCCAACCCCGGCCGCGCCCGCCGTAGCCGCGCCCGCCGCCGCGCACGCCGCCGTGGAAGCCGTGGCCCGGGGCCACGCCCGCCGCGTCGTTGCGCACCACGTCGGAGGCGGTGATCACGAGCTGCGGCGGCTGCTGGAACTGGCCGAGGGTGGTGACGTTGGAGGTGGTGGAGGACGCGTAGGTGGTCATCACCTCGCGGGCGCGCTGCTCGGCGGCGTTGCGCACCTTCTCCTGGAGCTCGTGGTCGGTCTGCTGGCCGACCAGGTGGGTCAGGGCGGTCAGCACGGTGCCCGGGTCCTCGGCGGTCACCTTGACCGGCGGCGGCATGTCGGCGCGGGCCTTGGCGATGTAGTCGGCCTGCAGCTCGGCGGACAGCCGCATGACCTCCGCGCCGCCGCGCGCCTCGTCGGCCCACGCGGCCAGCGGGTTCATGCCGGTGCGCGCCTGGTCGGCGGCCGAGCCCTCCCACTTCGCGCCGGAACCCGCGATGCCGGTGTGCAGCTCGGCGTTGATCTCGGCTAACGCGGCCGAGACGCCCTCCCAGCGCTCCATCGAGGCGTGCGAGGCCTTCGGGCCGGGCCCGGAGTTGATCTTCTGGTAGAGCTCTTCGTGGCTGTACCCGCTCCAGCGGTGGCCCTCGGGCATGAAGATTCCCCTCGCCTGCGGCGGGCTCAGCAGCCGCCCTGCTGCCCCATCAACCCGGTGTTGTCGTCTTCGATCGCCTGGTACTGCCGTTCGACCAGGGTCAGGGCGTCCATCGCGCCCTTGAGCTGTTGCTGGTAGTTCTGCAACGCGGTGAGCGCCGAGTCGCCGGACTCCAGCGAGCGCTCGTTGAACTTCTCCGCCGCGTCCTGGCTGACCGGGTCACCGGCCCAGGGGCGGACCCGGACCTCGGTGATGGCCAGCTCGATCTGCTTGTCGAGCTTGGTCAGCGCGCCCGCGAACGCGCTGCGCAGGCTCGGGATGGCGTTGGGCTCGACGCTCAGCGCCTGCGACAGGGGCGCTGGTGGCGTGCCCGTGTCCGCGCCGTGGCCGTGGTCTTCCGACGGCATGGACGACCTCCCCGTCTTCGCGTATCGCGCGTCAGCATGGTCACTCTAGCCACACGGTCCGACAGCGGGGAGTGGGCGGAGCGCACTTCCCCCGCGTGGGTCAGCCGCGTTGCAGCAAACCGGCGACAGCGGCTTCTGCCACCCGTTGTGCTCCTTGGCAGAGAATGTCCTGGGACACCTTCGTTTTGTTACCGCCGTCGCGGAACATCACGTCCAGGAACTGTCCTTGGGCGACGTCCACCTCGACGTTGCACACCTCCTCCAGGCCCGGGGTCCGCACGGTCAGCGCGGGAAATCCCCCGACAGTGGCGGGTTGCGCTTCCACCTGCGCGTTCTCCGACAGCCAGACGGCGACGCCCTCGACGGTGACCAGCGCGAGCCGCACCACGTTGCCGCTGATGCCGCTGCGCATGGTGCAGGCCTTCGCGTTGCCGAAGCTCGTCTCGACGTAGGGGCTGGGCGGGTTGTCGAGGCTGAGCTGGAGCCGCTGCTCCTCGCTGAGCACCGCGCAGGGGTCCACCTGGTCCAGCGGCAGGTCCCGGGGTCGCGGTGGCAACTGCGGGACCGTGGTCGTGGTGGCCGGGAGGGGTTCGTCGACCCGCCCGTCGGCCTTCTTCTCGGGCAGGGGCGTGCACGCCGTGGTGACCAGCGCGACCAGCGCGGTGACCGTGCGAGCAACCCTCATGCGCACCTACCGTAGCCGGGTCCACACGCCGTGTGAACTGCCTGCCGTGAAACCGCATTTTTGCGCAACGCGTTCCGCGGCTTTGTCGCAGGGGGTGCAGGAGAGCGTTTCGAGGTCGAGAAAACCGAACGCGAAGCCCGCGACAGCCGCCACGGCGGCGGTCGCGATCCCCTTTCCGCGGTGGTGCGGGGAGATCCAGCAGAACAGCTCTCCGGTGGACTTCACGGCCACCTCGCCGACCGCGGTGTTCGACAACTGTTCACACACGGCCCACGAACAGCCGGCGTCGGTTTCCCACTCGTTCGCCCGGAGCGCGACGTGCTCCCCGGCGCGGTCGAGGGACCCGAACCGCTCGGCGAGGGTGTGCCGGTCGTCGATCCGGTCGTCCACCCGCAACTGGCGCAGGTAGTACTCGCCCGCGTTGATCTCGACCGGCTCCATGCCCCGGGAGGTTAATCGGTGGCCAACCGCGACCACTGGAGGAGGTCGTGGTGGACGCCGTGCACCATCTCCGCGCCCCGCAGGGTGCCCTCCAACGTGAAGCCGCACTTCTCCGCCACGCGGCGGGAGGCGAGGTTGGCGACGGAGTGCCGGTAGCCGACCCGGTGCAGGCCGACGACGTCGAAACCGTGCCGGAGGGCGGCGCCGAGCGCCGAGACGGCCACACCGCGGCCCCGGTGGGTGGCGGCGGTCCAGCAGACGGCGAGGGCGTTGCGATCGTGGTGGTCGAGGTCGCGCAGGCACACCTCGCCCGCGATGGCCCCGGCGTCGTCCCGGACGACCCAGGAACAGCGCTGGTCGGCGGCCCACTGCCAGGCGCGGTAGCCGATGAACGCCCGGGCGGCCTGCTCGTCGGGGAGCCGGTAGCCGGACAGCCAGCGGCCGATGGCGTCGTCGTCGACGGCGGTGAGGAGGGCGGGTGCGTCGGCGGGGGTGAGCTGGTTGAGCACGAACCCGTCCGCCTTGAGGTCGACCGGCTCCATGGTGCGACGGTAGCCGGGGCGGGGGTGCGACGACAGGAGGGGGCGAGGACAGGAGGGGGCGAGGACTCCAAGCACGCGGAGCGTGCAGGGCGCGGCGGCGGGCTGGACTGGGCGGGGTGGGGCGGCCGGGCTGGCTGGCCGGGCTGGCTGGCTGGGCGGGGCTGGCTGGCTGGGCGGGGCTGGCCGGCCGGGGCTGGCCGGCCGGGGCTGGCCGGCCGGGGCTGGCCGCGCCGGCCAAGCCGGGCCCGCTGGCCAAGCCGGGCCCGCTGGCCAAGCCGGGCCCGCCGGCCAAGCCGGGCCCGCTGGCCAAGCCGGGCCCGCTGGCCAAGCCGGGCCGGGCCGGCCAAGCCGAGCCGGCCAAGCCGGGCCGCGCCGGCCAAGCCGAGGCGGCCAAGCCGAGGCGGGGTCAGTCGGTGAGGAAGGCGTCGTGGTGGTCGGCCAGCGATTCCAGAGTCGTGCGGTGGGTGTGGGCTGGGGTGCCGTCCGGGGCTGTGGCGAGTTCGATCAGCCAGTCCGCGTCTTCCGCGTCGTCCTCACCGGCCAGGAGGTCCTTGTGGACCGTGCACGGCGTCCAGCCCTCCGCCGCCAGCGTCTTCGCCAAGGCCTCCGCCTCGTCACGATCGTGCAGGACCAGCAGTAGATAGTCAGTCAACTACCAAGCCCCGTTCACGCAGAGCCGCCCTCAGAGCTGCCGGGTTCGGCGTGTGGACGCCGTCCATGCCCACCGCCCGCGCACCGGCCGCGTTGTCGGCGTTGTCGTCGCAGAAGACGGTGTCCTGGGGCGCGAAGCCCAGGAGATCCAGAGTCTTCAGATAGGCCTCTGGGGTTGGCTTGATCGCGCCCAGTTCACAGGACAGAACGATCGCGTCGAACTCCGCCGTCAGGTTGAGGAGTGTTAGATCGTTGAACGATTTTGTTGTTGCATTGCTCAACAATCCTACTGTTGAACGGGTGCGGGCCTCGCGGATCAAGGGAAGGGCTTCCGGGATCACCCTGCCGGGCCTTGTCCAGGCGTGGACTGCCGAGGTGGCGGCGGTCGGGCCTATGCGGGTGGCCAAGGCCGCGCGGATCGCGGCGCGCCAGGATTCGTCCGGGACCTCGCCCAGGAGCGCCGGGGTGGCCAGCGAGAAGGCGACCTGCGCGAGCGTGCCGCGCGGGAGGCCGTGGGCGTCCTCGATCGGAGCGTCCGGGCCGAACTGCCGCACCACGCCGTCCAAGTCGAGCAACAGCAGGGTCAACGGTTGCCCATCCGCCCCACGATCAACGCCACGGCGGGCACGAGCAAGAACACGAACGGGTTGCGCACCAAGAAGAACAACGCCACGCACAGCAACCCCACAACGGGCACGGCGACCTGCATCAACCGCCGGTCCGCCGAGGACCGGTCCACCCCGCCCGCCGCGGGACGCACCGAAGGCAAAGGCGCGACCTGCGCGAACCGCGGGTGCGGCTCGGGCAGGTCGTCGAACAACGCCAGCACCTCGCCGCGGGTCTTGGCGGCGGTCACCCGGGCGGTCCGGTCGCCGTACTCGTCGACGTCCAGCCGGCCCTCGGACAGGTGCTCGCCGAGCAGCTCGATCGCCCGCTGCCGCTCGGCGTCACCGATCCGGATGTCCCGTTCGCCCACGAACCAGAGCTTATTCCTTGATTTCGCAAAGAACGGTGCCCTGGGTCACCGTGGCACCCGGTTCCGCCGCGAGCCCCGTCACCACGCCGGCCTTGTGCGCGGTCACCGGGTTCTCCATCTTCATGGCCTCCAGCACGACGATCAGGTCACCGGCCTCGACCTGCTGGCCGTCCTCGACCGCGACCTTCACGATGGTGCCCTGCATCGGCGCGGCCACCGCGTCACCGGACGCCGCCGCGCCGCCCTTGCCACCGGCCCGCTTGCGCGGCTTGGCCTTCGCCCCGCCGCCCTTGGCCACCGGCGCGCCCGCGGCGAGGCCACCGGGCAGCGACACCTCCAGCCGCCGGCCGCCGACCTCGACCACCAGGGTCTGGCGCGGCTCGTCCTCCTCGGCCTCCGCGCCGTCGGTGAACGGCGGGATGGTGTTGTCGAACTCGGTCTCGATCCACCGCGTGTGCACGGTGAACCCGTCCCCCGTGCCCACGTACGCCGGGTCGCGCACGATCAGCCGGTGGAACGGCAGCACCGTCGCCATGCCCTCGACGACCATCTCGTCCAGCGCCCGCCGCGCCCGCTCCAGCGCCTGCGTCCGGTCCTCGCCGGTCACGATCAGCTTCGCCAGCAGCGAGTCGAACTGGCCGCCGATGACCGTGCCGCTCTCGACCCCCGCGTCCACCCGGACACCCGGCCCGGACGGCGCGATGAACGTCGTCACCGCGCCCGGCGCGGGCAGGAAGTTGCGGCCGGCGTCCTCGCCGTTGATGCGGAACTCGATCGAGTGCCCGCGCGGCGTCGGGTCCTCGGTGAAGCGCAGCTTCTCGCCGGCGGCGATGCGGAACTGCTCCCGCACCAGGTCGACGCCTGCGGTCTCCTCCGACACCGGGTGCTCGACCTGCAACCGGGTGTTGACCTCCAGGAACGAGATCGTGCCGTCCAGCGCCACCAGGTACTCGACGGTGCCGGCGCCGTGGTAACCGGCCTCCTTGCAGATGGCGCGCGCCGACGAGTGGATCTTCGCCCGCTGCTCGTCGGTCAGGAACGGCGCGGGCGCCTCCTCGACCAGCTTCTGGTGGCGGCGCTGCAACGAGCAGTCGCGGGTGCCGACGACGATCACGTTGCCGTGCTGGTCGGCCAGCACCTGCGCCTCGACGTGCCGCGGCTTGTCCAGGTAGCGCTCGACGAAGCACTCGCCGCGCCCGAACGCGGTGACCGCCTCGCGCACGGCGCTGTCGAACAGCTCGGGGATCTCCTCCAACGTCCGCGCGACCTTGAGCCCGCGCCCGCCGCCGCCGAACGCCGCCTTGATCGCGACCGGGAGCCCGTGCTCCTTCGCGAACGCGACGACCTCGTCCGGGCCGGACACCGGGTCCTTGGTGCCGGGCACCAGCGGCGCGCCGGCGCGCATCGCGATGTGCCGGGCGGTGACCTTGTCGCCCAGGTCGCGGATGGCCTGCGGGGTCGGCCCGATCCAGATCAGACCCGCGTCGAGGACCGCCTGCGCGAAGTCGGCGTTCTCGGACAGGAACCCGTAACCGGGGTGCACCGAGTCCGCGCCGGAGCGCTTGGCGACGTCCAGCAGCTTGTCGACCGAGAGGTAGCTGTCACCGGGCGTGCTGCCGCCCAGGGCGAACGCCTCGTCGGCGAGCCGGACGAACGGTGCGTCGCGGTCGGGGTCCGCGTAAACGGCGACGCTGGCCAGACCGGCGTCCTTGCAAGCGCGGATGACCCGGACGGCGATCTCACCGCGGTTGGCGACGAGGACCTTGCGCAGCGACACGACGTCCTACCTCCTGGCAGCGCTGATGTGGAGTGATGGCTCGGCAGTTTAGTGACTGGTCAGTAATACGTGGTGGAGAGACAGCTCACGTCGGGGTGGGACAATCGGCGATCGTGTCACGTCCGAACCTCCCCGCGCTGCTCACAGCTTGCTTGGCCGTGGCCATCACCGCGGCAGGGATGGTCTTCGCCTGGTCACTGCGACCCGACGACACCGCCGAACGGGGGGTTTCGCCGACCCAGGACGAGCTGCGCTGCGGCCCGACCGCCTGCCAGGCGGTGGTGAGCGCGGACGTGGGTCGCGACACGGTGGCGGTCCTGGTCGGCCAGGCCGCGGGCGTCGGCGGCGGACAGGGCCAGGGCGCGGGCCGGATCAGCACGAACGGAGCGTCCGGCCGGAACATCTTCGAGCTGACCATCGCCGAGCAGGGCGCCGCGATCACCGACGGCTCGCTGGAGTGCGTGGACGCGGAGGTGGCGGTGTGCCTGGTCCGCGGTCCGGCGCGGTCGGAGGTGCTGGGCGAGGTGCTGGTCCGCCGGTCGGGGGCGTGGTCGCGGGCGCAGGTCCCGTACGTCGCCGGGGGTGGCTACCTGGGGCTGCACGACGTGGACGCGGACGGGGTCGCGGACGTCGTGGCAGTGCAACGCGCGTGCGCCCCGGGCGTGGACTGCGCGCGCCGGTTCGCGCAGGTGTTCTCGCTGGTGGGGCCGTCGACGGACCTGGGCTGCACGGCGGTCGTGCCGGACGCGTCCCAGCTCCCCGGCTGGCCCGCGGTCCAACCCGGCCGGAGCCAGCTGCACCCCTGCGGCGAGTAGTCCGGCAGCAGACCACGCCCGAGTAGCCCGGCAGCACACCCGCCGACTGCCCTCGCAGCAGCACGCCCCGCCCACTGCCCGCCCAACAGCCGAGCACCCGGCCCGATGACGTGCGAACACGTCGGGCCGGGTGCGTCGGTGCGGCTTCGCGGCGTTACGCCGGCACGGCCTCGCGCCGGTCGGACAGCAGCGGGGGCGCGCTGGGGGCGTTGAGGACCTCGTCGTCGAGCAGGCCCTCGGAGCGGGCGACCAGGACGGGGACCGTGATCTGGCCGGCCACGTTCGTCGCCGTGCGGACCATGTCCAGGATCGGGTCGATCGCGTACACCACGGCCACGCCGGTCGCGATGACCTCCGGCGGCAGGTTCACCGCGCCCAGGGTCAGGGTCAGCATCGTGAACCACCCGGTCGTGCCCGCCGTCGCCAGCGCGCCGAACACCGCGACCGCCACGATGGCCACGTACTGCCACAGGCCCAGCTCGATGCCGAACAGGTTCGCGATGAACACCGTCGCGATCGCCGGGTACACCGCCGCGCAACCGTCCATCTTCGTGGTCGTGCCCAGCGGGACGGCGAAGGACGCGTAGTCGTCGTCCACGCCCAGGTTCGCGGCGGTCTGGCGGCTCAGCGGCAGCGTCGCGCCGGACGAGCGGGACACGAACGCGAACTGGATGGCCGTCCACGCCTTCGAGAAGAACGTCACCGGGCTGACCCGGCCCACGAACCGCAGCAGCACCGGGTACACCACGAACAGCACCAGCAGCGTCCCGCCGTACACGGTCGCGATCAGGCTGAACAGCGGGCGGACGAAGTCGTTGCCGTAGGTGGCGAACGCCGTCCCGATCAGGCCGAACACGCCGATCGGGGCGAGCAGCACGATCCAGCCGACGATCTTCTGCACCAGGTCGAACGCCGACCGGGTCAGGCTGACGAACGGCGCGGCCTTCTCGCCCAGCGCGTACGCGGCGAAGCCGACCAGGATCGCGATGAACACGACCTGGAGCACCTCGCCCTCGGTGAAGGCGGAGAACAGGTTCGACGGGACGAGCGTGTCCAGCAGCGTCGACCACGACCCGCCCTCGCGGCTCGCGAGCCGCTTGAGCGCGGCTTCGGTCGGTTCGACCTGGACGCCGGTGCCCGGCTTGAAGACCACCGCGATGGCGAGGCCGATCAGGACCGCGATCAGCGAGGTGATCGCGAACCAGAGCAGCGTCTTGCCGCCCAGGCGCGCGGCGCGCTGGCCGCCGAGGCGGCGCAGGCTCGTGATGCCCACGACGATCGCCGTGAACACGAGCGGGATGACGGTGAACTGGAGCAGGCTCGTGAAGACGTCCCCGAGCTTCTCCAGGGTGGTGGTCAGCCACGTCCGGCCGGTGGACTTGGCCACCCAGCCCGCCAGCGCGCCCAGGACGAGGGCCGCGAGGACGGTGACGCCGAAGACCTTCGGCTTGGTGTACGTGCGGATGAACGACATGTCGACTTCTTTCGGGTGCGCAGGGCTCGGCGGGCGGCTACTGCGCGTGACAGCCCGTGTTCTGCCTGCGGCCGAAGTCGATGTGGCGACGGCGCGTCAAAAGTTCGTTCATCGGCTCCCCCAACGCGATGTCCCTGGGTGGAGCTTCCCGGATCAGCGAAAATGTGACAACGGCTACCAGATGTCGGACACCACGACGTCCAGCCGGCGCAGCAACCGCCTGGTCAGGGGCAGGCTGATGCCGATGACGCTGGACGGGTCGCCGTCGATGCCGTCGACGAACCAGCCGCCGAGCCCGTCGAGCGTGAACGCGCCCGCGACCTGGAGCGGTTCGCCGGTGGCGAGGTAGGCCTCCAGTTCGGCGTCGGAGGGGGTGCCGAACCGGACGTGGGTGGCTTCGTGGTCGGCGACGCCGTCGGTGACCCGGCCGTTCTCGACCTTGAGGACGGCGTGGCCGGTGAGCAGCGTGCCGGTGGTGCCGGCCATCTTGCGCCAGCGGGCGCGGGCGTTCTCGACGGTGCCGGGCTTGCCCTGGACCTCGCCGTCGGCGGTGAGCAGCATCGAGTCGCAGCCGACGACCAGGGCGTCCTGCTCGTCGGCGGCGATCACCTCGGCCTTGGCGCGGGCGAGGGCGGTGACCAACTCGGCGGGGGTGGGGTCGGTGAGCGCGGCGGCGACGGCGTCCTCGTCGACCCCGGACACGCGGACGACGGGCTCGATGCCGGCGCTGCGGAGGACGTTCAGGCGGGCGGGGGACGCGGAGGCAAGCACGAAGCGCACGGCCGAACCCTAACGCCCGGGCCGCCGGATCATCGCCGGACACCACCCGGCCACGCGCCACACCCGCGACCGGAACGCGCGCCCCGCCAAACTGCCGCCTGCCCGCACCGAAGCCGCCGACTCGCGTCGAAGCCGCCAGCCCGTCGAAGCCGCCAGCCGCGCGTGTTTCGCCGTCGTTCGTGGCTGGGTGCGGCCTCCGGCCCCCGTCTCCATTGTCGCATCGGGTACCGACAAAGGCGCTCGGCGAGACCAGTCGCGCAAGGCCGGGCCGCCGGTCAGCGGCTCGGGCGTGCGGCTCTGTGTCGTAGTTGCGGGTGGGTGGCCGGTTCGTGCGCGGTGATCGGCTTAGGCTGGCGTTGGCACCGCTGGCGTGGGGAGGCGCGGATGGTGGTCGACCCGGTTTCGGGTGCGTTGGGTGCGGTGTTCGGGACCGCGTTCGACGGGTTGCTCCAGCACGGTGTCGGCGGGTTGGCGCACCGCGTGGACGACCGGCGGCGGATCAGGGCGTTGGCCAAGCCCGACCGCGTCGTCCGGCGGGTGGCCGAGGAGCTGGTCGGCTTGCGGCGGACCGAGTTGCCGGGGGTCTCCGACGCCGAGTGGCGGCGGGCGGCCGAGGCCGTTCGGGACGTCCTGAACGGCGTGTCCTGGGAGCGGTTGGCCAAGGAGCCCGCCGACCTCGTCAACGCCGAGCGGTTGGCCAAGCGGGTGCCCGCCACGACCGCGGAGTTCAGCGCGGGCGGTCGGGCGGCCTACGAATTGCTGCTGGCCGGGTGTTGCGCCGGGCTGGCGGAGATGGCGCGGTCGGTCGACCGGATCATGCGGGACCTCCAGGTCGGGGTCAGCGACGGCGTCACCGAGCTGCTCGAACGCGACGCGCGGCGGGCCGACCACTTCGACCTCCGCTACGCCGAGTACGTCGTCCGGACGACCAGCTCGTTCGAGCTGTTCGGCGTCGCGCGCGGGCGGGGACCCGGGCGGCACTCGTTCGACCGGTCCTACGTGAGCCTGGCCGTCGCGCGGCGGACCGGGCGGGACGACGACGCGTTGACCGGGGCCGGGGTCAGCGCCGCGACCGCGTTCGAGGACGCCCGGCGCGTCCTGCTGCGCGGGTCGGCGGGCGCGGGGAAGACGACGTTCCTGCGGTGGCTCGCCCTGACCGCCGCCCGCGACGGGCTGGTGCCGTTCTTCGTGCCGCTGCGGCAGTTCGCGGACGGGCCGCTGCCGACCCCGGAACGCATCCTCGACACCACCGCGCCCGTGCTGGCCGAGGAGAAACCCGACCGGTGGGTGGTCGGGCGGTTCCGCGACGGGCGGGCGTTGCTGCTGGTGGACGGCATCGACGAGCTGGGCTCCGAGCGCCGGGCGGAGGCCGAGCAGTGGCTGGAGGACCTCGTCGCCGCCTACCCCGACGCCCGGTACGTGGTGTCCACGCGCCCGTCGGCGGTGGACGAGAACTGGCTCAGCGAGGCCCGGTTCACCACCTACGACCTGCTGCCGATGTCCGCCAAGGGCGTCCGCGACTTCCTCACCGCCTGGCACGACGCCGCCCGCGCCGAGCAGCCCGAGTTCACCGACTGGCTCGACCGGTGCGAGCAGACCCTGGCCGAAACGCTGGCCACCCGGGCGGACCTGCGCCGGCTCGCGTCCAGCCCGCTGCTGTGCGGGCTGCTGTGCGCGCTGCACCAGGACGGCGGCATGCACCTGCCCCGCGACCGCAAGTCCCTCTACGACGCCGCCCTGGACCTGCTGCTGGTCCGCTGGGACGAGCAGCGCGGCGTCCACGTGGACGCCGACCGGTTCGGCTTCTCCAAGGAGGAGCAACTGGTCGTGCTGCAACGGTTCGCGTACTCGCTGGTGCGCAACAGCCGCCAGCTCGTCGCGAAGTCCAAGGCGCGCCAGTGGATCGGCAGCGCCATGCGCGGCCTGCGCCCGCACGACGCCGAGCCCGCCCAAGTGCTGCAACGGTTCTTGGAACGCACGGGCCTGCTGCGCGAGTCCCTGCACGGCGACGTCCAGTTCGTGCACCGCACGTTCCGCGACTACCTGGCCGCCAAGGAGGTCGTGGACTCCGGCGACCTGGGCCCGCTGGTCGACCACGCCCACCGCGACGACTGGCACGACGTGGTGGTGATGGCCGTCGCCCACGCCCGCCCGGTCGAGCGCGCCGAGGTGCTCGCGGGCCTGCTCGACGGCAACGAGGCCGCCCGCCACGACCCGCGCGTGGCCGACCTGCTGCACCTGCTCGCGGCGGCGGCCGTCGAGCACGCCGACGTCGTCGGCCGGGTGGACAAGCGGCCCGACGTGCGCGACGAGGTGCGCCGCGCGGTGGCCCGGCTCATCCCGCCGACCACGATGACCGCCGCCGAGACCCTGGCGTCGGCGGGCGCGTTCGTGCGCGACCTGCTCCCGGACACGCCCGAGGGCCTGACCGACATCGAGGCCGCGTGCGTGGTGCGGGTGATCGCCATGATCGGCGGCGAGGGCGCGCTGGAGAAGATCAAGCCGTTCACCGAGCTGGGCGAGTCCGTGGTGCTGGACGAGCTGCTGCGCGCGTGGCGGCACTCACCCAACCCGGAGGACTACGCCCGGACCGTGCTGGCCGAGGTGGACTTCGGCGACCAGCGCGTGGACCTGCGCGGCTGGCACCGCATCCGGCACGTCCACCACCTGCGGCACCTGCACCACCTGCGCTGCCTGGGCGGCTGGTCGCCGCTGGACCCGGTCGCGGCGACGCCCGGCCTGCGCCGGCTGGAGTTGATGCAGAACGAGGTGCTGAAGTCGCTGGAACCGTTGGCGGGCCACGGTTCCCTGCGTTCCTTGCACCTCACGCAGTGCCCCGGGGTGCGGGACCTGTCGCCGTTGGCGCGCACCGGGGTGGAGGAGCTGTCCCTGCACTTCACGCCCGCCGACCTGCGGACTTTGAAGGGGGCCCGCCTGCACGCGTTGCACGTGCGGCACCCGGCGCTGGAGACCGGGTTGGCCGCGATCCCGGCGGACCTGCCGTTGCGGGTGCTGGCGGTGGACAACCGGCCGCCGGGGCGGTCGTTGCTGGGGGTGTCGCGGTGGCCGGGGTTGCGGGTGGTCGAGTGCTACGGCATCCCGCACCCGGCGGAGTTGGCTGAGCTGGCCGAGTTGCCGGCGTTGGAGAGGTTGGTGATCCGGCAGCCTGAGGCGCCGGTGGAGTTGGCCGGGCTTGGCGATCGGGTGGCGGTTGAGGTGGCTGCGTGAGGTGGCTGCGTGAGGTGGCTGGTGTGAGAGGGCCGGCGTTCAGGGCTGCGTAGGGCGAGCGTAAAAGAAGGCTGCGTAGAACTACCGATGCGTGTGGCGTGCGGGTTGGGCAACCTCGAAGGTGTGCAGCGCTGGGCTCTGGTGGTCCGCCGGATCGACCGGGCTCGCGGTCGGCGGTGGTGGCTGGCCGTGCCCGCGGCCCTGGTGGTCGCGGTGGCGGCGGTGGTGGTCTCGACCGACCCGGTCGGGTACGGGGTGCCGTTCTGGCCGTTCCTGAGCCGGGCCGACCGCGACGACCTGCGGGTCATGGAGGCCGTGGCCGGCGCGGCGCGGGCCGAGGGCGACCCGGCCCGGGTGCCCGTCGCGGTGGCGGCGGACGGGGTGGAAGTCCTGGCCTCGCGGTTGAACGCGCCGCACGGCGCGGTGTGGATGCGCGTCCGGTACCACGTGCACGACGGGGTGCGGTGTCGTGAGGTCATGGTGTTGGGCGACCGCGTCCAGGTCACCAGTCGGCGCGTCGATTGCTGACTTCGGGAGCTTCGGGCATCGCTTCGCTCTTGTGCCTTGTGCGCTGGCGCGCTTCCAAGATCAAAAGCGAAAGATCAAAAGCAGCGCTCGCCGCGCGGCAGGCCCCCGGGGGTGGAAGGGCGTCGGTTCGTTCCCCGTACGGCCTGCCGGAGGCAACCACCCTTGGGGGTTCTTGGCAACCGGTGGAGCGTGGTTGCCAAGAACCCCCAAGCGCGGTTGGGCTGCGCCCAGGCCGTACGGGGAACGAACCGAGGCCCTTCCTGTGGCTTGGCAGCCCGAACGAACCGAGGCCCTTCCTGTGGCTGGTAGCCCGTGGCGCCTGCGGCGCGTTGTTCGCGTTTTAGCCGGGTAGGGCGGAGGTGCGCCAGGCTCCCGGGCCGTGGGGTAGGGGGCGGCGGACCAGGCGGGTCGGGTCGGACCACGCCGAGCGGCGTGGGGATTCCTCTTCCGCCTCGGTCGTGCCCAGGGTGGTCACCACGGCCGTGAGGGCCGCCAGTTCCTCGTCCGTCGGGGTGCCCCGGACCACGCGCAGGTAGGGGCGGTTCGACTCGGTCTCGGGGTGCACAGCGGCCTCCGGCTCGGTCACAGCGGGATGTTCCCGTGCTTCTTGGGCGGCAGGGTTTCGCGCTTGTCCCGCAGCATGGACAGCGCGCGGGCCACGTAGGAGCGCGTGTACGACGGCGGGATCACACTGTCGATGTAACCACGTTCCGCGGCCACGTAGGGGTTGCACAGCGTGTCTTCGTACTCCTGCTGCAACTGGGCCCGCAGCGCCTCGACGTCCTGGCCCTCGGCCGCGGCGGTGGCGAGGGTCTTGCGGTGCACGATGTTCGCCGCGCCCTGCGCGCCCATGACCGCGATCTGCGCCGTCGGCCACGCCAGGTTGATGTCCGCGCCCAGGTGCTTGGAGCCCATGACGTCGTACGCGCCGCCGTACGCCTTGCGGGTGATCACGGTGACCAGCGGGACGGTGGCCTCCGCGTAGGCGTAGATCAGCTTCGCGCCGCGGCGGATGATGCCGTTCCACTCCTGGTCGGTGCCGGGCAGGAAGCCGGGCACGTCCACGAAGGTCAGCACCGGGATGTTGAACGCGTCGCACGTGCGCACGAACCGCGCCGCCTTCTCCGACGCGTCGATGTCCAGGCAGCCCGCGTACTGGGTCGGCTGGTTGGCCACCACGCCGACCGAGTGGCCGTCCACGCGGCCGAAGCCGACCAGGATGTTCGGCGCGAACAGCGGCTGGACCTCCAGGAACTCGCCCTCGTCCAGCACGCGGGTGATGACCTCGTGCATGTCGTAGGGCTGGTTCGCCGAGTCCGGGATCAGGGTGTCCAGCTCGCGGTCCTCGTCGGTGATCGAGTCCTCGACCGAACCGTGGACCACGTCGTCGGGAGCCTCGAACACCGGCGTCTCGGACATGTTGTTCGCGGGCAGGTAGGACAGCAGCTCCTTGACGTAGGAGATGGCGTCCTCCTCGTCCGAGCCGAGGTAGTGCGCGTTGCCGGACTTGGTGTTGTGGGTGCGCCCGCCGCCCAGCTCCTCGAAGCCCACGTCCTCGCCGGTGACGGTCTTGATCACGTCCGGGCCGGTGATGAACATGTGCGAGGTCTGGTCGACCATCACGACGAAGTCGGTCAGCGCCGGCGAGTACACGTGCCCGCCCGCGTTCGCGCCCATGATCAGGGAGATCTGCGGGACGACGCCGGACGCGGCCACGTTGCGGCGGAAGATCTCGCCGTAGAGGCCGAGCGAGACGACACCCTCCTGGATGCGCGCGCCGCCGCCCTCGTTGATTCCCACGATCGGGCGACCCGTCTTGATGGCCAGGTCCATGACCTTGACGATCTTCTCGCCGTAGACCTCGCCGAGCGAGCCGCCGAAGACGGTCACGTCCTGGCTGAACACGCACACCGGACGGCCGTCGACGGTGCCGTAGCCGGTCACGACGCCGTCGCCGTACGGGCGGTTGCGCTCCTGGCCGAAGTTGGTCGAGCGGTGCCGGGCCAGCTCGTCCAGCTCGACGAACGAACCGGGGTCGAGCAGCAGCTCGATCCGTTCGCGGGCGGTCTTCTTGCCCTTGGCGTGCTGCTTCTCCACCGCCCGCGCGGACCCTGCGTGCACGGCCTCGTCGTTGCGGCGGTACAGGTCGGCCAGCTTGCCGGCCGTGGTGTGGACGTCCGGCTCCTCGCCGATGGGGGCGGTCGCACTACTCATGAACGGGCAGCTTAACCAGACCGGGCACGTGAGGTACCCGTGAGTAGCCCAGCTCACTGAGACGGTGCTTGACCTCTACCGCGCTGGAGGTTGCAGGCTTGATCACGAGCGGCCCGCCCCGCCTCCACACCGCTCCGACAGCGCGCGGGGCGGGTCGCCGCATCGCCGCAGGCGATGCGGTCCACCACAGTCGCTTCTAGGCTGCACTGCGTGAGCACGCCACTTGATGCCGGAGTTCTTCGGGAACGGCTCGTCGGCACGCACTTCGCCAAGCTCGACGTTGTCGCCTCGACGGGGTCGACCAATGCCGACCTGCGGACCGAGAAGGTCGATCGTTCGGTGTTGATCGCTGAAGAGCAGACCGCCGGGCAGGGGCGGCGGGGGCGGTCGTGGACGTCGCCTGGTGGTGGGCTTTATCTGAGTGTGCTTTTTCGGCCCGTCGGGGTTCCGCCTCAGCGGTTGCCGTGGTTGACGTTGATCGCCGGGGTCGCGTTGGTGCGCACGGCCGCGTCGGTGGGTGTCCCGGCCTCCCTGAAGTGGCCGAACGACCTGCTCGTCGGTGACCGCAAGGCCGCCGGCGTGCTGGCCGAGATCACCGCCGACCACTCCGTCGTCGTCGGCATCGGGCTGAACGTGGGCGAGCTGCCCGAGGGGATCGAGCCGGGCGCGGGCGGGCTGGAGCCGACCAGTCTCGCCGAGCACGCCGACCGGCCGCTGGACCGCACCGAGGTCGCCACCACCCTGCTCGACGAGCTGGCCCACCTCGAACGGGCCTGGCGCGACGCCCAGGGCGACCCGCACGCCTCCGGCCTGTACGACGAGTACGTGCGCGAGTGCTCCACGCTGGGCCGCCGGGTGCGGGTGGACCTGTCCGAGGGGCAGCTCTCCGGCACCGCCCAGGACCTGGAGGTGGACGGCACCCTGCTGGTCCGCGACGACCACGGCGTCGACCACCCGGTTTCCGCCGGGGACGTGGTGCACCTCCGGGTACGGTGAGGGCCACCAGCGCTGACGCGAAAGGACCGCCGTGGCCTACCCGGACGACCTGCTCAGCCCCGGCGAGCACGTCGTGCTCCACAAGCACCCGCACTGGAAGGTGCTGGTCCCGCCGGTCCTCGTGCTCGTGGTCGTGGTCGCGGCGGCGGTCGCACTGGCCGTGCTGACGGATTTCGGGCAGGTCGCCTGGCTGGTCATCGGCGTCCTCGCGCTGGCAGTGGTGGTCTGGTTGACGCTCGTGCCCGTGGTGCGGTGGCGCACCACGCACTTCATCGTCACCAGCGACCGCGTGATGTACCGGGAAGGCGTCCTCAAGCGCACCGGGCTGGACATCCCGCTCACCCGCATCAGCAGCGTCCGGTTCGCGCAAGGTCTGCCGGACCGGGCGCTGGGCTGCGGCACGCTGGTGGTGGAGTCCTCGTCCGACGAGCCGCTGGAGTTCGACGACATCCCGGGCGTGGAGAAGGTGCACTCCCTGCTCTACCGGGGGATCAACGACAACCCGGACGACGATGTCCAGCCGGGGGAAAGGGTCGGCGATGGGCGCGCGTGAGGTCGGTCTGCCGGACCGGGTCGGCGGCGACGGGCTGCCGGAGAGCGTGACGATCTGGGAGGTCGGTCCCCGCGACGGGCTCCAGAACGAGAGCTCCGTGGTGCCGGTGGAGGTGAAGCTGGAGTTCCTGGACCGGCTCGCCGACGCGGGCGGGAAGGTCCTGGAGGCCACCAGTTTCGTGCACCCCAAGTGGGTGCCGCAGCTGGCCGACGCCGAGGAGCTGCTCGCGGGCCTGGACCGCCGGGACGGCGTGGGCTACCCCGTGCTGGTGCCCAACGAGCGCGGCCTGGACCGGGCGTTGAAGGCGGGCGTCGAGCACATCGCGATCTTCGCCTCCGCCACGGAGACGTTCGCCCGCAAGAACCTCAACTCGTCGCTGGACGAGCAGTTCGCGATGTTCGACCCGGTGGTGGCGCGGGCGCGGGCCGAGGGCCTGAAGGTGCGCGGGTACGTGTCGATGTGCTTCGGCGACCCTTGGGAAGGGGCCGTGCCGCGCGAGCAGGTCGTGGGCGTGGGCAAGCGCTTGCTGGACATGGGCTGCGACCAGCTCTCCCTGGGCGACACGATCGGCGTCGCCACGCCCGGCCAGGTCACGGCGCTGATCCGCGGCTTCGACCGGGTTGACCAGCTCGCCGTGCACTTCCACGACACCTACGGCCAGGCGCTGTCCAACACGTACGCGGCGCTGCTGGCGGGCGTGCGGACGGTGGACTCGTCGGCGGGCGGCCTCGGCGGGTGCCCGTACGCGGAGTCCGCGACCGGCAACCTGGCCACCGAGGACCTGGTGTGGATGCTCGACGGCCTGGGCATCGCCCATGGCGTCGACCTGGACAAGCTGTGCGACACCAGCGCCTGGATGGCGGGCAAGCTGGGCCGCCCGAGTCCGTCCCGGGTGGTGCGGGCGCTGCGCGGATGAAGGCCGTCGAGCTGACCGGGGAGACGTGGCCGCTGCTGGTCGAGCTGTTCGGCCCCAACGGCGCGGTCACCGGGTGCTGGTGCACGTTCTTCCTGCGTGACCGCGCCGAGTGGCGGGCGGGCCAGGGCGACGGCAACCGCGACTTCCTCCGGTCCCGGCTCGGCGACCCGCTCGGGGTGCTGGCGGTGGAGGACGACACCGCGCTGGGCTGGGTCGCCGTCGCGCCCCGGCCCTACTACCCGCGGCTGGCGGCGATGAAGGCGGCGGCCGGCGACTTCCCGCCCGACACGTGGTCGGTGACGTGCTTCTTCATCCACCGCACGGCGCGCCGGCGCGGGGTGGGGAAGTTCCTGTTGGAGGAAGCGGTCGCGTTCGCGGCCGGGCGCGGCGCGAAGCACGTCGAGGGCTACCCGGTGGACACCGGCGGGGCGAAGAAGGGGTCCGGCGACCTCTACCACGGCACGCTGGGCATGTTCACCGACGCCGGGTTCGGCCTGGTGGAGCGGAAGGGCCCGAACCGGGCGCTGGTCCGGCGAGCGGTCTGAATTCCCGCCACGGCGGCGGGAACCGGGACAGGGGTCGTAACGTCCAACGCGCGACCGACGACCATGCCCGGCGACGGCGCAGACCGGAGGTGGCCGTGACGACCGATCACCGAGCCCAGGTGGACGAACTGCTGGCGGACTACCGCCGCAGCCGGGACCAGCTCGCGTCCGTGCAACGCGACCTGGCGAAGGTGAGCGCGTCCGCGACCAGCCCGGACGGTTCGGTCACGGCGACCGTCGGCGCGCAGGGCACGCTGACCGACCTGGAGCTGACCGACGCCGCCTACCGGATGCGGCCCGCCCAGCTCGCCCAGGTGATCGTGCGGACGACCCAGGAGGCCACCGCCAAGGCCGCCGAGCGGAGCTACCGGGCGATGGCCCCGGTGCTGCCCGCCGGGACCGACCCCGAAGCGCTCGTGCGCGGCACCGCGGACCTCCGCCCGGAGGAGATCGCGCCGCCCGCGCCGAAGCGGCCCCGCCCGGTCGTCGAGGACGACGAGGACTTCGAGCAGCGCGACTGGCTGAACGTCGAGACCACCGGGGGACCCAGATGAGCGGTTTCGAGACCGACCTCGCCAAGCTGACCGCCGGCGCCACCGACTTCGGCGCGTTCGCGGAGCGGGCCGGGACGATCTTCGGCGACCTCGGCGGCGTGCTCGACTCGTTCGGCGCGTGCTGGGGCTCCGACGCCATCGGGCAGAGCTTCGCCTCCTCGCACGTCCAGCCCGCCACCGACGCCCTGAGCCGCCTCGGCGACCTCGGCCGCGAGTTCGGCGGCATCGGCGACCGACTCACCGAGACCGCCCGCACCTACCGCGCGGCGGAAGACGGCACCAGCACCTCCTTCGGCGCGATCTAAAGGGGCAGGGGATGGGGATCGAGCTGCCGGCCGAGCTGGCCGAGGTCGCCGCCAAAGCGGGCGTGACCTGGCCGCAGGCCGACGAGGACGCGCTGCGCTCGTCCGCCGGCGCGTGGCGCGAGGCGGGCACCAGGCTCTCCGCGCTGGCCGGCGAGTCCGACGGGGCGGCGTCCCGGGCGCTGACCGGCCTGACCGGCGAAACCGGCGACGCGGCCAGCCGCCACTGGACGAGGTTCACCGGCCCGGACGGCAAGCTGAACGAGGCCGTGCGCGGCTGCAACGCCGCCGCCGACCGGTTGGACCACGCGGCCCAGCAGGTGGGCGCGGCCAAGGTCGAACTGGTGCGGGAACTGGTCAACCTGGCCAAGAACAACGACGCGGCCAACCAGGCCGCCGCGGCCGGCCACCCGACGGCGTTGCTGGGCCTGGACACGGCCGTGCGGGGCGCGGCGGCCAACGTCGCGCACCTGACCGACACGCTGACCAGCGCGGTCCGCCTGGACAGCGGCGTCCAGATCGGCGGCCGACCGCTGGTGGACTCCAACCCCGGCGTGCACGGCCCGGCCGGTCCCGGCGAGGGTCCGGCCGTGCCCGGGAACGGTTCGGCAGACGGACGCGCTCCCGGCTCTTCGGGCGGTGCGCCCGGTGGTGTTCCGGGTGGTGCGCCCGGTGGTGCTCCGGGTGGTCTGCTCGGCGGTGGCGGCCTGCTCGGCGGTCAGCCCGGCCAGGGCGGTTTGCTCGGCGGCATCCTCGATGGCGGCCAGAACCAGGCACAACAGCCGGTCGCACCGGGCCAGGGACAGCCGGGCCAGGCTCAGCCGGGTTCCGGGCAGGGTGGTGGACTCCTCGGCCGGGTGGTCGAGACGGTCGCCGCGCCCGTGGCGGCGGTCGTGGACCCGGTGCTCGACACGACCGGCCAGGTCGTGCACGGCGCGGTGGAGGTCGTGGGCGACACGGCGCAGGGCGTGACGGACACCGTCGGCCGGACCGTGCAGGGCGCGGCGGACGTGCTGCCCGGCGGCCCGCCCGGCCACGACGGTCCGCAGGGTCACGACGGTCCGCAGGGCCGCCCCGACGCACCCGGACGCGCGCAGGTCGCGCCCGGTCTGGTGGAGCAGGTCGCTTCGCCGGTGCTCGGCGGTGGTCCCGCCCAGCCGGTCGTGGAGACGGTCGGTCGTGCGGCGGACACCGTGACGCAGTCGGCGGCGGCGGTCCTGGAGCGGCCGTTGTTGCCGACGGAGACGCTTCACGCGCCCGCCCAGCCGGCGGGTCCGACGACGAGCACGCCCCAGGGACCCGGTGTCGGTGCTCCCGGTATCGGTGGTCCCGGTATCGGTGGTCCCGGTGCCGGTGGCCTCGGTGGTGGACCCGGCGGCGGTCTTGGTGGTGTCAGCGGTGGCGGCGTGTCCGCTCCGGCCGCCGGTGCTGTGGCGGGCGGCGCGGCGGCGGGTGGCGCGGCGGCCCAGTCCCCAGCGGCTGCCCAGGGTCAGGCGCAGTCCCCAGCGGCGCAGCAACCGGCACGTCCCGGCCAGGTCGCCGGACAACCGATCTCGGCCGGTCCCGCCCAGGGAAGTCCGGCATCGGCCGGTGCGGCTCAAGCAGGCCAGGGTCAGACCTCGGCGCAGAACCAAGGCGGCCAGGGCAACCAGTCCAGCCAGGGCAACCAGTCCGGCCAGAACCCGAGCAGCCAGAACCAGTCCGGGCAGAACCAGTCCGGCCAGCCCAAGGACGCCGTCGCCCCCAAGGACGCCACCGCTCCGAAGGACCCGGCCAGGGACGCCGCCAAGGCCGCCGAGCAGGCCGCCTACGGGCTCGCCGTCCTCCCGCTGGCCCGCGACCTCCTGGTCCGCGGTGGTCAGGCGCAGGCGTTCCTGCCGGGCTGGGTGCCCGGTCAGGCGGCGACCGGCGGACCGACCCACGGGTACGTCGGCACCGGTCACGCGGCGGGCGGGGTGTCGTTCGGCTCGATGTCCGGGGTGCTCGGGACCGGACCGGCGGTGCCGATGGAACTGCCCGGCGCACCTCAGCGCGCCGCCCAGACCGCCGAACCCAGTGACGAGTCGGTCGCGCTCTTCCTGCTCCACATGTTCCCCGGCGGCACCCTGCCGCCCGCCCGGCGCACGCCGGCCCGGCAGCTGCCGACGCCGTCCGAGGAGCAGGAGTTCGCCTCGGGACTGCGGTTCGAGCCGCAGGGCCACCCCGACGGCGACCTGGTCGACGCGTCCGCCCGCCCGCTGCCGAGGTTCGCGCACGGCCCGGCCGCCGAGCCCGACCCGGCGCTGCTGGACGGCTACGACCCGTTGGCCGGCATGCACGAACGCGACTGGGACCGCCGGTTCCTGGTCCGCGCCGACCCGCCCGAGTACGCGTGGCCACCGGGTGAGCTGTTCCCCGAGGGCGGGTACGAGGCCGGGCAGCCCGGTGTGCTCGCGGTGGGCGTCGAGCTGGACCGGTTCGGCACGCCCGAGGGCCGGGTGCTGTCCGAGCTGGGCACGCCCTTCGCCGAGCGCTCCCTGCCGCCCGCCGCGCTGGACGCCGGCTACCACCGGTACCGGGTGGTCCGGGAGCTGCCGGCGTGGTTCACGCTGTCCGCCGAGTGGTTCGGGCAGCCCGGCGGCGGGGTGCGGTACCGGACGACCCACGCGGTGGCCGAGCTGGTCGCCTTCGGCTACCTGGAGGAGGTCCGATGAACGCCGAGTCCGTCCAGGGCTGGCTGTTGGCGGTGGGCGTGCCCGCGGAGGTCGTGTCGATCGGGGCCGAGGCGGACAACACGTGGTGCCTGGTCCGCGACGACGAGGGCTTCGAGGTCTTCTGGCGCGAACAGGGCAACCGCTACGACTGGGCCCGGTTCACCAGCGAGGACGTGGCCTGCCACTACCTGTTCGGCCGCCTGGTGTGGGCGCAGGTGGTGCGCGGCGCGGTGGGCCTCCTCCCCCAACCCGACCAGACGGGGGAACCGGAGCACCCCGAGCAGGCGGACCGGACCCAGCCGGTGCCGGCCGCGACCGCCGCCGGCACTCCGGAAGCCGCCGCACCCCCGACGCCCGCCACTTCCGCTGCACCGGGCACGTCCGGCGAGTCGTCGGCTAGCGGGGCGTGAGGTCGGAGCGCCAGGTCACGCCCACCACGTCGTCGGCCTTGGGGACCGGCAGGTAGACGGCGAAGGTCGCGGGGCGGGCGGTGGACAGTTCGAGTCGTCCGCCGTCCGCGTCCACCAGCGCCCGCGCCAGGGCCAGGCCCACTCCGGTGGACCCGCCGCCGGACACGCCGCGTTCGAAGATGTGGCCGGCCAGCTCGTCCGGCACGCCCGAGCCGCCGTCGGCGACCTCGACCACCACGGTCCCCTCGTCGCGGCGCGCGGACACGACCACCTGGCCCTCGCCGTGCCGCAGGGCGTTGTCCAGCAGCACCCCGATGGCCTCCCGCAGCCGCGCCGGCGTCGCCCGCGCCAGCAACCCCTCCGGCACCCGGACCCGCAGCGCGCGACCGTCGCCGCGCAGCGGTTCGCGCCACTCCTCGGCGATCGCGGTCAGCGCGGTCCGCAGGTCCAGCGGCTCCGCGCCCACCGCCCGCGCCGCGCGGGCCGCCGCCAGCAGCTCGTTGAGCACCTCCGCCAACCGCTCCGCCTGCTCCAACGCCGCCCGCGCCTCCGCCGCCGTGTCCGGCTCCGGGTGCACCGACAACGCCTCCAACCGCAGCTGCAACGCCGTCAACCGGCTGCGCAACTGGTGCGACACGTCGCCGACCAGCTCCCGCTCCCGCTGCACCAGCAACGCCAGCGCCCCGGCGGACCGGTCCAGCGCCTCGGCGACCAGGTCCAGCTCCTCGACCCCGTGCCGCCGGTCGTCGCGCCGGAAGTCGCCCGCGCCCAACCGGGCCGCGCGCACCGCCACGTGCCGCAGGGGCGCGGCGAGCTTGCGGGCCGTCACGGTGGCGACGACCGTGCCGGTGCCCACCGACAGCACCACGAGCAGCACGACCAGCGCCGCCACCTGGTACTGGGACGTGTGCATCGGCCCCGACGGGATCTCCAGCCGCACGGTCCCCTGCTGCGCGATCGGTATCTCCACCGACAACGGGTCCGCGCCCGGCGAGGTCCCCAGCTCCTTGCGCCCGCCGGCGGAGGTCACCACCAGGTGGCCGCCCTCCGGGACGCCCACCTCGACCGGCGCGAGGTCGATCGGCTGGCCGGTCGCGATCTGGTCGTCGATCAACGCGGCGATCCGCTGCGCCCGCACCGACAGGTCGCCGCGCGCCCCGTCCTCGACCAGCCGCAGGGCGGTGTACCCGAGGGGGATGCCGAGCGCGAACCCGGTGACGGCGACGGCGAGCAGGATGGCCCGCAGTATGCGGCGGCGCATCAGTCAGCGGTGTTGAACCGGAAACCGACACCGCGCACGGTCGCGATCCGCCGCTCGACGGACCGCACGTCCCCGAGCTTCCGCCGCAACCACGACATGTGCATGTCGAGCGTCTTGCTGCTCTTCAGCTCCGGGTCGTTCCACACCTCGGACAGGATCTCGTCCCGGTGCACCACCTGCCCGGCCCGCTGGATCAGCACGCGCAGCAGCTCGAACTCCTTGTTCGCCAACTGCACCTCCTGCCCGTCCACGGTGACCCGCCGGGCCGCGAGGTCCATGCGCACCCCGTTGACCTCCAACGTCCCCGGCGCACGCCGGCGCAGCAGGGCGCGGATGCGGGCCATCAGCTCCGCCAACCGGAACGGCTTGGCCACGTAGTCGTCCGCGCCCGCGTCCAGGCCGACGACGAAATCGACCTCGTCGGAACGGGCGGTGAGCATCAACACGGGCACCCCGCGCCCACCGGCCCGCAGCCGACGGCACACCTCCAGCCCGTCCATGCCGGGCAACCCGAGGTCGAGCACCAGCAGGTCCACACCGCCGTGCACGGTGGCCTCCAACGCGCCGGGCCCGTCACCGACGACCTGCACCTGGTACCCCTCACGCTGGAGGGCGCGCGACAACGGCTCGGCGATAGCCGGGTCGTCCTCGGCCAACAAGACCACGCTCACACGCTCCAGCGTAGGCGCAAGCCCACACCGCAAGCCCCCTCGCCGCCCCCCGGATGCCACTCCTCGACTTCCAGGCGCGCAGCGCCGCACTTCCGGGCGCGCAGCGCCCCCGCTTTTGGCTTTTCCGTCCTCCCCGTACGGCCTGCCCGAAGGGCTACCACACTTTCCCGGGGTTGGCCAAAAAGTTTTGCGAGGGACGAGCAAAAGTTTTTCGACCAACCCCGGGAAAGTGTGGTCGGCTCCGCCAGGCCGTACGGGGAGGACGGAAAAGC